>NZ_JAXCHC010000003.1:0-672186 GCF_037027545.1 Serratia sp. 201 | reverse complement strand
ACTTAACAAACCGCCTGCGTGCGCTTTACGCCCAGTAATTCCGATTAACGCTTGCACCCTCCGTATTACCGCGGCTGCTGGCACGGAGTTAGCCGGTGCTTCTTCTGCGAGTAACGTCAATTGATGAACGTATTAAGCTCACCACCTTCCTCCTCGCTGAAAGTGCTTTACAACCCGAAGGCCTTCTTCACACACGCGGCATGGCTGCATCAGGCTTGCGCCCATTGTGCAATATTCCCCACTGCTGCCTCCCGTAGGAGTCTGGACCGTGTCTCAGTTCCAGTGTGGCTGGTCATCCTCTCAGACCAGCTAGGGATCGTCGCCTAGGTGAGCCATTACCCCACCTACTAGCTAATCCCATCTGGGCACATCTGATGGCAAGAGGCCCGAAGGTCCCCCTCTTTGGTCTTGCGACGTTATGCGGTATTAGCTACCGTTTCCAGTAGTTATCCCCCTCCATCAGGCAGTTTCCCAGACATTACTCACCCGTCCGCCGCTCGTCACCCAGGGAGCAAGCTCCCTTGTGCTACCGCTCGACTTGCATGTGTTAAGCCTGCCGCCAGCGTTCAATCTGAGCCATGATCAAACTCTTCAATTAAAAGCTTGATTTGCTTCCACTCGAGAAGCGATGCTCAAAGATTTACTGCATGAATTTTACTTCAGTTAGTCACTCTTCAAGACTTGATATTTTTTTGCATCCGAAGATGCTGGATATCGTCTTGTGGAGTGCCCACACAGATTGTCTGATAAATTGTTAAAGAGCAGTGAGTTAGGCGCTTTCGCTTGCTAACTCGAGGTGGCGTATATTACGCTTTCCTCTTTCAGAGTCAACCCTAATTTTCAGGATTTTTTCTCTGCGACCCCCGGATACTCTGTGAAGTTGTTCACATGTTCCGTGTCGATGGAGGCGCATTATAGGGAGCCGGTTCAGAATGACAAGCGTTAATATGCATTTTTTATCTGACCGCTCACTATTCATTCGTAACGCCTATTAAACCCGCTTTTTGATGGCTGCAGGCAGGTCCGCCAGGCTATTTAGCACCCAATCGGCCAGCTTTTCGCCCTGCTCCGTCACCGGCTTGCCGGTACGCACCAGCACCTTGGTGCCGACGCCGGCCGCGATCGCCGCCTGCATGTCTTCCGGTTTATCCCCCACCATATAAGAAGCGGCCATATCGATGTTCAATTCCTGCTGCGCTTGCAACAGCATGCCCGGCTGCGGTTTACGGCAGTCGCACACCTGACGATACTCCTCTACTGCCGCCTCCGGATGATGCGGGCAGAAATAGATGCCGTCGAAGTCGACATCGCGATCGGCCAGCGACCAGTCCATCCACTCGGTCAGGTACATAAACTGGTCTTCGCTGAACTTGCCGCGCGCAATGCCGGACTGGTTGGTCACCATCACCAACGCGAAGCCCATCTTTTTAAGTTCGCGACAGGCGTCAATCACGCCGTCAATAAAGTGGAAATTGTCGATTTCATGGACATAACCATGGTCAACATTAATCGTACCGTCACGATCGAGAAAAATTGCTGGAACGCTTTGTGTCACCGCTTTGCTCCTGAGGGGCTGAATACGCTGACAGTATCGCATGTTTTACCCCGCACTGAGAACGCCGGAGAACGTCGCTGGCCGTTGACTTAGACGTCTAGACGCCTTAACATCTGATCCATACCTTGGTTCCACGCCGAGGTTTACTTTTATCTAGCCACGGGCAACCACGCTAAAATAAGAAGAATATGATTAAACTTTCTAACATCACTAAAGTGTTCCAGCAGGGTTCGCGCACCATTACCGCGCTCTCTGACGTGACCCTTCACGTCCCTGCCGGGCAAATCTATGGCGTTATCGGGTCTTCCGGCGCCGGTAAAAGCACGCTGATTCGCTGCGCCAACATGCTTGAGCGCCCTACGTCCGGCCAGGTCCTGGTCGACGGTCAGGATCTGACTTCGCTGTCGGAAAGCGAACTGACGCGCGCCCGTCGCCAAATCGGCATGATCTTCCAGCACTTCAACCTGCTCTCTTCCCGCACGGTGTTCGGCAACGTCGCGCTGCCGCTGGAGCTGGACAATACGCCGCGCGCCGAGATCAAAAAGCGCGTGACCGAACTGCTGGAGCTGGTCGGCCTGGCGGACAAACACGACGCCTATCCGGCCAACCTGTCCGGCGGCCAGAAACAGCGCGTGGCGATCGCGCGCGCGCTGGCCAGTAACCCCAAAGTGCTGCTGTGCGACGAAGCCACCAGCGCGCTGGATCCGGCCACCACCCGTTCCATCCTGGAACTGCTGAAAGACATCAACCGCCGTCTGGGCCTGACCATTCTGCTCATCACCCATGAAATGGACGTGGTGAAACGCATCTGCGACCAGGTCGCGGTCATCAGCCAGGGGCAACTGATCGAAAAAGACAGCGTCAGCGAAGTGTTCTCACACCCGAAAACCCCGCTGGCCCAACAGTTCATTCAGTCCACGCTGCATCTGGATATTCCGGACGACTACGCCGCGCGCCTGTCGCCGGAGCGCCAGGGCGACCGTCAGCCGCTGCTGCGCCTGGAATTCACCGGCCAGTCGGTCGATGCGCCGCTGCTGTCTGAAGCCGCTCGCCGCTTCAACGTGAACAACAACATTATCAGCGCCCAGATGGATTATGCCGGCGGCGTGAAATTCGGCGTGATGCTGGCGGAGCTGCACGGCAGCGACGAAGACGCGCTGGCGACGATTAAGTTCCTGCAAGAAAATCAGGTAAAAGTAGAGGTTCTGGGTTATGTCTGAGGCAATGATGTGGTTGATGGCACGTGGCGTGTGGGAAACCGTCATGATGACCTTTGTCTCCGGCTTCTTCGGTTTCGTGCTCGGCCTGCCGGTCGGCGTGCTGCTGTATGTGACCCGCCCGGGGCAGATCATCGCCAACAATTCGCTGTATAAGATCCTGTCCGGGCTGGTGAACATCTTCCGTTCCATCCCGTTCATTATCCTGTTGGTTTGGATGATTCCTTTTACCCGCATGATCGTCGGTACCTCGATCGGTCTTCAGGCGGCCATCGTGCCGTTGACCGTGGGCGCCGCGCCGTTCATCGCGCGCATGGTGGAAAACGCCCTGCTGGAGATCCCGTCCGGTCTGGTGGAAGCGGCGCGCGCCATGGGCGCCACGCCGATGCAGATCATTAAGAAAGTGTTGCTGCCGGAAGCCCTACCGGGCCTGGTCAACGCCGCGACCATCACCCTGATCACCCTGGTGGGTTACTCCGCCATGGGCGGCGCGGTCGGTGCCGGCGGTCTGGGCCAAATCGGTTACCAATACGGTTATATCGGTTATAACGCCACAGTTATGAATACCGTATTAGTATTACTGGTAGTTTTGGTTTATCTGATCCAATTCTGCGGCGATCGCATCGTCAAAGCCGTTACCCATAAATAGTTTCACAGCATATTAATGCGAGTCTAATGAGGAAGGGATATGTCGTTAACATTTAAATCCATCGCGACAATTGGCGCACTGATCGGCACTCTGGCTCTGGCGGGCTGTGGCCAGGATGAAAAGAATCCAAACCACATCAAGGTCGGCGTGATCGTCGGCGCAGAGCAGCAAGTGGCTGAAGTGGCGCAGAAAGTGGCGAAAGAGAAATACGGTCTGGACGTCGAGCTGGTCACCTTCAACGATTACGTGCTGCCAAACGAAGCGCTGAGCAAAGGCGATATCGACCTGAACGCCTTCCAGCACAAGCCTTATCTGGATCAGCAGATCAAAGATCGCGGCTACAAGCTGGTGCCGGTCGGCAGCACCTTTGTTTACCCGATCGCCGGTTACTCCAAGAAAATCAAATCGCTGGACGAGCTGAAAGAAGGTTCTCAGATCGCACTGCCTAACGATCCGACCAACCTGGGCCGCTCGCTGCTGCTGCTGCAGAAAGTCGGCCTGATCAAACTGAAAGACGGCGTTGGCCTGCTGCCGACCGTGCTGGACGTGACCGAGAACCCGAAAAACCTGAAGCTGGTTGAGCTGGAAGCGCCTCAGCTGCCACGTTCTCTGGACGATCAGCAGATCGCGCTGGCGGTGATCAATACCACCTACGCCAGCCAGATCGGCCTAACGCCGGCGAAAGACGGTCTGTTCGTGGAAGATAAAGACTCGCCTTACGTCAACCTGCTGGTTGCGCGCGAAGATAACAAAGATGCGGAAAACGTGAAGAAATTCGTGCAGGCCTATCAGTCTGACGAAGTTGACGCCGCCGCCAACAAAATCTTCAACGGCGGTGCGGTGAAAGGCTGGTAAGCGCTTATTCGCCAATTTTATTCCTATAATTGCAAGACGGGCCAAGGCCCGTCTTGTTATTTCCGCCATAGATTGCTTCAATAGCGCCACTTTCATTAAGGCAGAGGAATCTCAATGCGTGTTTTACCTCTCTGTTTGTTAGCGCTCGCGCTGGCCGGATGTTCATCGCAACGTATCGCGCCATCCTCAACAAACAGCACCAGCAAGCCGACCACGACCGCCCCGGCCAAGACCACGCCGGCCGCCCGCCCCGCTCCGGTAAAACTGTATAAAAGTGCAGAAGAACTCGTGGGTAAACCGTTCCGCGATCTGGGTGAAGTGTCCGGCGAATCGTGCCAAACCACCGTACAAGACTCCCCACCGAATCTGGCTACCGCCCGTAAACGCATGCAAATCCGCGCGTCTTACATGAAGGCCAACGCCGTGCTGCTGCACGACTGCCAGATTGTCAGCGGCGTCGCCGGTTGTTATCAGCAGGCCGTCTGCCAGGGCTCGGCGCTTAACGTCTCGTCCAAATGACCGAATTCGTTTTCGAGCAGATCGGCGTGATCCGCTCGCCGTATAAAGAGAAATTCGCCGTGCCCCGCCAACCTGGGCTGGTCGAAGACGGTGGCGGCGAACTGCTGTTGCTACCGCCCTACAACCAGGCGGAAGCGGTTCGCGGTCTCAGCGATTTCAGCCATCTGTGGGTGATGTTCATTTTCCATCAAACCATGGAAGGCGGCTGGCGCCCGACGGTACGCCCACCGCGTTTAGGCGGCAATGCCCGCATGGGCGTGTTCGCCACCCGCTCCACCTTCCGCCCCAACCCGCTCGGCATGTCGCTCATTGAGCTCAAAGGCGTACGGGTGAAAAACGGGGAAGTGGCGCTGGAACTGGGCAGCCTCGATCTGGTCGACGGTACCCCGGTGGTGGACATCAAGCCTTATCTGCCGTTCGCCGAGAGCCAACCGCAGGCCCGCGCCGGCTTTGCCCAGGCCGCGCCCGCCGGCGATATGCCGGTGCGTTTCGCGCCGCAGGCGGAACAGCAGCTGCAGCAACATCAGGCGCACTACCCGCAATTAAGGCGTTTTATCAGCCAGGTGCTGGCACAGGACCCCCGTCCCGCCTATCGTAAAGGAGAGGACGTCGAACGGGATTACGCCGTCTGGCTGCTGGATTTCAACGTGCGCTGGCGCGTCGTAGACGGCCACACCGAAGTGCTGTCGCTCGACCCGCGTTAAAATTCCGCCGCCTCTCTTTTGGCGACCCGCTCGCGCTGGTAAACTAAATCACTTTTTGGCCGCCACTCTGGCAGCCCGATGCAATTTGCAGTTCTAACGGAACCAAAACACCATGCGTACTAGCCAATATCTGCTCTCCACTCTGAAGGAGACACCTGCCGACGCCGAAGTGATCAGCCACCAGCTGATGCTGCGCGCCGGGATGATCCGCAAGCTGGCCTCCGGTCTTTATACCTGGCTGCCGACCGGCCTGCGCGTTCTGAAAAAGGTTGAAAACATCGTTCGCGAAGAAATGAACAATGCTAATGCGATCGAAGTGTCCATGCCGGTGGTTCAGCCTGCCGACCTGTGGCAGGAAAGCGGCCGTTGGGAGCAATACGGCCCCGAGCTGCTGCGCTTCGTCGACCGCGGTGACCGTCCTTTCGTGCTGGGCCCGACGCATGAAGAAGTGATTACCGATCTGATCCGCAACGAGATCAGCTCGTACAAGCAGCTGCCGCTGAACTTCTTCCAGATCCAGACCAAGTTCCGTGATGAAGTGCGCCCACGTTTCGGCGTGATGCGTTCCCGTGAGTTCCTGATGAAGGATGCCTACTCCTTCCATACCTCGCAGGAGTCTCTGCAGGAGACTTACGACGCGATGTACGAAGCGTACAGCAAAATCTTCAGCCGCATGGGCCTGGATTTCCGCCCGGTGCAGGCCGATACCGGCTCGATCGGCGGCAGTGCGTCGCACGAATTCCAGGTGCTGGCAGACAGCGGTGAAGACGATATCGTGTTCTCCACCGGTTCCGACTTCGCCGCCAACATCGAGCTGGCGGAAGCGGTCGCGCCGGCGGCTCCGCGCGCGGCAGCCAGCGAAGCGCTGCGCCTGGTAGATACCCCGAACGCAAAAACCATCGCCGAGCTGGTCGAGCAATTCGCGCTGCCAGTGGAAAAAACCGTGAAGACGCTGATGGTACGCGCCACCGAAGAGAGCGGCCACAAGCTGGTCGCTCTGCTGGTGCGCGGCGATCACGAGCTGAACGAAGTCAAGGCAGAGAAGCTGGCGCAGGTTGCCACGCCGCTGACCTTTGCCACCGAAGAAGAAATTCGCGCCATCGTCGGTGCCGGCCCGGGTTCACTCGGCCCGGTCAACCTGCCGATGCCGGTGGTAGCTGACCGCAGCGTGGCGGCGATGAGCGACTTTGGCGCCGGCGCCAACGTTGACGGCAAACACTACTTCGGCATCAACTGGGAGCGCGATCTGCCGCTGCCGCAGGTGGCCGATATCCGTAACGTGGTGGAAGGCGACGCCAGCCCGGACGGTCAGGGTACGCTGCTGATCAAACGTGGCATCGAAGTGGGCCATATCTTCCAGCTCGGCACCAAGTATTCGGAAGCGATGAAAGCGACCGTGCAAGGCGAAGATGGCCGTAACCAGGTACTGACCATGGGTTGCTACGGCATCGGGGTCACGCGCGTTGTGGCCGCCGCCATCGAGCAGAACCACGACGAACGCGGCATCATCTGGCCGGACGCTATCGCGCCGTTCCAGGTCGCTATTCTGCCGATGAACATGCACAAGTCGTTCCGCGTGCAGGCGCTCGCCGAAGAGCTGTACAACACCCTGCGCTCCCATGGCATCGACGTGATCCTCGATGACCGCAAAGAGCGTCCGGGCGTGATGTTCGCGGATATGGAACTGATCGGCGTGCCGCACTCTATCGTTATCGGTGACCGTAACCTCGACAACGAAGAGATCGAGTACAAGAACCGCCGCGTCGGCGAGAAGCAAATGATCAAAACCGGCGAAATCGTTGATTTCCTGCTGGGCCAGATCAAACGCTGAGCGACGAACGCCAGAAAATAAAAAACCCGCCTAGGCGGGTTTTTTTATATCCGAAAACGCTTACTTGCTGCTGCAGTTTTTGCTGCGGTCGAACGCGATTTTGCCGTCCGGTACCACCGCCTTCTCTATCTGCCCTTCTTCCATCGATGGCTGCACGCTGAAATGCGCATTGAAGGTCAGGAACACCGGCTCGCCGGCATTTTTGTTGGCTTTGGCGTAACCTTGCTCCAGCGCGATGCTGTTATCCACCGGGAACGTGATGCCGGTAGCGCAGTCCTTGAAGACTGCCGCATCCGCCATATAGGTGTAACTGCCTTTCATCACCATCGGCGTTTTAGGCAACGGTTTTTCAATCGGCTCCAGGCGATAGTTCAGCTTGGAGGCGATCGGCGCGCCGCTGCGATCCAGCATCTCCAGGCTCTTGCCCACCGGACGGAAGTAACGTTTTTCACCGGTGCTGTCGGTCAGCACCAGCTTATCCGCAGTGCGCGCCCATTTGCCGTAGTCGGCAAAGGTCTGATCGCCGTCTTTGGTGCCGCGATAGGTTTCCTGCAGAACAAAGGTGCCGTCCTCATCCAGGAACAGCGCCGTATCCAGCCCGCCGCAATCGGCGCAAGGCAACAATCCTTGATAACTCTGCGGCATCGCCTGCAGCGGTTGTTCCTTCGGCTGATAATGATTGTTGCATCCCAACAACGAGAGTGCGCCTGCCGCCAAGAACAGGGCTACCGTAATTTTCTTCACAGTTATTCTCCTACTGTGTTCATGTATTCCTAAGTGCGAACCTTGCCACGCAGCGCCTTGGTGGCGCCTTTACGCGTCTTGCCTTCCAGGCGACGCAGTTTCGCCCCTTTCGTCGGCTTGGTCGCCTTGCGCGTTTTTTCCATCACCATCGCCTGCTGAATCAGCGCGACCAACCTGGCCAACGCCGCTTCGCGATTCAATTCCTGACTGCGATACTCTTGCGCCTTGATAATCACTACGCCATCAGCGGTAATGAGATGATGATTCAGCGCCAGCAGCCTTTCCTTATAATACTCTGGCAGGCTGGATGCCCGGATGTCAAAGCGCAAATGGATCGCCGTTGAGGTTTTGTTCACGTGCTGGCCGCCCGCGCCCTGTGCGCGGATCGCCGTCAATTCCAGTTCATTATCCGGTATGGCTACGTTTCTTGACAGTTCCAGCACCGGTTACACCTGTGCCTGCTGCCACTCGGCAAACTGGATTTCCAGACTATTCTGAGCATCGGACAGCCAAATAGTTCCCTCCTGCAGCGTTGCCTGCAGCGTCATGGTGCGGCTGGCCAATGCCGTCAGGCGCGCCAACTGCTCGTCGTCAAGGAAACGCACGCTCAGGTTCTTGTAGCCGGCCACCTTACCCTGCATTCCCTGCCACCACACGTGCGCAGCGCGCTCGCCGTAAGCGTACAACACCACGCGCGGCGACTGGTTGCAGGCCTTGCGGATGCGTTTTTCGTCGGGTAATCCCATCTCGATCCACATTTCCAGCCCGTTGTGGTCGTTGCGCTGCCAGATCTCCGGCTCGTCGTCGGCGCTCAGCCCTTTGGTGAACACCAACCGCTCGTCGGCATGACAGATCCAGGCCAACAGGCGCAGCATCATGCGCTGCTCATTTTCGGACGGGTGTTGCGCCAGCGTCAGCGTGGCGTCGTGGTAGAAGTGACGATCCATATCAGCAATATTGACCGCGGCTTTATAAATGGTTGCTTTCAGCGCCATGGGTGACCTCGTTATTATCCGGCGACAGTGTACTTGATCAGGGCCAAACCCCGCCAGCGCGGCCAGGCCACGGCAGTGCGAAAGGCGTGCCGGGGTGCTGATAACTCCATAACAGCTGTGCTATAGTCGTCTAGGATAGGATAAAACTCCGAGAGCCTGCGCCTCATCGCGATAGTAGTCTTGATGATGCAGAGGTTCTTAAGGGAGGAAACTGTGCAACAATACTGTGAGTTAGTACGCCGTACTTACGCCGAGATTGGCAGTGGAGATCTTGGCTACGTGCCTGATGCGCTGGCTTGTGCGTTAAAGGCATTGGACGATGTCGCAGCGAACGATGCGCTACCGTCCTCCGTTAGGGAACAGGCGGCCTTTGCCGCCGCTAACTTATTGGTGAGCGACTATGTTGATGAATGATGAGTACCAACCCATCAATTGCGATGACTACGACAACCTGGAACTCGCCTGTCAGCATAAACTTATTCTGAAGCTGGAGTTACGCGACGGAGAAGTGATCGAGGCCAAGGCGATCGACCTGCTGCAAAAGAAACGCGTTGAGTATCTGACCATCGAACAGAACGGCCAGCAGCGCGACCTGCGTCTGGACCATATCAGCAGTTTCAGTCATCCGGAAATCGGTACCGTGGTCGTCAGCCTGTCGGACTGAGCAGCGGTAACCCCATCCCAACAGGGCAGCCCAACGGCTGCCCTCGTCATTTAGGGCTTCAGGCTGGCGTAATAGGCCGCCAGATCGGCGATATCGTCATCCGACAGCCCCGACACGTAGGCCTTCATCACCTCGGCCTGGCCGCCGTTGCGTTCCCCTTTCTTGTACGCCTGCAATGCGTGCTGCAGGTACATGGCATTCTGCCCGGCCAGATTCGGGTACATCGGCACCGTCACCTTGCCCTGCGCGCCGTGGCAGGCCGCACAGGCGGCGGCTTTGGCCTGGCCGGCCGCCGCATCTCCCGCCGCCAACGCCGGCAGGCTGAACAGGCCGGCAGCCAACAGCGCGATTTCCACAAACTTCATCATTGATCCTCACGATTATGATTTTTTTCCCAGCGCAGCCGCCACGGGCGTTCGCCTTCCGGCACCTGCCCCGCCTCACAGACGAATACGCCCAGCGCGGCGATCAGCTGCTCATCATAATAAATCAACGGGATGCGTTCACGCTGCCAGGGAGGAATACCCAGCTCCTGCCACAGTTTTTTTATCGGCCGCGAATGGACGCGCCCCACGATGCGCACCGCGCCCTGTAAGCCGCCGAAACGAATGCTAATCTGCTGCGATGGCTGCGGTGCGCGCAGCGCCAGATCGCCCTCACCGGCAACCAACTGCCCCAGCCCGTCCGGCAACGTCAGCGGCTGGTCAGGCTGCCAGGGCAGATGCACATCGCGCAGCGCCGCCAGCGGCGGCAACAGGTGCAATCGGCCGCGGAAACGGCGGATCTGATAGGCGCCGAGCTGCAGCTGCGGTTCGGCATCTTCCCGGCTGAGCGCCACCTCATCCCACAGACGCTGCAACTGCTCACGCGCCGGCATGGTGACGTTGAACAATGCGATCCAGCGCCGCAACAGAGCGAAGCGCCGCACCGGCGAACAGGCCGTCAAACCGTCGATCGCCAATGAGCGATCCGCCGCCAACAGGCTTTGCAGCGGTTCCGCCAGCAGCTCGTCCAACAATTGTTCCTGTTCGGCGCACAGGCTGGCGCTGCGCGCCACCGCCGAGGCGAAGTGCGGCCAACGTTGATTGAGCTGCGGCAACACCTGCAACCGCAGGAAATTGCGATCGAAGCGCGTGTCCTGATTGCTGTCGTCGTCTATCCAGGCCAAGCCGTGGCGTTGCGCGTAATTTTCCAGCGTTTGACGCGAGCAGCCCAGCAGCGGCCGCAACAGCAGGTGCTCGCCCAGCGTGGCGCGCGCCGCCATCGCCGACAACCCCGCCGGCCCGCTGCCGCGCTTGAGCGCCAACAGGAAGGTTTCGCTTTGATCGTCAAGGTGTTGGGCGGTGAGCAGCGCTTCGCCCTCCGCCAATGCTGCGCTGAAGGCGGCATAGCGCGCCGCACGCGCCGCCGCTTCGATGCCGCCCTGGCGGGCATCTACCTGCACGTGCGTCACCGTCAGCGGGATCTGCCAGTCGGCACACCGGCTGCGGCAATGCTCAACCCAACGGTCGGCAAAGGCGCTCAGGCCATGATGCACGTGCAGCGCACGCAGCTGCAGCGCCGGACGTTGGCGGCGCAACGCCGCCAGCAGATGCAGCAGCACGCTGGAATCCAGGCCGCCGCTGAACGCCACCAGCAGCCGCTGCTGCGCGCCCAGCTGGTCCGCCACCTGCGTCGTTAATTGATCAGTATCCATCGGTAGGCTTTGTCACTTCTACATAGCTGCACGTTAACCCCGCCTACCGCCATCAATCAAGCATTAACCGTCCGGGCCTGGCGTCGCGTCAGCAGCCACCAGCCGCCCAGCACCGCGATCACCGCCAGCGCACATCCGGCCGCTCCCCAGCCGATCTGGGCGAAAATGCGGCCATACGCCTGCATCGCCGCCCCCTCTATGTGATCTTCGGCGGTCTGATTGGCGATGATGCCCGCCAGATAGTTGGCGATCGAACCGGTCGCCAACATATAGATGCCGGTCAACACGCCGGTGGCGCCGGGGATATTCAGCCGGGTGATCTGCGCCATCGCCACTGGATCGATAAACAGTTCGGCAAAGCCCATCACCGCCAAACCGGCGATCATCAGCCCCATCGATCCCGGCCCGTGCAGCCGGGTATTAAGCGCCATCAGCGTAAAGCCGACGCCGATCAACAGCAGACCGAAGGCGAACTTGCACCAGATGCGCAGCGTGCGGTCGCCATCGCCACTCGCCAGCCAGGCCAGCGCCACGCCGCCCAGCATCACCGCACAGGCGTTAACCGACTGGAACAAGGCGGTCGGCACCGTCCAGCCGAACCAGCGCCGGTCAACGAAATGATCGATAAACAGGCTGATGGAGCTGCCGCCCTGCTGGGCAAAGGCCCAGAACAGCGTGCCTAGCAGCATCAGCACAACGATCTGCCACAGCCCCCGGCGCTGGCCGGTGTCCGCGCGCAGCATAATGCGTGCCACCAGCACCACCGCCGCCACGCACACCAACCCGAGCAAATAGCCGGCCCAGCCACGTTCAAACAGCAGCGTGAAGAACAGCGGCGACGCCAGCAGCACCACCAGCAGCCAACCCCAGTGCGGCAGGCCCAGGCTTCTGGCGCGCATCAGCGGTACATTCACGCCACGCGTGTGGCGGAAGTGGCGCCCGCCGAGCAGGAAAATCACCAGGCCGGCGAACATGCCGATCCCGGCCAATGCAAAGCCGACGTGCCAGCCATAGCGCTCAGCTGCCAACCCGCAGGCAATCGGCGCCAGAATAGACCCGACGTTGCCGGCGGCGTACAGCAGCGAGAAGCCCCCTTCGCGGCGCGAGTCCTGCGCCGGATACAGCTCGCCCAGCAGGCAGCTGATATTGGATTTGAACAGGCCATAGCCACAGATGATGATGGCCAGCGCCAGATAGAGCGACTGGGCGGAGACCGCGCTCAGGCCAAGCACGATATGCCCCAGGGTCATCAGCGCCGCGCCGGCGATCACCGCGACGCGGTTGCCCAGCAGGCGGTCGGCGAGCCAGCCGCCAAGAATAGGAGTGACGTAAACTAACGAAGCGTAAGCGCTGTAGAGATCGATGGCGTGGCTGTCGGTATAGCCGAGTTGGTGGGTCAGATAGAGGATCAGTAACGCACGCATGCCGTAAAAGCTGAAATATTCCCAAATTTGTATCGCTACGACATAGTAGATTGCGCGCGGCTGTGAGGGTGTTTTCATGGAGGTCTCCCATCAGTCGGTGAACGGCAAAGGGGAAGCGCGAGCGCCTCCCCTCTTATTGGCTGCGGTTATTTCGCCTTCAGCACTTTCACCCGATAACGTCCGTCCGCCTGACGATAGGCGCCGTGAATGTCGGTTTCAAAGCCCGGATAATGCGCGCCGATTTCGCACAGCATCTGCAGGAACTCCAGCACCGGCCGGCTCTCTTCGGTCAGCATTTCGCCCGGCATCACCAGCGGCACGCCCGGCGGGTATGGGAGGATCATGTTGGCGTTGACCTTGCCGACCATCTCTTCCAGATAGACCTCTTCCACTTCGCCGTGCAGCTCTTTCTGGAACGCCTGGTACGGATTCATCACCATGGTTGGCAGCACTTCGAACGCGCGGTACATCAGGTCCGGCAGGTTGTGCTGCTCCACCAGGCGGTGAATGTTCTGCGCCAGATCCTGAATGCGCATGTTTTCATAGAAATCAGGCGCTTCGTGATACAGCGAAGGCAGCATGTTTTTCACCCGCAGGTTCAGATCGAACGAGCGTTTGAAGTCGGTCATCGCGCGCAGCAGGCTGAGCGCCTTGGTTTTGTCGATGCCGATGCTGAACAGGAACAGCAGGTTGTACGGCCCGGTTTTCTCGACGATGATGCCGCGTTCGTCGAGGTATTTCGCCACGATGCTGGCCGGGATACCGAACGGCTGCATCTCGCCTTCCTTGCTCATCCCCGGCGTCAGAATGGTGACCTTGATCGGGTCCAGATACATGTGTTCGTTGTCGATGTTCTTGAAACCGTGCCAGGCGCTGTCGGAGCGCAGCGGCCAGCATTCCGGCTCATCGATATGCTCCGGCTGCCAGACGTCGAAGAACCAGCCGTCGGACTCGACTTTCAGGCGTTTAATCTCTTTGCGGAACTTGATCGCGCGCTCGATAGAGCCGTGGATCAGGCGCTTGCCGGCGTTGCCTTTCATCATCGCCGCGGCGGTTTCGGTCGACGCCACGATGCCGTAGTGCGGCGAGGTGGTGGTGTGCATCATGTAGGCTTCGTTGAAGGTTTCTTCGTTGATGTCACCCTTCACATGAATCATCGAAGCCTGCGAGAAGGCCGCCAGCAGTTTGTGGGTGGACTGGGTTTCGTAGATCACCTTGCCCTCCACGCGGCCGCCGCTCATGCCGCACTTGCCTTTATAGATCGGGTGGAAGTTGGTGTAAGGCACCCAGGCGGAATCGAAGTGGATCGACTTCACGTCCAGGGTGTTCTTGATAAAGTCGGTGTTGTACAGCAGCCCGTCATAGGTGGAGTTGGTGATCACCGCGTGCACCGGCCAGGTGGCGTTCGGGGTCTCCTTCACGCGCTTGGCGATGGTGGCGCGCTGGAACTCGCTCTGCGGAATGCCGCCGAGGATGCCGTAGGCGTTGCGGGTCGGGCGGAAGTAGATCGGCGTGATGTCGCTCATCATCATCAGGTGAGTCAGCGACTTGTGGCAGTTACGGTCAATCAGCACCGTGCTGCCCGCCGGCGCCGAATACATGCCGACGATCTTGTTGGCGGTGGAGGTGCCGTTGGTGACCATGTAGCTGCGTTCGGCGTTGAACACGCGGGAAATGTACTCCTCCGCCTCTTTGTGCGGGCCGGAGTGATCCAGCAGCGACCCCAGTTCGGACACCGAAATCGAAATATCCGACTTCATGGTGTTCGGGCCGAAGAAATCGTAGAACAGGCTGCCCACCGGGCTCTTCTGGAACGCGGTGCCGCCCATGTGGCCCGGCGTACAGAAAGTGTATTTGCCTTCGCGCACGTATTTAAACAGAGCCTTGGTCAACGGCGGCAGGATGGTGTCGATATATTCGTCGGTATTCTGTTTGATCTTGGCGGCGATGTCGGTTGCCGCGCCAAGCGCATACTCGAAGAAGCGCACCTGCATGCGCAGATCGTTCAGGCTGACGTCCAGCGTGGAATAGGTGTTGGCGAACGCGTACAGCGGCATGTATTCGTTCAGCTGGCTGATCTCTTCGCACAGCTCCAGGTTGTATTTGTCCCAGTCGAAGATCACCCCGCACAGGCGGGCGTTGTTCTCGATCAGTTTCAGCAGGTCTTCGCGATCGTTAGGGTAAACGATGCGGAAATCCAGACTTTCCAGCGCCTGATGCAGTTCACGGATAGGCTCTTCTTTGAAGTAGACACCCATGTGATTCATGATGGCGATAACGTTCATATGCATTTCTCCTGGCAAAGCAAGCCCCTTCCCGTCGCGGCTGACAGGTCGGAAAGAAAGGGGCTGGGTAAATTCAGTCGGTCAGCGGACGCGAATCAGTGCGCTTTGGCCGTGGTGTTTTCATCGACCGCCGCTGCGTTGGCAGCCTGGCGGGTATTCATTTTCCGGGCGTAGAACATCAGGATAATCAGGCTGATGATAAAGGTGCCGGACAGTTCGAATGAGTTGGCGCCCATCAGCGCGATGAAGCAGAAGCCGCAGCCGCACACCGAAGCGATTAGGCTCAGCAGGTTGCGCACGTTGACCCCTTCGAAGCGGATCAGATCTACGCAGGAATAGAAGTAAGGCAGCATGGTCAGCAGCACCGCGATGCCGGTCAGCTCGCCGAACAGGTCGGAAGCCTTGCCGCCGGCGGAGCTCATCAGGGTGATCAGCACCATCAGCGCGGTCATTTTGCAGCCGGCCAGCAGCAGGCCTTTTTTCGGAATGCCGTTTTTATCCAGCTCGCCGTACACTTTCGGGAAGTTGCCGTCGTTGGCGGCGCGCACCCCGGCCTGGCCGACCAGCATCATCCACGAACCGAGTGAGGTCAGGCAGGCGAAGGCGGTGAAGGCGGAAACCATCGGTGCGGCCCAGTTGCCCATAATCGCCGAGGCGCTGATGGCGAACGGCGCGCCGCTGGCGGCCATTTCAGACGCCGGGAACATGCCGCTGATCACCTGGGTGGCGGCGATGTAGATGATGCCCGCCAGGCCGGTGCCGAGCATGGTCGCCAGCGGCACGGTACGTTTCGGGTTTTTCACCATGCCGGTGCTGACCGCCGCGGATTCCACGCCGATGAACGCCCACAGGCACAGCAGAATACTTTTGATGACCGCATGGCTGTCGGTGGTGCCGGAGGTATTCCAGTTAGCCTGGTAGGTGGCGGCGTCAAACCAGTGCCAGCCGAGGGTGGCGGTCACGATCACCGGGATCAACACCAATACCAGGCCCAGGGTAGTCAAACGGCTGACCCAGGTTCCGCCCAGCATGTTGACGAAGGTGAAGACCCACACGATGGCGATACAGGCGATACCGGCAGGTATCGGGTTGTTCAGCGCCGGGAAGAAGGTGGAGAGATAAGAAACGGCGGTAATGCCGATGGCCAGGTTACCGATCCAGTTGGCATGGTAATAAAGCACGCCGGTCTGGAAACCGAAGGCCGGGGAAATTTCACCGGCGTAGGCGATAGGGCCGCCCTGCTGCGGGTTTTTGGTGGCGAGACGGGCATACACATAGGCCAGCGACATCGCCCCGATAATCGAGATCACCCACCCCCAAATGGCGATGGATCCGAGACTCGCCAGGTTGGCGGGCAATAAGGCAATCCCGCTCCCCATCATATTGCCGGCGACGACGCCGGTGCAGGCAATAAGCCCTATTTTCTTGGGTGAAGCCATGGTCAGTTTCTCCTGATTTACGTTTCTTATAAGCCACACCCATAAATAAAAGATTTTAATGAGCCGGCTTGATAGTCAGGATGCTAACCATCGGGGGGAATAAAGTCCTAAAGATAAAGTGAGATTACGCTCATGATCATACAAATGATAACCTGAGGTTTTTGATTAACACATCAAGATAAAAAGGTAAGCTAAAGAAAAGATAAACATCTTTTAAAAACAGAATGATACCTAGGTTAATAATGAATAACAAACGACAGAAAAGGAACAATATTACGCAGCAAAATAACACAATGGCGCAACATGTCTTCACCAATAAATAACGCCGACAGCATTCCCGGAGAATAATGGCGGCGTAGTATCGGTTAATTATTGGTGCTGGTAGTTATTTAAATAAGGCACCACGTTGGTCAATGACGTCTGGAATACGCCATTGGTGATCCAATGCAAGGTATCCTCACCGGGGCGCAAATTGAACGCGGTAATATAAGAATCCGCCGCCAAATGATTCTGCCCCTGCATTTCATACACTTTGCCCAGCAACACATAATTCAGCCACGACATTTGCAACTCAATCCCCAGATCGATCGCCCGGTGCGCCTCGTCAATGCGCCCCTGCGCCAACGCATCGACCGCCAGAACTTGCTGCATGATCGGCGTGTTTTTCAATTCGGGGATCGTCGTCAGATGGCTGATATCGGCGCGCAATTGTGCCAAGGCCTGGCTGTCGAACGGTTGGTAAGAATTGCGCAGCACATCCACCAGCGCCTTTTCCGCCAGCAGGTAGTGGAAATTCGGCGCGCTTTTAATCAGCTCGCTCAGCTGAGCGCTGGCGCGAGTCAACGAATCGGCATCACCGTGGATCAACAATTGATGTGCCTGGTAGAAGCGCTGCAGCAGCGGCCCGTTGTCGGGCAGCAGCTGCGCCAGACGCTGCTCCAACTGCGGCGGCCAGGGCTGCTTCAGCGCCGTGGACAGGCTGGCGAGGAAATCGCTTTGGATCTTCAGCTGGTTATCGGCGGTAATGAAGTAACGCTTGTCCAACATGATTGAGCTGTCGGCGTTATCCACCAGCCGCACGGACAGGAAACACTGCTGGGCGCGGTAGTGGCGCTGATTGACGAACTCGATATACAGCGACTTGCCCGAGTTGCTGGGGCCGGAATAGTTATAGTTGGTCTGGTCGTGCACCAGGAAGGTCGAGTAGGTGTTGAGCGAATCGGTGATCAGCTCGCTGACGCCCACCACATAAGAGAGCTGCGGCATCCAGTTGCTGCAGCTCTCGCCGCCCTGAATGCGAATATCGATATCGCGCGGGTTGAGCAGCACCGGCATGGTCGAAACCGGCACGCGCTGCGACAGCGTGGCGATGCCGACAAACGCCACGCAGACGCTGAGCGCCGCCAGAAACGCCAGCCACACCCAGAACGTCGAGCGGAGATAAAAGCGCGGCAGCTTTTCGTCAGGCGCGGCGACCGGCGCTCGGGGCCGGCTCGGCGGCACATACGGCGTCTCGTCGTCGTCATCGCTGCCGTCTTCCGGCTCATGCATGATCACCGCGATCTGCGGCGCCTGTGCGGGAGCGGGTTGCGTCTCGCCCTCTTCACACCATATCACCGACGTCGCCAGCTTATACCCACGCTTGGGCACGGTGATAATGTATTCCGGGCTGTCGCTGTCGCCGTCTTTCAGGTATTTGCGCAGCTCTGAAATACATTGGGTCACCACGTGGTTGGTGACGATATTGCGCTTCCAGACGTTGTCGATCAGCTCGTCGCGGCTCAGCACCACATCGGGGTGCCGGGCGAAATAGCACAGCATGTCGATCAGGCGCGGTTCCAGCGTTTTCTGGCGGCCGTCTCGGCTGATGGTGTTGTCGGCAGGGGTAACCAGCCACTCCCCGACGCGAAAAGCAGGCTCTTGCATGGCGGAAATAACTCTGTAGGCATGTAGGGCAAGGGCGCGATCATAGCATAACCGCCCCCGGCTGTGGCCGCCGGGAGGCGATTAAGCCGTTAACTCTCGTATAATTCTAACGGTAAACCATCAGGATCGCTGAAAAAGGTAAAGCGGGATTGGGTGTAGGGATCGACGCGCACCGGTTCGCAGGCAACGCCGGCCGCCTGCAGATGGGCGATGGCCCGATCGATGTCGTCAACGCTAAACGCCAGATGGCGCAGGCCGCAGGCCTCCGGGCGGCTGACGCGGGCCGGCGGCGAAGGGAAAGAAAACAGTTCGATAGTGTATTGTCCGTTGAGCGCGAGATCCGCTTTCCAGGAGTCGCGCTCCTCGCGGTAAACTTCACTCAGCAGGGTAAAACCGAGAATATCGCAATAGAAATGCTTACTGGCAGCGTAGTTCGCGCCAATGATCGCAATGTGATGCACCTGACGTAATCCCAGCATAGAAACCCTCTCCTGTTCATTCTGATGGGGCACGGTATCCGGCGGCGGCGATGACGTCAACGGCAAAAACCCCGCGGATTGCCGCGGGGCATGATTCAGCACACGGCGTCTCAGGCCTTCAGATCCGCCAACGCCGCGCCGAAGTTGATGTGCAGCACCTGCCCATCGACCACCAGCGCCGGTACACTCTGCACGCCGAGGCGCTCAGCTTCCGCCACGCGCGTTGGGCGTTCCCCCAGGTGCACCACTTCCACCTGCACGTTATCGCTCAACAGTCCCAACAGCTGCTGTTCGGCACTCACGCATACCGGGCAGCCGGCATGATAAAACACGGCCTTAGTCATCCTCATTCTCCTTGGTATTGACGGTTTCGGGCACGTTTACTTACCCATATTGTTTCGAATCGAAACAATATGAACAGTATGCCAGCATCAATGACTTGTCAATATAGTTTTTAATCGATACTATTTACGCAGCCTGATGAGGATACGATGCTAAAACTGTTTGATCTGCTTGAACGCCTGAATAGCCTGCAACGCAGCTGGCTGCGCAGCCACGAAGAATTGGAAAGCCTGCCGCCGGTGCAGCTGAGCGCGCTCTACTATCTGGCACGCTGTAATCATTACTCCAACACGCCGATGGCCGTGGCGGAATACCTTGGCCTGACCAAGGGAACGGTGTCCCAATCGCTGAAAAAGCTGGAGCTGAACGGCATGATCGCCCGCACGGCGGACGCAAAGGATCGCCGCAGCGTGCGGCTGCGGCTGACAGAAAAATCGCGAAGTTTAATGGAGACTCTGTTTCCTCCTGCCTATCTGCAGCAGGCGCAAGACGCCATGCAGCAGGACGGCGAACAGTTGCAGGCGCTGTTAACCCAGCTGCTGCGCCAACTGCAGCGGCAGGAAAATGCGGCGCTGTTCGGCGAATGCCACCGCTGCCGCTATCACCAGCAGCGCAATGGCCAACCGTTTTGCGGCCTGACACAGGAACCGCTGCCGCTCGACAGCGTGAACCTGATCTGCCGAGAATTCGCCTAAACGATTATGCTGGCGCTTTCAACACCTTCACCAGATAGCGCCCGTCCTCCGTCAGTTTGGCGCCGTGGATGTCGGTTTCAAAACCGGGATAGCGCTCACCGATAGAGCACAGCATCAGCAGGAAATCGAGCACCGCCCGGCTCTCTTCGGTGATCATTTCTCCCGGCATCACCAGCGGCACGCCCGGCGGATAAGGCAGGATCATATTGGCCGCCACCTTGCCCACCAACTGATCCAGCTCGCAGGTTTCCACATTGCCGCGCACCTGCTCCTGGAACATCTGGTGCGGCGTCAGCTTCATTTCAGGCAGTACGTCGAACGCCCGCTGCATCAGGCGCGGCAGATCGTGTTGGCGGATCAGCCGATGAATGCCGGCGGCCAGATCCTGGATACGCATATGGCGATAAAAATCCGGATCCTCGGCGTACAGATCCGGCAGCATGTTCTTCACCCGCAGGTTGAGATCGTAGGCGCGCTTGAAATCAGTCAGGCCGCGTAACAGGCTCATCGCCTTGGTTTTGTCGATGCCGATGCTGAACAGGAACAGCAGGTTGTACGGCCCGGTCTTCTCCACCACGATGCCGCGCTCGTCGAGATACTTCGCCACCAGCGCCGCCGGGATCCCCTCTTCCTCCAGCGCCCCCAGCTCATTCATGCCCGGCGTCAGGATCGTCACCTTGATCGGATCGAGGTACATGTGATCGCGATCGGTCTGGCCGAAGCCGTGCCAGTTATCGTCAGGATCCAATGGCCAACACTGCGCCTCATCGATCTCCTCCGGCTGCCAAATGTCAAAGAACCAACTGTCGCTCTCCTCGCGCAGCCGCTGCACTTCACGGCGAAAATGCAACGCGCGCTCCACCGATCGATTGATCAAGCGGCGCCCCGGGTTGCCGCGCAGCATGGCGGCGGCGGTCTCCATCGATGCCACAATGCCATAGTGCGGCGAGGTGGTGGTGTGCATCATGTAGGCTTCATTGAAGGTGCTCTCGTCGTAGTCGCCCTTGATATGAATCATCGAGGCCTGAGAGAAGGCCGCCAGCAGCTTGTGGGTGGACTGGGTTTCGTAGATGACCTTACCGGGCACCCGATCGCCGCTCATGCCGCTCTTGCCGTCGTAAATCGGATGGAAGTTGGTGTAAGGCACCCAGGCGGAGTCGAAGTGGATCGATGGCACTGCCAGCGTCTGCTTGATGTAGTTGGTGTTATACAGCAGGCCGTCATAGGTGGAATTGGTGATCACCGCATGCACCGGCCAGGTGGCGTTCGGGGTCTCCTGCACCCGAGCGGCGATGCTGGCGCGGGTGAACTCGCGCTGCGGAATGCCGCCAAGGATGCCGTAGGCGTTGCGCAGCGGGCGCAGATAGATCGGAACGATATCGCTCATCATCAGCAAGTGGCACAGCGATTTGTGGCAGTTGCGGTCGATCAGCACCGTGCTGCCCGCCGGCGCCGAATACATGCCGACGATCTTGTTGGCGGTGGAGGTGCCGTTGGTAACCAGATAGCTCTGCTCGGCGTTGAAAGTACGCGCAATATACTCTTCGGCCTCGAGGTGCGGCCCGGTGTGATCCAACAGCGAGCCGAGCTCGGTGACCGAAATCGAAATGTCGGCCTTCAGGGTATTGGCGCCGAAAAAGTCATAGAACAGGCAGCCCACCGGGCTTTTTTGGAACGCGGTGCCGGCCATGTGGCCCGGCGTGCAGAAGGTGTACTTCCCTTCGCGCACGTAGTTGAACAGCGCCTTGGTCAGCGGCGGCGTAATGGTATCAATATATTCTGCGGTGTACTGCTGGATGCGCTGCGCGATATCGTCCGCCGCATTCAGGCCATACTCGAAGAAATAGAGCACCATGCGCATTTCATGCAGGCTGACGTCGAAGGTGGAGTGGGTATTGATAAAGGCGTACAGCGGTAGGTATTCGTTCAGCTCGTTGATCTCGCTGCACAGCTCCAGACTGTAGTCGTCCCAGTCGAAGATCACCCCACAGATGCGGGCATTGGCTTCGATCAGCTTCAGCAGGTCACCGCTGTTTTTGGGGTACACCAGTTGGAATCCCATGGTGGCCAGCGCAGCGTGGAGCTCGCGGATCGGCTCATCTTTGTAGTAGACGCCCGTCGGGCCCATGATGGCGATGATATTCATCGGCAGCTCCTGTCAGTTAACGGCCAAGTCTCTATAACACCACGAAAATCCGGCGGTGTGTAGCCAAAAAAAAACCGCCCGGAGGCGGTTTCTTGCAGCGAAGAACAGAACTCAGCAGTAGCCGTAGTTCATCAGACGCTGGTAGCGACGGTTGAGCAACTCTTCGTCGTTTAGACCATCCAGATCTTTCAGATCGGCCAGCAGCTGCGCTTTCAGCGCGGCAGCCATCGCCGGCACGTCGCGGTGCGCGGAACCCAGCGGCTCCGGGATCACCGAATCGATCAGCTTCAACTCTTTCAGACGCGGTGCGGTAATGCCCATCGCTTCTGCGGCCAGCGGCGCCTTGTCGGCACTCTTCCACAGGATGGAGGCACAGCCTTCCGGCGAAATCACCGAGTAGGTGCTGTACTGCAGCATGTTCACCTTATCGCCCACGCCGATCGCCAGCGCGCCGCCGGAGCCACCTTCGCCGATGACGGTGCAGATGACCGGGATGTTCAGACGCGACATCTCACGCAGGTTGCGCGCGATGGCTTCTGACTGGCCGCGTTCTTCCGCACCCACGCCCGGATAAGCGCCCGGAGTATCGATAAAGGTGATGAGCGGCATCTTGAAGCGGGCGGCCATTTCCATCAGGCGCAGCGCCTTACGGTAACCTTCCGGCGCCGGCATGCCGAAGTTGCGGCGGATCTTCTCTTTGGTTTCACGGCCTTTCTGGTGCCCGATGATCATCACCGGGCGGCCATCCAGGCGCGCAATGCCACCGACGATCGCTTTGTCGTCAGCGTAAGCGCGATCGCCCGCCAACTCTTCGAAGTCGGTAAAGATGTGTTTGATATAATCCAGGGTATAAGGACGGCGCGGGTGGCGTGCCAATTGGGCAATTTGCCAAGCCCCAAGATCGGCAAAAATCTTGCGCGTCAGCTCAACGCTCTTTTCACGCAGGCGCTGAACCTCTTCGTCCAGATTAATATCTAATTTTTCGTCTTGACGGCTGACTGCAGTCAGCGAGTCAATTTTCGCTTCCAGCTCTGCAATCGGCTGTTCAAAATCAAGAAAATTCAGACTCATAGCATTCCTATTTTAGTCAAATTCCAAGTCCACCTGCTCATTGCCTACCAACGTCCGCAAGTCGATCAACAAGCGGTCGGTGGGCGTCACGCGCCAGGTTGCGCCAAAACGCAGCTTGGCTCGTGCATCTTCCCGTTGATAGTAGAGATGCACTGGAATCGTCCCCGAGCGATGGGGTTCCAACGACTGACGGAGACGGTTCAAAAGCTGGTCATCAATTTGCCTGTCAGTCAGCGAGATAGCAAGCCCGCGAGCGTATTTTTCCCGGGCTTCACTGATGTCCATTACCTCGCGGGCCATCATTTTAAGCCCGCCGCTAAAGTCATCAAAGCTGACCTGTCCACTGGCGATAAGGATACGGTCTTTTTCCAACAAATGCTGGTATTTTTCTAGCGCTTCGGTGAATAGCATCACTTCCAGACGGCCCGAACGGTCATCCAGCGTGCAGATGCCGATACGGTTGCCGCGCTTGGTCACCATGACCCGCGCGGCGACCACCAACCCGACGGCGGTAGTCATTTTGCCCCGATCCGTCGGGTGCATGTCTTTCAAACGCTGGCCACCGGCGTAACGTTCGATTTCCTTCAGGTACTGGGTGATCGGGTGACCAGTCAGGTACAGCCCCAGCGTCTCCCGTTCACCGTCCAGCACCACCTGCTCCGGCCAGGGCGCGATATTGGCGTAGGATTGCTCCACCTGCTCCGGCGCTTCCGCCAGCACGCCAAACATATCCACCTGGCCAATAGCTTCGGCTTTCGCATGCTGATCCGCCGCTTTCAACGCGTCGCCGAGCGAATTCATCAGCGCAGCGCGGTGCGGCCCAAGGCGATCGAACGCCCCGGACATGATCAGTTTTTCCAGAATGCGGCGGTTCAGTTTCTTGATGTCAGAGCGCGCGCACAGGTCGAACAGGTCTTTGAAGTAACCTTGTTCGCCGCTGTTGCGCGCCTCGATAATGGCCTCGATCGGCCCTTCCCCCACGCCCTTGATCGCGCCGATGCCATAAACGATCTCGCCGTCGTCGTTGACGTGGAAGTGATACAGGCCACTGTTGATGTCCGGCGGCAGGATCTTCAGCCCCATGCGCCAACATTCGTCCACCAGCCCCACCACTTTGTCGGTGTTGTCCATATCGGCGGTCATGACCGCCGCCATAAACTCGGCCGGATAGTGCGCCTTCAGCCACAACGTCTGATACGACACCAGCGCATAGGCGGCGGAGTGCGATTTGTTGAAGCCGTAACCGGCGAATTTCTCCACCAGGTCGAAGATTTTCACCGACAGTTCACCGTCGATGCCGCGCGATTTCGCGCCGTCTTCAAAGCCGCCGCGCTGCTTGGCCATTTCGACCGGGTTCTTTTTACCCATCGCACGACGCAGCATATCCGCGCCACCCAAGGTGTAGCCGGCCAACACCTGGGCAATCTGCATCACCTGTTCCTGATACAGGATGATGCCGTAGGTCGGTTCCAGCACCGGCTTGAGCGACTCGTGCTGCCACTGAATGTCCGGGTAGGAGATCTCTTCGCGGCCATGCTTGCGGTCGATGAAGTTATCCACCATCCCTGACTGCAGCGGCCCCGGACGGAACAGCGCCACCAGTGCGATCATGTCTTCGAAGCAGTCGGGCTTCAGGCGTTTGATCAAATCTTTCATGCCGCGCGATTCAAGCTGGAACACCGCCGTGGTTTCCGAGCGCTGCAGCATGTCGAAGCTTTTCTTGTCGTCGAGCGGAATGGCGGCGATGTCGATCGGTTCCAGCCCGGTCTTGGCGCGCCGGGCGTTGATCATTTCCAGCGCCCAGTCGATGATGGTCAGGGTGCGCAGGCCGAGGAAGTCGAACTTCACCAGCCCGGCATATTCCACGTCGTTCTTGTCGAACTGGGTCACCGGATGGTGCCCTTCGGCGTCGCAGTACAGCGGCGCGAAGTCGGTGATCTTGGTCGGCGCGATCACCACGCCCCCGGCGTGTTTACCGGCGTTGCGCGTTACCCCTTCCAGCTTGCGCGCCATGTCGATCAGCGCCTTGACCTCTTCATCGGCCTCGTAAATCTCCGGCAGCTGCGGTTCGGCGGCAAAGGCTTTCTCCAGCGTCATGCCCGGATCCGGCGGCACCAGTTTGGAGATGCGATCGACGAAGCCGTACGGGTGCCCCAGCACCCGGCCTACGTCGCGGATAACCGCTTTCGCCGCCATGGTCCCGAAGGTGATGATCTGCGATACCGCTTCGCGGCCGTACATCTCCGCCACGTGCTCGATCACCTGGTCGCGCTTCTCCATGCAGAAGTCGACGTCGAAGTCGGGCATCGAAACACGTTCCGGGTTCAGGAAGCGTTCGAACAGCAGGTCGAATTCCAGCGGATCGAGGTCGGTGATTTTCAACGCATAGGCCACCAGAGAACCGGCGCCGGAGCCGCGCCCTGGGCCTACCGGCACGTTGTTGTCCTTCGACCACTGGATAAACTCCATCACGATCAGGAAGTAGCCGGGGAACCCCATCTGGTTGATCACCTTCAGCTCAACGTCCAGACGCTCGTCGTATTCCGGGCGGCGCTGCGCGCGCACTTCAGGATCGGGGAACAGGAACTCGAGACGCTCTTCCAGGCCCTCTTTCGATTTGAGCACCAGGAAGTCCTCGGTGCTCATATCGCCGGTTGGGAACTGCGGCAGGAAGTATTCGCCGAGGCGAATGGTGACGTTACAGCGTTTGGCGATTTCGACGCTGTTCAGCAGCGCTTCCGGGATGTCGGCGAACAGCTCGCACATCTCGTCTTCGCTGCGCATGTATTGTTGCGGGCTGTAGTTGCGCGGCCGCTTGGGATCGTCCAGCGTAAATCCGTCGTGAATGGCGACGCGAATTTCATGAGCGTCAAAATCGTCTTCCACCAGGAAGCGCACGTCGTTGGTGGCCACCACCGGCAAGCCGCGCTCGGTGGCCAATGCCACCGCCGCATGCAGATAGTTCTCTTCGTCCGGGCGACCGGTGCGGATCAGTTCCAGGTAGTAACAGTCCGGGAAATACTGTTGGTAGAAGTCCAGGCATTGATCCACCTGCGCCTGGTTACCGCGCAGCAGGAACTTGCCGACGTCGCCCTGACGCGCGCCGGAAAGCAGGATCAGCCCTTCGCGATGTTCAATCAGCCAGTCGCGATCAATGGTCGGGCCGGCGGCGCCGTAGCCACGCTGATAGGCGCGGGAAATCAGCAGCGTCAGGTTCTGGTAGCCTTCGTTGTTGCTGGCCAGCACCGTCAGCTGAGCCAGTTCGTCGCCCAGCTCATCGCTTTGCACATGGAAATCCGCGCCGATGATCGGTTTGATCCCGGCGCCGTGCGCGCTGCCGTAGAACTTCACCAGCCCGCACAGGTTGGTGAAATCAGTGATTGCCAGAGCAGGCATGGCTAACGCGGCGGCTCTTTTCACCAGCGGCGCCGTCTTGGCCAATCCATCAATCATGGAGTAGTCACTGTGGACGCGCAGGTGAATAAAACGAGGTTCGGCCATCTCCAGATACCTGATTGAAGGGGCTCAGCAGGCTGAGCCCGGGTTAATGCTATCGTCGAGCCCGGTCAGGCCCGCAGACTACAGCGCCAGCGCTCTTTTCACCGGCGCGAAGCTGCGGCGATGATGCTCGGTGGCGCCCAACGCAGCCAGCCGCTCCAGGTGGAGGGCGGTCGGGTAGCCTTTATGCTGCGCGAAACCGTAGTCCGGGAACTCGCTGTCCAGCTCGGCCATTTCGCGATCGCGCGTGACCTTCGCCAGAATGGACGCCGCGCTGATCTCCGCCACACGGCTGTCGCCCTTCACCACCGCCTGCGAACGCATCGGCAGGTTCGGGCAACGGTTACCGTCGATTAAAACCATGTCCGGCGCGATATGCAACCCGGCCACCGCGCGCTGCATCGCCAACATGGTGGCGTGCAAAATATTCAGCTGGTCGATTTCCGCCGGTTCGGCGCGCCCCAGGCTCCAGGAGAGCGCCTTGGCGACGATTTCGTCATACAGCGCCAGGCGGCGTTTTTCACTGAGTTTCTTGGAGTCCGCCAGACCGACGATCGGCTGCGCCGGATCGAGGATCACGGCAGCGGTGACCACCGCGCCGACCAACGGGCCGCGGCCCACTTCGTCCACACCGGCAATCAGCGTGGCAGCGGGATAGATAAAGGGTTCAATCATGCTTTCGCCAGCTCCAACACAGCCTGAGCGGCCTGTTCGTCCGCACCGCAACGAATGCTTTGGTGCAAGGTAAGGAAAGTTTGTTTCAGCGCGTCGGTTTCCGGGCTCTCTTCCAACAGTGGCATCACGGCGGCGGCCAGTTTGTCCGGCACGCAGTCATGCTGCAGCAGCTCGGTGACAATTTCGCGCCCCGCCAACAGATTCGGCAGCGAAACGTAAGGCGTTTTCACCAGCTTCTGCGCCAGCCAGAAAGTGAACGGCTTCATGCGATAGCCCACCACCATCGGGCACTTGGCCAGCATGCACTCCAGCGCCGCCGTGCCGGATGCCAGCAGCGCCGCGTCGCTGGCGATCATCGCCTCGCGCCCCTGGCCGTTCAGCAGATGTACCGTCAGATCCGGCGCAACCTCGGCCTTGATGCGCTCAAACTGCTCGCGCCGTTTGGCGTTAACCAGCGGCACCACCACTTCCAGCTCGGGATAACGCGTGCGCAGCAGCTGCGCGGTTTTGAGGAAGTCGGCGCTCAGCATCTCGACTTCGGCGCCGCGGCTGCCCGGCAGCAAGGCCAAACAGCGCGCCTGCGGAGCGATGCCAAGCTGAGCGCGCGCCGCCAACCGATCGGGCTGCAGCGGCATGGCGTCCGCCATGGTGTGGCCGATAAACCGGCAGGGGACGTTGAAACGATCGTAAAACGCTTTTTCGAAAGGGAGAAAGGCCAGCACCAAATCGGTGGCTTTGCCTATTTTGAAAACGCGCTTTTGCCGCCAGGCCCACACGGACGGGCTGACGTAGTGGATGGTGCGAATGCCGCGCTGCTTGAGGCGGCCTTCCAGCGTGATGTTGAAGTCCGGCGCGTCGATGCCGACAAACACGTCCGGCCGCAGCTCACCGAAGCGGCGAGTGAGATCCTTGCGGATCTTCAACAGGCGTGGCAAGCGCTCGAGCACTTCCACCACGCCCATGACCGCCAGCTCTTCCATTTCGTACCAGGCTTCGCAGCCTTCGGCCTGCATTAGCGGACCGGCGACGCCAACGAAACGCGCGTCGGGGATCTGCGCCTTGAGCGCGCGGATCAAACCGGCGCCGAGAATGTCACCGGAGGTTTCTCCGGCGACCAGTCCGATAGTCAATGGACGATTCGACATAGCTCAGCGAATGATGCCGCGGGTGGAACGGGTGAAGAAATCGAGGTACTGCTGCACCACCGGCTGCTCTTTGGCCAGGGCTTCGATTTCCGCCTTCGCTTCATCCAGCGTTTTTTCACTGCGATACAGGATTTTGTAGGCGTTGCGGATCGCCTGCATTTCATCCTTATCAAAACCGCGACGCTTCAGGCCGACCGCGTTGACGCCGAACGGCGTCGCGTGGTTGCCCTGCGCGATGACGAAAGGAGGCACGTCCTGAGCGACGCCGGAACAACCGCCTACCATCACATGCGCGCCGATAATGCAGAACTGATGGATCGCCGTCATGCCGCCAATGATGGCGTGATCGTCGATTTCCACATGCCCCGCCAGCGTGGCATTGTTGGCCAACACGCAAGAATTGCCGACCACACAGTCGTGAGCAACGTGCACGTTGACCATCAGCAGGTTATCGTTGCCCACTTTGGTCAGGCCGGTGCCCTGCGCGGTGCCGCGGTGAATGGTGACGCTTTCGCGGATGCGGTTGCGATCGCCCACTTCAACGCGCGTCGGTTCGCCTGCGTATTTCAGATCCTGGTTCACTTCACCGATGGAAGCGAACTGATAAATCTGGTTATCGCAGCCAATCTTGGTAATGCCGTTCACCACCACGTGGGATTTCAGCACCGTGCCGGCGCCGATTTCCACCTGGGAGCCGACGTAGCAGAAAGGGCCGATATGCACGTTGGCGCCGATCACGGCGCCCTCTTCGACTATCGCGCTAGGATGGATAAAGGCGGTTTGGTCAATCACGGATTAAGCCTCCCGGCTGCGGGCACACATCATGGTTGCTTCGCAGACAATTTTACCGTCAACGGTCGCCACGCCTTTGAAGCGAGTCAGACCGCGGCGAGTTTTCTCGAAGGTGACTTCCATGACCATCTGATCGCCTGGCACCACAGGGCGCTTGAAGCGTGCTTCGTCGATACCGGCGAAGTAATACAGCTCGCCCGGCTCCAGTTTACCGACGCTTTTAAACGCCAGGATACCGGTGGCCTGCGCCATGGCTTCCAGGATCAATACGCCTGGGAAAATCGGTTTGCCAGGGAAGTGGCCCTGGAAAAACGGTTCGTTCACCGATACGTTCTTCACCGCACGCAGATATTTGTGCTCTTCAAACTCGAGGACGCGGTCGACCAGCAAGAACGGGTAACGGTGAGGAAGCAGATCCAAAATTTCTGCAATATCCAGAGTATGAGTGTCAGTAGTCAAAATACTCTTCCTGTCTCTAAAAACTGATGGCATCAACAACACGGCCTGCGCTGACCCCAAAAGGAGATCATCATGCAGGCCGCAAATTAACATCTCTTTGCGCTTTTGGTCTCACGACCAACGCGTTTCGTTTTGTACCCGCCAGGGCGGGCGGCAATGATTAGTCTTTTCCGACTTTACGTTCGACAGCTTTCAAGCGTTTGCTGATCTCATCGATATTCATCACCAACGCAGCGGTTTTACGCCAAACCTTGTTAGGCTGCAACGGAATGCCCGAAGAGTATACCCCAGGTTCGGTGATTGGTCGCATAACCATTCCCATTCCGGTGACAACCACCTTGTCGGCAATTTCCATGTGACCGTTGATCACGCTGGCACCGCCAATCTGGCAGTAGCGGCCGATTTTCAGGCTGCCGGCCATGATCACACCGCCGGCGACGGCGGTATTGTCGCCAATCACGACGTTATGTGCAATCTGGCATTGGTTGTCGATGATAACACCATTCCCGATTTGGGTGTTATCCAAAGCGCCGCGGTCAATGGTGGTGCAAGCGCCGATTTCGACGCGATCGCCGATAATCACCGTGCCCAACTGAGGGATTTTGATCCACTCGCCGCGCTCATTCGCATAGCCGAAACCGTCTGCGCCGATCACGGTGCCCGACTGGATCAGGCAACGCTGGCCGATTTCGACCGCATGATAAATCGTGACGTTCGCCCACAGACGCGTTCCCGCGCCGATGCGTGCGTGTTTGCCGATGAAGCAGCCCGGGCCGATAACCACGTTATCGCCAAGCACCGCACCCGACTCGATCACCGCGTTCGCCCCAATGGCGACGTTCTGCCCCAGCTGCGCTTCAGGTGAGATCACCGCGCTTGGCGCGATATCCTGGGCCGGCGACGGTGTGGTGTCCATCAGCTGCGCCATGCGCGCATAGGTCAGGTAAGGGTTCTTAACCACCAGCGCCGCAGCACGGCAGTGTGGTAAATCCGCTTCGGTAAGCACCACGGCGCTTGCCTGGCAGGAAGACAGCTGCTCTTGATAGCGGCTGTTTGACAAAAACGTGATTTGGCCAGGCTGTGCCGAATGCATAGAAGCAATGCCGGTGATGACGAGATCGCCATCACCGTGCAATTGTGCATCCAACTGCTGCGCTAAATCAGCCAGTCGAATTGAAAGCATGTGTTATTTAACCTGTTTCAGCACGTCAGCAGTGATATCTTTGGAAGAGTCTGCATAGGCAACGGCGTTGGCGTCGATCACCACGTCATAACCGCCTTTGCTGGCGACAGATTTCACCGCGTCCTGAATGCGGCTCAGGATCTTGTTACGCTCTTCCATCTGGCGACGACGGTTGTCCTGCTCGAAAGCCTGCGCTTTCTGAGAGAACTGCTCGCGCTGCGCCATCACGTCTTTTTCCAACTTGCTGCGATCGCTGGCTTTCATGGTAGCGCCGTCACGCTGCAGACGCTGCATTTTGGTCTGCAGGCTACGTTCCATGTTCTGGAGTTCGCTTGCACGGCCTTTAAACTCGTTTTCCAGCTGTTTAGCGACCGTTTCGCGGGCCGGCAGCTGTTGGAAAATGCTGGAGACGTTAACGACAGCGATCTTATCTGCTGCCTGAACGCCAGCTGAAGCAGCCATTGCTAAACCGAGGCCTGCGGCACACAACCACTTTTTCACTATAAACTCCTTACCATCACCCATTTGTGTCATATGACACTGAAGTACACAATTTGCCAGACTTGTCCCACCAAACAATGAGAATCATCTCCCTCTGCCGGCGGGCGCCTGGCCATTGCGATTCTTAATAACTGTTATGCCCAGAGGCGAGACCCGTTACCAGGTCTTACCGATGTTAAACTGGAACTGTTCGGATTTGTCGCCTTCGTATTTCTTGATCGGGTTGGCGTAAGAGAACACCAACGGCCCCAGTGGCGACATCCACTGCAGCGCGATACCGGCGGAAGAACGAATATTACTGGCTTTGCTGTAGTCCGGCACGCCGTACATCAGCGTTTCGTTGGTATTCTTCCACTTGGTGTCCCACACGGTACCGGCATCGATGAACAGCGACGTCCGCACCGAGTTGGCGTATTTCTCGCTGATGAACGGCGTCGGGGTGATCAGCTCCAGGCTGGCGACCGCCATGGCGTTACCGCCTACCGCGTCATCCGAGCTACAGATGCTCTGACGATCGGTCGTGCTGCCGGCGTTGAACTGACACTGGTACGAGTTGGAGTTGTAGTACACCGCCTTCGGACCAATGGTGTTGGACTGGAAGCCGCGCACGGTGCTCGAACCACCGGCATAGAAGTTCTCATAGAACGGCATTTCCTTGCCGCCCAGCCCATCCGCGTAACCCAGACGGCCGCGACCCAACAGCACCCAGGTGCGGTCGTCGTTGATCGGCACGTACTGTACGCTGTCCAGCGTCACCTTGTAGTATTCGTTGTCCGAGCCCGGAATGGTGACCTTGCCGTTCAACGTGGTACGGTTACCCGAGGTCGGGAAGTAGCCGCGGTCCAGGTTGTTATAGGTCCAGCCCAGGTTCAGCGTAAAGTCGTCCGTCGAGTAGCTGGCGCGGTCGGTCTTGTTCGCATCCACGCCCATCGAGTCGAGGTAACGCCACATGGCGATCTGCGGCTGCATGTTCGACAGACCGTTGTGGACGTAGCCCAGGCCGGTGCGCAACGAGTTGTTTTCGTTGATCGGGAAGCCCAGCGTGCCGTCGATACCGTAACTCTTGTTGGTATAGTCCGACAGATCCGCGTCATCCGCCTTAAAGTCGTTGTAGAAGATGCGGCCGCCCAGGCTCACACCGTCAACGGTGAAGTACGGGTTGGTGACCGACAGTTCGGTATAGGTCTGGTAGTCGTTCTTGGTGCCGCTGATGCCGACCGAGTAGCCGGTACCCAACCAGTTATCCTGCTGCACGCCGGCCTGGAAGCTGACGCCGCTCTCGGTGCCGTAACCGACGCCGAAGTTAAAGGTACCAGTGTTGCGTTCTTTCACCTTATAGGTCACGTCGACCTGATCGGCGGTGCCCGGCACGCGCTGGGTTTCCACGTCAACCGTTTCGAAATAGCCCAGACGGTTCAGACGCTCTTTACCCTGCTCGACCTGCTCGTTGCCGAGCCAGGCGCCTTCCATCTGGCGCATTTCGCGACGCAGTACGGAATCCTTGCTGGTGTCGTTACCTTCGAACTTGATGCGACGCACGTAGAAGCGGTTGCCCGCGTCAACGTTGACGTGCAGCTTGACGGTTTTATCCGCGTCGTTGATCTCAGGCTGAGTGCCGACGCGCGGGTAGGCGTAACCATAACGGCCCAACATCGTTTTGATGTTGTCTTCCATTTTGGTCACCTTGCTGCCGTTGTACAGCTCGCCTGGCTCAATTTTGGTGATCTGAGCGACTTCCGCCGAGTGGCCGGCCAGGTTGCCATTCACGACAACATCGGAAAGCTTGTACTGCTCGCCTTCGGTGATGTTGATGGTGATGTAGATGCCTTTTTTATCCGGCGTCAGGCTCACCTGGGTAGAATCGATGTTGAAGCGGGCATAGCCGCGATCCAGATAGAAGCTGCGCAGGGTTTCGAGATCGCCCGCCAGTTTCTGCTTCTGGTATTTGCGGTCGCCGACCAGGTTCCACCACGGCACTTCGTCACGCAGTTGGAAGCGTGAGATCAGTTCGTCGTTGGTGAAAGCATGGTTGCCGACGATGTTGATTTGTTGAATCTTGGCGGAGACCCCTTCCGTGAACACCAGTTTCAGGTCGACACGGTTGCGCGGCAACGGCGTGACTACGGCTTTCACCGAGGCGCTGTATTTACCGACGCTGTAGTAGAAGTCTTCCAGCCCTTTTTCAATGCTGGAGATCGTGGTGCGGTCGAGCGCCTCGCCCACCCGGACGCCGGAGGCTTCCAGGTTCTGCTTGAGCATGTCATCTTTCACCGACTTGTTGCCGGAGAAAGTGATGCTGGCGATGGTAGGACGTTCCTTCACCTGCACGATCAAGGTATTACCATCGCGCAGTACGCGCACGTCCTCGAAGTTGCCGGTGGCAAACAAGGCACGAATGGTATTACTGATGTCATCGTCAGTGACGGTATCGCCGACGCGAACCGGCATGTTGAGTAACGCCGCACCGACGGCAACTCGCTGCAGGCCTTCGAAATGAATGTCTTTCACTACGAACCCGTCTGCACCGTATACGGTGGCGCTGCCAAACAGCAGCGACGCTATGAGCAACTTTTTCATCGCCATCGTTGTTATGCGTTCTTCCTAACCTATCCCCGCCCCTAGAGGCGGGAAAAATCATTGAAAAGTGCAAGACCCATCAACAACACCAGCACGATCGAACCTATGCGGTAGCTGTAGTCCTGTACTCGCTCGGAAACCGGCCCACCCTTCAGCTTTTCTATCGCCAGGAAGAGGAGATGCCCACCATCTAACACCGGTAATGGGAACAGGTTGATGATCCCCAGGTTGACGCTAATCAACGCCAGGAACATCAGATAATACACGAATCCGACTCCGGCTGACGCCCCAGCTCCCTGTGCAATCGAGATCGGGCCACTCAGGTTGTTCAGCTTTACATCACCGGTTATTAATTTGCCCAGCATGTTGACCGTCAGCCGCATCAGCTGCCAGGTCTTGTCGCCGGCCTGATACAGCGCCGGGAACGGTCCATACTGGCGAATCGTCTTATACTCTTCCGGCAGCGGCAGCACCTTTGGAATGATGCCTGCAAACCCCACCGATTTGTCTTTTCCCACCGGCTTTGTATCCGGTATCAGCGTCAAAGACAAGGGGGCGCCGTTTCTTTCAATCTCCAAAGCCAGCGGTTGCCCCGGGCCATCGTGGATACGCTTCACCAGCGTCTGCCAACGACCCAACGGCTGACCATCGACTTTAACGATCCTGTCCCCCGCTTGTAAACCCGCCTTTTGCGCCGCCGAGTTAGGCTGCACTTCCGCCAACACGGATTCGATCTGCGGGCCGCGCGGCATAATGCCCAGCGCGACAACGGGATCCTGCTTGTCCGGTTCAAAGTTCCACTGGCGCAAATCCAGGGTTTTGGTCACCACCTGCGAAGAGCCGAACGGCGCGACGCCGACTTCGGTTTGCGCATCGCCAATCTTCGCCACCAGCGCCAGACGAACTGATTCCCAATCAGGCGTTTCGATGCCGTCAACCGACTTTAGTTCCATGCCAGACGAAATTTCGGCCTTGGCGGCGATGGATTGCGGCGCGATTTCGCCGATCACCGGGCGGAAACTCGGCACGCCGATGATGAACACCAGCCAATAGGCAAGGATAGCAAACAGGAAGTTGGCGATGGGGCCGGCGCTGATGATGGCCGCGCGCTGCCAGACGGTTTTGTTGTTAAAGGCCTGATGGCGCATTTCCGGCGCCACCGACTCCACGCGCTCGTCCAGCATCTTCACGTAACCGCCAAGCGGGATCAGAGCGATGACGTACTCGGTGCCCTGGCGATCGGTACGGCGCCACAGCGCCCGGCCGAAGCCGATGGAAAAGCGTTCAACGCGCACGCCGCAACGACGGGCAACCCAAAAGTGTCCGAACTCATGCACGGTAATCAAGATACCGAGCGCAATCAGAAACGCCACCAGGTTCCAAAGCACGCTGACCATCATCCCTCACTTTCCGTCATCGACGGATTAAAACACCAACAGCATCAGGCAGGCAAACACCGGCACCGCCGCGGTCAGGCTGTCGATACGATCCAGTATGCCGCCGTGACCGGGAATCAAATGCCCGCTGTCCTTGATGCCCGCTTCGCGTTTGAACATGCTTTCGGTCAAATCGCCCAGCACCGAAGCCAGCGCGGCGAGCACCGAACAGGCCAACAGCGTGGTCGGCACCACGTTCAGTGGCGCGTAGCGGCCGAACAGCCAGGAAATGACCGCCGACGTCAGCAGCCCGCCGATCAACCCTTCCCAGGTTTTACCCGGCGAGACCTTCGGTGCCAGTTTATGCTTGCCGAACAGCTTGCCGAACATGTAGGCACCGGAATCCGCGCCCCACACCAGCAGCATCACGTACAGCAGCCACCAGGCGCCAGTAAACGGATTTTGCTCGTAGCCGAACTGGCGCAGCGCCAGCATGCCCCAAAAGAACGGCACGATGGTCAGCAAGCCGAACAGCAGGCGCAGCGGGCGCGAATTGCGCCAGATAGCGGCCGAACCGGGATAGAACAACACCAGCAGCAACGCCGCCAGCCACCAGGCCAGCGACAGCCACAGCGAGCCGCTTATCTGCGGCACGGATTGATGGTAAGCGGGGACACTGAGCATCATCAACGCCAGCAGAAAACCGCACAGTATCGCCAACCAGATGCGCTGCGAACGGGAGGTAAAACCGGCCAATTGGCCCCACTCCCAGGCTGCTAACATGCACACGACGAGCGTTACCAGAGCAAAGGCCAGCGGCGGCAACAGGAACAGCGCCGCGATAACGATCGGGATTAAAATCAGAGCAGTTATGAGGCGATACTTCAGCAAAAGTTCTCCCTAGGACGCATCGGCGCCGATAGGTGTTGTTCCCCCGAAGCGGCGCTCACGTTGTGCAAATGCATTCAGCGCACCTTCAAAGACAAGTTCATCGAAATCAGGCCAGAGCACATCAGTAAAGTAAAGTTCAGCATAGGCGATTTGCCACAGCAGGAAGTTACTGATGCGATGCTCGCCACCGGTGCGGATAACCAGATCCACCGGCGCCAGGTCGCTCATGCAAACCCGCTCGCTCAATAATTCCTCGCTGATCTGATCCGGGTGCAACTCCCCTACCCGTACCTGTTCGGCCAGTTCCCTTACTCCCTGAATGATATCCCAACGGCCACCGTAGTTGGCAGCGATATTGAGCGTCAGGCCATCGTTATTTTCCGTCAGTGCTTCAGAGCGGCGGATCCGCTCCTGCAAACGCGCGCTGAATCGGCTGATATCGCCGATCACCCGCAGCCTGACGTTATGTTTATGCAGGCTTTTTACTTCACTATCCAGAGCGCGGACAAAAAGCTCCATCAGGGCGGAGACTTCCTGCACCGGACGGTTCCAGTTTTCGCTGCTGAAGGCATAAAGCGTGAGTGCATCTAAATGGTGGCTGGCGGCAAAACTGACCGCGCGGCGAACCGATTTCACCCCTGCTTTATGACCGAAGACACGTAACTTGCCCTGACGTTTGGCCCAGCGTCCGTTACCGTCCATGATAATGGCGACATGGCGCGGCCCCTGGGAAGATGGATTAGCCTCTTGTTGGTTTGCGGACGACATAACTCGTACTTATTTCCTCAGTAGAAATATAACTGCCTTTCCGGAACATCAGGCCCTTACGCGCAAAAAAAGCCGTGTGCCCGACACGGCTTTCAGCCTGCCCTCGCGATACCCGGCACAGCCGGGCCGCCATTGGCGCACAGAGCGCCAATCGGGCCATAATTCAACGGTATAACCGCTGACAGGTGGCGCAGACTATACCACCTCAGCGGGGCATGAACAAACGGCCCCGCTGCGGCACGCGCGAATTACGAGCAAAATCGGATAATCGCCGTGATCAGCCGCACAACGCGCGAACGCGCTCCTCGGCAGCGGCGCGCGCCTGACGGTCAATGTCTAAGACCGCGTCAATGCAGGTCGGTTCCTGCAGCGCGAGACGTTCCACCACCTGGCGATTGACCGCGGCAATGTCGGTAAAGCGGATCTGCTGCTGCAAAAATGCCGCCACGGCGATTTCGTTGGCCGCGTTCAGCGCGGTGGTCGCCGCCTGACCGGCCTCGAACGCCTCGATCGCCAAGTACAGGCAAGGATAACGTTCGCGTTCCGGTTCGGCGAAGGTCAGCGAACCGATGCGGCAGAAGTCCAGCGCTTCCACGCCGGAGTTCACGCGCTGCGGATACGCCATCGCGTGGGCGATCGGCGTACGCATATCCGGCGTCCCCAACTGCGCCAGCACGCTGCCGTCGGCATAGCGCACCATCGAGTGAATCACCGACTGCGGGTGCAGGATCACTTCCATTTGCTCGCCCGAGGCGTTAAACAGCCAGCGGGCCTCAATGTATTCCAGACCTTTGTTCATCATGGTGGCGGAATCCACCGAGATCTTGCGGCCCATCGACCAGTTCGGGTGGGCGCAGGCTTGATCCGGCGTCATCGCGGCGAACTGTTCCAACGGCGTGGTGCGGAACGGGCCGCCGGAACCGGTAAGCACGATGCGCGAAACACCATGACTGTCCAGTGAAGAGTATCCCAACTGACGCTGAATGTTCTCAGGCAAACTCTGAAAAATTGCGTTGTGCTCGCTGTCGAGCGGCAGCAGTTGCGCCTGGCTTTGCCGCACCGCGTCCATAAACAGACGGCCGCAGGTGACCAGCGATTCTTTGTTGGCCAGCAGTACCTGTTTGCCGGCGCGGATCGCCGCCAGCGTCGGCAACAGCCCCGCAGCGCCGACGATGGCCGCCGTCACTTGATCGACGTCATCCAACGCTGCCAGCTCGCAGGCCGCTTGTTCTCCGGCCAAGACTTCGGTAGCGACACCGTTTTCCGCCAGTACAGCGCGCAGCTCGCGCGCGGCGTTTTCATCCGCCATCGCGGCGAAGGCGGGCCGGAATTCCATGCATTGCTGCGCCATGACCGCGACGTTACGGCCGGCCACCAGCGCTTTGATCGCAAAACGGTCGGGATTCGCCCTGACCACGGCCAGGGTACTGGTCCCTACCGAGCCGGTCGAGCCAAGAATGGTCAGTTGCTTCATGAGTTCACTCTGAATAACTGTCTGATGAGATCGGAGGTGTTCCAGTGTGGAACCTTGGACACCGCTTGTCCATGATCTTTCAGTACGATGAAACGGGATCAGCGCCACAAAAAACAAAGCGCCGCCCAGGCGACGCTTTCTTTCTGCGCGATGCTGATTAGAAATCCATCAGCTCTTTTTCTTTCTCCGCCAGCGCGGCGTCGACCAGCTTGATGTAAGCGTCGGTCATTTTCTGAATCTCGTCTTGTGAGCGACGTTCTTCGTCTTCGCTGATCTCTTTGTCTTTCAGCAGCGCCTTGACCTTGTCGTTGGCGTCACGACGCACGTTACGCACCGCTACGCGGCCCTGCTCGGCTTCGCCGCGCACGATCTTGATCAGATCCTTACGACGCTCTTCGGTCAGCGGAGGCAGCGGAACGCGAATGTCAGAACCGGCGGAAGACGGGTTGAGGCCCAGATCGGAGCTCATGATCGCTTTCTCAACGGCCTGGCTCAGGCTGCGGTCGAACACGTTGATTTTCAGCGTGCGGGAGTCTTCTACGGTTACGTTGGCCAGCTGACGCAGCGGCGTAGCGGCGCCGTAGTATTCCACCATGATGCCGTCCAGAATGCTTGGAGAAGCGCGGCCGGTGCGGATCTTGCTGATTTGGTTTTTGAATGCTTCTACGCTTTTTTCCATGCGTGAATCAGCATCTTTTCTGATTTCATTAGTCACGTTGCAAACCCTTGGAAGCTGGTTACTTGGCAGGCGATACTCAAGTATAGCCCGTAATCGTACTCGAAGAGCGCGCGGCGCCTGGCGTCACGCGCTCCGAAAAAGGGGTGCGAACAGCCTTATTTGCTGATCAGCGTACCTTCGTTCTCACCCATCACCACGCGGCGCAGTGCGCCAGGCTTGTTCATGTTGAACACGCGGATCGGCAGACCGTGATCGCGGGCCAGCGTAAACGCCGCCAGATCCATCACTTTCAGCTCGCGCTCCAGCACGTCCTGATAGGTTAATTGTTCATACAGCGTCGCATCCGGGTTTTTCACCGGATCGGCGGAGTATACGCCATCCACTTTGGTGGCTTTCAGCACCACGTCCGCTTCGATCTCGATACCGCGCAGGCAAGCGGCGGAATCGGTGGTGAAGAACGGGTTGCCGGTACCGGCGGAGAAGATCACCACGCGGTTGTTGCGCAGCAGGCTGATCGCCTCTGCCCAGCTGTAATTATCACACACGCCGTTCAGCGGGATCGCCGACATCAGGCGGGCGTTCACATAGGCACGGTGCAGTGCATCACGCATAGCCAGGCCGTTCATCACGGTAGCCAGCATTCCCATGTGGTCGCCCACTACGCGGTTCATGCCGGCTTGCGCCAGGCCCGCGCCGCGGAACAAGTTCCCGCCGCCAATAACTACACCGACCTGAATTCCCAGTTCGACCAGCTCTTTCACTTCCTGAGCCATGCGATCCAAAACGCTGGCGTCGATACCAAAACCTTCTGCACCTTGCAGGGCTTCGCCACTCAGTTTAAGCAGAATACGCTGATATACGGGTTTTGCATTGGTTGCCATGGTGTTCTGTCCTAAGAAGCAGTATTAGTATTGGGGATTTCAGCCGATGAAACGCGCCTGAGGTGAGTATCACGCTGCAGGGCCTGCCACCGGTGTAATTCTGGCTGGATAGTATGGAACCGCCAGACGGCGGTTCCATCGACAGTCATTAAGACTGTTTGCTCATCGCGGCAACTTCAGCAGCGAAGTCGGTTTCGACTTTCTCGATGCCTTCGCCCACTTCGAAGCGAATGAAGTTGGTCACGTCAGCGTTGTGCTCTTTCAGCACCTGAGCAACAGATTTGCTCGGATCCATAACGAAAGGCTGACCGGTCAGAGAAACTTCGCCGGTGAATTTCTTCATGCGGCCTTCAACCATTTTCTCTGCGATTTCTTTCGGCTTGCCTGACTGCATGGCGATGTCCAGCTGAACCTGGTACTCTTTTTCTACCACTTCAGCAGACACGTCTTCTGGCTTCACGAACTCTGGCTTGCTCGCCGCAATGTGCATTGCGATTTGCTTGACCAGCTCGTCGTCAGCGCCTTTAGCCGCAACCAGAACGCCGATACGCGCGCCGTGCAGGTAGCTGCCCAGCACGTCGCCTTCCAGGGAAGCAACGCGGCGAATGTTGATGTTTTCACCGATTTTTGCCACCAGCGCTACGCGCTCTTCTTCGAACTGTGCTTTCAGCACGTCAACGTCAGTGATTTTGCCGGCCATAGCGGCATCCAGCACTTTGTCGGCGAACGCCTGGAAACCGGCGTCTTTCGCGACGAAGTCAGTCTGGCAGTTAACTTCCAGAATGATGCCGTAGTTGCCTTCGATCTTGGTTTTGATCACGCCGTCAGCAGCTACGTTGCCTGCTTTTTTAGCGGCTTTGATCGCACCGGACTTACGCATGTTTTCGATTGCCAGTTCGATGTCGCCGTTGGATTCAACCAGCGCCTTCTTGCAATCCATCATGCCAGCGCCGGTACGCTCGCGCAGTTCTTTTACCAGGGCAGCGGTAATATCAGCCATTTATTTTTCCTCGGTTATCTCGCGTGGAGACAGTTCTCATTCAGATAAGCAAAGGGGGCCTTTACAGGCCCCCCTAACCAACATATGTCAATACCTGGTTAATAAGGGCTCAGTGACGAGCTTGCCTTATTATTCAGCTTCTACGAAGCCTTCTTCCGCCTGAACGGCCAGATCTTGAGAACGACCTTCACGCACAGCGGCAGCAACAGCAGTCAGGTACAGGTTTACTGCACGGATTGCGTCGTCGTTACCAGGGATGATGAAGTCAACGCCGTCTGGGTTGGAGTTGGTATCAACGATAGAGAATACCGGGATACCCAGGTTGTTGGCTTCTTTGATCGCGATGTGCTCGTGATCGGCATCGATAACGAACAGTGCGTCTGGCAGACCGCCCATATCCTTGATACCGCCCAGGGAGTTTTCCAGCTTGGCCAGTTCACGAGTGCGCATCAGCGCTTCTTTCTTGGTCAGCTTGTCCAGGGTGCCGTCTTGAGACTGGATTTCCAGATCTTTCAAACGCTTGATGGACTGACGAACGGTTTTCCAGTTAGTCAGCATGCCACCCAACCAGCGGTGGTTCACGAAGAACTGGTCACAGCTGTTCGCAGCGTCTTTTACCGCTTCGCTTGCTGCGCGTTTGGTACCAACGAACAGGATCTTGCCTTTACGGGAAGAGATCTTGCTCAGTTCAGCCAGAGCGGCGTTGAACATTGGTACGGTCTGCTCCAGGTTGATGATGTGAACCTTGTTACGAGCGCCGAAGATGAAAGGCTTCATTTTCGGGTTCCAGTAACGGGTCTGGTGACCAAAGTGAACACCAGCCTTGAGCATGTCGCGCATGGAAACAGTTGCCATGATTAAACCTCTATAGATTAATTGGGGTTATGCCTCCACGTATCCCATAACGCCGACCCTGGCGGCGACAAGTCACCTCAGGGCACCCCGGCGGATGTGCCGATACGTGTGTGTTATTTACACAAAATGAGTGCAGTTAAAGTATTTTCGGCCAATTCCTGCCAGGTCACAAGAACCAAGTCGCGGATCGCCGGCGCGCTTTATACCATAAACCCGCCGCTGACACCAACTTTTGTTGCTTTTCGCCGGGCGTCGGGAAATGAAATTTGGCAGCCTCCGGCCGGGCTGATACCATAAGTCACTGCTTCTTATTGTCGACGATAACGACACCTGCGGACGAATTTCATGGCAATCTCAATTAAAACACCTGATGACATCCAAAAAATGCGCGTGGCCGGCCGCCTGGCTGCCGAAGTGCTGGAGATCATCGAGCCGCACGTCAAACCTGGCGTGACCACCGGCGAGCTGGACCGTATCTGTCACGAGTACATCACCAACGAGCAGCAGGCCATCTCCGCCTGCCTCGGCTACCACGGCTTCCCGAAGTCCGTGTGCATCTCGGTGAACGAAGTGGTGTGCCACGGCATCCCGAGCGACGACAAAACGCTGAAAGACGGCGACATCGTCAACATCGACGTGACCGTGATTAAAGACGGTTTCCACGGCGACACCTCGAAAATGTTCATCGTCGGCAAACCGACCATTCTGGGCGAGCGCCTGTGCCGCGTCACTCAGGAAAGTCTGTATCTGGCGCTGAAGATGGTCAAACCGGGCATCCGTCTGCGCACTCTGGGCAAGGCTATTCAGCAATTCGTCGAAGCCGAGAAGTTCTCCGTGGTGCGCGAGTACTGCGGCCACGGCATCGGCGAAGTGTTCCACGAAGAACCGCAGGTGCTGCACTATGACGCGGACGACGGCGGCGTGGTGCTGCAGGCAGGCATGGCGTTCACCATCGAACCGATGGTCAACGCCGGCGACTACCGCATCCGCACCATGAAAGACGGCTGGACGGTAAAAACCAAAGATCGCAGCTTGTCGGCGCAGTATGAGCATACTATTGTGGTCACTGATAACGGCTGCGAAATAATGACGTTGCGCAAGGATGACACCATCCCCAACATCATTACGCACGAGATGTAAGCACCGCGGCGAACGCCGCGTGCAGAATATCACCAGGCCGGCTTATGCCGGCCTTTTTTATGGGCTGCGCACTATGTCTGACAATCTCCTTCAACAGGCGGCCCCGGCCGTGCCGATGCCACCCGTCTCTCCCAGCGCCTACGGCGACGACGACCTCACCTGCCTGGTGCTGAAACAGCGGCTGGAGCAGTTTCAGCTGTGGCTGGCGGCGGCGTTCGACGCCGGCTCCAGCGCCGAAAGCCTAGTGGCGGCGCGCAGCGACTTCATCGATCGCCTGCTGCGCCGGCTGTGGACCTTCTACGGCTTCGAAGATATCCCGGAAACCGCGCTGGTGGCGGTCGGCGGCTACGGCCGCGGCGAACTGCATCCGCTGTCGGACATCGACGTGCTGGTGCTCAGCCAGCGCCGGCTGACGGAACAGCAGTCGCAGCGAGTCGGCGAATTCATCACCCTGCTGTGGGATCTCAAGCTGGAGGTGGGCCACAGCGTGCGCACCCTGGAAGAGTGCCTGCTGGAAGGCCTGGCGGATCTGACCGTGGCCACCAACCTGATCGAATCGCGCATGATCTGCGGCGACGTCGCGCTGTTCCTGCAGATGCAAAAACACATCTTCAGCGACGGCTTTTGGCCTTCGCCGCAGTTTTTCCACGCCAAGATCAACGAGCAGCAGGAACGCCACCAGCGCTACCATGGCACCAGCTATAACCTGGAACCGGATATCAAAAGCAGCCCCGGCGGCCTGCGCGACATCCACACGCTGCTGTGGGTGGCGCGCCGCCACTTCGGCGCCACCTCGCTGGACGAAATGGTCGGCTTCGGTTTCCTCACCCAGGCCGAGCGCAACGAACTGAACGAATGTCAGAGCTTCCTGTGGCGCATCCGCTTTGCTCTGCATCTGGTGCTGCCGCGTTACGACAATCGTCTGCTGTTCGATCGTCAGCTCAACGTGGCGCAGCTGCTGCGCTATGAAGGTGAAGGCAACGAGCCGGTCGAGCGCATGATGAAAGATTTCTACCGCATGACGCGGCGCGTCAGCGAGCTGAACCACATGCTGCTGCAGCTGTTCGACGAGGCCATCCTGGCGCTGGACGCCACCGAGAAACCGCGTCCGCTGAACGACGATTTCCAGCTGCGCGGCGATCTGATCGATCTGCGTGACGAAACGCTGTTCATCCGCGAGCCGCAAGCCATCATGCGCATGTTCTACCTGATGGTGCGCAACCGCGAGATCAAGGGCATTTACTCCACCACCGTGCGCCAGCTGCGCCACGCGCGCCGTCACCTGAAACAGCCGCTGTGCACCATCCCGGAAGCACGCGATCTGTTTATGGCCATCCTGCGCCACCCCGGCGCGGTGTCGCGCGCGCTGGTGCCGATGCACCGTCACAGTGTGCTGTGGGCTTATATGCCGCAGTGGGGCAAGATCGTCGGGCAGATGCAGTTCGATCTGTTCCACGCCTATACCGTCGACGAGCACACTATCCGGGTGCTGCAGAAGCTGGAGAGCTTCGCCGATGCGCAAACCCGGCCGCGCCATCCGCTGTGCGTGGAGCTGTATCCGCGCCTGCCGCACCCGGAACTGCTGCTGCTGGCGGCCTTGTTCCACGATATCGCCAAAGGGCGCGGCGGCGATCACTCGATCCTCGGCGCGGAGGACGTGGTCGAGTTCGCCGAGCTGCACGGTCTTAACTCGCGAGAAACCCAACTGGTGGCCTGGCTGGTGCGCTGCCACCTGCTGATGTCGGTCACCGCGCAGCGCCGCGATATCCAGGATCCGACGGTGATCCAGCAGTTCAGCAGCGAAGTGCAGAGCGAAACTCGCCTGCGCTACCTGGTATGCCTGACGGTGGCGGATATCTGCGCCACCAACGAAACCCTGTGGAACAGCTGGAAGCAGAGCCTGTTGCGCGAACTGTATTTCGCCACCGAGAAACAGCTGCGCCGCGGCATGCAAAACAGCCCGGATCTGCGCGAACGCGTGCGCCACCATCGGCTGCAGGCGCTGGCGCTGCTGCGCATGGACAACATCGACGAAGAGGCGCTGCACCGCATCTGGAGCCGCTGCCGCGCCGACTATTTCCTGCGCCACTCGCCGAATCAGCTGGCCTGGCACGCCCGCCATCTGCTTGCCCACGATTCCACCCAGCCGCTGGTGCTGGTCAGCCGCCAGGCGACGCGCGGCGGCACCGAGATCTTCATCTGGAGCCCGGATCGTCCTTATCTGTTCGCCGCCGTCGCCGGGGAGATGGATCGCCGCAACCTGAGCGTGCACGACGCACAGATTTTCACTAACCGCGACGGTATGGCGATGGACACCTTTATCGTACTGGAACCGGACGGCAGCCCGCTGGCGCAGGATCGCCACGCGGCGATCCGTCAGGCGCTGCTACAGGCCATCACCCAACGAGAGTATCAGCCGCCGCGTGTGCGCCGCCCCTCTTCCAAGCTGCGCCACTTCAGCGTGCCGACCGAGGTCACCTTCCTGCCGACCCACACCGATCGCCGCAGCTACCTGGAGCTGACGGCGCTCGACCAACCCGGCCTGCTGGCGCGGGTGGGCGAAGTGTTCGCCGACCTGGGGCTGTCGCTGCACGGCGCGCGCATTTCCACCATCGGCGAGCGGGTCGAGGATTTGTTTATTCTGGCCGACGGCGAGCGGCGCGCGCTCGACCAAGAAACGCGCAGAAAGTTGGAGCAACGGTTGACAGAGGCCCTCACCCCGAACGATAAAATGTGATACAAGTAACTTTTTACCGACAACATCAGGAAAGAGAACAGCATGCAGCAATTACAGAACGTTATTGAAAGCGCCTTCGAACGCCGTGCGGACATCACCCCGGTGAACGTAGACACCGTAACGCGCGAAGCGGTAAACCAGGTGATCGGCCTGTTGGACAGCGGCGCCCTGCGCGTTGCCGAGAAGATCGACGGTCAATGGGTCACCCATCAGTGGCTGAAGAAAGCCGTGCTGCTCTCTTTCCGCATCAACGACAATAAGGTAATGGACGGCGCGGAAACCCGCTACTACGACAAAGTGCCGATGAAATTCGCCGACTACGACGAAGCGCGCTTCCAGAAGGAAGGTTTCCGCGTCGTGCCGCCGGCTACCGTGCGCCAGGGCGCGTTCATCGCTCGCAACACCGTGCTGATGCCGTCTTACGTTAACATCGGCGCCTACGTCGACGAAGGCACCATGGTCGACACCTGGGCCACCGTCGGTTCTTGCGCGCAGATCGGCAAGAACGTTCACCTGTCCGGCGGCGTCGGCATCGGCGGCGTGCTGGAGCCGCTGCAGGCCAACCCGACCATCATCGAAGACAACTGCTTCATCGGCGCGCGCTCCGAAGTGGTGGAAGGCGTGATCGTGGAAGAAGGCTCGGTGATTTCGATGGGCGTCTACCTCGGCCAGAGCACCCGCATCTATGACCGCGAGACCGGCGAAATCCATTACGGCCGCGTGCCGGCGGGTTCGGTGGTGGTTTCCGGTAACCTGCCGTCGAAAGACGGTTCTTACAGCCTGTACTGCGCGGTGATCGTCAAGAAAGTCGACGCCAAAACGCGCGGTAAAGTCGGCATTAATGAGTTATTGCGTACTATCGACTAAATTGAAATAGCGGGTGATTCACCCGCTATTTTTTTGTCTGCGTTTCGCTGGCAGTCACAGTCGCAGATCTCGCTTTCCGCCATAATCGCAGTCGTGGAATATAACGATCACATCTAAAGAGGGCGCAGTATGTACGATAACTTGAAGAGTTTGGGCATCAATCAACCGGAAGACGTCGATCGCTATAGCCTGCGTCAAGAGGCCAACAACGACATCCTCAAGATCTATTTCCGCAAGGACAAGGGCGAGTTCTTCGCCAAGAGCGTGAAGTTCAAGTATCCGCGCCAGCGTAAAACCGTGGTGGCGGACAACGCCGGCCAGGGCTACAAGGAAATTCACGAGATCAACCCGAACCTGCGTTACGTGATCGACGAACTGGATCAGCTGTGCCAGCGCGATCAGGTGGAAGTGGATCTGAAGCGTAAAATCCTCGACGACCTGCGCCATCTCGAGGGCGTGGTGTCGCACAAGATTGCCGAGATCGAAGCCGATCTGGAAAAACTCACCCGCGGCAAGTAATGCGGATCGGTTGACCCGCATCATCGTTAAGGCGCCCTTTTACGGCGCCTTTTTACGTTATGACTGCAGCAGCGTGCCCCACTGCTCGACCCACGGGCAGGCGGCCACTTCCGGCTCCGGCTGTTCCATCGCATCGATTTCCAGCACTTCACCAACGCGGGTGGCGCCCTGCTCTTGCAGCAACGCATCAAACGTGCGCCCCGCGCCACAGAAGTGGTCATAGCTGCTGTCGCCGAGGGCAATCAGCCCGTAGCGCAGTTCCGGCTGATAGCCAACCTGATCGCGAATGGCGTGGAACAGCGGCGCGATGCTGTCCGGCAAATCGCCCTGCCCGGTAGTGGAGGTGATCACCAGCGCGTAATGCTGACGATAAAACTGCCAGGCCTCCAGCGTGCCCTCTTCGAACAGTTTGACCTCATGGCCCTGCTCGCTGAGGATGTTTTGCGCCTCTTCCGCCACCAACAGCGAATTGCCGTAGACCGTTCCCACGAAGATACCAACCTGAGCCATGGCTCCAACTCCCTTCATTACCTTTAAAAATTGTCAGCTATCCTGACCGTTAGCCGAGCTAAACTCAACCCCGGCAAGTTCAGGGAATACCCCCGCCCAGCCGAACTGCGCCATCACCCCTTGCCAGTCTTCGTCCCAGCGCGCCGTCACCTGCAGCGGCTCGCCGCTCACCGGGTGCGTCAGCTGCAGATGGCTGGCGTGCAGCATCAGGCGCGGGCAGCCGAAATGCTGCGCCATCCCACGGTTCTGCCGCAAATCGCCGTGCTTGCTGTCACCGATGATCGGATGGCGAAGATGCGCCATGTGGCGCCGCAATTGGTGCTTGCGGCCGGTTTCCGGCTGCAGTTCCACCAGACTGTAACGCGCGCTGTCGTAGCGGCCGACGGCCACCGGCATCTCTACCTGCGCCAACGGCCGGTAGTGCGTGACGGCCGGCTGCGGCCCCTTGTCGGCATCGGCATGTTTATCGGCGATTTTGTCCAGCTCCGCCGTCAGCGGGTAGTCGAGGGTCGCCCCCTCCTGCACGTAACCGCGCACCACCGCATGGTAGGTTTTCTGCACCTGATGCTGCTCGAACTGCTGCGACAGCAGGCGCGCCACCTCGCTGGAGAGCGCCATCAGCAGCACGCCGGAGGTCGGGCGATCGAGACGGTGCACGGTAAAGACGTGCTGCCCGAGCTGATCGCGCACCGTTTGCATCATAAAGCGTGTTTCATGACGATCCAGCCAACTGCGGTGTACCAACCAGCCCGACGGTTTGTTCACCGCCACCAGGTGTTCATCCTGATACAAAATCTCAATCACATCGCTTTCCCAGGTAAATAGCCGTTTCGGGCGCGAGTATAACAGGCGTGCGGCTCAGCGCTAGTTTACCCATTCGATGGTCACCAGGCGCGTATCGGCGCGGCCGCGATCGTCCACCGCCCGAATGCGATAACGCCCGTTGTTGATCGGCCGCCAGTCGATCGGCTTTTTGCTGGCGCTGCTACCGAGATAGATATCGTCGACAAACCAGTACACCGTCTTGCTGTCGGCGTCCGTCACCGCATTGAAGGCGATTTTGTCCCGCCCCTGCTGCGACTGGCGCAGGGTATAGGTGGTATTTTTCAGCGGCGAAGTGATGCGCGGTGCGTTGCCGCCGACGGCGATGCCGTTGTCCTTGCAGCGGTTAACCGGCGGCGTCCGTTTCGGCAGCCCTGCCTGGGCGAACACGTTGGCCAGATCGGAAGGCCAGAATTCAAAGATTTCGGTACGGGTCTGCGCCGCGTCATACGGCGGGCAAACGACCTCGCCGCTGTGAATATCCAGCACCACAGGCCGATAGACGCTGTCCACCTTGATCGGCGACTTGCCGGGAATGAACCAGGTCTTGCCCTTTTGCTGGCACCACGGCGTCGGCAGATCGCCGCTGGCGAGACAAATCTCCACCCGCCGCAGCCGTTGGGGGAACGGATGTTTCGGTTCCCGCAGGCCAGGGTAGCTGGCGTTGACGCTGTCGATGATATTGAAAAACAGCGGCGCGGCCGCCTCGGCGCCGACCAACGCATTGTTGCCGCGCCCGTCGAAGTTGCCTTCCCACACCACCAGCACGTAAGGGCCGAAAATTCCGACGCTCCAGGCGTCGCGAAAGCCCCATGAAGTCCCGGTCTTCCAATACACCGGCAGCGAAGAAGAACGCTGTGCCAGCGTATCGCCCGGCCGCCGGTGCTGGCGCAGCATATCCAGCGTGATGAAACTGGCCTCCTCACTCAGCAGCCGCACCGGCGTCGATTCGGCCTCGTTCAATCGCATGCGAAGCGGCCGCAGCTCGCCGCGGTTCGCCAGCAGCGCATACAGCTTCGCCAATTCCTGCGCCGTCACCTCACCGCCGCCCAATACCAGCGACAGCCCGTAGTGGCTCTCATTGGCCATATTGGCGACGCCGGTCAGGCGTAAGAACTGATAAAAAGTCGGCTGGCGCAGCTGCGAGGCGACATATACCGCCGGGATGTTACGGCTGAAGTTCAGCGCGTCGGTGGCGGTCACCGGGCCGAGAAAGCGCCGGTCGAAGTTTTCCGGCGCATAGGCGCCGAACGACGAAGGCACGTCTTTCAGGATAGTCATCGGATGCAACACGCCTTGCTCCATGCCCAGCGCGTAGATGAACGGCTTCAGCGTCGAGCCCGGCGAACGTTTGGCGTTGGTGCCGTTCACCTGCCCCTGGATCGGCCGATTGTAATAGTCCGCCGATCCTACCAGCGCGCGCACCCCCATATCGCGGCTGTCCACCAGCAGCACCGCGGCGTTTTGAATGCCGCGGCTGCGGTTGCGGGCGATAAAGGCGTTAACCTGCCGCTCGACCAGCCGCTGCAACCCGGCGTCCAGCGTCGTGTCTACGCGGGTATCGCGCTGCACCAGTTGCTGCGTCTGCAGGCGTAGCTGTTCGATAAAGTGCGGCGCAATATAAGGCACTTGTTCAGGCTGCCGCAGCGCCAGCGGCAGGCGGAACAGCGTTTGCTGGCTGGCGTCGGTGGGGTAAACCCGCTGCCAACGCTGGAACAGACGATTGCGCGCCTGCGTCAACGCCGCGCCGAGCACGCCGGTTTTCGGCTCCAGACGGTAGCTGGGTGACTGCGGCAAGACCGCCAGCGTCAGCGCCTCCGGCAGAGTCAACTCCCGCGGCGGCTTGGCGAAATAGATCAGGCTGGCGGCGCCGATGCTTTCAATGTTGCGGCCGTAGGGCGCGTAATTCAAATAGGCTTCCAGGATATCGCGCTTGGAGTAGCTCAGTTCCAGCTGCACCGCACGCAGCACCTGCAACACCTTGCCGCCCGGCGTACGGGTATTGAGATGCCAGCGCATCCGCGCCAGCTGCATGCTGATGGTCGAACCGCCCTGCATTTTGCCGCCGGCGACATAGCTGCGCCAGAAACCGCGCATCAGGCTGACAGGGTTAAAGCCGGGGTTATAGTAGAACCAACGATCTTCGTGCAGCAGCAACCCGCGCACCGCCAGCGGCGACACTTGCTCCAGCGGGGTCCACAGCCGGTAGCGATCGTCGTTGGCCAGCGTAATGCGCAGCAGCGCGCCGTGCCTGTCGTAATAAACGGAAGACTGCGGCAGCCCCTGCCACAGGGGCGGATGCGGCCACAGCCGAATTGCGGTCAACAGCAGCGCCAGTAAAAACACCGCCATCAAGCCGTTTTGCAGCACGCGCCCGGTCAGGATCTTCATACGTTCTCAGCATTCCGGCGCCAGACGCTGGCCTGGCGCCGGATACGGCCTAGTCGTTGCCCGCCGGCACCACCACCAGCTTGCCGCCGCCGGCCGACATGGCCTGCACTTCTCGGTCATACATGGCTTCGCCGTAGGCCGGTGGAATAATAAAGCTGCCGGTATTGGTGGCCTTGATCTGATAGACGAACTCCTGCACCTCGGTGCCGGCGCTGCCGTAGATAATCACCCGATCTTCACGGATGTCGCTGTAATCCGGCGCCCAGGTGGAGCCGGTGGCGGCCAGCGGCGACTGCCAGCCGCCGCGATCGTCGCTCTCTTCACCGGCATCGGCCGGTTCCAGCGGCGTCTGCTGCACCACTTCGAACCCGCCCGGCAGCAGATCGACAATCGCCAGGTTGCTCTGCCCCTCTTTCGAGTTGGCGCGCACCTTCAGATGGACGTTGATCTTCTGCCCCAGCGTCACCTGCGTCACCGGTTTGCCCTGTTCGTCGGTGTACTCGCGGACGATCTCAATCCCGCGCGACAGCGCTTTTTGCGGCGCGTTCAGATCGTAACCGGCCTGCGTCACCACATACCAGGCCGGCGCGCTGCCGCCGTTGGTGAAGCGCACGGCGGTGGCATCGGCGTTGAACTGCCCCTGAACGAACAGCCCCTGCAGTTCACTGATGCGCTGCGGGTCGCCGCCGCTTTTGCCCACCTGCACGATGCCTAACGCGTCCGCATTGGCGGATTGCGCCGCCACCTGGGCCGAGTAGCTTTCCAGCGCCAGGATGCTCATTGCAGAGGAGTAGGTGGTGTAACGCTCTTCTTTCAGCGCCTTGACCATATTCTCCAGCACCTGCGGCGGAATCGACGCCACCTTCTCAGGGAAGTGACGGGTAATCAAATACAGCCGCGTCGCATCCTGCACCAGCGGATCGAAATAGTTCTGCGTCCACCAGGCGCTGTCATACGCCTTGCTCAGTTGCTGCCAGCTCGGTTGCAACAGCGCGGCGGCTTCGTCGTCCATCTTCAACAGGCGATAGGAAGAGGCCAGATACAGCGCACTCAGGTCGGTTTTCCACTCTTCGCCATAGCGTTTTTGCAGCGTATCCTGCACCGCCGCCAGCGAGTTGGTGGTCACTTCGCCCTGCAGCGTCAGCAGGTAAACCGCCCAGCTGCGCAGGCGCAGCAGATACAGATCGTCGAAACCGCTGGCCGCCAGCTCGCGCAACGCGCCGTTGGCTTCATCCAGCATGCCTTCCGGCAGGGCGTAGCCCGCCGCTTTGGCTTCGAGCAGATACTGCACCACATAAGGCGTGACGAAAGGATCGGCATCCGGCGATGAACGCCAGGCGCCGATCGCCCCGCTGTCGTTCTGGCGGGCGCGCAGCACGCCAAGCAGATTGCGCAGCTGCTTGCTGACTTCCGCCTGGCTCAGGCTGCTTTTCATCTCTGGGTGGCGGCTCTGCAGCATCAGCGGAATGGAACGGCTGACGATCTGCTCGGAACAGTAATATGGGTAATCCGCCAGGTATTGCGCCAGCCCATTGGTCAGCACCAGCGGTGAATTCGACACCGCAGCCCGGCGCTGCGCGAAAGCATCGAACATCTGGCGCAGGCCATCGACGTTCTGGCTGCTGCCACTCATGCGCCCCATCACCGACTGGGTGCGGTACGGCGCCGCCGGCCGCACCGAGGTGCTGACGGTGCGGCGGCTGGCCTGGTCGCCGTAACGGGCGTCGAACACCAGCGGCGCATCGCCCAAAACGGCTTTGGCGCGCAGGCGGAAAGCGATCACGCCCTCGCGTTTTTCCGCCAGCGTCAGGCTTTGCGTCGCGTTGCCCACCACCTCCAACTGCGGCGGCGGCGTCAGCAGGACGTTGATGGCTGCCGACTGGCCGTTCAGCCCTTCGAGGTTGTTGCTGATGCCCACGCTGACGTCGAACTCATCGCCCGGCGCCACCATCGCCGGCACGTTCGGCGTCATGATGAAGCTGTCACGCACCGTGGCGGCGGTTTGCGCCTTGCCGATTTTCTCCGGCGTCACCGAAATCGCCATGACGCGGATCTTGCCGTTGAAGTAGTCCGGCACCGGGTAGACGAACTGCTTCTCGCCGCTGACTTCGGTAATGCCGGACCAGTAGGCCACCGGCTTGTCACGCTTGCGTTTGAACGGGTTGAGGTTGAGATCCAACCCTTCGCCCGCATCGCCGCCCGGCGCCGCGGTCAGCGCCATCAGCTTGCTGAACTCCGGCAGGATCAGATCGAGGATCTGCGAGCTGCTCACGTTCAGTTCGCGCTTGCTGAAGAAGAACTCCAGCGGATCCTTCAGGCGGTAACGCGCCACCTGCAGAATGCCCTCATCGACGGCGAACAGCGCCACCTGCTGCGGCGCATCGGTCTTGACCGTCATCGTCAGGTTTTCACCCGGCTTGATGACCGCCGGCGCCGTCACCTCGAGGCTGTTTTGGCGCGCCTTGGTGCTGATCTTGAACGGCATCACGCCGTAACTCAGCGGGCTCATGAAGATCTCGCTGGAGTTGATGTCGCGCACGAACTGCACGTTGATGTAGCCGTTGCCCTCCATGCCGGCCGGCACGCGGATCGTCTGCACCGAGCTGGTGGTATCGCTGTGGAACCACTGCCAGGCGTAAACTTTGTCCTTCTCGATGGTGATCAAACCGCTGCCGGTATAAGGCGCGTTAATCGCCACCTCGATCTCCTCGCCCGGCTGGTATTCCGCCTGGTTCAGTTTCAGCTTCAGTTCGGCGTTGCGATCCAGCGAACGGCTCAGGTTGGCGTTGCCGGCCACGCTGTAGGCGACGCGGTTGAGCGTCTTGCCCTGCGCATCTTCAATCACCAGCACGAAGTCGCCCGGCTTATCAGTCGTCAGCCGCAGATCCGCGCCCTGCTCACTCAGCGCCAGCGGCTGTTCCGACAGCTGCACTTCCTTCATCTTCGACTGGTATTTGTAAACGCCCGAATCCTGTTTGGTCAGCACCGAAATGTATTTCTGTTCGATCAGCACCTGCTTCAGATTCGGCATGGCGATCTGTTTCAGGGCCGGATCGATGGCGATCACATTCAGATGCCGCTCCGCGTCGCGATTGATGTAGCCCAGATCGCCGTCGGCCTTCACCCCAATCAGATAATCGTAAGGCGAAACCAGCGTACGGGCGGTAGCCGCCACCGAACGCCCGCCGCCGGCGACGAACGCCTCCGACAACAGCTGCAGCTGATAGGTCGCGTCGGCGTAGGATTTCAGATCGAGCGGAATATCGGCCGCGCCATGCTCATCGGTGGTGCGATCTTCCAGCTCGGTTTCGAACCCGTCGCTGTTTTGCCGGTTTTCGTAGAACGCATAATCCGGGAAGCGATCGAAGCTCGGATACATCGGCCGCAGCGTCAGCCTGGTGGTCACGCGGCGATCTTGCGCCGGGGTGCCGAACAGGTTCTGCACGTCGATGCTGGCCTTCAGCTCAGACGGTTTTACCCAGCCTTGCTGGCGGTCCGGCGTCAACGCCAGCTTCACTTTCAGCTGATCCGGTTCGAACTCCTTCACATTGACCGCGGTATGGCCGAGCAGCGTGGAGGTATCGTTGTTTTTGCCGATCAGATACAGATAGACGTTCCACTCGCCGGTCGGTGAGTTTTCATCGGTGGTATAGCTCAGCTCGTTGAAACCGCTGGCGCCCAGCGTCAGCGGTACGGTGGACATCAGCTTGTCGCGCGGATCGCGAATTTCGGCACGCACCGGCACGCCGGCCAGGCCAACGCCCCAGTCGGCGGCGCGGGTGATCAGGCCAATATTGAAAGTATCCCCCGGCCGATAAACGCCGCGATCGGAGAATAGATAACTGCTGAGGGTGCGCGGATCGGTCGGCGTTTGTTCACCGGCGACGTCGAAGCGCGAGAAGTCCAGCCCGCGATCGTTATAGCTACCGGTCGGCAGGAAGGAGACATCCCCTTCCTTTTCCACCAGGAACATCACCGGCTGGCGCTCGTTGGTGTATACATCGAGCGCCGGGAAACGCACGTGGCCGTCGGCACCGGTGGTTTGGCTGAGCAGCGTCACGCCGTTTTTGGCCACTACCGACACGGTGGCGCCGCTGACCGGTGCGCCGCTTTGGATCGACTGCACAAAGACATCGCGCGTCTTATCCTGCGAGCTCTTGGCGACGATGCCCAGATCGGTCACCACCACAAAGCGCGAATCGCCGACGTCGGGCTGCTCTTCCCCTTCGCTTTCATCTTGTTCCTGATCCTGCTCGGTGCCCGCCTCTTCCGCCGCCGGTTTTCGGTTCGGCTGCCATTCGGACAGCGTCAGCAGGAATACCCCGCGATGGGAGCTGGCGTTGGTGGAGAGATAACGGGAGAGATCGATGCCCTGATAGTTCACTTCCCCCGGCCGCTCGTTGTTGAGCGCCGTTTGGTATTTGAAATGCTCGGTGAAATATTCGTCGTTGAGACGGTTGAATTCCGTGGACGAGTATTCCCGGCTTTTGAAGGAAACGATGTGCTGCAGCTGGCTCGGGATCACCCGTTTGATGTCCAGCCGCAGGCCCGCCACGTTACGCGCCGCCACGCTGATCTGCTTGTCGCCGTTAACCGACAGCAGCGAGCCCTGCGACATGAACTGCAGCGATTTCGGGAACTCCGGCACTTCGACCACCCGATAAACCTTCTTCGGCATCTTGTAACCGCCGACAGAGACCAGCTGGTTGTCTATCTCGAGCAACACAAAGCGGTGCGCCGGAGCGTCGAAACGGAAGCTGAACTGCGGTTGATAGGCCTCTTCCGCCTCGTTAAGCGTCAACGGCAGTGGCGTCGCCTGCGCCAGCACGTTTTTGCCGACGCTGTCGACCGTCCATTGATAGAAGTCTTCGGCATCGTTGGCGGCCTCGGCATCGCTCGGATCGTGCTGCGGCAGCAGCCAGGCTTTGGTGGCCCGCACCAACTCTTTATCCTTCACCGCATCGCTGAAACCGACCACCAGCGCACGCTGCCCTTGGCCGCCGTCGGTGTCCACGACCTGAGCGCTGGCGTCACTCAGCGCCAGGCTGTAGAGGGTGGGTACCTTGACCCAGTTGCTTTTCGCCTCTTCGACAGCGTTGCCGGCCGCCGTCGATTTAACGCCCTTACCGACGGTCAGATGCACCGCGCCGCCCTGATCCAGCGCCTGAAGCGGCTCGGAATGCACCCAGGCGTTCAGTTTTTTCTCGTCATAGACCAGAGAGAAGTTCAGCTTTTTCTCGGAGGACGTGCTGCCTTCCTTCAATCCCAGCGAAATCTGTTTTTCAAAGCTGGCGACGTCGACCGGCGCGTTGAACTGCAGATTGAAAATCGCGCTGCGTTTCTGCGCATTCTGTGGATCGCGGTAATACTCGGCCTGCCCCAGACGGTAATCGAACGCGGGCACGGTGAAGGCATAGCGGGTTTTGGCGAGCTTGACCTGCGGCGCCAGCAAGGTGGCGGGCTCCAGGGCCACCTCATATTTCGCTCCCATCGGCAGCGGTTTTTTCGGCGAGAACACCAGCGTTGATTCATTGCTCCACGCCCACTGCCCTTCCGCCGTCGGTTTGAGGGTGATACCGGCGCTCACGGTTTTACCCACCACGGCGATCGGCGCGACCGAGCCGCTGAAGGTCAGGCTCACCGTTTGCGGCGCCTGCCGGGCGGCGGCGTAATCTATCGGCTCGGGGTTGGCCACCTCGGCGCTGATCTCCTGAACCACCAACGGCGCCGGCTCGATGGGCTGGGGCCGATTTTGCCACCAGTGCCAACCGTAAAACGCGCCGCCCGCGGCCCCCGCCAGCAGCAGCAGGCCCAGACCGATCGCTTTCGGGTGTTTATCCACGCCGCTTTCGAGCCGCAAAAAACCGCGCGGCAGCGCAGCCCACCAGGCCGGCGCGCGCCAGCTGAGGTTGCCGACCAGCGGTCTCAGCAACCGTCCCAACAGCGACAACGCCCCACCCAGCAGGCGACAAACGCCCTTAACCAGGGTAAAAGGCAAACGCAGGATAAACCTTAATAAATCCATTATTGCAGCACCTCATCATCCTAATGCAGCCCCCGGTCAACCGTCGCGGTTCAACCGAGCCGAAAGACACCGTCGGCTCTCCTGCCCGGCATCCGCGTGAGTACTCTACACTGCCGGACGGCAAAAATCTGCGCGCCGCCGGCGGATTACGGCTCTTTATTCAACATCAAATCCAGCTGTTGCAGCAGCACCAGCAGCGGCAGGCTGCTCGGCTCACGATCTTTCAGCGCCTCTTCGAAATAAGGCGTGATGGCGAAGCGCGTCGGCAGCGGCGCTTGGGCATCCAGCAGCGCATACATGCGCGGCAGAAACACCCACTGCAGCCAGGCTTCGGCCGACATGCTGTCGATACAGAACGGCTCGGTGCTGGAAAAAGCCTCATGCTCAGGCGGCGCGGCCTGCCACAGCGCCAGATCGCGCATGGATTGTTCAATCGCCTGCAAACTGCGGCGCACCTGGTTATGTATACTCATCTGCATTCCCGATCTCTTTTCATTATGGTATTCAGCTCGCTGGCTGAAAGGCGGCAAAGCATAGCATTTTTATAGCCCAAATTTGGCGCGCCCGAGACCGGCTGCCGTTTTTATCTGGTGGCGATCGCCGCCACGCGGCACAATAGGCCCATCGAATACACCACACAGATAAAGATTCATGTCCGTAATAACAGAGAAAAAAAACCACGCGACGCCCGGTAAAGCCATGCTGGCCTCGGTCACCGGTTATGCCATGGACGGGTTTGACCTGCTGATCCTCGGCTTTATGCTGCCGGCCATCAGCATCGAATTAGGATTAACCTCATCGGCCGCCGGTTCGCTGGTCACCTGGACGCTGATCGGCGCGGTGCTGGGCGGCGTGATCTTCGGCCACCTTAGCGATCGTTTCGGCCGAATCCGGGTGCTGACCATCACCATTCTGATGTTTTCCCTGTTCACCGGCCTGTGCGCCGTGGCGCAAGGGTATTGGGATCTGCTGGCCTATCGCACCCTGGCAGGCATCGGGCTGGGCGGCGAATTCGGCATCGGCATGGCGCTGATCGCCGAAGCCTGGCCGGCGGAGAAACGCAACCGCGCTTCGGCTTACGTCGGCATGGGCTGGCAATTGGGCGTGCTGGCAGCCGCCTTCCTGACGCCGCTGCTGCTGGAACACATCGGCTGGCGCGGTATGTTCCTGGTCGGTCTGCTGCCGGCGCTGGCGTCATTCCTGATCCGCCGCACGCTGGGCGAGCCGGAGGCGTTCGTGCGGCAGAAAGACGCCGGGCAGCCGCTCTCCTTCCTGCAGCGTTTGCGCCTGCTGTTTAAGGATCGCGCTACCAGCAAGGCCAGCATCGGCATCTTCATTCTCTGTTCGGTGCAAAACTTCGGTTACTACGGGCTGATGATCTGGATGCCGACTTACCTGGCGAAAAACTTCGGCTTCTCACTCACCAAGTCCGGCCTGTGGACGGCGGTGACGGTGGTCGGCATGACGTTCGGTATCTGGCTGTTTGGCATGCTGGCCGATCGCTTCGCCCGCTGGAAGATTTTCGTGTTGTATCAGGTAGGCGCGGTAGTGATGGTGATCGGCTACGCCCAGTTGAGCGATCCGATGCTGATGCTGTTCGCCGGCGCCGTGATGGGCATGTTCGTCAACGGCATGATCGGCGGCTACGGCGCATTGATTTCCGATACCTACCCGGTACAGGCGCGCGCCACCGCGCAAAACATCCTGTTCAATCTGGGGCGCGGCGTCGGCGGCCTGGGGCCATTGGTGATCGGTGCGCTGGTGACGCAGGTGTCGTTTACCGCCGCCATCAGCCTGCTGGCGGCGATTTACCTGCTGGATATCTACGCCACGCTGTTCCTGCTGCCGAAAAAACAGGGCGCAGGCGATACGCTGGGCGCGATTGGTTAACGCTGGCGATGGATTAAGCAGAGGAGCACGCACGGCGGGAGAGAACAAAAAGTTGGGGGCACTGCGTTAACAGTGCCCCCGGTTCGTTTTATAGCTATCCCGCTACACAGTGTGCTCCCTGCTCAATCCTTGAAAACTTTTCCTGCGGCCATCCTGACCAAGTGATCCTTGCATCATCCTGCAGCATCGTCCTGACGCGGTTCCTCAGCCTTCCTGACCCGCCGACAGTCCTGTGTCGGCTCTCAATCTCCGTCCTGGAGGTGTCCCTGGTTTCTATCCTGAAACATCCTGGGCATCTCCTGACGCCATCCTTCGCTCTGCCTGAGCGCATCCCTTTCTTCTTCCTGAAGCTGCATCATCCTGATGCTTTCCTGCTCCGCCGGTTCCGTTCCGGTAACGATAAGATCGCTTAAATTCCCCGGAATCACAAGGGTTTGGGAGGTGTCTCACACTAAATTAAGACTAAGAGTTATCCTAAAGAAATTCTAACCAATTGATCTGGATAACAATAATCTCATAGCCTGGAAAAAGGTGGGAAAAATTAAGAGCGATATCTCACAGCCCGTGTGAGAGATCTCTCACACGGGCGACGGCGAATCCGTCGCGATTCAGTCCAACACCGGGCGCAGCGCATCGAGGAAATTCCCGAGCGTCGCCGCCAACAAGGTGCGCTTATCGCTGCCGAACTGCTCCAGTACCACGTTGCCGCTGACGTTGCACAGCGACACCATCGTCATCTCGGATTCGGTGGTCGCCAGGAAGAGGGTCGGCGACAATTTGAGGCGCTTTTGCGTCACTAAATGGCCGATGAGGTTTTCCTGCAGGCGGATAAAATCCTCTTCGCTCCAGACCTGCAGCAGGCTCAGGCGATGCTCGCCGAACTGCGCGCTCATGTCGCCGGCGTATTGCTGCGTGTAGAAGCGATGCGCATCCGGCTGCAAACGCAGCTCCAGCGCGGTCTCTACCTTTTCCAGCGTCGCCGCCGGTTCGAAAGGCTGCGGCAACCACAGCACGTCGTCCTCGCGATTCTCCACGATGCAGGGCGACGGCACGCCGTACAGCGCCTCGCTGGCCGGCGCGTGGCCGCGCTCTTGCTGCCACAACTCGACATAGCGTTGAGTGAATTCACGCAGAGCGTGCGATACATCATGGTCCATATTCTTTCTCGCATACGTTAAACTGACGGCCATTGTACCTATCTCTGACCGAGGTGACAGCAGATGTCCTCATATCAAGACCACCAGGCCCTGTCAGGGCTGACGCTGGGCAAACCCACCGCCTACCGCGATCGCTACGACGCCACGCTGCTGCAGGCGGTGCCGCGCAGCATGAACCGCGAGCCGCTGGGGCTGTATCCCGACAACCTGCCCTTCCACGGCGCGGACATCTGGACGCTGTACGAACTCTCCTGGCTGAACGCCAACGGGCTGCCGCAGGTGGCGGTCGGCGAGATCAGCCTCAATGCCGACAGCCTGAACCTGATCGAATCGAAAAGCTTCAAGCTGTATCTCAACAGCTTCAACCAAACGCCGTTCGCCGATGGGGAAACGGTGCGCAGCACCCTGCAACGCGATCTGTCCGCCTGCGCCCAGGGCGAAGTCAGCGTCACCCTGTTCAGCGTCGAGCAGTTGGAAGGCTTGCCGATCGCCCGTCTGGCCGGCGACTGCATCGACCAGCAGGATATCCGCATCGACAATTATGAGTTCAACGCCGACTACCTGTTAAACGCCGCCGGTGAAGAGGTAGTGGAAGAGCAATTGGTCAGCCACCTGCTGAAGTCCAACTGCCTGATCACCCATCAACCGGACTGGGGCTCGGTGCAGATAAGCTATCGCGGCGCCAAGATCGATCGCGAAGCGCTCCTGCGCTACCTGGTCTCCTTCCGCCACCACAACGAATTCCACGAACAGTGCGTCGAGCGCATCTTCAATGATTTGATGCGCTACTGCCGGCCGCAGAGCCTGACGGTTTACGCTCGCTACACCCGTCGCGGCGGGCTGGACATCAACCCGTGGCGCAGCAACGTCGCGTTCACTCCCGAGCACGGCCGCCTGGCGCGCCAATAAGTGCGAAACATTGCTCAACAACTGAGCTAACGAGCGGTTTGTGTTGGTAAAAGCGCAGGGACGGCGGTAAGGTTAAAACGAGGCTGCAGCCGGGCAGAACGCCCGTTGCACCGCAGTACACCAACCATAACGAGATGCTGTTTTGCTGCGTATGGATTACTACCGCCCCGCACCGGGTGCAAAGGAGTTACCTTGATTACACACATCAGCCCGCTTGGCTCTATGGATTTATTGTCGCAGCTGGAAGTAGACATGCTGAAACGCACTGCCAGCAGCGACCTGTACCGCCTGTTCCGCAACTGTTCGCTGGCCGTGTTGAACTCCGGCAGCCAAACCGACAACAGCAAACAGCTGCTGTCGCGCTATGAAACCTTCGATATCAACGTGCTGCGCCGCGAGCGTGGCGTGAAACTGGAGCTGGTCAACCCGCCGGAAGAGGCGTTCGTCGACGGCCGCATCATCCGTTCATTGCAGGCCAACCTGTTCGCCGTGTTGCGCGACATCCTGTTCGTGCACGGCCAAATCGCCAGCGCCGGCCGTTTCCAGCATCTGAACCTGGAAAACTCGGCCCACATCACGAACCTGGTGTTCTCGATCCTGCGCAATGCACGCACGCTGCATCTGGATGAAGATCCCAACATGGTGGTGTGCTGGGGCGGCCACTCAATCAACGAGAACGAATACCTGTACGCGCGCAAGGTCGGCAGCCAGCTGGGCCTGCGCGAGTTGAACATCTGCACCGGCTGCGGGCCGGGCGCCATGGAAGCGCCGATGAAAGGCGCAGCGGTCGGTCACGCACAGCAGCGTTACCACAACAGCCGCTTCATCGGCATGACCGAGCCGTCGATCATCGCCGCCGAGCCGCCTAACCCGCTGGTGAACGAGCTGGTGATCATGCCGGACATCGAAAAACGTCTGGAAGCGTTCGTGCGCATCGCGCATGGCATCATCATCTTCCCTGGCGGCGTCGGCACCGCCGAAGAGCTGCTGTACCTGCTGGGTATCCTGATGAATCCGGAGAACAGCGAACAGGTGCTGCCGCTGATCCTGACCGGGCCGAAAGAGAGCGCCGACTACTTCCGCGTGCTGGACGAGTTCATCATGAACACGCTGGGCGACGCGGCGCGCCGTCACTACACCATTATCATCGACGATCCGGCGGAAGTGGCGCGGCAGATGAAGAAAGCCATGCCGCTGGTGAAGGAAAACCGCCGCAACACCGGCGACGCCTACAGCTTTAACTGGTCGATCCGCATCGCGCCGGATCTGCAGCTGCCGTTCGAGCCGACCCACGAGAACATGGCGAACCTCAATCTGTATCCGAACCAGCCGCCGGAGCAATTGGCCGCCGCGCTGCGCCGCGCCTTCTCCGGCATCGTGGCCGGTAACGTGAAGGAAAACGGCATCCACGCCATTGAACAGTTCGGCCCGTACAAGCTGCACGGCGAACCGCAGATGATGAAGCAGATGGACAGCCTGCTGCAGGGCTTTGTCGCCCAGCACCGCATGAAGCTGCCGGGCAGCGCCTATGTGCCCTGCTACGAAATCGTCGCCTGATCCTCAATCCTGGGCGGCGTAACGGCCGCCCTGTTTTTTCTGACCTTGCCGCCCATGATGATACACCTACTGATTGTCGACGCCCTGAACCTCATCCGCCGCATTCACGCCGTACAGGGCTCTCCTTGCGTCAACGCCTGCCGCCACGCGCTGCAGCAGCTGATCCAGCACAGCCGCCCGACCCACGCGGTAGCGGTATTCGACGAGGACGATCGCAGCGATAGCTGGCGTCACCAAATTCTGCCGGACTACAAGGCCGGGCGTTCGCCGATGCCGGAAAACCTGCAGCAGGAGATGCCGCAGTTGCGTGAGGCCTTCGCCGAGCTGGGCGTCGCCAGCTGGCATTCGCCCGGCAACGAAGCGGACGATCTGGCGGCCACGCTGGCGGCGAAGGTCGCCGGCGGCGGCCACCAGGTGACCATCGTCTCCACCGACAAAGGCTATTGCCAGCTGCTGGCGCCGAACGTACAGATCCGCGATTACTTCCAGAAACGCTGGTTGGATATGCCTTTCGTGCAGCAGGAATTCGGCGTGCAGCCGCAGCAACTGCCGGACTACTGGGGGTTAGCGGGGATCGGCAGCAGCAAGATCCCCGGCGTGGCCGGCATCGGGCCGAAAACCGCCGTGCTGCTGTTGCAGCAGTCGGGCAGTCTGGACGGGATCTATCAGCACCTGGAGCAGGTGCCGGAGAAATGGCGCGGCAAGCTGGAGCAGCACCGCGAGCTGGCCTACGTCAGCAAACAAGTCGCCACGCTGCGCACCGATCTGTCGCTGGACGGCAACCTGCAGCAGCTGCGACTGCCGATACAATAAGGGCGCTGCAAGCAGCGCCCTTCATCAGGTTTAACGCGATTAATCGCGCTCGTCGCGGCGACCCGGCACCGCCGACCACATGCGGCGCACGTGTACGGTGATCTCTTCGCGGTCGTGATACAGCTGTTTGGCGTGCACTTCGACGCTGATGCCGGCAGCGCCCAGCGCTTCGCGGATGCTCATCAGGTTTTGCGACACTTCCTCATAGCGCTTTTTCATCGGCAGCTTGAGGTTAAAGATCGCTTCGCGGCACCAACCTTTCACCAGCCACTGAATCATCAGGCTGGTCACTTTCGCCGGTTTCTCCACCATGTCGCACACCAGCCAGTAGATTTTGCTGCTGTTCGGCTCGAACTTGAAGCCGTCGGCGCGGTGGTGCGTCACCTGGCCGGTTTCCATCAGGCTCGGCGCCATCGGGCCGTTATCCACCGAATGCACCATCATGCTGCGTTTCACCAGCTGATAGGTCCAGCCGCCCGGGCAGGCGCCCAGATCGACCGCGTGCATGCCGCTGGCCAGGCGTTCGTCCCACTCGTCGGCGGGGATGAACACGTGGAACGCTTCTTCCAGCTTCAGCGTCGAACGGCTCGGCGCATCGGCTGGGAAGCGCAGACGCGGAATGCCCATGTAGAACGGCGAGTTGTTGTTGCTGTAGGAGTAACCGACGTAGCAGCAGCCCGGCGCGATGAAGAACACGTGCACCACCGGGCGAGTCGGGTTCTCGCGCGCCATCAGCACCTTCTGCTCGCGCATCGCGGCGCGCAGCGGCACCGTCAATTTGCGGCAGAATTTCATCAGCTCTTTGCTTTCGTTGGTGTCCGGCACTTCCACCCGCAGCTCGCCGCCGCGATCAACCACGCCGATCAGCATGCCAACGATCGGCGATACCCGATCCTCCGGTGGCAGATCGCGCAGCAGCTCACCCACCACGATCATCTGGCGGGCGAAAATCAGTTCGCGGAACGGAATCTCCCGCGCCAGGCGATCGGCATCGTCCGGCTGATAGCATTCGAACAGCACGTAACCGCTGTGCTCTTTTACCCGTGCAAAGCCGTAAATCTCCAACTGGGCGGCTTTGTCGGTGATCTCTGCCGCACACTCTTTTTCAAAGCCGGGGCGGCAGTACAACGCAATCTTATTCATGGCGCTCGGCCTTTTTCCTCAGACGCAAAGCGCCAATCAACATCAATATCCAGCCGATCAGGAAGCACACGCCGCCAACCGGCGTGATATATACCCAGACCTTCAGGTGCGACAGCGCCAGGCAATAGAGGCTGCCGCTGAACAACACGGTGCCGAACGCCAACAGCGCTCCGCTCCAGTAAAACCACAGGCTCACGCGGCGCTGCATCGCGACCGCCAGCGCCAGGATGGCCAGGGTGTGGAACCCCTGATACTCCAGCCCGGTACGGATCCAGGCCATTTCATTGGCGCCGAGCGTACCGCTTAACACATGCGCGCCGAATGCGCCCAGCGCGACAAACACAAAGCCGCTGATAGCGGCGAAAACCAGCATGGAACGGCTGCTCATCGTGATCTATCCCATTAAAAATCACCGGCCGCGGCAAGGCGGCGGCCGGCCTTATTGTTCGTAGCGGAAGCGGAACTTCTCTTGTTCGCTGGCGGCACGCGCCAGGATCCACTGCCGGAAGGCGGCTATTTTACCCAGTTCTGCCTGGCTGTCATGACATACCAGATAAAAAGCGTTTTTACTGACCAGCACATCGTTGAACGGGCACACCAGGCGACCGGCTTCAATCTCGGTTTGCGCCATCACGTTGTTCACCAGCGCCACGCCCTGACCGTGCACCGCCGCCTGCACCACCATGGCGCTGTGGCTGAAGATCGGCCCCTGCTGCACGTTGATGTGCTGCAACCCCAGCTGGCGCGTATAGGCCAGCCAGTCGCGGCGTGAAACGTCATGCAGCAACGTATGATAAGCCAGATCCTCTGCGGTTTTCAGCGGATGATCGCCGGTCAGCAGGCTCGGCGAACACACCGGCAGCAAATATTCCGCATACAGGCGCTCGGCGCGCAGTCCCGGCCAGTTGCCGCGGCCGTAGAAAATCGCCACGTCGACGTCGTCCGCCAGCTTGTCCTCTTCGCGGTCCACCGCCTGGATGCGCACGTCGATGCCCGGATAAGCTGAGTTAAAGCCGGACAGCCGTGGCACCAGCCACTGAATGGCGAAGCTCGGCGGCAGACTGACGGTCAATGCCCCCTTGGCGCTACGCGCCTGCAGCTTGCGCGTCGCCTCGTTGATCGAAGAGAAAATCTCCTTGATATCGAGGTAGTAACTTTGGCCCTCTTCGGTCAGCAGCAGCGAGCGATTGCGCCGGCGAAACAGCTTCAGTCCGAGAAAGTCCTCCAGCGACTTGATCTGGTGGCTCACCGCGGCCTGGGTCACGAACAACTCTTCCGCCGCCTTGGTGAAACTCAGGTGGCGAGCGGCCGCATCGAACACGCGCAGCGCATTGAGGGGAGGTAAGCGTTTAGACATTAAATTAGCTACTTTTGTGTAACATTAATCCGAATGATTCGGCGCCGAAAATCGGGCGGCTTTGTGTGGCAAGCCATCGGTAAACGCTAACGGCGTATTGCCATTAGTTTTTTTAATCCGAGCCATTATAATTTGTCCGTTGAGGATGCGCCAGCAAATACCTATAGTGGCGGCACTTCCCGGGCCGGAACGAAAAGGGAGTGGGTGTCGAGGACGCCGATGAACTTTTGGCTTGTGGTTGTGATGTTGTGTTTGCAAATTGTCCGGCGATTCCGGACATGGTAGCTAGGCTACTGTTTTTTCACTTCCTGTACATTTACCCTGTCTGTCCATAGTGATTTTATGCAGCACCGCAAAACTTGCGGTGCTTTTTTTTGCCTGACGGTTACTGGTTGCTTTCAACCATCTCTTTCACATCGGCGCGGTTGATCTGCTGCTCGACGCCGTTAGCGTCTTTATAGCTGATCATGCCGGTATCGTTGTCCACTTTTGGCTTGCCGTCAGCGACAATGGTGCGTCCGTCATTGGTATGCATCACGTAGTTGCTGGAACAGGCGGCCAGGGTGAACGTCAGCATCAGGGCAGAGAGAACTGCGGCTGTTTTCTTCATTGAGGACTCCTTTTTAGTTTTAAATGCTGATAAATACCTTTTATGTGTATAGATGCGATTAATAAGCGCACATTTAATAGCATAACAAACTTTTCCAATTTTGCCAGGCGATAAGTCCTAATAGGCAGGATCGCTTGTCTCCGGCGGCAAAATAGGACAGGATCACCCATCGACTCAAGCCAGTGACAATCAGGGTATGACGCCTTTTAACCCCAGCCTTTTTCGCCAACAGTTTCCCGCGCTCGCGCAGGATGGTATCTATCTGGACAGCGCCGCCACCGCGTTGAAACCGCAGGCGGTCATCGACGCCACGCAGCAATTTTATCGCGATGACGCCGCCACCGTGCACCGCAGCCAGCATCGGGCGGCGCAGGATCTGACTGCCCGCTTCGAGCAGGCACGCGGCCAGGTGGCGAAATTGATCAATGCGCCGTCGGCCGACGACATCGTCTGGACGCGCGGCACCACCGAGGCGATCAACCTGGTGGCGCAGAGCTACCTGCGCCCGCGTCTGCTGCCGGGCGATGAAATCCTGGTGAGCGAAGCGGAACACCACGCTAACCTGATCCCCTGGCTGATGGTGGCGGAACAAACCGGCGCGCGGGTGGTGAAACTGCCCATCGGCGCCGATCGGTTGCCGGATTTGACGCAGCTGCCCGCCCTGCTCAACGACAAAACCCGCCTTTTGGCGTTGGGGCAAATGTCCAACGTCACCGGCGGCTGCCCGGATCTGGCACCGGCAATCGCCATGGCGCATGCCGCCGGCGCGCACGTGATGATTGACGGCGCTCAGGGCGTGGTTCACGGCCCGGCCGACGTACAGCGGCTCGATATCGATTTCTACGCCTTCTCCGGCCACAAGCTGTATGGCCCGACCGGCATCGGCGCGCTGTACGGCAAAGCCGAGCTGCTGGCGCAGATGGCCCCCTGGCAAGGCGGCGGCAAGATGCTGACCCAGGCGTCGTTCGACGGTTTTACCCCACAAAAGCCGCCGCACTGTTTCGAAGCCGGCACGCCAAACATCGCCGGCGTGCTGGGGTTGGCCGCCGCACTCACCTGGCTCAGCGAACAGGACATGGCGGCGGCGGAGCGCTACAGCCGCGAGCTGGCGGATCAGGCCGAACAGCGGTTGGCGCAGCTGCCGGGCTTTCGCAGCTTCCGCAGCTCCGGCTCCAGCCTGCTGGCGTTCGATGTCGCCGGCATACACCACAGCGACATCGTCACGCTGCTGGCGGAGCAAGGCATTGCGCTGCGCGCCGGCCAGCACTGCGCGCAGCCGCTGATGGCGGCATTAGGCGTCAGCGGCACGCTGCGCGCGTCGTTCGCCCCCTACAATACACAACAGGATGTCGATACGCTGGTCAGCGCGTTGACTCACGCCCTCGATCTGCTGGCCGACTGACGTGATTTCCGGAGACACTATGCTCGCCCCCCATCCTTTTGGCCGAGAGATCACCGCCGAAGCCTTGATTGCCACCTTCAGCGCGCTGAAACAGTGGGAAGACCGCTACCGCCAGCTGATCATGCTCGCAAAACGGCTACCGCCGCTGCCGGAGGCCTTGCGCAGTGAAGAAATGGCGTTGAGCGGGTGTGAAAACCGTGTCTGGTTAGGGCACCAATTGCTGGAAGACGGCACGCTGCACTTCTATGGCGACAGCGAGGGCCGCATCGTGCGCGGCCTGCTGGCGGTGCTGCTGACCGAAGTGGAAGGAAAAACGCCGCAGCAGATCGCCGCATTGGATCCGCTGGCGCTGTTCGACCGTCTGGCATTGCGCGCGCAGCTGAGCGCCACCCGCGCCAGCGGCCTGGCGGCCTTGGGCTCCGCCGTCAAGGCGATCGCCGCCCGTTACGCCTGACGCGCCGCCTTCGCCACCATCTTTTTCAGCGCGTGCGATACGGCGACGAAACCGAAGGTGGCGGTAACCATGGTCGCCGCACCGAACCCCGCGCTGCAATCCATTCTTTTTGGCCCTTCCGCCGTGCTGCGCGAAGCGCACACCGAACCGTCCGGCTGCGGGTAAACCAGCGGTTCGCTGGAGAAGACGCAGTCGATGCCCAGCTTACCCTTACCGTTTTTCACCACGTTGAAATCGTGCTTCAACCGCTCGCGCAGCTTGGCGGCCAGCGGATCCTGGATGGTTTTGGCCAGATCGGCCACTTCGATTTTGGTCGGATCGACCTGACCGCCGGCGCCGCCGGTGGTCACCACCGGGATCTTGAAGCGGCGGCAGTATGACAGCAACGCCGCCTTCGGCCGCACGCTGTCGATCGCGTCGATGACGTAGCTGAAGTTATGGTCCAGCAGCTCGGCGACGTTGTCCGGGGTGATGAAATCGTCGATGCAGGTCACCCGGCATTCCGGGTTGATCGCCAGGATACGCTCCGCCATCACCTCGGTTTTCGATTGCCCGACATGCTGGCGCAACGCGTGGATCTGGCGGTTGGTATTGGTAACGCAGACATCATCCATGTCGATCAGGGTGATGGCGCCGATGCCGGTGCGCGCCAGCGCCTCAGCCGCCCAGGAACCCACGCCGCCGATACCGATCACGCAGACGTGCGCCTGCGCGAACACCGCCAGCGCCTGCTGGCCGTACAATCGCGCCGTGCCGCCGAAACGCTGCAGATAGGCTTCCGAATAAGCTGTGCTCATAACGCTTTAATTACCTTCGTAATGCAAATGATAAGGGCCGGAAAATCCGGCCCTTGCGGGTCAATCTTTTCACGTCGTATGCGTTTACCGAGTGGCCAGCAACGAACCGCCGCCGTTTGACTGATTGGCGCTGAACAACTGACCGCCACCGTTGTTCTTCAGCACCCAGACGCGGCCATAGTGGTTGTAGTATCCCGCCGAGTGGCCGGCATCCGGCCCGATGCCCTGATACATGTCAAAATGCTGGCCCTTGATGGCCCCGCCCACGTCGAGTGCGACCATCAGACGCATCTCGTATTTTCCCGTGAATTTACCCTTGTTGTCCAGCAGCGGCACTTCGGCCAGCAGCGTAGTGCCCGCCGGGATCAGCGAACGGTCGGAGGCCACCGAGGCTTTGGCGATCAGCGGCACCGCACTGGCGCCCTTCACCGGCGCAAAAGCTTCCGGACGGAAGAACACGAACGACGGGTTCTGCTCCAGCAGCTCACGCACCTCTGCGGCGCTGTGGGTATCCGCCCACTGACGGATCGCCTGCATCGACATGTCCGCCTTGGCCACTTCACCGCGATCGATCAGCACCTTGCCGATGCTGCGATAGGCGTGGCCGTTCTTGCCGCCGTAGCCGAAGAACACCAGCGGCTGGCCGTTGCCGTAGTCGACATAGCCACTGCCCTGGACTTCCATCATGAAGTTGTCCATCAGCGAGTTGGTGTAAGCGATGATATAGCGATCGTCAAGCGCGCCGGAATAGATGCCCGCGCGATCCGGCAAGCGGCCTCTGCCCTTCGGCGGCATGCGGTACAGCGGATAGCGGAACTCGCCCTGTTGGGTATAGCGCGCCTGCACCACCGGCGTATAGTAGCCGGTAAACTGCACGTTGCCGTAATTGTCGACACCTTCCATCTGGTAAGCGCTGAGGCCGTACTGGCTCAGCATGCGCGTGTCGGCGCCGGACGCCATCCAGCTTTGCACCGCCTGATAGGTGCTGTTGTTGCGGTTAAACAGCGAAGGCGACGCGTACTTGATCTCCATCAGCTGATCCGAATAATCCTTGGCGTTGACCGGCGAACCTTTGGCGTTGGGCTGATTGACCAGCTCCAGCGATTGATCCAGACGGCCGTCTTTATATTGCTGACCCCGATCGGTCGGCTTGGACGAACAGCCCGCCAACACCGCCACCAACAACCCGCCCAGCAGGTATTTGCCCCAACGTCCTTTCATCGCGCACACTCTCAAACTGATATGATCTACCGGCTGAACGATAACAAACGCTCATTGATAAAGGAATCGCTGCAAATAAAAAAAGCCGCACGGAGGATGGTGATGAAAAAGAAGGCAAATTGCGGGCAAATCCAGCAGAAAAACGGGTTTAGGCCAATAAAATGCAAAAAGGGTTTGCAACAAAACGCACGGAGAGTATAGTGCGCATCCATCGGACGCGGGGTGGAGCAGCCTGGTAGCTCGTCGGGCTCATAACCCGAAGGTCGTCGGTTCAAATCCGGCCCCCGCAACCAACCGATGCCGCATTGGCGGTATTTGCGTTTGGCTTCGATAACAAAGTATTATACGGACGCGGGGTGGAGCAGCCTGGTAGCTCGTCGGGCTCATAACCCGAAGGTCGTCGGTTCAAATCCGGCCCCCGCAACCAACCGAATGTCGTACCAGCGGCATAACATGAACGGTGGTTTCGTAGTAATACAGCATCAAGACGGACGCGGGGTGGAGCAGCCTGGTAGCTCGTCGGGCTCATAACCCGAAGGTCGTCGGTTCAAATCCGGCCTCCGCAACCAACTCTTGATGACAACAGATAAGCACCCTTCCGGGTGTTTTTTTGTATCTGCAATCCGCAAAAATAGCCGGACTCGCGCCCGGCCCTGCTTTTATCGGCTCGCCAGCGCGCCGCCGTTGGCGAAATAAGCCTTGATCCCCGCCAGAATCGACTCCGCCACCTGCTGCTGGAAATGGCTGGTGCGCAGCTTGCGCTCCTCTTCGATGTTGCTGATAAATGCCGTCTCTACCAGGATCGACGGGATATCCGGCGCCTTCAACACCGCAAAACCGGCCTGATCGACGCGATTCTTGTGCAACCGGTTGATTTTCCCCATCCGATTCAACACTTCCTTGCCGAACTTCAGGCTGTCGTTGATGGTCGCGGTCTGGATCAGATCGAACATGGTATGGTCGAGATAGCGGTCGCCGCTCTTGCTGACGCCGCCGATTTGGTCCGACGCGTTCTGCGTCTGCGCCAGGAACTTGGCCGCCGAGCTGGTGGCGCCCTTGGTGGACAACGCGAACACCGATGAACCGCGCGCGGCGCGGCTGGTAAAGGCGTCAGCGTGAATCGAAACGAACAGATCGGCGCGCTGCTTGCGCGCCTTGGCGACACGCACCTTGAGCGGGATAAACACATCTTCGTTGCGCGTCATGAACACTTTCATGTTCGGCTCGCGCTTGATCATGGCGCTTAGCTTGCGGGCAATCTGCAGCACGATATCTTTCTCGCGCGTCTTGTACTTGCCAATAGCGCCGGGATCTTCGCCGCCGTGGCCAGGATCCAGCATGATGACGATCGGCCGATCGCGCCCCGCCTTGCCGGCCTGCGGCGCTTCCGGCGGCAGCGTGCGCTCCAGATCGCCCTTGTTGTAATCTTCCAGTAACGCCAGTAGCGGATCATACTCCTCACCGCCGCTGCCGCCCTTGGTCGGGTAGAGATCCATCACCAGACGGTTGCGATACTCCGGTACCGGCGCCAGCGTGAAAATATGCGGGCTGACGCTCTGCTTGAGCTCAAGCACCAGCCGCACGGTATTCTGATCAAACTGGCCGACGCGCGCCTGCTTGAGATACGGATCGTCGGCGCGCACCTGCCCGGCAATACCTTTCAGCACGCTGTTGAGGTGGACGCCTTCGATATCCACCACCACGCGATCGGGATTGGTCAGGGCAAACTGCTTGTATTTCAGCTCGACGTTGGATTCCAGCGTGACGCGGGTATAAGTGGAGGATGGCCAGACGCGCACGGCAATCACGTGCGACGACGCGGCGAAGCCCGTGCGACTCACACTCAGCAACCAGCTGGCGGCAACGCCCTGTAATAAACGACGGCGGCCCAGATTGTGATTAGCGTTTGGCATGCGGCTCCGGCAGTAATAGCTGTTTACAACAGATTAAAAAAACACCAATAAAATGGGGGTGCCGAAAAACTTTAACCAATCATGCCAGCCCTGTCATCAGAAAATCTTTTTATGGTTTTTCAATTTATTAACGATTTAGCGCCCTTAGCTCGCTCTTCATGACGATTTCCCACTTGCCATTAGCGCCATAAAAGAATAAAAATACAAAAATATCGTATAAATATTCACAAGAGGTTTGCCCGTGAAGGAACGTAGTACAGAGCTGGTGCAAGGATTCCGTCACTCAGTCCCTTATATCAATGCCCACCGTGGCAAGACGTTTGTCATCATGCTCGGCGGGGAAGCCATCGAACACGAGAATTTCTCCAACATCGTCAACGATATCGGGCTGTTGCATAGTCTGGGCATCCGCCTGGTAGTGGTTTACGGCGCACGGCCGCAGATCGACGCCAACCTGGCGCAGCATAACTCTGAGCCGATCTACCACAAGCACACGCGCGTAACCGACGCCCATACGCTCGAACTGGTCAAGCAGGCCGCCGGTTTGTTGCAGCTGGACATCACCGCCCGCCTGTCGATGAGCCTCAACAACACGCCGCTGCAGGGCGCGCACATTAACGTGGTCAGCGGCAATTTCATCATCGCTCAGCCGCTGGGTATTGATGACGGCATCGACTATTGCCACAGCGGCCGCATTCGCCGCATCGATGAAGAAGCGATCCATCGCCAACTCGACAGCAACGCCATCGTGCTGATCGGTCCGGTCGCGGTCTCAGTCACCGGCGAGAGTTTCAACCTGACTTCGGAAGAAGTGGCCACCCAGTTGGCGATCAAACTGAAAGCGGAAAAAATGATCGGTTTCTGCTCCTCACAGGGCGTGACCGATGCAGAAGGCAATATCCTTTCCGAACTGTTCCCCAACGACGCGCAAAAGCGCCTTGAAGAACTGGAGGAAGGCGGCGATTACCATTCCGGCACCGTGCGCTTCCTGCGCGGCGCGGTGAAAGGCTGCCGCAGCGGCGTGCGCCGCAGCCACTTGATCAGCTATCAGGAGGATGGCGCGCTGGTGCAAGAGCTGTTCTCGCGCGACGGCATCGGCACCCAAATCGTGATGGAAAGCGCCGAGCAGGTGCGCCGGGCGACGATCAACGACATCGGCGGCATCCTGGAACTGATCCGACCGCTCGAACAACAGGGTATTCTGGTGCGCCGTTCACGTGAACAGCTGGAGATGGAGATCGACAAGTTCACCATTATCGAACGCGACAACCTGACCATCGCCTGTGCGGCACTGTACCCGTTCCTGGAGGAAAAAATCGGTGAGATGGCCTGTGTCGCGGTACATCCCGATTACCGCAGTTCTTCGCGCGGCGAGATGCTGCTGCAGCGGGTGGAAAATCAGGCGCGGCAGATGGGGCTGAAGAAGCTGTTCGTGCTGACCACCCGTAGCATCCACTGGTTCCAGGAACGTGGCTTTACCCCGGCGGAGGTCGACGTGCTGCCGATGCAGAAACAGGCGTTGTACAACTACCAGCGCCGCTCCAAAATTCTGCTGGCGGATCTGTAATCACAGTGGGCGCGGCCGTTGCCGCGCCCGTTCATCGCTTATTCCGTTGCCTGCAACCGTTCAGCCAATCCGCTGCGGCGCTGGGTCGGCGTGCGAATAGCCCGCAGCAGTACCGTCTCCGTAGCGTACAGTGAGAGCTGCTTACGCGCACGAGTGATCGCGGTATAGACCAGCTCACGCGTCAGCACTGGCAGGAAATGGTTCGGCAACACCAGAACCGTATGGTCAAACTCCGATCCCTGTGATTTGTGCACCGTCATGGCATAAGCGGTTTCATGCGCCGGCAAACGGCTTGGCTGTACCGACTTGATGCTGCCGTCGGGCAGTTGGAAATGCACGCGCAGATCGCCGTGCTCATCCGGCAATGTAATGCCGATATCCCCATTGAACAGCCCCAGTGCGCTGTCGTTGCGGCCGATCATCACCGGCCGCCCCCGGTACCAGCGGCCAAGCACGCCCGGTTTGCGGTCGATCAGGCCCGCACGCTGCAGCCCGAGCTCAATGCGCTCGTTCAGGCCGGCGACGCCGAACGGCCCTTCACGCAGCGCACACAGCACCTGGAAACGGCCAAAAGCCGCCAGCACCGTCGCCGCGTCCGCCCCTTCGGCCGTCAGCCGCAGATAGTCGCGGTAGCCCGCCACGCAGGCATCCAACAGCGCCTGATACTCTTCGCTCGTCGCCAGCGCATAGCCCGCGACATCGCCGAAACTGCCGTTTAGTGCCGCCAGTGCGCGATCCCCCGCGCCGGCGTTGACCGCCAACGCCAGTTGGCCGATGCCGGAACGTGCATCGAAGCGATAGCTCTTGCGCAGCAGACACAGGCTATCGCGCACCGCCGCTTCCGCGTCGGCCTGCCGCCCTTCGATCGAACAGCCGGTCAGGCGGCTCAGCTCTGCGGCACGCGCATCGCTGTATCCCTGCTCGGCAAAACGGCAAATATCCCCCAGCACCGCGCCGGCCTCTACCGAAGCCAGCTGATCGCGGTCGCCAAGGAAAATCACCCGCGCCCGATCGGGCAGCGCGGCAATCAGGCGCGCCATCATCGGCAGATCGACCATCGAAGCCTCATCCACCACCAGCACATCCAAATGCAGCCGGTTGCCACGGTGATAGCGCATGCGCTGACTGTTCGGTTGCGCCCCCAACAGACGGTGCAACGTCGCCGCCTCCGTCGGGAACAACGCCTGCTGCGCCGGGGTCAACGCCAACTGACGGCTGGCGCTGCCAAGCGACTCCGTCAGGCGCGCCGCCGCCTTGCCGGTCGGCGCCGCCAGCTGAATTCGCAAGCGCGCGCTTTCATCCAGCTGCACCAGCGCCGCCAGCAGCTTGGCGACGGTGGTGGTTTTACCGGTGCCCGGCCCGCCGGAAATCACCGCGATACGCCGCGTAGCCGCCACCGCGGCGGCGATCTTCTGCCAGTCGGGTTCGTCACTCGCCGTGCCGAACAAGCGGTCGAGAATGGCGCGCAACGCCTCCTCCGGCACCGCCAGCGATTCACCTTCGCCGCCGATAAACGCCGCCACTTCACCTTCGTTTTGCCACATGCGCTGCAGGTATAAACGCGGCCCGCGCAGTACCAGCGGCGTTGCGCCGCTGCCATCCCCGACCGCCGCACTGGCCGCCAAACGCTGCTGCCAACGCGCGCTATCCGGTCGCCCGACCGCCTCCCACACCGCCAACGCCAGCGCCGGTTGGCGCCCTTCAAACAGCGTGTCCGCCTGCAGTTGCTCCAGCATCAGGCAGACATGACCGGCCCCCGCCTCTGCGCTCAGGCAGGCGGCGGCCAGCAAAATATCAGGCTCGTCTTCGTTCGCCACCACGCGGGCGAACTGCACGTCTAGCGGGCGCAGCGCGCCAAGCGCCACCGCCTGCTCCAGCAGTGCGATCATGATCCTTCCTCCGCCGCCTCGCCACTGAACAAGCGATCCATCCCCTCCACCAACTCAAACTCGGGGAGACAGGTGAAAATGCCATTGCCCGGGTGCGCCGCATCCACGCCGCGCAGGAACAGATAAATCACCCCGCCAAAATGGCGTCGGTAATCATAATCCGGCAACCGATGGCGCAGATAACGATGCAACGCCAGCGTGTACAGCTGGTATTGCAGATCGTAACGATGTTCCGCCATCGCCTGCTCCATCGCCGGCCGGGTATAGGCGCTGCTGTCCTCTCCTAGCCAGTTGGACTTGTAGTCCAGCAGGTAGTATTTGCCCTGCCAGCAGAACACCAGGTCGATAAAGCCTTTCAGCATGCCCTGCACCTGGTGAAAATCCAGCGCCGGACAGCGGGCGGAAAGCGGATCGTAACGCTTCACCAGGGAATCGAGCTCCTTCGCCTGCAACAGCCGATTAATCGGTAAATAGAACTGCAGCTCTGCCTGCTTATGCTGCGGCGTCAGCGCCGCCAGCGTCACGCCGCTGTCGTCGAGCGACGTATTGAGCAGCACCTGCATCCACGCCAGCAGAATCGGTTGCCAGTGTTCGGCGAACCCTTGCTGCTGTAGCTGTTCCAGCAGCCACTGTTCGTCGAGCGGCTGGGTGAAGTCCAGCGTTTCAAACAGGCTGTGCAGGAAGGTGCCGGGCGTTGCGCCGCGCGGGAAGGTATGCGGTGTAAGCGCTGGCTCACTTTCTTCCCCGCGCTCACCGGCCGCGTCGACATCCAGACGCGGCAGCAGATCCTGCATCAGGCTCGCGCCGTGCTGTTGCAAACCGGTATAGCTGGTCACCCGCCAAAAATCCTGGATCCGCCGGGTAAAGCTTTTCGCCTCCAACGCCTCGGTTAGCGAAGCCTGGGGGTGCCAGGGTTCTTCATCCGGCGGTTCAACCAGCGACAGCGCGATACCGCCGCCCGCTAATTGCTGCAGCCGCTCCTGCAGATACACGGCGTCACCGGCTTGCCCGCCCTGCACCAGATAACCCAATGCGCTGCGGTGCAGATCGGTATCGCCCTGTTTCTTGCGCGTGCCCTGGAACAACGGTGCGATGCCGATGCTGCAGTGGTACACCGAGCGGGTCAGCGCCACATACAGCAGACGCAGGTCTTCCGCTAATCGCTCCTCCTCCGCCCAGGCCTGGCTCTCTTCATTGGCGTCGAGATCCAGCAACGCCTGGAAACTGTGGCGATCGTGATACAGCGCCTGTTGCTGCTGGCGGAAGTTGCCGACGAACGGCAGCCACACCAGATCGAACTCCAACCCCTTAGACTTGTGAATCGTGATCACCTGCACCAGATGCCGGTCGCTCTCCAGCCGCAGCTGCTGATTATCGGACTGACGATTAGGCTGGGCGATCTGCTGCGCCAGCCAGCGCACCAGCGCATGCTCGCTGTCGAGCTGCGCCGCCGCCTCTTGCAACAGCTCCCCCAGATGCAGCACGTCGGTCAAGCGACGCTCGCCGCCGGCGCTGGCCAGCAGGTTCTCCGCCAGCTGGCGCGCTTTCATCACCTCGCTCAGCATCGGCAACACGCCGCGGCGCAGCCAGAGCGTGCGGTAACTGTCGAATTCATTAACCAGCGAGTCCCAGGCGCGCTCATCGCGGCTCAGGCCGTCCAACGTCGGCGCGTCCAGCCCCATCAGCCCGGTGGCCATGGCGCTGCGCAGCGTGCGCTCTTGCTCCGGCGCCAACACCGCCTGCAACAACCACAGCAGGTCTTTGGCCTCCGGGGTGTCGAACACGCTATCGCGGTTGGACAGATACACCGACGGAATAGAAAGCGCACTCAGCGCATCGCGCACCAACGCCGCCTCATTGCGGCTGCGCACCAGCACCGTGATATCGGAGGCTTGTACCGGCCTTGGCATCTTGCCGCCCTGCAGCCACGCCTGCCCCTGCTGCCCGGCGCTGAGCCAGTCGCGAATTTGCGTGGCGCACAGGCGCGCCATCAGCTGTTGGTAATCACTTACACCGGCGCCTTCCCCCTGCTGCAGCCAGAACTGCATCGCCGGTTGCGGCTTGCCGTGCAGGTCAAACGCCAGCCCTTGGTTCTTTTCCGCCGCGCTGACCTCGATAAAGGGGATTTGGCCGAACAGGAAAGGCTTTTCTACCTGAGAAAACAGGTGATTAACGCTGGCGACCATCGACGGCGACGAGCGCCAGTTGGTCTCCAGCGTATAGTGGGCGCTCACCTCTGAGCGCGCCCGCATGTAGGTAAAGATGTCGGCACCGCGAAAGGCGTAAATCGCCTGCTTGGGATCGCCGATCAGCAGCAGGCCGCAATCGGGCCGGCCGACGTAAAGTCTTTGGAAAATGCGGTATTGCTGCGGATCGGTATCCTGGAATTCATCGATCATCGCCACCGGGTAACGCTGGCGGATCGCCTGTGCCAGCTGTTCGCCACCACCGCTTTGCAAGGCGCCGTCCAGCCGGCTGAGCAGGTCGTCAAACCCCAGCTCGGCGCGCTGGCGCTTTTCTTGCTGAATGGAAGTGCGGATCTCGCTGAGCGCGCGCGCCATGATCAGGTCGCGCAGCGTCAAGGGTTCATCAAACAGCTCGTCGATCGCCGTGAACAGCGCATGCCGCGGCGGCTCGCCTTTCTTGGTCTTCTCCAGCAGCACCGACTGGCGAAATTTATCCAGTTCCTTCGGCAGCTGGTAGTCCTGAGTCTCCTGCCCGCTCCATTCGCCGACCTTGTTCAGCCAGTTCGGCAGGTGTTTGCTGCTGTAGCTGCGCTTATCGACACCGGACTGGGCGATTAACGCCTCCAGATCGCCCGCCGCCGCCCGCCATTGCGCCTTGATGGCGTCGATGCGCGCGACGATCTGCTCGTGGCGCATCAGGACGGTTTCTTCGTCCTTCGGCGGCCGACGCAGCGCCGGCGCTTCACCGTGCAGATAACCGGAAAGGTCGGCCAGCAACGCTTCCGGGCCGCTCCACTCCTGGCTGACCGCACGCGCCACGCCCAGTGGCAACGGATAGCAGTGGCGACGCCAGAAATCGGCGCAGGCCTGCCGCCGCAGCGGCAGTTCATCCTGCACCAGCGTTTGTTCAAACAGCATGCCGGACTCAAAGGCGTTGTGCGTCAACATTCGTTGGCAAAAGCCGTGGATGGTGTAAATCGCCGCTTCGTCCATCTGCCGCTCCGCCGCCAGCAGCTGCGAGGCGGCGTCGGTCAAATCGTCAATTTCTTCCATCAGCGCCGAAAACAGCGGGTTGGCGCTGATACCGCGCACGCAGGCGATGCGCAGCCCGTGGATATTGTCGCGGATGCGCCCGCGCAGCTCCTCGGTGGCGGCCTCGGTAAAGGTCACCACCAGGATTTCTTCGACCGTCAGCGGCCGGGGAAACGCTGCTTCACCGCCCAACCCCAGCAGCAAACGCAGGTACAGCGCGCCGATGGTAAAGGTTTTGCCGGTGCCCGCTGACGCCTCGATCAGGCGTTCGCCGAACAACGGTAACGTCAGCGGCTCCAGCCTTTGCGGGGCAACTTCCGTCATGGCGTCGCCACTTTGCGCGGCAGGATCTGCTGCAATGCAGACGCGTTCGGATAGGTAACCCAATCCTTAGGCGCCGCGTAATCCGCCTTGTCTTGCCCGCTGCCGCTCACCTGCGACAGCACCGCCAGCCCCTGCGGTTGGATCACCGCCTGGTGGAAATAATCCGCCAGCTTGGCCGGCGTCAGCTGTTGCACCTGCGCAATCAGCTTCTGACGGGTATCGAAGGCGAAATTGCCGCGATCGAAATCGTTGGCGAACCGGCTGGCTTCTTCGCTGAGGGTTTGCGGCCGCTGCTTCAGCTCATTAATGAGCGCCTGTTTGTACTGCTCAAAATCGGCCTCGCTCATGTCGCGCAAGCGCTTCTCGGTTTTCGGGTAGAAATCCTGATAGCGCTGGTACAGGTAGGCCGGCTGCTTGCTGTTGCTCTGCAGCAGGAAGCCCACGCCCCACTGGCGGCCCACCGACATCGGGAAGGCGAAGACCGCATACCCCAATTGCTCCTGAGTGCGCAGCTGGCTGTAGAACCACGGCTGAATGATCTGCCCCAGCAGCGAGCTGTAGGCCATGCCGGTCACTTCGTCGTAGCCGGTCGGCACATAGACCGCCGCCAGCGCCGAGTCGGTGCTGCTGCCCACCTGTTGCAGGTTGGCTAGCTGATTCTTGTCCACCACCACGTCTTCGCCGTGCCACCATTCGATGCCGGTACAGCCCAGACGATGTTTCAACGTCGACGCCAACGTGTCGACCTGCTGCTTGCTCATGTTGCCCACCACCAACAGCTCCGGCGTGGCCTCGGCCAGCAGGCTGTCGCGATAGGCCAGCACGTCTTTCAGCGTCAGCGTCTTCAGCACTTCGCGGCGCTCACTGCGTTCGGAATACGGCACGCGGGAAACCATCTGCACCGGCTGAATGGCCAGCTCAAACGCTTTGCCCTTCTCGGCGGCGTCCAACTGCTCCAGGTACCAGGATTTGGCCTGCGCCAGCTGATCTTCCGTCGGCGTGAAGCTGGAATAGCCCTCGATCAGCGCCGTCAACAACTGCGGCAAACGCTGGGTAAAGCCGTTGGCGTTAAACATCAGGCCGTTGTTCGGCGACGTCGAGAAACTCAACCCGCCGACCGACGCCTGATAGCTCAGTTGATCCAGCGCGAGGCCGGCCAGATAATCCGTCAGCGAGAACAGCACCTGGTTGCGCGCGGAATCCATGGTCTTGGCGTTGCGGAAAGCGACGGTGACGTCGGCCTTCGGCTCGTCGGCGAAATAACGGCTCGGCATATACAGCACGCGCAGGCCGGGTTTATCCACCACCATTTCCGGCTTTTTGAACTCGTGCGACGGTTTGGTCAGGGTGAAATCATCCGGAATGTACGGGTTGAGCGCCGGCAACGACAGAGAAATGCCGCTGCCCAGCTGCTGCCACTGCGTAAAGCGCTGTGGCGTGATTTTGTCGACCTGGTAAGGCGCGTTGACGAAATAGGCCGTCTTGTTGTGCGGCTCATCGGGGCTGACGAACCAGATGCGCGCATTTTGCGGCGTCATGGCATCCAGACGTTCAGCGATCGCCTTGGGATCATAACGATCGGCCAGGTAGGGTGCGTCCAGCGCATGCTCAACCGGCACACGCAGCATGGTGTCCACCAGCCATTCGATGTAGTCCATGTCGCGCGTGATCGACGGATAACGGAAGTCCAGATTCAGAACGTGCGAGATTTCGTCGAAATAACTCTGCTTGATGCCTTCGCTGCGCAGCATTTTCAGGTAGTTGAAAATGGCGGCGACGACCTCGTCGCGTTTGGCCAGACCTTTGTCGGTCAGTGAAACGCTGATGGCGAAGACGCCGCCGTTGCGATCGACCATCGGATCCGCGCCGGCATTGATGGCGTCCGCCAGCCCCTGCTTCTGCAACCAGTCAGACAGGGTGTTTTTGCTGCGGTTGCCGATCAGGTAGCTGATGTAGGTATCGGTTTTGCTGCGAAACGCGGCGCTGTTGTTATCGATGCGGAACTCGACCTTCAGCTGCTTGCGCGGCTGCGCCGGCACATAGTGAATGATGATACCCTGCTGTTCCGGCGTCACGGCCGGCACGGTGATCGGCGGCACGCTGGCGTCGTGATTCGGCACGCGGCCAAAGGTTTTCGCCGCAATATCCGCCAACTGCGGCAGCGGCTGATTACCGTACAAAACGCCCATCATCAGGTTGGCGGAGTAGTAGCGTTTATAGAAGCCGGTCAGTTCATCATGCAACTTGCTGTCCGGCTTGTCTTTCAGCGTATCGAGATTGCCGCCGGAGAAGCGCGCGCTCGGGTGCGCCGGGTTAAGGGTTTCCGCGCCGACCTGCGCCATGCGCATGCCGTCGCGCGAGCGCGCCATCGTCAATTCGGCGTTCACCGCGTTGCGCTCACGATCGGCATTGCCCGGATCCAGCAGCGGCTCGGCAATGGCGTCGGCCATGCGATCGACCGCCGGCTCCAGCGCGTCATTCTCCACTTCCAGATAGAAGGCGGTGCGATAAGAGGCCGTGCTGGCGTTATGGCTGCCGCCGTGCTTTTTCAGGAATTCGGACAGGTTTTCCGGCTCTGGATAGCGTTTGGAGCCCATCAGCACCATATGTTCCAGATAGTGCGCCAAGCCCAGTTGGCTGTTCGGATCTTCGAGCGACCCGACCGGCAATGCCAGCGCCGCCAGCGATTTCGGCGCCTGGGCATCGGACACCAGCAACACCGTCATGCCGTTAGCCAACTTGATCGCCTCGTACTGACGCGGATCGTGTTCGCTCTTGTTGATCTTCTCCGCCAGCGGTTGCCATCCTTGCGCGGCCCAACTCAACGGTGCCCAACACATAGCCAATAATACCAGCCCGGCGATACGGGCCAACTGTCTGCGCATATCCAAAATAAACCCCTATTCTGACGTCGCTACGCCCACTCCCTGACGTTGGCGACGTGCATCAAAACCACATAACCAAATCGGTACTCGCCGGGTTCTTCGCCAATGTGGCGGTCCGAAACACGGCGGGTATATGCCTGTACGTTATGTCAGACCGGGAATTACCCCAATGGTTGAATATAACCTTCGTTATTTTTACCACCTCCCGCTGCACAGCACCACCGAGGGATTGTTACCCCAGGTTATGCCGCGCCACCGGCAGCAGATAACGCTCTGTTTCGGCCAGAATTTGCGCCAAGTATTCATTATCCAATTGGCGGAATACTCGCTGCACGTAGGGATCTTCCCCTTCTCCGGGAATGCGCTGATCGCCCTGCCAAGCCTGCAGCAATTTGGCGCGGGCCTTAATTTGCGCGTCTTCCTCCCAGTCGATTTGCTGCGTTTCCGGCAGATAGCACTGGCTCAGCCACGCCCAGCCGCTCTTGTTCAGCAACAGCAGCGGCTCACACAGACCGCGTTGATAGCCCGCCAGCAGTTCCGCCAACTGCGCCTGCGCCTCTTCTGGCGCCAGCGCGGCAAAGCGCCAGGCGGAGTTCTTGCGGCCATACATGCGGCTCTCGCCGGTGCCGCCGGCACAGCAATACACCAGGTGCTCCAGCCACAACAATATGCCGTCCACCGCCGACAGCGTAGCGGGCCGCCAGCGCAACAGGCCGTCATCCTGCACCTGGTGCAGCCAGCCACTGAGGCGCACGCCGGCGATATCGATATCCAGCTCCAGGCTATGGCTCTGCGCCCGTTCCGCACGCACCTGCTCGGCCAGTTCGCTCATTTCTTCCTGCTGCTTTTGCCAATAAATTTCGCCGAAGGCGCCATAGGGCAACCCACCGGCGGCGCGCACCCGCTGGAATAGCCGCTCGGGATCGTCGCCGTCGATAAGCGTATTCAGCAGTTGACTGTTGAACTGGTAACGGCTGAGGTTATCCAGCGTGAAGGGTTCTTCGTCCGGCAACTCGGTCTCTTCCAGGATAAAACTGACGCCCAAGCGCAGCTGGAAGAAGGCACGAATCGGATGGCGATAAAACCGCAGCAGCTCATCCAACGCTATTTGCTGCAGCGCTTCGGCGGGCAGCGGCTGGTTGAACGCCGGATGCGCCGCACCGCGACCATCGGCGGCGGGCAGCCACTCGGCGGCATAGCTTTGCGCCTCCGAGCCCGGCAAGAAATTCTCGGCGGCGAACGGCATGCGCGCATGCCACTTCAGCAAGTGCTCGCCCACTCGGCGGGCGCTGTCGTCTGCACTAAGTTCCTCGTCTCCCGGCAGACAATAGCTTTGCTCCAGGTACTCCAGCAGCTCGGTGACCAGCACCGAAGGATAGCGCGGGCTGTTGTCCTGAATGGAACGGCCGATGAAGCTGATATACAGCCGCTGCTGAGCGGACAAAATCGCTTCCAGGAACAGATAGCGGTCGTCATCCCGCCGGCTACGGTCGCCACGTTTGACCTGCTGCGCCATCAGATCGAACCCCAGCGGCGGCAGCGTGCGCGGATACACGCCGTCGTTCATGCCCAGCAGGCACACCACCTTGAACGGAATGGAACGCATCGGCATCAGCGTACAGAAGTTGATTTGCCCGGCGAGGAAGCGCTGACTGATGCGTTCCTGATCGAGGCGCGCCGCCAGATCGTCACGCAGAATGGTCAACGGCACCTCGTCGGGATAGCGCGCCGCCAGGCCAAAATTGATGGCCTGCTGCCACTGCTGTTCGATCAGCGCCAGCACGACTTCAGTGTCACTGTCCGCGGCGAAGAAGGCATCCAGCAGTTGCCGGCACAACGGCAGCCACGCCTCGAGCGGGCGCGCTTCGCTCAAGACTTGCCGCCAGTGGCTGAGCTGCGCCAGCAGGTCTGCCAACTGCCCCGCCAACTCGGCGGCCAACCCGCTCGATTCGTCGTAAGGTAAAATGCCCTGCCAATCGCCGGCATTGCTGTCCATCGCGTAGCCGAGCAGCATGCGCGTAATGCCGAAGCGCCAGGTATGCTGGCCAGTGGCGGGCAGATCCAGTTCGCGCACGTTATCGTCGTCCAGGCCCCAGCGAACGCCGGATTCACCAACCCAGTGACGCAGCAGGCGCAGCCCCTCTTCGCCGATGGCGAAACGGGTAGCCAGGGCAGGCACCTCCAGCAGCGCCAGCACCTGTTCCGAGGTAAAGCGGCTTTGCGGCAAATCGAGCAGTGAAATGAACGCCTGCAGCGCCGGATGCGCCTGCCGCGCTTTACGGTCAGAAATGGCGAACGGCAGGTAGCGCTCGGCGGGCGCGTTGCCGAACACTGCCTGAATATAAGGCGTGTAGCTGTCGATATCCGCTACCATCACGATGATGTCGCGCGGTGTCAACGACGGATCCTGCGCCAGCATGGTCAGCAGTTGATCGTGCAGCACCTCCACTTCCCGCTGTGGGCTGTGGCAGGTGTGCAGGCTGAGGGAGCGGTCATTCTCATCAAGCGGGCGTTTGCTGACGCTGCTTTCCAGCGTTTCCGCGGTAATACCGATCACCGCATGATCTTCCAACTCCAGCATGTCGCGCTGAACGGCGTGCAGCATGGTATCCGCCGGGATATCGACAAAGGCGTCGACCTCTTGCGCCCCTTCCATCTGCGACAGCAGATAGAGATGATCGCGCCCCAGCTTGCCCCAGGAGGCCAACAGCGGGTTGCTGAGCTGCTGCTGGCCTTCGGCGTCAAACAGGCGCGCCGCGTCATCCGGCTCGCGGAACAGCCCCTGCTCACGAGCCTGGTGGTAGTGACGGCGTTTACGGCTCTGCAAGCGGGCCAGGAAAGCGTAATCCTGAATGTCGCCCCAGTAATAACGACAGGGGTTGGTGAACATCAGGTGGATATCGATATGCCGCCCCAGCGCCTGCAGCGCCTCCAAATAGACCGGCGGCAACGCCGAGATGCCGCAGATAAACACCCGCGGCGGCAAACCGGGTGGGCACGTTTTTGCCTGCTCCAGCGCGTGGATAAAGCGGCTGTACAGATTGGCGCGGTGCCATTCCGGCTGCCCCAGTTCGCGTGTGTACTCTACCAGCCGCGCCCAGAGCGGCGCCTGCCATTGCTGAGCCTCCGCCAGACCGTCGATGCGCTCACCGCGCTGCCAACTCTCCAGCCACTGCGGGCGATAAACCAAATATTGGTCGAACAGGTCGGCGACCCGGCCGGCCAGCTGATGAATTTTGCGCTTGTCGCCGTCATCGGTCAGATAGTGCTGTAGCGGCGCAAACGCCGGTTGGGTCAGCATCTCTGGCAGCAACCACATCAGCTTCCAGGTCATGGCGTCCTTGCTGAAGGCGCTCTCTTTCGGGATATCCGGCAGCACCCGGGTGAACATGTCCCAAATAAAGGTCGCCGGCAGCGGAAACGCGACATTGGCGGCGATGCCGAACTGTTCCGCCAGCTGCATCTGCAGCCATTGCGCCATCCCGGGGCTCTGCACCAGCACCACTTCCTGTTGAAAAGGATCGGCCAACGGATCTCTGGCTATCAGCGCGCTGGTCAGCGTCTTCAATAAATCCAGCTGATTGGAATGATAAACCGTGAACATGAACGCTCCTTTAAAACAAAAAACATACCGGCTCAAAAACGGGTGCAATACCAACGGCTCAGCGTTGCCCACTGCCGCTGCGGCGTTTGAACCCTGACCGTCAATCGACGGCAATCACTCTCCGCATCGTCAAGCGCCGCCTCACGTCGCCAGCCTTCCGGCGGTGGTTCGGCATCGAGCCGCCCGGTGACGGCGAACGTTTCCAACTGCTGGTGCGCCAGCGCCCAGGCTTGCCGGTAGTGCCACTGGCGCTGAAACGACTGCAACAGCACCTGATGATACTGTAACAAGCCAAGCAGCGACACCGAGAACAGCAAGGCTGCCACCAATACCTCCGGTAGGCTGAAGCCGTTGCGGGATAGCCGCCCTGCGCGAGCGTTAGCCATCGCAGTCAGCCAGCCTTTTCTCGGGGCAAAAATCCAGCCGCCCCCCTGGCTGCGCTTGCACCTTGCCAGCAGCCTCTGCATCGTCAAACACGCCCCATTGATACAGCCAAAGCGGCTCCCCCCCGTGCATCTCACCAAGGCCGCGTACCGTCACCACCCCCGCTCTGGTAGACAGCCGGGCGCAGGCCGTCAATTCCACGCGCTGCCTGCATAGCCAGGCCGCTGCACTCAGCTCGGCGCGCGGCCAGCGCTGGCTCATCCCCCAACTCAGCGCCGAAGCGGCCTGATTGTAAGCCTGAAGGTAACGCTGCTGATCGGCGGCCAGTAACAGCGCGTTATCCAATTGCCGATGCTGAGCATTGAGCAACATCAGCCCCAGCGCCAGCAGCAACATCACCGCCGCCAGGGTGCTACCGCCTCGCTGGGTGCGCCGCTTCATGGCAGCGCCGCCATTTCGACGCTCCCGCTCAGACTGCGCCTGATACGCGTATCGCTGGCGGAGCGCCCCGTCAGCGTCAGACGAGCCAACGCTGCGCCGTGATCGCCCCGCTCTATCGCCACATGAAACCGCTCAATGCGCACTTCGTCATGATCGAGTAGCCGCTCCCAGCCGCCGCCGTCGCATTGGCTTACGCCGCGCTGCCCTTCCAAGCCGCCATTGCGCAGCCGATAACCGAAATAGCCTACATCCTCGCCCGAGGTGAGCCATTGCCCGCTGCGGGTGATGTCGTAAGCGACGATAACGCAGCTGCCCGCCGCTTCTCCCGATGCCTGGCCGATCAGCAACGGACGGCCTGCGCACTGCCCGGCGCAAAAACCGGCGCGGCGCAGATCTTTCTCAATGCCGAACGCCAGCTGTCGCAGCGTTGACTCCAGCCGAAAGTGCTGACCAACGGCCACGTTCTGCTGGCGTAACAGCGGGTAAGTTTTTGCCGCGCCAAGCGCGATCACGCTGCCGAACACCAGCGCCAACATGACCTCCGGCAGAGTAAAACCGCGTTCGACAGTCAGCATGGCGCGATCCCCCTTATCCGGAGCCCTTCGCTGCATAAACGCAGCCGCCCTCGGGCAGACAGCACTAGCCGCAGGCCGCCTGCCTCATTGCTGAGCTGGATATGCCCCGCCTGCGCAGTATTGCGCAAACCGTAAAACCCGATTTCTTTGTCGGTATAACCGCTCAGCGCAACGTCACGATAAAACGGCAAAAAAACGGAGCCTTCGGCTGAACCGCAATCCGGCGGCGGCACGCCACCGCCCAGACACCAGGGCGTGCCGTTCTTGAACCACAGCAGCGCCGGGCGGTTACGCCAGTTGGCGTCCGCCTGCAGTCGCAGCAAAAACGCCAGCAGCTGTTGGGCCGTGTGTTCCAGCCGCAGCGCTTGCTGATGATAGCGCCATTGCCCGACGCCCCAGCCGGTGAGCATGCCGGCGATCAGGAGCGCCGCCAACAGCTCAATCAGCGTCATACCACGCTGGCGGTCATCGATGTTCGATAGCGTATTTTCGTTCATGCGGCCAGTGTAAGGGCCGTAACAAAGCGGTAAAGCCGCATGCGCAAGCCTTGCGGCAAGCTGCGCAATGTTTTCCCTATAGTGACAAATGGCGACAATAAAATGCGGCGCGGCGCGCAATGCGGATAAAAAAAGGGGCGCAATCGCTGCGCCCCTGGTGTGATGCGGTTAAGGTCAGATCGCGACCGGCGCCTTGATGGCCGGATGCGGATCGTAACCTTCGATCTCGAAGTCTTCGAAACGGTAATCGAACAGCGAAGCCGGCTTGCGTTTGATCACCAGTTTCGGCAACGGACGTGGTTCACGCGTCAGCTGCAGCCGCGTCTGTTCCATGTGGTTGCTGTACAGGTGGGTATCACCACCGGTCCAGACGAAATCACCCACTTCCAGATCGCACTGCTGCGCCATCATGTGCACCAACAGCGCATAGCTGGCGATGTTGAACGGCAGGCCCAGGAACACGTCGCAGGAACGCTGGTACAGCTGGCAAGAGAGCTTGCCGTCCGCCACGTAGAACTGGAAGAACGCGTGGCACGGCGCCAGCGCCATCTGGTCCAGCTCACCGACGTTCCAGGCGGAAACGATGATGCGGCGCGAATCCGGATCCTGCTTCAGCTGTTGGAGCACATTGCTCAGCTGATCGATCTGACGACCATCCGCCGCCCCCCAGGCGCGCCACTGCTTGCCGTACACCGGGCCGAGATCGCCGTTTTCATCGGCCCACTCGTCCCAAATGGTGACCTTGTTGTCACGCAGGTAGGCGGTGTTGGTATCGCCGTTCAGGAACCACAACAGCTCATGAATGATCGAACGCAGGTGACATTTTTTCGTGGTCACCAACGGAAAGCCATCCTGCAAATTGAAACGCATCTGGTGGCCGAAAATCGACAACGTGCCAGTGCCGGTACGGTCGGCTTTAGGAGTGCCCTCGGCGAGCACCTTGTTCATCAAATCCAGATACTGTTTCATTTGTCCCTCACGACAGTTGTTGCTGCGGGCGACGACGGTACGCCCAAATCATCATAATAATACCGGCCACCACCATCGGGATGGACAGGATCTGCCCCATGCTGATCACGCCGTCGAACAGGCCAAGCTGGGCATCCGGCTGGCGGAACGCTTCGACGATAATGCGGAATGCGCCATAACCGCTCAGGAACAGGCCCGATACGGCACCCATCGGCCGCGGCTTGCGGATGAACAGGTTCAGAATGATAAACAGCACCACGCCTTCCAGCAGCAGTTCATACAGCTGGGACGGGTGACGCGGCAGCACGCCGTACTGGTTCAGCAGCGGCAGCAGAGAAGGATCGGCGGCGGCGAGGGCCACGTCTTCGCTGCGCGAGCTTGGGAAAAGCATCGCCCAAGGGGTGTCGGTAGTCACGCGGCCCCACAGTTCACCGTTGATGAAGTTGCCGAGGCGGCCGGCGCCCAAACCGAACGGGATCAATGGCGCGATAAAATCGGAAACCTGGAAGAAGGTGCGTTTGGTACGACGAGCGAACCAGAACATCACCAGAATCACCCCCATCAAACCGCCGTGGAACGACATGCCGCCATCCCAGACCTTGAACAGATAGAGCGGGTTATCCAGGAACAACGGCAGGTTGTAGAACAGCACATAGCCCACGCGGCCGCCGACGAATACGCCCAGGAAACCGGCATAGAGCAGGTTTTCCACTTCGTCTTTGGTCCAGCCGCTGCCCGGCTTGTTGGCGCGGCGCACCGCCAGCCACATGGCAAAAACGAAGCCGACCAGATACATCAGGCCGTACCAATGCAAAGAAACCGGGCCAATGGAGAAAATGACCGGATCAAATTTAGGAAACGCCAGATAGCTATTGCTCATCTATCACCACAACATGTCTGTTATTTTTCCCCATGCGGGGGCGGCAGGTGCCAAACGGCGACGGACATTACCTCGCGCCTTGCAAACGGCAGCATTGGCCGCTGCGGTTTGCAAGACGACGAACATGCGTCGCGCTGAGGTTGCGCATCATAACATAGGCTTGGCGCGGTCCGGGCCGGCAGCGCGGGAAAAGTTCTGTAAAAAAATCACATCGCGCGGCGATTATCTGCCGCCGCGAATCAATCCGCCCATGCCGCGTCGCTCCATAAACGCCGCCACCAAATGGCGCACTTCCGTGGTCATTTGGGTGTTCAACACCCGGAGCGCCAACACTTCCGCGTCGGCAAGGTCGATATGTCGCAGCAGGTATTTGATGCGCGCCACGCTGCGGCCGTTCATGCTCAGATTGCGATAGCCCATGCCCACCAGCAACAGCGCGCCCATCGGATCGCCGGCCAGTTCACCGCACAGGCTAAGCTGCAGCCCGGCCGCTTTCCCCTGTTCGGCGATCAGCTTCAGCACCTGCAGCATCGCGGGATGCAGACTGTCGTACAGCGAGGCTACCCGCGTGTTGTTGCGATCCACCGCCAGCAGGTACTGGGTCAAATCGTTGGTGCCTACCGAGATGAAGTCGACGCGCCCGGCCAAATGCGGGATCAGGAAAATCATCGACGGCACTTCCAACATCACGCCGATTTTCGGTTTCGGGATCGCGTAGCCAAGCACCTCTTCCACCTCGCGCCCGGCGCGGTCAATCAGGCGCTTGGCCTCATCGACCTCTTCCAGGCTGGTGACCATCGGCAGCAAAATGCCCAGGTTGCCGGTGCCGGCATTGGCGCGCAGCATGGCGCGCACCTGTATCAAAAAGATCTCCGGCTGGTCCAGAGTGATGCGAATGCCGCGCCAGCCCAGGCAGGGATTTTCTTCGCTGATCGGCATGTAGGGCAGTTGCTTGTCGGCGCCGATGTCTAGCGTGCGCAACGTGACTGGTTTGTTGGGGTAAAGCTGCAACATACCTTGATACTGCGCGACCTGTTCTTCTTCGGAAGGGAAACCGCTTTGCAACATGAACGGAATTTCAGTGCGGTACAATCCCACGCCGTCCACCCGGCCGCCCAACAGCTGTTCATGTTCCGGGCTGAGGCCGGCGTTCAACATCACCTGAACGCGTTCGCCGCTTTTCAACTGCGCCGGCTGTTCGACGTCGTCTTCCGCCAGCTTGCTCAGTTCCTGTTCTTCGCTGATCAGCCGTTGGTATTCCTGCACCAGCACCGGCTCAGGATCGACCAGCAGTTCGCCGCGATACCCATCAACGATCAGCAGCCGCTGGCTGAGCAGAGAAGGCTGGATGTCGGCGCCCATCACCGTCGGCACGCCCATCGCCCGCACCAAAATCGCCGCATGCGAGTTGGCGGCGCCGTCGCGCACCACCACGCCGACCAGGCGATCCTGCGGCACTTCTGCCAGCAATGTCGCGGTCAGTTCATCCGCCACCAGCACAAAACGCGCCGGCCACTGGGTGGCGCCCTGAGTGGTGTCGTCGAGGTGGAACAGCAGGCGCTGGCCCAGCGCGCGCAGGTCGCTGCCGCGCTCGCGCATATAGGTGTCCTGCAGTTTGGCGAACTGTTCGGCAAAGGCTTCTATCACCTGCTTCACCGCCCATTCCGCCACCGAGCCGTTATCAATTTCGGCGAACAATTCGCGCTTGAGGCGGGCATCGTTTAGCAGGTGAGAATAAAGATCGAAGATCGCCGCGCTCTCTTTTTGCGAGCTGGCGGCAAAACGCTTGCTGAAGCGACGAAATTCCGCGCCGGCCTCTTCCAGCGCCAACGTCAGGCGCTCGCGCTCGCTGGCGGTGTCCAGCGTCGACGCGCGGTAAACCTGATCGAGCGAAGGCTGGCTGCTGTCCTGCCACCCTTCCGCCACCGCCACGCCGGGCGAGGCCGCCAGCGCGCGCACGCGCGTTTGGCGATACTGGCCGAAAATGGCGTTAAGCTGCGACTGTGACAGGATCCCGGCCATCTGCGTGGCCAGGGTGACCATGAAAGACTCTTCGCTTTCGTCGAACTGGCGCAGCTCACGCTGCTGCACCACCAGCACGCCCAACAGCTGGCGCCGGTGAATGATTGGCACCCCGAGGAAGGATCGGAAACGATCCTCTTTCACCTGAGGGACATATTTGAAACTGGGATGGCTTTGAGCATCGGCCAGGTTGATAGGCTCGGCCCGGCGGCCGACCAACCCGACGACGCCCTCGTCAAACGCCAATGCGATAGTGCGCCCGCGCGGCTTTTTCAGACCGCGCGTGGCCATCAGGTAGTAGCAGCGGCGATCGTTGTCCGCCAGGTAGATGGAACACACTTCGGTGTCCATCGCCAGACAGGTTTCATTGACCAGCAGATCCAGCGCATCCGTCAGACTGGCCGCCGCGGCCACCTTCTCTACAATTTCTCGCAAGCGCGTGAGCATAGTCGGCTTAACTTAACCTCTCTTTCGGCGATAAGCGGGGGCCTGCCGCGGCGCCGCCTGCTCTTGCATCGGCATCACGGTCACGGCGAATTCTTTCATCACCCGGCGGTAAACGTCGCGTTTGAACGACACCACCTGGCGCACCGGATACCAGAAGCTCACCCAGCGCCAACCGTCGAACTCCGGCGTGCTGCTGCGCTGCATATTGATATCAGCGTCATTGCACAGTAGCTGCAACAAAAACCATTTTTGCTTTTGGCCGATACAAACCGGCTTTGTGTCCCAACGCACCAAACGTTTCGGCAATTTATAGCGCAACCAGTTGCGGGTCGAAGCCAGGATGCGCACATCCTTTTTACTCAGCCCCACTTCTTCGAACAGCTCACGGTACATCGCCTGCTCCGCAGTTTCGCCAGGGTTAATCCCACCTTGGGGAAACTGCCAGGAGTGCTGACCGTAACGGCGGGCCCATAAGACCTGCCCCTGACGATTACAGATTACGATACCAACATTCGGGCGGTAGCCATCATCATCGATCACCGGACTACCTCGATAAGCTTAAATTCGCATAGATGTCCTGATTGTTTCACACAAGCTACAGGCGGTAAACCACTGCTTTACGGTGCTGCGGGCCGGATAACATTGGGATAACTCACAGATATAGGCAAAGTTATAAACATACCCCAGCCTTTTAAGCCGGTTTTATTCACTTTTTCTGTGGATAGGTGTGTGCAGAACTCGAGGGATAAGCCGGTAAAACTCTCACACCCTCAAATATCCCCTCATACCGAAAAATACACATTTACTTTAAAAACATATAATTAACCAACAACACGCACTGGTGAACAGGTCAAAAATGTGATCTATGCACGGTAAGGATCTTACCCTGGCGAAAGATCCACCAACGCCGTTTTTATCCACAGATTATGCGGGCAAGTTACGCACAAAACGGACAAATTCGTAAAAAACCGCCTGAGTCAAGGCTGTAAATTGAACCAGTGATCGGCAAAAATTTGGGTTATCCCATAAATCTGTGGATAAATAGGTGTAAGATCCTGTTTATTGTCGGTGGCTTCAGGTGAACAAGCCCCGTGAGTGTATTGTCGGCCACGTAAGGAAAGAAAAAAAGTCATGTAAAATCATGCTACTATTATTCTTTTCCCCAGGCGACAGCGGTTATCGCTCGCCGCGTATAATTGCAGTACATTTTTCAACCAAATTCGACAGGCTTGATTTATGGCATTTTTATCCCCTTTGCCGCCCCCGCCGGAAAATGAACGGCAGCTGTTCGAGCGCGCTCAGGCGCTGGCCGGCTTCAGCTTTGGTGAACTGGCCGCCCGTGCGCAATTGCCGATCCCCAAGGATCTGAAACGCGATAAGGGTTGGGTGGGCATGCTGCTGGAGCTGTATCTCGGCGCCATGGCCGGCAGCAAACCGGAACAGGATTTTCCCGAGCTGGGCATTGAGCTGAAAACCATTCCTGTCGACGCCGCCGGCAAACCGCTGGAAACCACGTTTGTCTGCGTCGCCCCGCTCACCGGCAACAGCGGCGTCACCTGGGCCAGCAGCCACGTTCGCCACAAGCTGGCGCGCGTGTTATGGATACCGGTAGAAGGCGAACGGCAGATCCCGCTAGCCCAGCGCCGCGTCGGTTCGCCGCTGCTGTGGAGCCCGAGCGCGGCAGAAGAAGAGAGGTTGCGCCGCGATTGGGAAGAACTGATGGATCTGATCGTGCTCGGTCACGTAGAACGCATCACCGCGCGCCACGGCGAAGTGCTGCAACTGCGCCCCAAAGCGGCCAACAACAAGGCGCTCACCGAAGCCATCGGCGAACAGGGGCAACCTATCATGACGCTGCCGCGCGGTTTCTATCTGAAAAAGGGTTTTACCGGCGCGCTGCTGGCAAGACATTTCTCAATCTAGGCGATTTCGTTTAACTCTGGTTTAGCTAACCCTGTCAGCGCCGCGATAAACGCGTATAATTCACACTTTGCATTTATTTAGTATTAAGGTGTGTCGGGCAATGTTCGAATGGATTATGGATCCCAATGCCTGGTTAGCGTTAGGTACGCTAACCATTCTTGAGATCGTACTGGGTATTGATAACATCATTTTTCTGTCGCTGGTGGTGGCCAAGCTGCCCAAAGCGCAACAGAACAAAGCTCGCCGGCTCGGGCTGGCCGCCGCCATGATTATGCGTCTGGCGCTGTTGGCCTCCATAGCCTGGGTGATCCGCTTGACGCACCCGCTGTTCACCGTGCTGGATCACTCTATTTCCGCCCGCGATTTGATCCTGCTGCTGGGGGGATTGTTCCTGATCTGGAAAGCCAGCAAAGAGATCCACGAAACCATCGAAGGGTCGGAAGAAGAGCACCACACCAAGGTGCACAGCTTCTTCGGCGCGATCGTGCAAATCATGCTGTTGGATATCATCTTCAGTCTGGACTCGGTGATTACCGCCGTGGGCCTCTCCGACCATCTGTTCATCATGATGGCGGCGGTGGTGATCGCCGTCGGCGTGATGATGTTCGCCGCCCGGCCGATCGGCGAATTCGTCAATCGCCATCCGTCGGTAAAAATGCTGGCGCTGGCGTTCCTGATCCTGGTGGGCTTCACGCTGATGCTGGAAAGCTTCCAGGTGCACGTGCCGAAAGGCTACATCTACTTCGCCATGTTCTTCTCCATGTCGGTAGAGGCGCTCAATCTGATGCGCAGCAAGAAAAACCGTTCGCCGGAATAACCCTACGCGGAGGCCGCCATAGGCGGCTTCCGCCGTTTCGTTGCCCCCTCATTTCACTTTTTCTTATCAGATAAAGACTTATCTGAGACGCCCCCGGCCAAGAGTTTGCTAATCTTGAAAGAACATTGTTTTCTGCATAATCGAGGATCCGCAGGATGAAAAAGTGGGTAATGGCAGTGTCTGCGCTGGTGATGGCCGCCGGTTTGGCGGGATGTTCCAGCGACTACGTCATGGCGACCAAAGACGGCAACATGATCCTGACGCAAGGCAAACCAGAGATCGACACAGACACCGGACTCATCAGTTATAAAGATGAGAAAGGCAACCACCGCCAGATCAACGGCGATCAGGTTTCCCAGGTTATCGAACGCTAATCACCGCACGCCGGCTATCGCCCGCTCGAGCGCGGTAGCCCTCATTCGTGTCCGCACGGAATCCGCTTCCCCCATCTTCACCGCTTGGTTATAGTCAGGAAAGGCGACATCGCCGCCCGACGGACTTTGCGCCGTCTTCTGAATTGGGCTCCTGTTTCACCGGGCCGCACGGCCCGTCAGCGCTAACAAGAAAGGAAGGCCGTTAATGCAATACCACCGTATTCCCCACAGTTCTTTAGAAGTGAGCGTGCTGGGACTGGGCACCATGACCTTTGGCGAACAGAACAGCGAAGCCGACGCCCATGCGCAACTGGACTATGCATTGGCCGCAGGCGTGAACCTGATAGACACCGCCGAACTGTACCCGGTACCGCCCCGCCCGGAAACCCAGGGCCTGACCGAGAGCTATATCGGCAGTTGGATCAAAGCGCGCGGCAATCGCGAAAAAATCGTCCTGGCCAGCAAAGTCTCGGGCCCGGTGCGCGGTACCGACAGCAGCATCCGTCCGCAGCAGGCGCTGGATCGCAAAAACATCCGCGCCGCGCTGGACGCCAGCCTCAAGCGGCTGAATACCGATTATCTCGATCTTTACCAATTGCACTGGCCGCAGCGCGCCACCAACTGCTTTGGCAAACTCAACTATCAATATACCGATGACAAAGCCACGGTCACGCTGTTGGAAACGCTGGAGGCGCTGACCGAGCAGGTGCGCGCCGGCAAGATCCGCTATATCGGGGTCTCCAATGAAACGCCCTGGGGCGTGATGCGCTATCTGCAGCTGGCGGAGAAACACGAACTGCCGCGCATCGTGTCGATCCAAAACCCGTACAGCCTGCTGAACCGCAGCTTTGAGATTGGCCTGGCCGAGATCAGCCAGCACGAAGGGGTAGAACTGCTGGCCTATTCCAGCCTGGCGTTCGGCACCCTGAGCGGTAAATACCTCAACGGCGCTAAACCGGCCGGTGCGCGCAATACGCTGTTCACCCGCTTCAATCGTTATTCAGGGCAGCAAACCCAGCTGGCGATCGCCGAATACGTGGCGCTGGCCAAAAAACACGGGCTGGACCCTTCGCAGATGGCGCTGGCCTTCGTGCGTCAGCAGCCGTTCGTCGCCAGCACCCTGTTGGGCGCCACCTCGGTGGAGCAGTTGAAAATCAACCTCGACAGCCTCGACGTGATTCTGGATGAGGACGTGCTGCAGGCGCTCGAAGAAATCCACACCCGGTTTACCATTCCGGCACCTTAATACCCTGAGGGCGCAGCCTGGCTGCGCCCCGTTTCACCGCCGCTGCGACCACCACAACGCGCAAATCGCCAGCGCAAACACCACGCCAAACCCTACGCCGACGCCCACTACCGGCACGCCCAGCTTCACGACCAAAGAATACAGGCCCAGCATCAGCAACATGGCGGCGTTTTCACCCAGGTTTTGCACCGCGATCGCATTGCCGGCGCCGACCGAATGTTTGCCCCGCTCCTGCAGCAACGCGTTGAGCGGTACGACGAAGAAGCCTCCCAGCATGCCGATGATCGCCAGCAAGACGTAGGCATTGAGCATGGTCGTTTGCAGCGCAAACACCGCGACCGCGACGCCGATCAGGATCCCGGCCGGCATACAGCGTTTCACCGTCTCCAGCGTGACGAAGCGCGCGGCGGTGCCGGCGCCCACCACGATGCCGACGGCCACCATGGCGTTCAGCAGCGTCGGCGTGGCATTATCGGCAATACCCAGCGCCACCGGCACCCACAGCACCAGCAGAAAACGCAGCGTCACGCCGGCCCCCCAAAACAGGCTGGTGCCGATCAGGGAGAAACGCGTCTGCCCATCGCGCCACAGCGTAACGCAGGCGGTAAAGAAACTGTTCGTCATGGCCCGCGGCCGCCATGAAGCCCCCGGGCGCGCCGCCGCCAGACGCGGAATATACAGGTTGGCGACCACTGCCCCCGCGTAAACCAAGGCGCAGGCCGCCAGCGCCGCGACCACATGCCAGTCCGCCAGAATACCGCCGGCCACCGAACCGGTCAGAATGGCCGCGATGGTCGAGGCCTCGATCAGGCCGTTAGCCTTGACCAGTTTCTCGCCGCTGGTGATCTCGCCCAGAATGCCGTATTTGGCCGGTGAATATGCGGCGGCCCCCACGCCGACCAGGCTGTAACCCAGGAACGGGTTCCCCCCAAAACAGATCACCAACGCTCCCGCCAATTTTAGGGCGTTGGCGAACATCATCACCCGCCCTTTGGCAAAGCTGTCGGCGATCTGCCCGACGAATGGAGCCAGAATGATATAGGTGGCGACAAAGGCCATCTGCAGGATCGGCTGGCTCCAGTCTGGATACAGCTGCTGCTTGATCAACGCCAGCGTGGCGAACAGCAACGCATTGTCGCCGAACGCCGAGAGGAACTGTGCGCTGATCACCGCGATCATGCCGCGTGACAACAAAGGGGACTCGGTCGAAGGATTCATCAGGCACTCTCCGGCTGTTCGGCCATATGACGCAGGGTGACGAAATCGGGTTTGCCGCTGCCGAGCACCGGCAGCGTTTTCAGCAGGCGAATATCGCGCGGCACCGCCAGCTCCGGGCTACCCAGTTCACGCGCCACCCGCAGCAATGCCTCGCGGGTAATAGCGGGATCGGTGGTGAACAGCACCAACGCCTCCCCCTTGCTGCTGTCGCCTTTGACCGTGGCGGCATGCAGTTTTTCCGGCGACAGCCGTTGCGCCAGCAGTTCGACGCTCTCCAGCGACACCATCTCACCCGCCAGCTTGGCGAAGCGTTTCACGCGGCCGCGAATGGTGCAGTAACCCTGCTCATCCAGGCTGACGATATCACCGGTGTCATACCAGCCCGGCTGCAGTACACCATTCGCATCTTCCGCCGCCGGCGGCTCCAGTTCGCCGGGGCGCTCAACCCGCAGATAGCCTTTCATGATATTCGGCCCCCTCAGCTGCAGACGGCCGCCGTTATCAATACCCGGCACCGCGATCAGGCGCGCCTCCATCTGCGGCATGATGCGGCCGACGGTGCCCACCTTGGTCGCCAGCGGCACATTGATCGAGACCACCGGCGCGCACTCGGTCACGCCATAGCCTTCCAGAATGCGGATGCCGTATTTGTCCTGATAGATCTGTTTGGTGCTGTCCGCCAGTTTCTCCGCACCGGCCACGACATAGCGCAGGCGGGCAAAATCATACGGATGCGCGAAGCGCGCATAGTTGTTAAGGAAGGTCGCCGTGCCGAACAGCACCGTGCAGTTACGGTCATACACCAGCTCCGGCACCACGCGATAGTGCAGCGGGCTGGGGTAGAGGAAAATGCGGCTGCCGGTGATCAGCGGCGTAAGCAGCCCCACCGTCAGGCCGAACGAGTGGAACAGCGGCAGCGACGACATGAAGCGGTCGCGCGGCGTGAAATCGGCGATGGTGCGGATTTGTTCTACGTTGGCCAGCAGACTGGCGTGCGAATGCACCACGCCCTTGGGGTGGCCTTCAGATCCAGACGTGAACAGGATCAGCGCCGCGTCCTCCGGGCGTTGCGGCAACGCCGCGCGTTGCGGCTGCAGCAAGTGACGCAGGATCCACAGCTTATCCGCCAGCGTGACGGTGTCTTTCAGATCTTCCAGATACATCCAGTTAGCCTGCGGCACCTGTTCCGGCAGGTGGGTCAGCTTGCCCTTCTCCAGAAACTGGCGCGAGGTGACGATGGTCTTGATGCCGGCGGCCGTCATCGCGCTGTTCAGGCCCTTGGCGCCGGCGGTGTAGTTGAGCATCGCCGGAATGCGATTGCGCAGCGAAGCGCCGAAGATCGCCGCCGCGGTGATAGTGGCGTTCGGCAACAGCAGCCCGACGAGTTCCCCTTCGGCGGTAAAGCGTTGCAGAATGCGGCTGACACCCAGCGATTTTTTGATCAGCGTCTGGTAGCTGTCTTCTTTGAAAGCGATGTCTTCGATACACGGTTTTCGGCGCCCATAGCGGTGCTGCGCTGCCAGCAAGGCATGGAACAGCGTCTGCGGTTCGCGCGTGTCCATCCGCGCCCGCATCATAATCTGCATCAGCCGATCGCCCGCCAACGCCCGGCGATCGCGCGCACGCGGCGCCTCCGGCATCGGCAGCGTGGTTGGCGGCAAGATGCGAATGTTGATTTGCGGGAACCAGCGGATCTTGAACACCCCAGCCATACGGCCGAACGGGCTGAATTCGGGGCCGTCGATCCGCACCGGCACCACGGTGGCGCCCGATTTGGCGGCAATAAACGCCGCGCCGTCGTAAATTTTCATCAGTGCGCCGGTCACGGTGATGCGCCCTTCAGGGAACACCACGATCGGCCGTCCCTGTTCGACCATCCGCACCAGCTGCTTGATGGCCATCGGCTTGGTAGGATCGAGCGAGACAAAATCGATGTAAGGCCGCAGCCAGCACATAAACCAGCTCTCGCCGATGCTGGCATAGACCGCAAACACCGGTTTTATCGGCAGGAACAGCGCTAACAGCACGCCGTCGAGGAAAGAGACGTGGTTCGGCGTAATCAGTAATTTTTGCCGCTCGAAGTGCTGGACGTCCCCTTCGACCCGAACCCGAAACAACAGGCGAAACAGCGCGCGCAGCAGTGAAAAGATCATGCCCTTCTCCCTTGACCATGGAGGCGTAAATCGTTGTAGGGAAAAGAATACTATATGGCAGGCAAAAAAAAACCTACGCATCCGCGTAGGTTGGTGCAATTGAAAATGGCTTCAACATACAGAGTATGCTGATTTCTCACCAATCAATACCTCTGGGATCACCTACTCTAGAGAGATGGCGTGCAGGAAACTACCGCCGAATCGCAAGAGTTCTGCTCCAAGTGCAACCAGCTGTAAATTTCCCGCGATCTGCTGTAATAACTCAATGAAACTTAAACCTTCCCGCAGCGACGATAAAATAAATATAACAACGATGAGCCGGTGACCCAGACGTGAAATCTTCACTCATCGCGCGCTGACCTCCACCAGACAGCTCATGGCGTTCGGCCCCTGCGTCAGCGGCGAGGTGCCGATATCGAGCGTCAGCACGTTCGGGTTGCCCGCCTGCTCGACCGGTCGGCGCTGCGCGTCGTAACCCGGCTCGAACCAGGCACCGGTCGCCATCAGCACCACGCCGCGCGTCACGCCATCGGTGAGCGATACCCCCGCCAGACAGCTGCCGCGTGCGTTGCTAACCAGCACTTCGGCGCCGTCCGCCACGCCGCGCGGCGCCGCATCGTCCGGATGCATGTACAAGGTTTCGCGCCCGGCAGTCTTGTTGCCCTGCGCCAGCGGCGCCGGATCCATCTGGCTATGCAGGCGATCGCTCGGTTGAATGGAGATCAGGTGCAGCGGCCAGTTTTTGGCCTGCGGCGCGCCCAGCCACTCCACCGGCGGCCGCCACTGCGGATGCGGCGCGAAATCTTCGTAGCGATAGCCGGCGATCCGCTCGCTGAACAGCTCTATCTTGCCGCTGGACGTTTGCAGCGGGTTAGCCTGCGGATCGGCGCGGAACGCCTCAAAAAAGACGAACTCTTTGGCCGGCGCGGGCAGTTCGACATAGCCCCGGCGCCAGAAATCCTCAAACTCGGGCCAGGCGACGCCGGCGCGCTGCTGCGCTGCGCCGCATTGCCGGTAGATAGCTTCGATCCAAGCCCGCTCGTCGCGATTCTCGGTAAAGCGCTCACGATAGCCGAGACGCTCCGCCAGATCGGCGAAAATATCGAAATCGTTGCGCGCCTGATGCTGCGGCGCAATGGCCTGATGCATCGCCAACACGTAGCGATCGCGCGACGAGCCGCCGATGTCGTTACGCTCCAGCGAACTGGTGACCGGCAGCACGATGTCCGCCATTTTGGCCGCCGCCGTCCACCAGATATCTTGAACGATCACCGTGTCCGGCTTCTGCCACCCCTCCACCAGCCGATTCAACTGCTGATGATGATGGAACGGGTTGCCGCCGGCCCAGTGCACCAAATGGATATCCGGATAATGCCGCGTCTCGCCGCAAAATTGATAGGCTTCGCCGGGGTGCAACAGCATGTCGCAGATGCGCGCCACCGGGATCGCCAGCCCGGCCGGGTTTTCGCCTACCGGCATGGTCGGCGCGGGGGTATCGACGCGCGGGTTGCCGACGCCGTTCATCGAGCCGTGGCCGAACGAGAAGCCGCCGCCCGGCAGCCCCACCTGGCCCAGCATCGCCGACAGCGCGATCATCATCCAGTACGGTTGTTCCCCCCGATGTGCGCGTTGCACGGAGTAGGAGCAGGTGATGAAACTGCGCACGCCGATCAGTTGCCGCGCCAGCAGCGCAATACGCACCGCCGGAATGCCGGTAATGGCGCTGGCCCAGTCGGGGGTTTTCGCCACGCCGTCACCGGCGCCGTTCAGGTAATCCGCCAGCTGTTGATAGCCTACGCAGTGGCTGTGCAGGAAGGCTTCATCCTGCGCGCCCAGCCGCTGGATTTCATAAGCCAGCGCCAGCATCAGCGCCACGTCGGTATTCGGCCGGATCGGGATCCATTCCGCGTTGACGAACGCGGGGCAGTCGTCGCGCATCGGGCTAATGTTGATCACCGGCGTGCCCTTATGCGCCAGCTTTTGCAGCCAGGGTTTGAGCGCATGTTCCGCCGCGCCGCCGGAAGAAACCTGAGCGTTTTTCAGCGCCAGCCCGCCAAACGCCACAAACAACTCACAATGCTCCACCACGCTCGGCCAACTGGTGACGCGCCCGGTCAAGGGCGAGAAAGTGCCGATCACATACGGCAGAAAGAACTGCGCCGCGCCCCAGCTGTAGTTGCCCTGCTGATCGACCCCGCCGCCGCCGCCGAAGTAGAACCGCCGCACCAGCGAGCGTGCATGGTGCAGCCGCCCGGCCGACGACCAGCCATAAGAACCGGTGAACAGCCCGGAGGCGCCGTAGCGATCGCGCACCCGGCGATTCTCTTCCGCCACCAAATCGAGCGCTAACTCCCAGCCCACCTCGACGAAATCTTCCCTGCCGCGCAGCTTACGGTCGCTGCCCTCGCGCTTTTGCAGCCACGAGCGGCGCACCGCCGGTTTGCGAATGCGTTTGTCGGAGTAGACCATCGGGACGATGGAATCGAGCAGCGGCGAAGGGTCGGGATCGTCGACGAAGGGTTCACAACGGATAAGCCGACCGTCTTCAACCACGGCGGTATAAGCGCCCCAATGGGCGAGCTGCGGATAGCGTTTAATGGACATGGCATTCTCGGCGCAAATCGGAATGCACAGACGTTACCTCAGCCCGGCGCCAGTGCCAACGTACAAATTGCGCTATCGTTCGGTCGTCGATGGTTATGCGTACAGACTCGAAGAGATTCTGCAACGGCCGCCACAAGTTGCGCACGAGACCGCTTGCGGCCCCGGTTTTTTTCCGCAAAACTGGGGGATGTAAGCGATTACCCAGGATGTGTTGACTGATATGGCTACGATAAAGGATGTTGCCAGGCTGGCGGGTGTTTCCGTGGCCACGGTATCCCGCGTGATAAACAATTCCCCCAAGGCCAGCGAAGGGTCGCGCACCGCGGTGCTGGCCGCCATGGAACAACTGCAGTATCACCCTAACGCCAACGCACGAGCGCTGGCGCAGCAATCCACCGAGACGCTGGGCCTGATCGTCTCCGACGTTTCCGATCCCTTCTTCGGCGCAATGGTCAAAGCGGTCGAGCAGGTGGCCTACGCCACCCATAATTTTCTGCTGATTGGCAACGGTTACCACGACGCCGAAAAAGAGCGCCAGGCGATTGAACAGCTGGTGCGGCACCGCTGCGAAGCGCTGGTGGTGCACGCCAAAAGGCTGAGCGATCAGGAACTTTGCGGCTGGATGCAACAGATCCCGGGCATGGTGCTGATCAACCGCACGCTGCCGGGCTTCGAAACACGCTGCGTGGCGCTCGACGATCGCTACGGCGCCTGGCTGGCGACCCGTCATCTGATCCAGCAAGGGCATCAGCGCATTGCCATCATCTGCTCCACCCACCAGATTTCCGACGCTACCGACCGGCTGCAGGGCTATCTCGACGCGCTGCGGGAACACGGTATCGCGGTGGATGAAAAGCTGATCGCCTATGGCGAACCGGACGAGATCGGCGGCGAACAGGCGATGACCGAGTTGCTCGGCCGCGGCCGTTCGTTCTCCGCCATTACCTGCTATAACGATCCGATGGCCGCCGGCGCGCTGTCGGTGCTGAGCGATAACAGCGTCGACGTACCGGGGGAAATTTCGCTGATCGGTTTCGACGACGTGTTGATTTCGCGCTACCTGCGCCCACGCCTGACCACCATTCGCTACCCTATCGTCGCGATGGCCACCCAGGCGGCAGAGCTGGCCCTGGCGCTGGCCAACCGGCAACCGCTGCCGGAAATCACCAACATGTTCAGCCCGACGCTGGTGCGCCGCCACTCGGTCGCCACCCTCAACAACGCGCACGAACAGCCGTAATGACATCGCTGCATGGGTGAGCAGTCACCCATGCGTTCATATTGCGTAGCCCGCCGCATTTCCCGCTTTTGGATTTTTTCCGCTCCCTGCGTTCGTGCATATTGATCGAACAATAACCTTTACGCTATATAGCCTAAACGCTATATTCTGAGCGTGTCATGTGGCAAGTGGTGACCGTCGAACGGTTCGACGACTGGTTTTTAGCGCTGAACAACGCCCAGCAAACCAGCATCCTGGCGGCGATCTTCAAATTACAGACGTTCGGCCCGCAGTTGGCGCGGCCGCACGCCGATACGCTGCATTTTTCCGACGCGGCCCGGCAGTTGAAGGAGCTGCGCGTTCAACATCGCGGGCGCCCTTTCAGAGGGTTTTTCGCTTTTGACCCACAGCGGCAAGCGGTATTGCTGTGCGGCGGCGATAAAACTGGCGACAAACGCTTTTACCAGCGCATGTTGCCCATCGCCGCCATGGAGTTTTCACATTATCTGGCAACCCGGAGGTAGTACAGATGGCCAAACCTTTATCCCAACTGATCGATAAACTCGATCCCGCCGTCGTTGCCGCAGCCAGGCAAAAAGCGGACAAGGAAATTTTCGAACTGCGGCTGGCAATGCTGAGGGAAGAGCTGGCGGTCTCTCAGGTTGAATTGGCGAAGCGGCTCGGCATCAGCCAACCCTCCGTCGCCAATTTGGAAAAGCGCGGCAGCGAAATAAAGCTGTCGTCGCTCAAACGCTATATCGAGGCGATGGGCGGCACGCTATCGCTGGATGTGCAATTGCCCAATGGCCAGCACCGCCGCATGACGCTGTAAAGCGGGCGCCAGGCGCCCGCCCGCTGATCAGATAAGCTCCAGCGCGATCAGTTCTTCGATGGTTTGGCGGCGGCGGATCAAGCGCGGCTCGCCGTTTTCGAACAGCACTTCAGGCAACAGCGGACGGCTGTTGTAGTTGGAGGACATCGATGCGCCGTAGGCGCCGGTATCGTGGAACACCAGATAATCGCCGATCTGCACCGGCGGCAGCTCACGGGTTTCCACGCCGCCGCCCGCCTGCTGGGTGAAGACGTCGCCGGATTCGCACAGCGGCCCGGCGATCACCGTGTCGCGCAGCGGTTGCCCCGAGGTGTCACGCCCATCGGCCGGCAACAGCGAAATATGGTGATAGCTGCCGTACATCGCCGGGCGCATCAGATCGTTAAAACCGGCATCCACCAGCACAAAGTGGCGGCTGCCCATGTTTTTCACCGCCCGCACCTCGGCCACCAAGACGCCCGCTTCCGCCATCAGGAAACGCCCGGGTTCAATCTCCAGCTGCACCGGGTGCCCCAGATGCGCGGCGATGCGCTCACGCGCCCGGTTCCACAAACCGAAATAGTGTTCGGTATCGATCGCCTCTTCGCCGTACTGATACGGGATAGACAGGCCGCCGCCGGCGGAAATGGCGCTGATGTCATGACCGAGATCGATCACCTGCTGCACCATCGCATCGCAGACGCGCTCCAGATGCTGGTAATCGACGCCGGAACCGATGTGCATATGCACGCCGATCAGTTTCAGGCCGTAGCGGCGGATTTTCTCCACCGCCTGCGGCAGATCGGCATACCAGATGCCGTGCTTGCTGTTTTCGCCGCCGGTGTTGGTTTTCTGGCTATGGCCGTGGCCAAATCCCGGGTTAATGCGCAGCCACACCGGATGCCCTGCGGAAACCTGGCCGAGCTGATCCAGCATGTCGATGGAACCGGCGTTAACCGGGATCTTCAATTCGCTGACGCGCGCCAGCGTGGCATGATCCAACACGTCCGCGGTAAACACGATCTCACTCGGTTCGCCGCCCGGCTGAAAACCAGCCTGCAGCGCCCGTTCGATCTCGCCCAGCGACACCGAATCCACCTTCACGCCCTGCTCGCGCATCAAACGCAAAATATGAATGTTCGAACAGGCCTTCTGTGCGAAACGAATGGTGTCGAAGTGGCGCAGTTGAGCGATGCGCTGGCTGATGATGTCCGCATCATAGGCCCAGACCGGGCAACCGAAACGCTGCGGCAAGGCCAGCAGGTTAGCGGCATTCAACGCGGTGGAGGTGTCGTGCAACGAGCGAGGCATGGCGATATTCCCAATTCGAAAATGACGGCAGATAGAGTCATAGTGCCGCACGCTGAACTGGGTGGAAAATATCTATTTAGCCGCAGTCTATTCATTTATGATATGGCTTTCTCTACAGTCGAGCGGCCTTGCCATGCACAGCATCTCTTTGCGGCAGATAGAAATCTTTCGGGCGGTGATGACCACCGGCAACCTGACCGAGGCGGCGGCCCTGCTGCAAACCTCGCAACCGACCGTCAGCCGCGAGCTGGCGCGCTTTGAGAAGCTGATCCGGCTGCAGCTGTTCGACCGGGTGCGCGGGCGCTTGTCCCCCACGGTACAGGGCCTACGGCTGTTCGAAGAGGTGCAACGCTCCTATTACGGCCTCGATCGCATCGTCAACGCCGCCGCCGGCATCCGCCAGTTTCAGCAGGCGCAGCTGTCGATCGTGTGCCTGCCGGTATTTTCCCAATCGCTGCTGCCGGCGGTGTGCCGGCCCTTTATCGAACGTTACCCGGAAGTCAGCTTCAGCGTGATCCCGCAAGAGTCGCCGCTGCTGGAAGAGTGGTTGTCGGCCCAGCGCCACGATCTCGGGCTGACGGAAACCACCCTGACGCCGGCGGGCACCGAGCGGGTAACGCTGATGACGTTGAATGAAGTCTGCGTGCTGCCGGCGGGCCATCCTTTGCTGGCGAAAGACCCACTGACGCCGCAGGATTTCGCCGGGCAGAACTTTATCAGCCTGTCGAGCACCGACAGCTATCGCCACTTGCTCGATGCGCTGTTCGCCGAGCAGGGCGTCGAGCGCCGCATGGTGATGGAAACGCACAGCGCGGCGTCGGTGTGCGCCATGGTGAGGGCCGGCGTGGGGGTGTCAATCGTTAACCCGCTGACGGCGCTCGACTATGCCGGCAACGGCGTGCACGTGCGATCCTTCAGCATCGACGTACCGTTCACCGTCAGCCTGATACGGCCGCTACACCGCCCTTCGTCGGCGCTGGTGACGGCCTTTATCGACCATTTGCATCAACAGGCCGCACTGTTCTCCGCTCGCCTGGCCGCTGCCGTCAAGCGGTGAAAACGGCGTGGGAATGTTGCCGAAGCCTCAGCGCAGCGTCGCCTGCCACTGCGGATCGCTGGCGAACCACTCCACCAGAAAGTCCAGCATGGTACGCAAGGTGGCAGGCATCTGGCGGCGCGAGGTGTAGATGCCGTAGATGCCCATCGACTGCGGCCGGTAACCCGGCAGCAGCTCCACCAATTCGCCGCTGGCCAGCAGCGGCGCCGCCGAATAGTAGGGCTGCATGGAAATGCCCGCGCCCTGCACCGTGCCGGCCATCAGCACCACCGACTCGTTGGCGCTCAGGTTGCCGCTGACCGCCACCGCCGATTTCACCCCCTGAGCGTCAAAGTGCCACAGGCTTTTGCCGAAATAGGAATAAGTCAGGCAGTTGTGCAACGCCAGATCCTGCGGCTGGCGCGGCGTGCCGTGCGCCGCCAGATACGCCGGCGCGGCACACACCACCGATGCGCAGGTGGACAGCGGCCGGGCGATCAGGTTGGGATCCAGCTCGTTGGTGATGCGCAGCGCCAGATCGATGCGCTCTTCCACCAGATTCACCGCCCGGTTGTTCATCTGCAGATCGACCGCCACCTGCGGATGGCGCTTCAGATACTGAGCGACCGCCCCCACCAGCGCCGTTTGCCCGAGCGATTGCGAACAGGTGATGCGCAGCAGGCCGCGCAGTTCGTCGCTCTGCCCTTCCTCCACCAGATCGATTTCCCCCGCCAGCGCCAACATTTGTCGGCAGCGCTCCAAAGTACGCTCCCCGGCGTCGGTCAGACTAAGCTTACGGGTAGTGCGGTGCAGTAAACGCGCCCCGGCCCATTGCTCCATCTGCGCCAGGTAGCGCGTCACCATCGCGCGCGACATCTCCAGCGTTTCCGCGGCGGCGATCATGCTGCCGCGATCGACGATGGTGACAAAAACCTCAGCGGCGGTAATGCGATCCATAATTAGTCCGATTTATGCAACGAATAATTGCTTATTATCCGGTTTTTCTATCGCTTTATGCAACCTAACATCATTACAACATTAACCGATACCTAAGGACCTCTGCCCATGTTTAAGAAATCACTGTTAACTCTGGCCTTCACCGGCGTCGCCACCCTGAGCACTTACGCCACCGCTGCCGATACCCTGACCATGGAAGTGTATAACCCAGGCGAGAAAAGCGTGTTCCCGGTGTCTTCCGAAATCGTCAGCGGCAAACACGAAGTGGCGCTGATCGACGCTCAGTTCCAGCGTAACGATGCTGAAGAGCTGGTGAAAAAGATCAAGGCGACCGGCAAGAAGCTGACCACCGTTTATATCAGCCACTCAGACCCGGATTTCTATTTCGGTCTGGACGTGATCAAGGCGGCCTTCCCGGAGGCGAAAATCATCGCTTCGCCTGGCACCATCAAAGACATCAATGCGACCAAAGACGGTAAAGTTGCCTACTGGGGCCCGATCCTGAAAGACAACGCGCCAAAAACCGTGATCGTGCCGCAGCCGCTGCAAGGCGATAGCTTCACCATCGACGGCCAGAAAGTGGAAGTGAAAGGCTTGAACGGCCCGACCCCCGATCGCACCTTCGTGTGGATCCCGGCGCTGAAAGCGGTCGTGGGCGGCGTCGCGGTCGCCGGTGACAATATCCATCCGTGGATCGCCGACAACCAGAGCGTGGAATCGCGCCAGCACTGGCAGCAGACGCTGAAAAATATCGAAGCGCTGAAGCCGCAGGTCGTCGTACCGGGTCACTTCCTGCCGGGCGCCGCGCAAACGCTGGCATCGGTGCACTTTACCCAAAAATACCTGACCACGCTGGAAGCCGAACTGCCGAAGGCCAAAGATTCCGCCGCGCTGATTGAAGCGATGAAAAAGCACTACCCGACGCTGAAAGACGAATCGAGCCTGGAACTGAGCGCAAAAGTGCTGAAAGGCGAGATGAAGTGGCCGCAATAAGCGCCCCTGCGTGATTGAACCAGCCCTGGCGCCGCGGTGAACTGCCGCGCGCCAAGCGAGGAGTAAAAATGACCGAAACCACTCTGCATTATATTTTCGATCCGCTGTGCGGCTGGTGCTACGGCGCCGCGCCGCTGGTGAAAGCGGCTCAGAGCCTCCCCGGGCTGAAGGTCGTGCCGCACGCCGGCGGCATGATGACCGGCAACAACCGCCGCCAAATCACCGACGAATGGCGCAACTACGTCATTCCGCACGACAAACGCATCGCCGAGATGACGGGCCAGCCTTTTGGCGAAGCCTATTTCAACGGCCTGCTGCGCGACACCACGGCAGTGATGGATTCCGAGCCGCCGATCACCGCTATCCTGGCGGCGGAGAAACTGGCGGGACGCGGGCTGGACATGCTGCACCGCATTCAGCGGGCGCACTACCAGGAAGGCCGGCGCATCGCCGACACGCCGGTGCTGGAAGCGTTGGCGAAAGAGCTGGGGTTGCCTTCGGCGGCGTTTATCGCCGAAATGCGCTTTAGCAGCGGCGCGCCGACCGCGCAACACATCGCGGAAAGCCGGGCGCTGCTGGCCAAAGTGCAAGGCCAGGGCTTCCCGACCTTTGCGCTGCAGGACAGCGAAGGCCGCCTGCATCTGCTGCCGGCCGGCAACTATCTGGGTAACGTGGAAGCCTGGAAAAACCTGCTGGGCGCCGCCGCGCTGGCGTAACCCTTCTCGCCCCGATCGCCGGGGCGGGTCATTCGACCCGCACGAACCGCCCTTCCGCCCGCACGTTGTGACCGAACCCGCAATCCCCCCGCGTGTGCATCTCCAGCGCTTGCTCGCCAAACTCCAGCATGACGTCGCAGACCTGCGCGCTTTCCGAGTCATGCTGATGGTAGACGGCTTTGCCGTGCTCAATGGGCAGCTCGGCGGTGAAATCGCCCATGTTCGGCCCGTAATACAACCCCATCTGCGGCATGGCGTAGCCGGAAAAATCAATCAACCACCGCTCGCCCTGCGGCTTCACCGTCACTTCGCTCCACACGCCGCGCCCGGCGTATTGCCAATACACGCCGGCCGGCCCCTGCGGCTGTGGCCACTGCGCCAGGCGTTGGCGCAACAGGCTCATGTTGTGCTGCGATTTGTCATCGTGCGGCGCCAGCGCCAGATAGGCCTGCGCCTTGAGCAATTCGCCGGCGTGCATCAGCGACAACGCCACGTTGTTGTAAGCCGTGGCGACAGCCTGCTCGCTCAGGCCGCAAAACTCGCTCCAAGCCGCCTGATCGCGAAAGATGTCGGCGGCTTTAGCGTAATCCTGCCGCTGATAGGCCTTTTTTCCCAGTTCGGCGTAGCTCGCCACCTTTTGGCAGTCGGCGGCGATGTCCGGCTCGTCAATGTGCGCCCAGGCCCGGACGCTGGCGAAGACGCCGCAGGTCAGCAACAGAGGAAACCAAGCCTTCATCGTTTATCCTTTCTGCAAAAATTCGGCGCCAGTATAACCGCCCGGCGCCGGAGTGTATGCCGCAATTGCGCCCAGCTGCACGCTGCCGGCGATTCAGCCGCTTTATTTCAAACGGTTAGCGGAGTTAAAACTGCTTACAGTCACGGTTTGTTTGTTACCGGCCCGCAGCCCATGCTGAACGAAATACCGCAATTATCGAGCCGTTATGAACGCAACCCCCTTGCAGAAACACGCCGTGTGGCAGCTGATCAAACCCTTTTGGGTGTCGGAGGAACGATGGCGCGCCTGGATGATGCTGATCGCCATCGTCATCCTGTCACTCGGCCTGGTCTATATCAGCGTGCTGATCAACCAGTGGAACCAGGTGTTCTACGATGCGTTGCAGAACAAAAACTACCCGGTGTTCAAGGCGCAGCTGTGGCGCTTTACCTATCTGGCGCTGATTTTTATCGTGTTGGCGGTCTACAAGATCTACCTCACCCAGGGGCTCCAGATGCGCTGGCGGCGCTGGATGACGGAAAAGTTCATGGGGAAGTGGTTGGCGCACCAGGCGTATTATCACACCGAGCAGCAACAGATCGTCGATAACCCCGATCAGCGTATCGCGGAAGATCTCAACGTATTGACCCAATATACCCTGTCGCTGTCACTCGGGCTGCTCTCCAGCCTGGTGACGCTGTTTTCCTTTATCGACATTTTATGGCACGTCAGCGGGCCGATGACCTTCGCGCTCGGTCAGCACGCCATCACGCTGTCCGGCTATATGGTGTGGTTCGCGCTGCTGTATGCGGTGCTGGGATCGCTGCTGATCTGGTGGGTCGGCAAACCGCTGGTCATGCTGGGCTTCAACCAGGAACGGTACGAGGCGAACTTCCGTTTCGGCCTGATCCGCATCCGCGAAAACAACGACGCCATCGCGCTGTACCACGGCGAACCGCGCGAGGCACAGCAGCTAGGCGATCGTTTTGACACCATTCGCAGCAACTGGTGGGCAATTATGCGCATCACCCGGCGGCTGAACATTGCCACCAACTTCTACAGCCAGTTCGCCATCGTGTTTCCCCTGCTGGTGGCCGCGCCGCGCTATTTCTCCGGCGCCATTCAGATGGGCGGCCTGATGCAGATCGCCTCGGCCTTCGGTCAGGTACAGGGGGCGCTGTCGTGGTTTATCGACGCGTTTAACGACTTGGCGACCTGGAAAGCCTGCGTTAACCGTTTGGCCGGCTTCAACGCCGCCGTCGATCAGGTTCACCATCAGCCGCGCGGCATTCAGCTGCGGGAAGAGGCCGCCCATCCGTTAACGCTGGATAATCTCAGCCTGAACTTACCCGACGGCCAGCCGCTGCTGGCCGGCGCCAAGATGACGCTGCAACGCGGCGATCGCCTGCTGATCGTCGGCCCTTCCGGCTGCGGCAAATCGACGCTGCTGCGGGCCATCGCCGGCATTTGGCCTTACGGCGCGGGCGCCATCGGGCTGCCGGCCAACGCCAATACCCTGTTCCTGCCGCAGCGCAGCTACATTCCGATCGGCACGCTGCGCGAGGCGCTGAGCTACCCGAGCCAGGCGACACAATACAGCGACGAGCAGCTGATGCGGGTGCTGGAAAACTGCCGCCTGAAGCACCTGCAGCGCTGGCTGGATACCGCCGCCAACTGGAGCCACCGCCTGTCGCCAGGCGAGCAACAGCGGCTGGCGTTCGCCCGCGCCCTGCTGATTCGCCCGAGCATCCTGTTCCTCGACGAAGCCACCAGCGCGCTGGACGACGAAACCGAGCAACTGATGTACTGCCTGCTGGTGGATGAACTGCCGGACGTGACGCTGATCAGCGTGGCGCACCGCAACAGCGTGGCGAAGTACCACCAGACCTGCTGGCGCTTCAGCCGCAGCGAAGATCAACCGGCGCGCCTGGCGCTGAGCCCGCTGCCGGTATAACCCGCAGAGCCGGGCGCTACTGCGCCCGGCGTTCGTTCAGATGCCGTCGGTCTGCACGTCTTCGCACTTCACTCGGCGGCGCTCATGCCACAGGCTGGTCAGGCCCCGTTTGCCGCACGCCAGCGCCACCTCGCGAAACTCATCCAGGCTCAACCCGTCGCGCTCCAGCATCATTTCCGCCGCCAGCTGCATATTGACGCCGGTGAGCACTTCGCAATCGCCCTGCTCATCCGCCAGTTCGCAGGCACTGCGAAACGGCGAACCGCCGAGCATATCGGTCAGGAACACCACGCCGTCCGGCTGCATCACCGCAGCCAGCGCCGAGCGTAGGGCGTCCCTGAGCTGCGCGGTACTCATCTGTTCGGGGAAATCAACCGCCGCGCAGTGCCGCTGCGGCCCCACCACCTGTTCCACCGCCTGCAACAGCCCGGTGGCAAAACCGCCGTGGCCGGTAATCACAATGCCTGGCATCGCTCGCTCCTCACAAAATGCCGATAAATTTGCCCACTACGCCAATCGCTACGGTGACGCCTATCAGCTTCACCGGTGAGAATCCGCGCTTCATCAGGAAGAAAATAAGCAGCGTGAAACACAGCGGCAATAAATTGGGCATCAACTTGTCCAGCACGTCGGTCTGCAAGGCCACACTGGCCTTGCCGGCATGCATTACCAGCGGCGTGGACAGGTGCACATACGACGCCACCAGCGCGCCGATCACCGTCATGCCAACGATCGACGCGGCGTGAGAAATGCGCCGGGTGTGGGTCTTCAGCAGCGCCAGCGCGCTGGTGCCGGCCTGATAGCCGTAGTGCGCCAGCCCAAAACGCAGGCCGAAATGAAACAGGTTGAACAGCAGCAGGAAGACGATAGGCCCGAACAAGCTCCCTTCCAACGCCAGCGAAGCGCCTATCCCGGCACAGATCGGCAGCAGCGTCAGCCAAAATAGCGCGTCGCCGATACCGCCGAGCGGCCCCATCAGCGCCACTTTCACCGCGCGAATGGTGGAGATTTTCTCCTTGTTCTGCTCCATCGCCAGCACCAGGCCGGACAGGAAGGTGACGTCGAACGGGTGCACGTTGATAAATTCCATGTGCATCTTCATCGAGTTGGCCAGATCCTGCGGGTTGCGGTGGATCTTGCGCAGCCCAGGGATCAGCTGATACAGCCAGCCGCCCGCCTGCATGCGTTCATAGTTGAACGACGCCTGCAGCAGCAGCGAACGCCAGGCCATGCGGTTGATGTCGCCGCGCGTCAGCGCCTCGGCGGGCTGGCTGTCCAGATAGTCGTCCTGCTCCACCTGGCTGGTGGCCAGCGCCTGCGCCATGCGCTGCTCGGCCTTTTGCGCCAGCAGATCGTCGGAATCGTTAAATGCCATCTTCGGCGTCCTCCTGCGGAGCGGGCCGGGCGGTCGCCTCTGCCGCGCCGCGTTGCGTGTTGAAGAAATCAATCAAAGCGATCGCCAGGGCGCCCAGCGCCACTGCCAGGATCGGCAGCTTGAGGAACGTGACCGAGATGAAACCGAGGATAAAATAGGCCACGTAGGTTTTTTTCATCATCACCTTCATCAGCAGCGAGAAACCGATCGCCGGCATCATGCCGCCCGCCACCGCCAGCCCGTCCAGCAGCCAGCCCGGCGCTTTCTGCACCATGGCGCTGGCCGCGTCGGCGCCGAAGTAAATCGGTAGGAACGCCACCACGAAATAGAAGATGAACAGGATGCTGATGCCGAGATAGTTCACCCGTTCGATGCCGCGCCAGTTCAGCTCTTTCACCATGCGATCGCAGCGGTGCATCATCGGTGAGAACAGCGTAAACAGCAGCGTGATGCAGCCCTGCACCGCAATCGAGAACGGCACTGCCACGCCGATCGCCACTTTAGGATCGGCCTTGGTCAGAATGGCGAACGCGGTGCCGATCACCCCGCCGATCACCACGTTCGGCGGTTGGGCGCCCGCCAGCGGCACCATCCCCATCCACACCAGCTCCAGCGTCCCGCCCACCAGCAAGCCGGTGTAGACGTCACCCAAAATCAGCCCCACCAGCGGCCCCATCACCACCGGCCGGTGGAAGTGGGTTAGACCGTCGAACAGGTCAACCCCCGCCAATCCGGCCAACAGCGCAATCAATAACGCATCCGTCAACATGCTTCCCCCCAGGCTCAAAAGAGCAATTTGCCGATCGCCTCACCCGCCTCATCCGGCACCCGGCGCACTTCGCACTCCACGCCCAGCGCCGCCAGCGCGCGGAACGCGGCCACGTCGCCGTCGTCCAGCGACACCGTTTTGTGCACCTGCCGCTTCCCCTCGGCGAAGTGCATATTGCCGACGTTGACGAAACGGATCGGCACCCCGCCGCGCACCAGCGTCAACACGTCCTGCGGTGTTTTGCACACCAGAAAAATCTTCTGCCTGTCCGCCGCCTTGTGGATCACGTCGATGGTTTTCTGCAGCGTGAAGTAGCGGGTCTGCACCCCTTCCGCCACCACCATGTCCATCAGGTTCTGCTGCACCGGATCGGCGGCGGCCTCGTCGTTGGCCACCACCACCAGGTTGGCGCCGAGGGTATTGGTCCAGGTCACACCCACCTGGCCGTGCACCAGGCGATTGTCGATGCGGGTCATTAAAATGTTCGGCATGTCAGCGGCCCTCCGGGTAACAGGCGGCATGGTAATCGTCGAGCACCTGCGTCACTTTATGCAGCACCCACTCCTGCGGATCGGCGCTTAATTCGCCGGCGTTCAGCGCCCGCGCCTGATCCGGCAGGTACTGGCTGAGCAGCGCCAGCGGTGCCGGGCTGCGGCGCAGGTTGTCCAGCAACCCGTCGACGGCCTGCTGCACCTGCGGCTGCGGCCAGTAGTAACGCACCCGATCGCTCAGGCTGTAGTGGCGATCGAGAAACTGCTGGTGCGGCGTGCCGTGGTAATAGCGGCTCCACTGCTGCGGCTGCTCGCGCATCACCTGCTCCAGCGTGGCGCACAGCTGCGCCGACTGGCGTTCCCCCAGCCATTCACGCTCGATGCGATCGAGGGCGAACAGCGCTTCGCGCAGCGCGAAGGTCAGCGCCGGCCCCACCTTCAGGATGGCGAAGTGATCGCGCACCAGTTGGCGGTAGGCCTGCGGTGGTTGGTAGTCCGTAGAGTGCGCTTCATAGATCATGCCCGGCTGCCTTTCGATGAAGTGGCTCAATGCGTCGGCGCGCTGCGGTTGGTAATGCTCAACGCTGTGGTGATCGAACTCGACGCCCGGCTGTACCACCAGCGCGATAGTTCGCTGCCAGGCATCGTTCAGCTCGGCTTTTTGCCAGGCGATGCGGTGCGTTTCCAGCGTTTGCGCCACCGCCTGCGGCGTGGTGACCTGCAGACCCGCCAGCGCCTCCTGCGCGCCGCCCGGGACCGGCACTTCGGTGCCGATTACATAGACCGGCGCTTCGCCGCCGCTCTGCGCCCAGGCCCGCTCCGCCACCGCGCACAGGCGCGCCGCACGCTCGGCGACCGTGGCATCCCCCAGGGGCGAGGGATCGCCGGCGCACGACATGGAACAATCGAGGTGAATTTTGCGAAATCCGGCGCGAACGTAATCGTCGATCAAGGTTTCCGCCAGCGCCATCGCCTCCTGAGCCGGGCGATCTTGCCAAGCGTTGGGCCCCAGGTGATCGCCACCCAGCCACACGCGCTCGCGCGCCAGGCCCACTTCATCCGCCAGGCGCCACAGCGCATCGCGGAACTGGGCCGCCGTTTGGCCGGTATAGCCGCCGAATTGATTAACCTGGTTGGACGTCGCCTCCACCAATACCGGCGTGCCGCGCGCTTTGGCCTGCCGCAGCGCGGCCTTCAGAACCCAGGGATGGGCGGAACAGACGGAAAAGATCCCGACCGGCATACCGGCCTTGTGCTGCTCGACAAGCTGTAACAACTGCTGCATGAAGCCCCCATGCAGGCGCCCTGCTACCGATCGGCGATGATGACCTCCACGCCCAGCTCGGTTAACGCCCGCTCGTAATCGTCCGGAAGACGGCTGTCGGTGATCAGCCGATGGATTTGTCCGGCTTCGCGAATCATGCAAAAGCTCTTGCGACCGAATTTGCTGGCATCCGCCACCGCGATAATCTCGCGTGCCACCTCGCACATCACGCGATTGAGGTGCGCCTCACCGGGGTGAGGCGTGGTGATGCCGGCGCTCAGATCGAACCCGTCGACGCCCAAAAACAGTTTGTCGAAGCGGTACTGACGCAATTGCTGCTCGGCAGCCGGACCGTAGAGCGAGTAAGAGTTGCGGCGCACGCTGCCCCCCAGCACCATGACTTCCACCCCGTCGTTTCCCGAAAGCTCGTAGGCAATGTTCAGCGCATTGGTCATCACCACCAGATCGCGCCGCCCCTTCAGGAACGGCACGATCTGCGCGGTGGTGGAACCGGAATCGAGGATCAACGCATCGCCATCGCGCACATAGCCGGCCGCCGCGTTGGCGATCAGCGTTTTGACGTCGCGATTCAACCGCCCTTTGTCCCGCAACGGCCGATCGAAAGCGAATTGCTGATTGAGCATCGCGCCGCCGTAAGCGCGCAGCGCACACCCTTTTCGTTCCAGAAAGCGCAGATCGTTGCGGATCGTCACCGTGGATACCGCAAACTGTTTGCTGAGCTGCTCCACGCGCACGCTGCCGTGCTCGCATAACAGATCGATAATGTGTTCACGTCGCTTTGCGGTATTCACTGGCATGAGCTGCGGTCCTCAGGTTTCCGGCATCGCCGGGGAGAAGATGGCTTTCGCTCTACTGCGCAGGCATTACAGCAAAGCGAAAGCAATGAAATTGTGATCGGGCTTACAGCCCCGTTTTAGCAAAAAAACCGCCAAAAAACCTTTCGAATCGAAACGAATCGAAAAGCAAAAAGTGGAATGGGAGAAAAATGAAATGCCATGACGAGCGCTAACCCCCGGAGCGCTGAGACGTGGGCTGCACGGAAAGCGAAAGCGGCGCATGGTGCGCCCCACGCCATGACTTTTAGTTCACTCAGTGACCAGGATCACATAATGATAATTATCCTGCGGCCGGCGGGGATTAACCGCCACCATCCCGCCGGGCCATCCCCTTGTCAGTACGAGCCATCTTCCCTACACTTGCGATCAGATATCGGCCCCTTGTCGGTACGTAAGCGTTAACGTCAATCAACGCATCACGCCATGCAGCGCTGATTGACTGCATGCCCTGGTGCGAGGAACCCATGCCGCAACCCGCTTCATCCCCAGCGTCCACCGCGACCCCGCGTCGCCGGTTACACCGCCCTATTTTGCTGATCGTCGGCATTATGCTGATCGCGGCCAACCTGCGCGCCGCCCTGACCAGCGTCGGCCCGCTGCTGGAGCAGATCCAGCAACAGCTGGTGTTGTCCGCCACCGCCGCCGGCCTGATCAACTCACTGCCGCTGATCCTGTTCGCCATTCTCTCGCCGCTGACCCCAGCGCTGGCGAAACGCATCGGCATCGAGCGCACCCTGGGCCTGGCCCTCGCGCTGCTGGTCTGCGGTATCGTGCTACGTTCCCTGCCGCAAGACGCCATGCTCTGGCCGGGCAGCGTCCTGATCGGCGCCGCCATCGCCTTCGCCAACGTGGTGCTGCCAACGCTGGTGAAAAGAGATTTCCCACATCGCGCCGCCGCGATGATCGCTGCCTATGCGGCGGTGATGTCACTGGTTGCCGCCATCGCTTCCGGCCTGGCCGTGCCACTGGCCTCCCTGGCCAACCTCGGCTGGCGGTTCTCTTTGCTGTGTTGGGGTTTGCCCGCGCTGCTGGCGCTGTTGGTGTGGCTGCCGCAGCTGCGGCGCTCCGCCACCCCCGTCGCCAAAGAGCCGCAGCCAACAGAGCTGCAACGCTATCGCTCTCCCTGGGGCAGTGCACTGGGTTGGCAAGTAGCGATGTTCATGGGGCTGCAATCGATCGCCTTCTACACCATCATCGGCTGGTTCAGCGCCTTTGCCGCCAGCCACGGCACCTCCGCTCAGCAGGCGGGTTTCGAACTGTTCGTTTACCAGGTGGTGGCAATCGTCGCCAACTTTGTCATGGTGGTGATTTTGCCGCGTGCGCGCGATCAGCGGGCAATAGCGTTGGGCAGCTCGCTGCTGATCTTCATCGGCGTCGGGGGATTATTGGTGCAACCCGCCAGTTCACTGGTGTGGCTGACGTTTGCCGGGTTGGGGGCGGGGAGTTCGCTGGTGCTGGCGCTGTCGTTCTTTGGATTGCGCAGTCAGCATCATCATCAGGCGACGCTGCTGTCGGGTATGGCGCAATCCGTCGGTTATCTGTTAGCGGCGCTGGGGCCCACCCTATTTGGCTTACTGCACGATCTGACGGAAGGCTGGCGCTGGCCGTTGATCGCCCTGCTCTGCCTGACCGTCTTGCAAATGCTGTTCGGCGCGTTGGCCGGCCGCAGCCGCGTGATCAGCTAACGCTGCGGCGCGATGGGGGCCGCGCCGCCTCAGAGTCGGTGTCCTGCCATAAATCTTCAATAAAGGCGCGCTGCTCATCGCTCAGCACCCATGACGGCGGAATTTTGGACGGTGCGCGACGCTCAGCGCCCTCACGGTTTTTAGCCTGCTTTTTGTTCACGAATCGCCTTCCTGCTTAACCTGCTAACTCAGTAACCAGTAAATCACGGCGGCGGTTAACAGCCAGAATAGCCCGCTACCGATAAACACACACAGCCATGCTCTACGTTTGATATCAGATCCATCCTTGCTCACCACAGCGCCCTCAACCAATAGATTAAACCATTCAAACATTAATTATCGATCTGTTTTAACGATCAATAAAGTCGTTTTTTCCTATGGAAATTTAAAAAACAGCTGCTAGCCATAGATCTGCATTACCGCCCTGGTAAGAACGGCACCGTGGATATCACTGTTATCGGCAGGCGATAACTTGAATTGATAGGCGAACGAACGTGCAGTGTGTCATACCTTGAAAGGTCAAAATTAAACCACTGGTAAATAATTCAACTATCAATTATTTGACTGGCCGTAAGCCAAATCGACAACAGACAGCGCTAAAGGCGGGGGATAAAATGAAACGACATACTGGGATCATACGAAGAGAAGCACCGGCCCGCTTTGGTCTCGCCCGGGCCGGCGTGAGTTAACCGATTCTGCTGACGGAATCCCGGCTGGCATGTTCACGCTCGCTGCCGGTCAGCTCACGTAAATGACCCGAGCGCATCTCAAGCAACCGATCGGCGTATTCGAAATAGTGATCGTCATGGCTGATGGCAAACACCGTTTTGCCCAGCGCACGCAGTTCTGGCAATAGTTCACGATAGAAAATGCGCCGGAATTGCGGATCCTGATCCGCGGCCCATTCATCCAACAGCAAGATATCGCGCTGTTCCGCCACCGCCAGCAGCAAAGCCAGACGCTTGCGCTGCCCCTGCGACAGTTGCGGATTGGTCACCCTGGTGCCGTCGAACTGCAGTTTGCTTTTCATATTCAACCGCTCGAGCCAGGCGGCGACCAGCTTCGCATCGGGTTCACCGCCTTCCGGCCCTTGTAAACGATCGAACTGATGAAAATCGGTGAAAATCGCCGAAAATAGCCGGCGGTAGTCCGGCATATCCGCCGCGGTCTGGGCGACGCCATCCAGCACGATGTGGCCGCTCACCGGTCGGTACAATCCGGTCAACAGCATCGCCAGCGTTGACTTTCCGCTGCCGTTGCCGCCGATCAAAAAGACCAGCTCGCCACGCCGCAGCGTCAGATTAAGCGGCCCGACGGCAAAACCGGGCTGCTGTTCCTTATCTGCATAGTGAAAAACCACGTCACGCAGCTCCAGCGTCTGCCAGGAACGGCAGGCGGCGACAGGGAACGCCGGTTGGTACTCGGCCAAGTGCAGCGTCTTCAGCTTGTTGAAGGCGACTTCGGCGCTGACCAGCGTCGGAAACGCCCCCACCGCCTGCAGTAATGGCGTGCGCAAGAACAGCAGCGTCAGGGAATAGGTGGCAGCCACCGCCGAGTCCGCCCATCCCAGGCTGTTAGCCATAAAGAACACCAGCCCAATCGCGCCTAACATCATGATATTTGACCAGTTGAGCGCACTCAAATGGAAGGTATCGGCGCGAATGATATGGTGGCGGTAAGCTTGCGCATCGGGTTGATAGGTCTGTTCGTACAGCGCCTGCGCTCGCTTGCGGTTTAACGTCAGTTCCTTGCGACCGTCAATCACCGATTCGTAATGATGATAGAGACGCTCTTCCGACTCGCGCAAACTGGCCATATGGCGATAAACCCGCGAGACCAGGCAGCCGCTGCCCACCACGGTGACGGCGACCCACACCGCCGTCACCGCCAACATTTTCGGCGATAACCACCCCAGATAGGCCGCCGACCCCAAGGTTAAAATCACCCCTTGCACCAGTTCGGGCAAGCGCACGAAGGCGACGGTGATATTGCGGACATCGCTGGACAGGCTCGCCAACAATGAGGCGCTGCCTAACTGTTCAAGGCGTTCAATATCGGTATCCAGGATGCGCTTCACTAACTGCCCGCGCAGGCGGTAGACGAAGTAATGGCCCAATGTCGTCAGCGCCAATTGCGATCCCAGCGTGACCGCCATCAGCAATGCCAGCAGGGCGAGAAACATTGGCAGTACGGCCAACGCATCGCCGCCGGCGTCCATCAGGTATTGATTGATAAACGCAATAATACCGATGCCTAAGCCGGCGCTGGTCATGGTCAATGCCATAACCGCCAGAAATGGCCAACGATACTGGTGATAAACCACCCGTAGCAGTTCCATGAAAAAACCTCTGAAGTCGCGATCTGGCAGGCATTGTAAGCGGCACGAGAATGAGATCAAGACGAATTCTCATTGCTCGCGCAGCCTCTGATTTCGACGCCAAGGGCATTTTGATGATTGCTTATTGAAACGAGAGACTTACACTGACGCCTCTATCCGCTGAAGGGAACAGCCGATTATGCTCGCCACTCACGAATACGCCAACGACCTGATTCTGTTCGCCCTGATTGTCGACTACGGCTCGTTCAGCAAGGCCGCGGAGAGCGCCGGCATCACCAGTTCGGTGGTCAGTAAACGCATCGGGCGGCTGGAGAAATCCCTGGGCGCCCGGCTGCTGTACCGCACCACGCGCAGCCTGACGCTGACCGAAAGCGGCCAGGCGCTCTACCAACAGGCCAAAGAGATCGGCGCCAAAGTGCAGGAGGCACTGTACGCCGTCAGCGAAAAAAGCGAAGAATTAACCGGTACCATCCGCATGTCGGTGCCGACCATTTCGGGCGAGCTGCTGCTGAGCGAGAGCGTGGCGGAGTTTTGCGCACTGCATCCCAGTCTAAAGGTCGAAATGCGGCTGGAAAACCGCTTCGTCGATCTGGTGGAAGAAGGCATCGATCTGGCGATCCGTACCGGCACTATGCCAGATTCGAGCCTGATTGCCCGGCCGATCTTCGATTCCCGCTGGGTGATCGTCTGCTCGCCGGGCTATTTGGAAAGCCACCCGGAACCACGCAGCGCCGAAGACCTGCTCGGCCACAATTGCCTGACCTACACCTACCAGGAGAGCGGCACCGCCAACTGGCTGATGAAACGGCCGGGGCGCAACGAAATCTACGAGCTGCAGGTTAACGGCAACCTGTCGGCCAACAATGCGCGGGCGATCCGCAAAGCGGTGATCGGCGGCCACGGCATCGCCATGGTGCCGCGCTGCATGGTGTATGAAGATTTGCAGGACGGCAAACTGACGGAGATCCTGGCCGGCCACTGCGGCAAGGTATTGGGCATTTACGCCGTCTATCCTTACACCCGCAATCTGCCGTTAAAAACTCGCCTGCTGATCGAACATATCATCGGTTCCTACCAAAATATCAGCCATTATTTTTGAGTTTTCCTCTCGGATTATTTCCCCGCTACCGCAAAAGCCCGCGGGGATTACGGCATTTTTGGACATAATCTATTGAACATTAGCGCCTAATTAATGTGAGCTCGCGCACTCATCACACAGCAAAGATACCTATCACACTGATTTTAAATCAATTAATTTAACCCCTTCTACCGGCGATTTTCTCACCGCCGACGCCGTTCGCCGATGTTAAAAAATTACCGCATGGCATCGTCACCAACGTTGTGATTAGAATGAAAATGTTGCGGTAATTAACCTTTCAGCTACATATCTCTGCCCATAAAAATAATAACCCTGAGGATCTTATGCCCCTGCTTTTTAGTATTGCGCCCATCGTCCTACTGATTTGGATGATGACCAAAAGGAATGGCGTGCCCTCTTACCTCGCCCTGCCGCTGACGGCCGCCGCGGTGTATGCCGTACAGCTCCTGTGGTTCGATGCCTCGCTGCGGCTGCTGCATGCGAATATCATCACCGCGCTGGTGTCGACGCTGACGCCGATCACCATCATCGCCGGCGCCATCCTGCTCAACAAACTGATGCAGGTAAGCGGCGCGGAAAACGTGGTGCGGCGCTGGCTGGAAACCATCAGCCCCAATCCCGTGGCTCAGCTGATGATTATCGGCTGGGCATTCGCCTTTATGATCGAGGGTGCCAGCGGCTTCGGCACCCCGGCCGCCATCGCCGCGCCGATTCTGGTCGGGCTGGGCTTCAACCCGCTGCGCGTCGCCCTGCTGACGCTGGTAATGAACTCGGTACCGGTCTCCTTCGGCGCCGTGGGCACCCCCACCTGGTTCGGCTTTGCCAATCTCGGCCTGTCGGACGCCAGCCTGCTGGAGATCGGCCGGCAAACCGCGCTGATCCACTTCATCGCCGGCTTCGTCATTCCTCTGCTGGCGCTGCGCTTTATCGTTTCCTGGCAGGATATCCGCCGTAACCTGCCGTTTATCCTGCTCAGCGTGCTGAGCTGCACCCTGCCCTATCTGCTGCTGGCCCAGGTGAACTATGAGTTCCCGGCGCTGGTCGGCGGCGCCATCGGCCTGGCGCTCTCGGTGCTGCTGGCACGCGGCGGCATCGGTCTCGCCCGCAGCGACAAACTGCAGAACGCCGGGCAGGCGGTGCCGTTCTTGCAGGTGGTCAAGGCCATGACCCCGACCCTGCTACTGATTGCTATTCTGATAGTGACGCGCGTGCATCAGTTGGGCCTGAAGGCGCTGCTCAACAACACCACGCTGCTGTGGCAGGAAAACCTCGGCTGGCTCGGGGAGCTGCGCATTAGCCAGGCGCTGATCGTCGAACTGCAGCAGGTACTGGGCACCTCCGCCGCCGCCGGCTACAAAACGCTGTATGTCCCGGCGCTGATCCCGTTCCTGTTGGTGGTGGTGCTGTGTATTCCGCTGTTCCGTCTGAATGGCGGCCAGGTGCGGCAAATGTTCAGCGAAACCGGCGGGCGCATCGCGCGGCCCTTTATCGCGCTTTTCGGCGCGCTGGTGATGGTCAACCTGATGATGCAGGGCGGCGACAACGCGCCGGTGATCCTGATCGGGAAAGCGTTGGCGGCGCTGACCGGCGAGAGCTGGCTGCTGTTCTCTTCGTTCCTCGGTGCGCTGGGCTCGTTCTTCTCCGGTTCCAATACCGTTTCGAACCTGACGTTCGGCGGCATTCAGCAATCGATCGCCCAGAGCAGCGGCCTTGACGTCAATCTGACGCTGGCCCTGCAGTCCGTCGGCGGCGCCATGGGCAACATGGTGTGCCTGAACAACATTATCGCGGTCTGTTCGATCCTCGGGATCGGTAACGCCGAAGGCAAAATCATCAGAAAGACCGTGCTGCCGATGCTGGCGTACGGCGGGATTGCGGCCGGTATGGCAGCGATCCTCACGCTCTGACTGAACACTCGTTATCGCAAGCAAGACAAGAAGGTAAACACTATGATCATCTCCGCGTCAACCGACTACCGGGCCGCCGCCCAGGCCAAACTGCCGCCGTTTCTGTTTCACTACATCGACGGCGGGGCCTACGCGGAGCATACGCTGAAGCGCAATACCGCAGATCTGGCCGATATTGCCCTGCGCCAGCGCGTGCTGCGCAATATGTCCGAACTCAGCCTGGAGACCACGCTGTTCGGCGAGCAGCTGGCGATGCCGGTAGCGCTGGGGCCGGTGGGGCTGACCGGCATGTACGCCCGCCGCGGCGAAGTGCAGGCCGCGCGTGCCGCGGCCAAAAAAGGCATTCCGTTCACGCTGTCCACCGTGTCGGTCTGCCCGATCGAAGAGGTAGCGCCGGCGATCGATCGGCCGATGTGGTTCCAGCTCTACGTGCTGAAAGATCGCGGCTTTATGCGCAACGCACTGGAGCGCGCCAAGGCCGCCGGCGTGAAAACGCTGGTGTTTACCGTCGACATGCCGGTGCCCGGCGCCCGTTACCGCGACGCCCACTCGGGGATGAGCGGCCCTAACGCCGCCCTGCGCCGCGTGCTGCAGGCGTTTACCCATCCGCAGTGGGCCTGGGATGTCGGCCTGTTCGGCAAGCCGCACGATCTGGGCAACGTCTCGGCCTACCGCGGCAAACCGACCAGCCTGGAAGACTACATCGGCTGGCTGGGCGCCAACTTCGATCCGTCGATTTCCTGGAAAGATCTGGAGTGGATCCGCGAATTCTGGGACGGCCCGATGATCATCAAAGGCATTCTGGATCCGGAAGACGCCAAAGACGCGGTGCGCTTCGGCGCCGACGGCATCATCGTCTCCAACCACGGCGGCCGCCAGCTGGACGGCGTGCTGTCGACCGCGCGCGCCATGCCGGCGATCGCCGACGCAGTGAAAGGCGACATTACCCTGTTGGCCGACTCCGGCATCCGCAGCGGCCTGGACGTGGTGCGCATGATCGCGCTGGGCGCCGACAGCGTGCTGCTGGGGCGCGCCTTCGTCTATGCGCTGGCGGCGGCGGGCGAAGCCGGGGTGGCCAACTTGCTGGATCTGATCGACAAGGAAATGCGCGTCGCTATGACGCTCACCGGCGCGAAATCCATCACGGAGATCAACGCCGGATCGCTGGTCAGAAACGCCTGACTCACAGCGGCTGCACGCCCTCCGGGTAGGGGTTGTAGCTCATCTTGCTGATGAAGGCCCCGGCCGGTGACACCAACACTCGGCCGGCGGCGTCCAACCCGAGGAAGGTGCCGGTGCAGCGCCCGGAGATAAAGTCGAAGAAGAACACCGAGCACACCGGGATAATCTTTTCCCGGAAGGTGAACAGGAACATCTCGTCCTCAAACTTGTAGTAAGTGGCGTAATCCATGTCGCCGTGCCCGAACTGCTCGCCGCGCAGGTTTTGCCAGGCGTAGCGCTCGGTGTTGACGTAGAAGTGCTCGTAGTAATGGTTGGGGCTGTAGACGTTCAGCGTGCGATAGCCGATCAGCTCGCGGGTCAAATGCGGTGCGATGCCGCCCGGCGTGACGCCTGCAATCAGCCCAACGTGGAAGCTTTGCTTGAGGCGAGACCCCTTTTCTACCGCATGTTCAGGCAGCAGCGTGCTGCGCACCAGCAGCGCCCGGCCGCTGTCGCGGTTGAGCACCAGCGTCAGGCATTCGTTGCCCGGCGACTGCAGCGGAATATTGAAGAAATAGCGTGCGGCGGAGGTTTGCACCTCTTCGTAAGCGTCCTCGCCGCTCTCCCCGCCCCAGGCCCAGAGCACCCGCTGCCGATCGGCGCTGAAACGCAGCGTGATGTCCCCGCCGTCTTCAAAGGCGATCTGCAACGTTTTGCCGCGCCAGTCCTGGGTGCCCGGCAGCCGGTTGGTGTCGATGCCGCGTGCGAAATCGTCGTAATTCTTCCAGTCCGGTTCGGCATTTTGATTCAGTACGGATTGTTCTGCTGACATCTTCGCTCTCCTTGATTGAATGGGATAAAACCGTCTTACACGTCGGCAACGCTCGCCGGTTTCACCGTTCTGCGGCTCACCACCGCGGGTGCAGTTTCATCGAGAAAACAGCTCAGTACGCCGGCGCAGACCGCGCCGGCAGCCGCCAGCCACATCACGCTGACCAGGCCATAGCGATCGGCGATCAGCCCGGCGATAAACGGCGCCAGGCAGCCGCCAATCACCTCGCCGATCCCCATCACCAGCCCCAACGCGGTGGCGATGCGTGCCGGCGACACCGTTTCCGACGGGATAGTGGCCATAAACAGCGTGAAGCAGCCGAGGCCGGTATAAGACAGGAACACCAGCACGCCCAGCAGCCACGGGTTGGCGACGTAGCTCAGGAACAGCGGGCAGCACACCGCCAGCAGCGAAAAGAAAATCAGCGTCGGTTTGCGCCCGAGGCGATCGGAGATCGCCGGTACCGCCACGCCCCAGAAGACCCAGGCGGCGCCGATGGCGCTCATGATGCCGCCCATCGTGCCTTCACCGAAGCCACGGTCGGTCACCAAAAAGTTAGGGGTGAAGGTAATGATGATCATGAACCAGGTGACGAACACGCAGGAAATCAGAATGCACAGCGCCACGTTCTTGATTTTGAACAGCTCGCCGTAAGCGGCTTTGCCCGCCGCCTTACCGGTCGCCGGCGCGGCGATAAAGGCGGGATCTTTTTTGCCGTTCACATGGCGATAGATCAACCACGCCAGAATGATGCCCGGCACGGCGGTCAGGTGAAACGCCATGCTCCAGCCCCACTTCTGCGCCAGATAGATGATCAGCGGCGGCGCGATAATGCCGCCCAGCAGCCCCGGCGCCGCGCCCTGGATCAATCCCATGTTGAAACCGCGGCGCTGCGGCTGCGATTTTTCCACCATCAACGATTGCGCGATCGGCAAAACCGGCCCTTCGGCGATCCCCATGAGCGCCCGGAAGATCAATAGCATGGCAAACCCGCTGACCAATCCCGACAACGCGGAGAACAGCGAAAACACCAGGATCGACAGGATCAGCATCGGTTTGCGGATATTAAAGCGATCGGCTATCGCCCCCAGCCCCGCGCCAGACAGCGCCCAAGTCAATGCCAGCACCGCCGACAGCGTGCCGAGATGCACGTTGCTGAGCTTGAGGTCGGCGGCAATCATCGGAAACAGAAACGAGATGGTCAGACGATCGACGAACACGCAGCCGAAGACGAAAAATAAAATAATCAGCAACCGGTTCTCTTCACTTAATGCGCGGCGAGGCCCTGGCGATGTATTCATAGCGTCATTTGTCCATAAGTTAACTTATGAATGGCGACCCGCCATGGCATAAGTGTATTAAGCGCTCGGCCAAGAGAGACATTGGCCCTCCGTCACGACAACAACTCATTAACATATTAATGACATAAAATTATCGCAAGCCGGCGGTCTGTCAACCGGCGCTTTCTTAGAGACGAATGAAGTTTTTATCCGGTACTATTTTAAAATAGAATTATCACAATCAGATATTTTATCACTTTGTTTTTACAGACAATAAAATAATAACGGGTATTTTCCCGCGGTTAAAAATGCCTATTTTCACGCCATCTGTGAATAATCTCACCATTAACTCTTCAGGTTTATTAATTTGTTATCCCCTTTCAGTTAACGATAGGCAGCATTCGGATTCGTTTTTATCTATTGAATCATTTCGTTTTATTTCATGACCGCACAACAAAATAACTCTTACGAGGGAAAGGCTATTGGCAGGGTTACATCATTTAATCTGGACAATAACAAAAGCGCAGAGCGTGACGTAAATCACGGCAATCATGCCGTATCCTGCAAAGTAATTATGCTCGCAACAGCAATTATCTATTGCGATTAGGGCTGTTTATCTCAATTAAGCGCCATGCAACACTTCGTGCCATCGTTCGACACCGCGCCGCAAGGCCAGAGACGGAGTGACACATGAGCATCGAAAAACTAACCCGGGAGCCGCTTTCCATCGGTATTGAGCTGCCGTTGGACAATGATTGGTCCACCAGCGGGCAGCTGAAACGCCAGCAGGATGGGCGACCGTTCGGCGTGCCGGACATGAGCGAACACGCTGCGCGCATCAAGCTGGCCGATGAGCTCGGCTTTCGCGCCGCCTGGGTTCGCGACGTGCCGCTGTACGATCCGGACTTCGGCGACGCCGCGCAGGTGTTTGAGACCTTTACCTACCTCGGCTACCTGTCCAGCCTGACGCGCAATATTCTGCTGGGCACCGCGGCCGTGGTGCTGCCGCTGCGCCAGCCGTGGCTGGTACGCAAAGCGGCTTCCACGCTGCAAACGCTGAGCGGCGATCGTCTGCTGCTCGGCGTCGCCAGCGGCGATCGCCCTGTGGAATACCCGCTGTTCGGCGCCGATTACGCCGCGCGCGGTGAACGCTTTCGCACCAGCGTCGGCATTCTCAAAGGGGAAGCCGACAGCGCGCTCCAGCCTGGATTGCGCCTGCTGCCGGCCACGCCGCCGCCGCCGCTGCTGGTCGCCGGGCTGGCGCAACAAACGCCTGAGTGGGTGGGAAAAGATATGGATGGCTGGCTGTCGTATCCCGGCACGCCTGCGGACCACGTTTCGCGGGTCAAACTCTGGCGTAACGTGGCCGGTGACAAACCCTACGTCAGCTTTATTCATCTCGACCTCACAGATAACGCCGACGCGCCGATTCAGCGCCATCGCTTCGGCATCAAGAGCGGCCGCAATGGGTTGATTCAGGAACTGAGCGCCATGCGTGACGCCGGGGTCAACCACATCGGCCTGCATTTCCGCCGCAACCAGCGGCCGCTGGAAGAGACGATGCAGGAGATCGGCCAACTGGTGTTACCGGAATTCCATCGCGCCTGACGCCCGCTTTAGCCCGCTATTCCGACCTGAGCTGGTCTTTGCCCCGTTACCGGGGCTTTTTTATTTCCGCCGCTGCTAGTTCATAACAACTCAGTCTAATCCCTGCGGCCAAACGGCGGCATGATGACGGGGAAACGAGCCACCATGAGGAATGAGCAATGACGGCAAAACTGACAGAAGCGGGCTTTTGGCGCAAAACCGCCGACTCTTCATCGCTGCGCGAGCCGCGCGTGCTGATCCGGGTCTACGTCGACGAAGGCGAGATTGACCGCGCCATCGCGTTTTACGAGCAGCTGCACGGCGTGGAAGCGGATATGCGTTTCGACTTTCCCGAGCATCGGTTGGTGCTGGCAGCGGTAGGACCGTTTCTGATCCTGGAAGGCGCGGAAGAAAACCTGCGCCCTTTTCGCAGCACCGTCGGCACGCTGCTGGTCGATGACATTTACCCTTACCACCAGCGGCTGCTGGCGTCCGGAGCCGAGATCTTCTTCGGCCCAGTGGAAGTGCCCACCGGCGCCTGTTTCAATGCGCGCCTACCGGACGGCACGATTGTCGAGTACGTGCATCATCGGCCGCGCGCGGACGAATAAACCGCCTCAGGGGATCGCCGGCGTCATGGCGTAACCGCGCAGATCCTTGCGCAGGCTGACCATGTACAGCACGATCACCGCCGAGAACGGCAGGCCGCACAGCACCACTGCGGTCTGCATCGCGCTGAAACTGCCGGCGTACAGCAACCCGGCGCACACCAGCGTGGTGACCGCCGCCCAGAACACTCGCAGCCAGGCCGGCGCGTCATCGTGCGCGGAACCGCCCTGGCAGGAGAGGTTAGCTATCATCAGCGTGCCGGAGTCGACCGGCGTCAGGAACAGCACAAAGCTTATCACCACCACGAAACCGGCGGTCAGCTGGGTATAGGGCAGGTATTCGAACAGCTTGAACACCGCCATCGGCGGATCGCTTTGCGCTACCTGCCCCAGGATCGCCTGCCCACCTTCCAGCACCAGGCTGATGGCGGTATTGCCGAAGATCGACAGCCACGCCAGCGTGAACCCGAGCGGGATCAGCAACACGCCGAAGATCAGTTCACGGATGGTGCGGCCTTTGGAAATGCGTGCGATAAACAGCCCGACGAACGGCGCCCACGCCACCCACCAGGCCCAATAAAACAGCGTCCAGGCACCCTGCCATTGGCGCGCCTTGCCGTACAGATACATATCAAAGCTGCGGCTGACGAGCGAGGTCAGATAATCCCCGAGGTTCTGCAACATGCCGTTGAGCAGGTTCAGCGTCGGGCCAGCCAGAAACACGAACAGCAGCAGCAGGCACAAGAAGCCGACGTTGATGTTCGACAGCATGGCAATGCCCTTCTCGACGCCGGTGACCGCCGCCAGCGTGGCCACCACCATCATCACCACGATCAGCGCCAGCAATACGCCGGTGCTTTGCGGGATGTCGAACAGGTAAAACAGCCCCGAGTTCACCAGCAGCGCGCCGATCCCCAGGTTGGTCACCATCGAGATAACCGTCACCAGAATGCCGAAGCTGTCCACCAGATGGCCGACGCCACCGTGGATACGCTCGCCGAAGATCGGGTACAGCGCCGAACGCAGCGCCAGCGGCAAACCGCGACAATAGGCGAAATAGGCGAGCGCGGTGGCGATCAGCGCGTACAGCGCCCAACCGTGCAGCCCCCAGTGCAAAAAGGTCAGCGCCATCGCCTGTCGCGCCGCCGGCACGCTGCCGCCGCTGCCTTCCGGTGGCGACAGGAAGTGATCCAGCGGCTCATAGGCGCCGTAATACACCAGCGCAATACCGATGCCCGACGAGAACAGCATCGCCACCCAGGAGGGGTAGCTGAACTGCGGCGGCTCGTCATCCTGGCTCAGGCGAATATGGCCAAAGCGCGACAGCGCCAGCCAGAACACGAACGCCATGCAGGCGACCATCAGCAGCATGTAATACCAGCCGAACACATCGGCCACCCAACTTTGCGCAACATTCAACCACTGTTTGCTGGCGGCGGGAAACAGCACGACCAGCGATCCCAGCAGTAGGATCACTGCCGCTGAACCGAAAAATACCGGGACATTTAATCTGACAGGTTCTTCGTCAAGCGATGGGGGAGTTTTCATTGTCATTGGCAGGCTTCCATGATGCGAAAGACAGACGATTTAAATGCAACCTTCAGTTAACATTTTATCGTCATTTATTTGACATTTTCGCAGCATATAGAGTATTGATTGACCGTTCAATCAATCAAATTCAAAGTGTGATTTGCCTATCAGTTGGGGAAAATATGTACCGCAGAGACATTCCTGAGCAGCGCAAGGAGCAGCTGATTAATGCCGCCTTCGAAACCATCAGCGTGGTGGGGCTGGCCGGCGTCACCCTCTCTCAGGTGGCGAAAGAGGCCGGGCTGTCGACCGGCATCGTCAGCCACTATTTTGGCGATAAAGAAGGATTGTTGAGCGCGACCATGCGCAAGATCCTGCGCGATCTGCGCGACGCGGTGGCCGAGTGCCGCGCTCAGGCGGCAAGCGACAGCCAGTCGCAGCTGTGCGCCATCATTCAGGGCAACTTCCACCCCAGCCAAACCAACGCTATTTCCATGCGCGCCTGGCTCGACTTCTGGGCCGCCAGCATGCACCAGCCGGTGCTGCGCCGCCTACAGCGCGCCAACGATCGGCGGCTCTATTCCAATATTTGCAGCCAGTTCCGCCGCGAGCTGCCGCTGCAGCAGGCGCGCGACGCGGCGCGCGGGCTGGCGGCGATGATCGATGGGCTTTGGCTGCGCGGTAGCCTGGCCGGGGATGACACCGATCTGCAGCAGGATTACCGCATCGCCTGCGACTACGTGATACAACGGCTCAGGGCCGCGCCATCGGCGGAGTGAACGGCAGCGTCAGCGCGGTTCCTGCTCTTCGCTGTACTGGGTTTGCCACATGGCAGCGTAGCGGCCGTTCGCCGCCAACAGCGCCTCATGCCCCCCGCGCTCGACGATCTCCCCCGCCTCCAGCACGATGATCTCATCGGCATCCACCACGGTGGAGAGCCGGTGGGCGATCACCAGCGTGGTGTGGTTGCGGCTCACCTCGCGCAGATGCCCCTGGATTTCGCGCTCGGTCTGGGTATCCAGCGCGCTGGTCGCCTCGTCGAACACCAGGATGGCCGGATTTTTCAGGATGGTGCGCGCGATCGCCACCCGCTGCTTTTCACCGCCCGACAGCTTCAGCCCGCGCTCGCCCACCCGGGTGTCGTAACCGTCTGGCAGACCGACGATAAAATCATGGATATGCGCCAGCCGCGCCGCCCGCTCGATGTCTTCATCGCTGGAGCCGGTTTTGCCGTAACCGATGTTATAGCGCAGCGTATCGTTAAACAGCACCGTATCCTGCGGCACGATGCCGATCGCCTGCCGCAGGCTGGCCTGGGTCAGCTGGCGAATGTCCTGGCCGTCGAGGGTAATGGCGCCGCCCTGCACGTCGTAGAAGCGGAACAGCAGGCGCGACAGCGTGGACTTGCCCGCGCCGGAGGCGCCGACCACCGCCACCGTGTGGCCCGCCGGAATGGTAAAACTCACCTGCTTGAGGATTGGTCGGCGCGTGTCGTAACCGAAGCTGACCGCGTCGAACCGCACTTCGCCGCGATCGAGGCGCAGCGGCTGCGCATCCGGGCTATCGACGATCTCACGCTTCTCCTGCAGCAGATCGAACATATTCTCCATGTCGATAAGCGCCTGGCGCACCTCGGAATAAATAAAGCCGAAGAAGTTCAGCGGCTGATACAGCTGCAGCAGGTAGGCGTTGACCAGCACGAAGTCGCCGACCGTCATCGTCCCCTGGGTAATGCCCTGCGCCGCCATGGCCATCATCACGATCAGCCCGATCGAGATAATGGCGGTTTGCCCCAGGTTGATCGCGGTAAAACTGAATTGGTTCTTGATGGCGGCGTATTCGTACAGCCGCCGCGACAGATCGAAACGCTCGGCCTCGAACGCTTCATTGCCGAAGTACTTCACGGTCTCATAGTTCAGCAGGCTGTCGATGGATTTGCTGTTAGCGTCGGCGTTGGCCTTGTTGAGCTCGCGGCGAAAGCGGGTGCGCCAGCTCACCGCCAGCACGGTGAACAGAATGTAGCAGCCGACCGTGGTCAGGATCGCCAGCGCAAACCAGCCGTTCAGCATATGCCACATGATTGCCGTGACCAGCGAGAGTTCGAACAGGATCGGCACGATGGAGAACAGCAGCCGCGACAGCACCGTGGACACCGCCTGGGTGCCGCGCTCGATAGACAGCGACAGCCCGCCGGTCTGGCGCTCCAGATGAAAGCGCAGGCTCAGCGCATGCAGCTGGCGAAACACCCGCACGCCCAACAGGCGCGTGGCGTTCTGGCTGACGTGGATAAACATCACGTTGCGCAGCTCCTCAAACAGCGCACCGCCCACCCGCGCCACGCCGTAGGCGATAATCAGCCCCAGCGGCACCGCCAGCATTTTCGCCGTCTCGCCGCTCAGCGCATCGACCATCGCTTTGTAGGCCAGCGGCACCAGCGTGGTGCTGACCTTGGCCGCCACCATAAACACGAAGGCCACCACCAGATACCCCCGCAGCCGCGGGTTGTCTTTCGGCCACAGGTAGGGCAGTAGGAATTTCAGCAAACGGGAACGGTCCATCATGTAATATTCATCTTCTCGGTCGGGCTCGCGGCGCATGGCCGCGCGGGGGTTATGAGTTTGGCCTGGCCGGCGGCGAACGCCGCAGCCATTCCGTTTTCCTGCGGTGGCAACTCAGCATCATCCGTCAGGAGAAGCAGCAGCGACTCGGGCAAAGTTCAGGCATGGAGGAGACAATCACATGACCCAGACGTATGCAAAGCGCTTTGCGCAGGTCTTTGACTATATCGACCGCCACCTGGACGAAGCGCTTACCGTCGACACGCTGAGCGAAGTGGCCCATTTTTCGCGCTTTCACTTTCAACGCCAGTTTAGCGCGTATTGCGGCATCTCGGTGTGGCGTTATATCCAGTGGATGAGGCTTAAACGCGCCTCTTACCGCCTGGCGTATAACCCGCTGGAGCCGGTGATTGACATCGCGCTGGACGCCGGTTTTCAAAACCCGGAGTCCTTCAGCCGCGCCTTCAAACAGGCGTTCAGCCAAACGCCGAGCCAGTTTCGCAAACAGCCGGCCTGGATCGATTGGCAGCAGCGCTTTCCCGAGCCGAAACACAAAAGGAAACAACCCATGAAGGTAGACATTGTCGATTTCCCGGCCACGCCAGTGGCGATGATCGAACATAGCGGCCCGCCCGCGCTGGTCAACGAAACCGCCGCACGCTTTATCGAGTGGCGCAAAACCAGCGGCCTGTCGCCGGTCAGAAGCAGCCGCACTTACGGCATCGCACCGCACGATCCGACCACCACCGACGCGCAAGACTTCCACTTCTTCATTTGCGGCGAGGTCACTGCACCGATCCCGGAGGACAACGCCTCTGGCGTGGTGAATGGCACGCTGCCGGCCGGACGCTGCGCGGTGCTGCGCCATCACGGCTCGCTGGATGGGCTCTCGGAAAGTGCCCACTATCTGTACCGCGAGTGGTTGCCGGCCAGCGGCGAGGAGCTGCGTGACTTTCCGCTCTATTTCCACTACCACAACTTCGTGCACGAGGTGGCGGAATATGAACTGGTGACCGATCTTTATCTGCCACTGAAATAGCTGACATCCGGCCCCGTAAGGAGCCGGATTAATGTTAACAGGACGGCGACGATCCCTGCGGCGGCAGATAGCGCTGTGGATCGAGCGCGGTGGCGCGGTAGCGGATCTGGAAATGCAGGAACACCGAATCGGTGCCGGTGCTGCCCATGGTGCCAATCTTCTGCCCCGCTTTCACATCCTGGCCGTTGCGCACCAGCGTGGTGTCGTTGTGCGCGTAGGCGGTAATAAAGTCTTCGCCGTGCTTAATCATGATCAGGTTGCCGTAGCCGCGCAGTTGGTTGCCGACGTACACCACTTTGCCCTTGGCGGAAGCATAGATCGGCTGGCCGCGCTTACCGGCGATGTCGATGCCCTTGTTGCCGCCATCGGCATTGGAGTACGCCTGCACGATCCGGCCGCTGGTCGGCCAGCGCCAGCAACGTGCGGCGCCCGGCGGCGGCGTTTGCTTGGCGATCGCGGAGGAAGACGTTTTACGGCGCGTGGCGGCGGTTTTGGTCGGCGCGCTGCCGCTCAGCCGCAGCTTTTGCCCCACTTCCAGGCTATAAGGCGGGCGTATCTTGTTGATTCTGGCCAGATCGCTGACTTCGCTGTCGGTGATCCAGGCGATGTAGTACAGCGTATCGCCCCGTTTGACGGTGTAAGACTTGCCGGTGTAGCTGCCCTTCGGCAGTTTGTCGTAGTCACGGTTGTAGGTATTTTTACCCGAACACCCGGCCAACAATAGCCCCAATGTCAGACACACCGCGATGCGGCGCCACCTCGCCAGCTTGCTTCCTGTGCTCAAATCCTGTCCCCAATCGTCTTTTCGGTTCTGATACGCGTCAGCCGCACAGTGTAACATTTGCGCCGGGTCAGTCAAAAAGCGGGAAAGAGGCAACTATCGGAAAACAACTGGCACGGAGGCCACTGCGGCACGATCGGCGGGAGGAAAAATGGCGCCATAAGGCGCCAAATCATGCAGCGATGCCGGGGTTACTGTTTACCTGAGGTCAGCAAACTGAAGCTGGTCATCAGATTGCGATAGTCAGGGATATGTTGAGAGAACAGGTTCCCCAACCCTTCGATATCATTTCGCCAATCGCGGTGCAATTCGCACGCCGCGCCAAACCAACTCATCAGCTGCGCGCCGGCCTGGGACATGCGATCCCAAGCCGCATCGCGCGTAATCGCATTGAACGTGCCGGATGCGTCGGTGATGACGAAAACCTCATACCCCTCTTCCAACGCAGAGAGCGCAGGAAACGCCACGCAAACCTCGGTCACCACGCCGGCGATGATCAGTTGTTTCTTGCCCGTGGCCTTTACCGCCTTGACGAAATCTTCATTATCCCAGGCATTGATATTGCCGGGACGAGCAATATAGGGGGCGTCAGGGAACGTTTGCTTTAGCTCTGGCACCAAAGGGCCGTTCGGTCCGTTTTCAAAACTCGTGGTCAGTATCGTCGGTAAATTGAAGTATTTAGCCAGATCGGCCAGCGCCAAAACATTATTTTTGAATTTATCCGGATCCTGATCTCTAACCAGGGACAGTAGCCCCGTCTGATGATCGACTAATAACACGGCGGCCTGTGCCTTATCTAATCGGTTATATTTAAAAGTCATTCCCTTCTCCTTTATCATCAAAATCATCAAATTCCGATCGCCCCATGCATTCCAAGCATGTAGCATGCTTTCAAACGCTCCGACATCAGGCTAGCAATGAACCAGCCGGGTAAATAGAACGATTATTGGGAATGAGTATCTCACCACTGGGAAGGTCAACTTTATATGATAGATTTCAATGAGATGGTTATGTTTGCCAGAGTAGTTGAATGCGGTGGATTTCTTTCCGCCAGTAAGAAGTTTGGTATACCCAAATCGACGCTATCAAGACGAATATCCAATTTGGAAAAAAGGCTCAATGTCAGACTTATTCAGCGTTCAACGCGAAACCTCATGGTCACCGATATAGGAAAAGAATATTATCAGTACTGCCTGCAGATGATTAGTACCGCAGAGAAAGCGGAATACCTCATTATTAACAAAAGCGAAAAACCCACTGGAAAAATAAAACTAACCTGCTCAAACATTCTCCTGGATCTTGGCCTAACGGAAGTCCTGGCGAAATTCATGCTGCAATACCCCAAGGTCAATTTGCATGTGAAAATATTTAATCGCAACGTGGATATTATTTCTGAAGGGTATGACCTCTCATTAAAACTCATCGCCGATGAGCCCAAAAACAGCAACTTGGTGATGCGTCGAATTTGCGCTGTGCCCACCGCATTTATGGTCGCCCCCTCTGCAACTATTCAGTACCAAAGTATCAATACGCCCGAAGATCTCTCCAGTTTGCCAACGGTCGGGTGGTTATCGACCCATCTTCAGGCCGCCTGGACGTTTCAACAAGCCGATCGCGAAGTCAAAATAAACAACGAGTCGCGCATGGTGTGCGATGACATTCGCCTGATCAAGGAATCGATCGTAAAAGGCGTCGGTGTGGGCTGCCTGCCGCTGAAATTAGCCCGCCAGGAACTGCTCGACGGCAGCCTGAAAACGCTGCTCGACGACTGGACATTGGAACAACACAAGATTGTCGCGTTTTACCCTTCCAGACAAGGACTCCCCCCTTCGGTAAGGGCGCTGATTGATTTCATCGTTGATGAACTGGCCGAATAACACGCCGCTACCAAGCATAAACGCCACGCCGGATTTACCGCAGTGATTAAAAAGTGACTACTATAATAGAGCGCTCGGAAAAATAGAGTGCCCCCGAGGATCGCAACAAAGAGAATGGAGCTGTAACATGCTAAACCTTGATCGCAATAATCTGCCCCTCCTGAGCGAAGAACTGCTCAAAAAGCAACGCACCACCCTGCTGATCATCGCCTTCCTGCTGCTGGCGGGCGGTATAGTGTGCCTGGTTAATCCTTTCGCCTCCGGCGCGGCGCTGAGCATCGTGGTCGGCGTCCTGCTGCTGTTGAGCGGCGCCGGGCTGATTATCGCCATGATCGCCAACCGAGCGCAGAATACTTGGCCGATGATCGGCGGCATTCTGCTGGGTGTGGCCTACCTGATTATCGGCTATGTGTTCATCACCAGCCCGCTGGCGGGCATTCTGGCGCTGGCAGTGTACCTCGCCGTGCTGTTCGCGCTCGGCGGCATCGCCCGCCTGGCGGCTGGCTATATGCGCCGCGGATTGCCGGGCAACTGGCTGCAGTTCGTTATCGGCGTGCTCGATTTGATCATCGCCTGGATGCTGATCGGTTCAGGCCCGGCGGCGTCGGTCACGCTGGTGACGGCGATCGTCGGCATCGAGATGCTGGTCAGTTCCTTTGCGCTGTTCCAGGCGGCGAATCTGTTTAAACGCGCCTGACTCTACCGGCCCGCCATCGCGGGCCTCATCGCTTTCGTTGCTTCTAGACAAAACAAGGCGATACCCCCTCGGCTTGTCCGTGGTTATCTTCATCGGTAAGTGCCAATATAGGCGCAGACAAGGGAGCTGAAACCGATGACAACCCATTCCAACCCGTTGAACTCGCGGGAAGTCTGCCTGCAATTACGCCATTTCAATCAGGTAATCGGGCAACAATGCCGCAATATGGCGCGCCAAAAAACCACCTGCCCGTGCTGCCTGACGGACATCGCCACCGGCTGCGACGCCGGTATCAAACTGTGTGGACAGCAGTTGGCCAAACCCAACCCGCAAACCCCGTTATTCCGGCAGATTCGCAACTTGCTGCTCGATCTGCGCGCAGAAGCGATAGGAGTTCACAGAATAGACGTCCTGAACCGCACCAATAACGAAATCTCCTGGCTGTTGCGCGAGCTGTATTTCGAGACGTTCTGACCCCGCATTTTGTCGGGGTCGCTAAAGCGAAAGCCGAAAGTGGGATACAGGCTTTTGGCGACGCGATTATGTTCATCAATCATTAACGTCACCGGCTCCACGCCCTACAAGCAGTCAGCAGGAGAGCCCGTTTAAAAGCGGCTCTGGCAAAAGAAACGTCCACCGACGCGGGGTTAACCGGCGGCAACGGTTTTCGGCAACACGAAGTCAACCCGCCGATTCTTGGCCCGGCCCGTCGGCGTGTCGTTGGAAGCCACCGGTTCAGCCTCCCCTTTTCCCCGTTCACTCAGACGAGATTTTTCTACCCCATGTGCGATCAGCCAAACAGCCACCGCACGTGCGCGTCGCAGCGACAGATCCTGATTATATTTATCGCTGCCCACCGCATCGGTGTGTCCCTCGATCACCACGTTCCCTACCGGTTCGGCCGCGATAAATTGCGCCACCTGTTGCAGCGCAGGCTCCGCTTTAGCAGCAATCGCATCGCTGTCGAAGGCGAACAGGACATCGCTGCGCATCGATAACGTTACGGCATTTTTGCTGTCTCTGACGGAAATGTCGGCGGATTGTTTAGCCAAATCCGCTGCCTTACTCTGCAGATCAAGGACGCCGGCATTCAGCCCCGAAGGCAAACCAACCAAACCCAGCCGGGTGGCCTTAAGATCGAGTATCACCGGTTTCCCCACGGATGCCGGCTCTCCGCTGTCAGCCCATGAACCCAATGACACCAACCCAAAGGCTAATATCCCACCCACACAGGCGGCTTTCCTGAGGCCGTTCATCGCTCAACGATCCGTAATGGCTATCGGCCCGAGCGGCTCGACGTTGGCGATCGTCAGGTACACCTCTTTCACATCAGGTGGAGGCGCAGGGAAGCTGCCAAACCAGGTGGCGACATAGGGAATGCCTGAACTTGAGCTGAATGACACGCTGGGAGAGGCCAGTGGGACATTATTGCTATCGGTAAGCAGCAGGTATTTTTTATTACCCACCAGAATATAGAAGGATTTCTCAAGGCTGCTTTTATCCAGACTGCTATACAAGCCTTGTCCATTAAGGTTGTCTTTCAACCCTTTGAAACGCACTTTGATGGTCAGGATTTCACCGTGGCGCACGGCCTCGGTCACTTGCGCTTCGGCTACGCCGCTGCTGACGATCCCGGTAGCCAACGGTGTCACGGGGGGATCTTCCGCGAAGGCCATGCCGGGGAACATCATCGACGCAAACAGGCAGGAAATGACGAATTTTCTGACATGCTGCATGATCGGAGTCCTTATTCAGGGGGAATTGAAGATTGTTCTTTCAACAACCAGGCAATGCCACTGCGGTCACTCTGTCCCGGAATTATAGTAAAGCACCTCATATTCATGAGAGTTATCCCTGAAAGCGTAACCTTGGTCACGTTATGCTTGCGCATGAATTCTCCCCCCGTTAGCGCTTATTTTGCTGAATGACCCGCTTCATACCGGCATTCCCTTTCGCTCATCCTCTCTACTGTTCACCCCACTTTACGACCGCCGTCACACCTCGCCACCGCCAAATTGCGTTGGTTATAGAGTCGTCTACAATTCAATCGAATTACCCCCTACAACATCAGAAATTATTATTATTAGAGGTGATTATGTTACAGAAACACGAAAACGTAATAAGTATGACTGTACTAAGCCCGCAAGCCACCCAACAGCTGATGCCATCGTTCTCCTCCTTGCCCCACACGCAACACGCCGACGGAAAATATCGCCTGCGCCGTTACTCGGTCGTCAAATACCTCAACCCCAACGTCGCCGAAGTGGGGCCGCGCACTTTCATGCAGTCGGATCAGATCAACCACTTTCAGGGCAACGTAGTGCGCCGCTTCGAACCTATCGACAGCGCCGTGTTGCAGAGCGCCGGCATGGCAGAGATGTGCAACCTGTTTGCAGAAAGCAACGAACTGCTGGAAGGCGCCGAGATAGAGATCCACCAGATGCGCGTGGTCGCCATCGAGAAAGACACCCAGGTGGCGCCGGAAGGCATTCACCAGGACGGTTTCGACCACATCGCGATGATCGCCATTCACCGGCACAACATCGTCGGCGGTGAAATCATGCTGTATGACGACAGTCACCACGATCCCTTCTTTAAAAAAGCGCTGGCGGACGGCGAAGCCGTGCTGCTGGCGGACAGCAAACTGTGGCACAACGCCACGCCGATCAACGCCGTGAGCCCAACAGAAGAAGGCCATTTGGACCTCTTCGTCCTCACCGCGCGGGGAGAGAAAGCATGACCTTTACTCCCGAGCTCGCCCGCCGCCAGTTCAGCGCCCTGTCCCAGCTAATCGACGGCAAACCGGCGATCTTTTTCGACGGCCCCGGCGGTGCGCAGGTTTCACGGGGCGTGCTGGAAAAAATGACGGATTACCTGGGGGCATACAACGCCAACCTGGGCGGCCACTACTTCTCCAGCCGAGTCACCGGCGAGGTGATGGGCCAGGCGCGGGAATCGGTGCGCGCCTTGTTAAATGCCCCGTCGGCCGACACCATCGTCTTCGGCATGAACATGACCACGCTGACTTTTCATCTCAGCCGCATCATCAGCCGCGACTGGCAGGCCGGCGATGAGGTCATCGTCACCGCGCTGGATCACTACGCCAACGTCTCCAGCTGGCAGCAGGCCGCTGCCGACAGAGGGGCCGTGGTGCATCAGATACCGCTCGAGAGCGCCGACTGCGCATTGGATGCCGCGAAAGTGTGTGAGCGCATCAATGCCAACACCCGCCTGGTGGCGGTCAGCTACGCCTCCAACGTCACCGGCAGCATTGTCGATATCAAAACCATCGTCGAAGCCGCGCATCGGGTCGGTGCGCAGGTGTATGTCGACGCCGTTCATTACGCCCCGCATAACCTGATCGACGTACAGGCGCTGGGCTGTGATTTCCTGGTGTGCTCCGCCTACAAGTTCTTTGGCCCGCACGTCGGCATGGCCTACATCGCGCCGCAGTGGCTGCAGCGCCTGCGTCCGTACAAAGTCGAGCCGGCCACCGACGTCGGCCCCGGCCGTTTCGAGACCGGTACTCAGAGCTTCGAAGCGCTGGCCGGCGTCGCGGCCGCTATCGAGTATCTGGCGCAGTGGGGCTCGCCCGGCGCGCCGTTAAGGCAGCGTTTGCAGGAGAGCTTCGCCGCCTACCACCAGCATGAAGAGGCGCTGTGCCGCCACTTCCTGCAGCGGCTGCAGCAGCTCGACGGGGTGCGGCTTTATGGCAATCCCCAGGCGGACAGCGCGCGCCGCACACCGACCTTCGCCCTGACCTTCAGCGGCCATACGCCTGACGCAATCGCCCGCCGCCTGGGGCAGCACAACATCTGCGCCGGCAGCGGGCATTTCTATGCGTTGGGCTTGGTGCAACAGCTGGGGTTGCAGGACGGCGGCGTGCTGCGCATCGGCATGATGCACTACAACACTCAAGGCGAGATCGATACGCTGTTCAACGTGATCGCCGAAGATATTCTCAGTTAACCCGGCCACATCGCCCGCTCACCTTATTGAGCGGGTTGAGCGGGCGAAAAGGAATCAAACTGCCCGCCATTTCTTCCATGAGAGTCCACGGCACGCTGATGCGTGCCTTTCTTTCACTCCGTTACGAAATGCGGGGATAATGAACATACTCATGCTGGAACGGCAAAAGAAGCCGGGATCGGCGCATCGTGCGGTTGTCACCGAATACGCCGGAGGTAGCGCATTGCACGCATTCTCTTTTGACTCAGCAGTGGGCATAATGACAAACACGGTCTGGGTCAGATGAGTATGAATGGTGAAGTCGCAGCGAATTACGTTAAATGACATTGCTGTACTGGCGGGTGTAACCAAAATGACGGTCAGTCGCTATCTGCGCACGCCGGACAGGGTTAAACCGGAAACAGCTGCGCGCATTGCCGCCGTTATCGAGGAAGTCGGCTATCAGGCCGATCCCGACAATCCCGCCCTCTATTCCAATAGCCCTCCCCTCATCGGCGTTCTGGTTCCTTCTTTTAACAATCTGATATTTGCTGATGTCCTCGCCGGCATTGAATCCGTGACGTCTATACAGGGTTATCAGACGCTGGTCGTCAATTATGACTACAACAGCAAACGCGAAGAGGAGCAAATTGCCGCGATCCTGGCTTTTAAGATAAAAGGGCTGCTGCTGACCGAGTCGGTCCATAGTCTGCGGGCGGAAAAATTCCTGAAGACGGCAAAAATACCCGTTGCTGAAATCATGGGGCTGTCAGGCAATACAGATCGAATTAACGTGGGTTTTGATAATGTGAAAGCCGGCTACGATATGACCACCATGCTGCTGGCCAGCGGTAAAAAACGCATTATCTATTTTGGTTCAATGTCTGATATCCGCGATGAACAGCGTTATACGGGATACTGTCAGGCAATGGCTAACCATGATTTACCTACCGGTCGTATCTCCCCCAATAAGATCTCTTCCATTTCGATTGGAACAGGCATGATGACGCTTGCGAGCCAGATGTATCCGGATATGGATGGGATTCTCTGTACCAACGACGATCTGGCCGTGGGCGTGTTACAGGAATGTCTGGCAAACGGTATCAGCGTGCCAGCGCAAATGGCCATTGCCGGATTTCACGGTCTTGAGATCGGGCAGATCATTACTCCTCGGTTAGCCAGCGTACTGACGCCACGGTATGAGATGGGGAAAGTGGCGACAGAAATCATAATAAAAAAAATTAAAGGGCTGCCGACCATTGAACGTGTCGATCTCCACTTCCGCCTGTCAATGGGGGAGACAATATAGCTTGCCCCTGCCAGTGACTTTATCATTGGCCATCACTGCCCGCTTCGCCAGAAGACCATCTCTCGTTATCCCGGCCAGAAATTCGGCCAGATGGCGCCACCCACCTGACCGAACGCCCCCTTAACGTGCCTTGCGGCGGCGGAGCCAGAATAGGACCAGCAGAATAATGACGACCGCCGCGACGGCCATGCCAGGCAGAATCATCGGCTGTGCGCGCGCCAACAGCGGTTTCGGGCCCCCGGCGCGCACCTCACTCACGTCGGCCGCAGTCACGCTCAGCGTGCTGTTGCCGTATTTCTGCAGCACGAAGTTAGCGATATCGGCAACCTGCTTATCCGTCAGTTCTCCGACATAGGAACCGGCGCCAAAGCTCGGCATCAGGACGTGCTTACCGTCAACCCGGCGATCAACCCCCTGCAAAATGGCGGCAATCAGGTTTGACGGATTGCTCGCGGCCGTGGTGGAGTTGTTGAACAGCGAAGGGTAGGCCTGGTTCAAACTGCCGCTGCCATCCGGCTGATGGCAACTGGCGCAGTAGCCGCTGTAGAGCGCCTCGCCGCTATTGAGCGTGTGGTTGGCGTTGGGCGAATTGATGCCGCGGAGATGGTGCTCAACGTTGTAATGCGCTTGACTAAAGCTATTGCCCTGGCGCTCATCGCCCTGTGACGGCACGGTCTTCAGGTAAGTCGCTATCGCCTGCAGCTGCCGGTCGGTCAGGTATTGGAAGCTGTGCTCAACGGCTTCAGCCATTGGCCCCGCCGCTTGCGCGCGCCCTTCCGCCCGACCGGTTTTCAGGTAGGCCACTAACTCCTGCTCGCTCCAGCCACCGATCCCTTCTTGGCGATCTGCGGTGATATTCGGGGCGTACCAAGAGCCCAACGATGCCCCCATCAGGAAGCGCGAATTGTCTTCCGCCATCAGCACATTACGCGGCGTATGACAGGTTCCGCAGTGAGCCGGGCCCTGCACCAGCGCGGCCCCTTCGTTCCACGCCTCACCTTTCGTCAGATCCGGGGTGAAGCGCCGATTGTCCAAATAAAGCCTGTTCCACACCGCCATGGAGAGGCGGATGTTGAACGGAAACGGCAGATCGGTTTGGTGCTTGGCCGGCTCATCGACCGGGGCAACGCCATGCATGAAATAGGTATACAGAGCGTGGATCTCGTCATCACTCAGACGGGTGTAGGCGGTGTAGGGCATGGCCGGATAGAGATACGCCCCATCTTTCCGGATCCCGGCGCGCAGCACGTCGGCAAACGCCGCTTCGGAATAGCCGCCGATACCGTATTTTACCGATGGAGTAATATTGGTGGCGTAGATAGTGCCCATGGGGGAAGCGATGCCGTACCCCCCGGCAAAAGGTTTACCCTGCTGCTGCGTATTCGTATGGCAGGCCATGCAGTCCGAGGCGATAGCCAGCGCTTGCCCTTTAGCGATCAGATCGCCGTCCTGGGCATGCGCCGCAAAACCGCTTCCCAGCAGCAGCGTCGCTGCCAGCGCGTGGGTGATTTTATTCATTTGCTCTCCAGGGCTCGAAGTACGTCATTGGCCGCCTTGAGTCCAAGCGCCGCCATCGTCAACGTGGTGTTGACAACGCTGGCTGAAACCATGGCGCCTCCACCCGGGATCCAAAGGTTGTCGTGATCGTGAGCGCGGCAATTACCGTTCACCACCGAGTTCGTGGGGTCGCTGCCCATGATCGTGCCGCCCATAATGTGGTTGTTGGCATTCAGCTTGTCGTTAATCACAAACTCTTGCGCATCGAACAAGTCGCCAATCTGCCGTAGCTGGGTTTTGACCACTTCCAGCCCTTTGCGCACGTAATCGCCGACGTCGTAGTGGATGTCCGGGCAGGCCAGGCCATGCTTGTCTTTGCGAGTGGGGCTCAGGGTCAGACGGTTGTTCGGGTCCGGCAGCGGTTCCAGGCTGATGGAGAGATCCACCGAGCGGCTGGCGCGATCGCGCACTTCATCCTGCAGCGCCTTGCCGACCTTGCCCGTTTTCAGGACTTCAAGGGCGGAGGGGATCACCCGGTTGATGTTGTTGATGATGATCTTGTTGGCGGAGTGGTCGCTGCGGAACACGCCGTCACGATACCCCACCATGCAGCTGCTCTGCGCCGGGCCGCGGCCAACCCACAGGGCCTCTCGCGCCAGGAAGGAGCAGTGCAGGCCCGAGTGATCCATCATGTTGCGTCCCACCTGATCCGAGCTGTTCGCGATGCCGTTCGGGTTCTTTTCGTTGGCCGCCAGCAGCAGCAAGCGCGGGTTCTCAATCCCATTGCAGGCCAGAACGAACGTTTTACCGATCGCCCGATGGGAGTTGTGCGCCGTGTCATACCAGTGAACGGCGGTGACGCGGTTATTGTCGTCGGTGTCAATTTTGTACACCACCGCTTCAGGGATCACCTTCGCCCCCTTGTGTTCGGCCCGTTCAACGTGGTGAATACCGTTGTACATCGCCCCGATCGGGCAAATCGGCTGGCAATTGTTATTGCCGCAGCAGGTGGGCCGTCCGTTCCAGGGCCGGGTGCTGCGGCCTTGCGGAATGGGCACCGATTTAAAACCGTGAGGATTAACAATCTCAGCAATGCGTCTGTCGCCGTAGGCCCAGGGCACCATGTCCATCGGGTAAGGCCCGCTGCGTTCCGCAGGGGACTGCCACTCCGGATTATTCGGGCCGGCAACGCCTATTTCCTCTTCGGCTTTCGCGTACCACGGTTCGATATCTTCGTAAGAAATAGGCCAGTCTCTCCCCACGCCATAGAGAGATTTCATGCGAAAATCATTGGGATGGTTGCGCCAGCAAGAAGCGGCCCAGTGCCAGGTGGTTCCCCCCACCACACGCAAATAGCCCTGTTTAAAGCCAGAGCCATTGGGGCCGGTCAGTTTGATATAGTCGTTCTCCGGGAAATAGAGCGGCGCGGTGGCGTACTCCGATTGCGGGTAAAGCCCCTGAAAATCCGACCCCGCACGATTGTGCAGTGGCATATTGCGCCAGTTTTCCACAGCCTGTGCGCGCTCAATGCGCGGGCCTGCCTCAAGTACCAGCACCGAGTAGCCCTGGCTCACCAAAGCATCCGCCATCAGACCGCCCACAATACCGGAACCGACAATGACGACATCGGCCTCTGCATCGCCGGAAGCATTAATTATTGGGCTTTTCACACGCGGTCCTCATATTTTTTATCGGCTACGGCAGGCAAATCTGTTGCGGGAATGGAAGGTTGGCGGGTAACGCCCGGCGGCAGGCCGGTCCACCACAGCGGGCCAAAATTGCACCAGGTCGGCACGATCAGGGCATCCTGAACCGTGCGATACATCAGTGCCTCTTTATAGGTAATCAACTGACCCTGCTCGGCGCTTGAAGGATCTACGGTTCCGGTATACCACGCGGTCACGATGGCCTGAATAAGCTCCCTCTGCCCCTGTTCAATCGCATGTCGGTTCAAGGTTTCCGCATCGGTAGCTTGCTGGCTCAGGGTGAACAGGGCGTTGAGTTGCGAGTTCAACTGCGGAAAATGTTCGCGCAGTGCGGAAAAATAGCGGGCGGAGAGGGTGACGTCCAAATCGTCAAACTCGGTAATTTTTCTCGAAATTTGCAAAAATTGCGCGTATTCAACGGGCGAGGCGGCAATTTGTGCCCGTTCGGCATAGGTTATATTTGAATAAGGCAACAGGCTGGCGGCGACGATGACGCCCACCATTTTTCCCAGCGCCTCCCTGCGGGTAAGCACGATTTGCAACGACATTGTTAGCTCCGAAATAATTTATTTTTATATAGTTTTTTTAATATCTATCAGAACGCAGGCAAACCAAAATAAAAAATTGTGCCAATGGGGAGGAACCGCATTAAAAGATCAAGGCGTTATGAGATTGGCTACATCGACTACAGAGGTAAACTCACGGCCTTTAAGGATGTAATGTGAACCTGAAGAAAATATCCCTGTAAATAATACGGCGTAATCTCTGCCGTAAATTTATTCAACCCAACTCAATCTTTAAAAATTAGGGGCTATGGCTTTGATGGGAAAGGCGTATTCTTCGGAATCGCTGCAGACAGCGGATGAGCGAGGCTCTCCGCCGGGCAGCCTGAAGTCACGATACCAGCCGCCGCTGAACGTCTTGCTACGTCAGCAGGGCGCAGTCGATTTTCGCCACAATTTTACGCAGAGCTGCCGGTGCCGTGCAGGTACTCATCGGGCGGTGCAACTCACCCGGGAAGATAACAGCCAGTTCACCGGGTTGCAGGTGGATGAGAGTCTCACCGGGGATCGCCGGGCTAAACCCAAGATCGTGCGCCTCGTTAAACGGCTCACTCAGGGGCAGAGGTAGCCCCAGAACCCCGGCGCCAATCACTTCTTTCCCTTCCAGGACAAGATGGATATCCAGATACTGGCGATGAAACTCTGGCTTCTGGTCGGCCAATAGTTTGGTTTCCCCTTCAACGACGTTAAAGAACATCTGTTTACCCTGCACCTGATAGTGCCCGACAGGTAAATTGTACGGCTCATTTTCAATAATACTGGCCAGCATTTTACGGATGGCCGCCGGATAGAACCTATTATTTACGGCAGTGGTTAAAGCATCAATAATCATAATATTTTCTCTGGTCAATATCGGCTCGGTATTTCACCGACAAAAACAATGGTTGGATAGTGTTATGGCAACACGCAATCTCGGCGTAATTACGGCAGAATCACTATTAGATCGTTCTACGGGCGCCACTATGAATAAACAACAAAGCAAACCGCTTTGTTTCTAATATTTACAACCTATCACCACTGTGAGTAAACTCCACCTGAAAGGCCATTCGGCATGGTGAAATAAGTCATGGCCTATCTCACGGTTTTTAGCCGTTTAAAACTGTGACAAAAGTCACTTAATTAAGTGTTACGAAACAGCGTTACTTATCCTGTGATCCACGGCAGAAAATCACTGGCTATTCACCCTTTTCATCAGAATCGACCGATTTCACACTCTCCGCCTACGGGCATAACGGGCTATCGCCCCCGATAATAATCGACAGAAGCCACGAAATTGCACACGAGATCACGCCAGCAGTAACATGCTTTTTTAACACTCTTTGGCGTGATGTAGATCGCAATAATAAGCGGTAAAAAAACGTCTGATACAGGATATCCCCTATTGTTTTCAGACAGGATCGCAACGATGCACACTGACACTCAACCTACCATTTTACTTATCGCGCCGGTGATGGATGCTTTACAGGCCGCGTTGGACGCCAGTTACCGGGTATTCCGTCTCTATGAACAATCAGATATTCCAGCCTTCCTGGCTCGCCATGGCGCAGACGTTCAGGCGGTGGTCACCCGTGGCGACGTGGGGGTAACCCGGGAGACGCTGGATCAGTTGCCGCAGGCGGGCATGATTGCTGTTTTTGGCGTGGGAACCGACGCTATCGACCTCAACTACACCCGGGAACGCCATATCAGCGTCGGGATCACCGCCGGCGTGCTGACCGATGATGTGGCCGATCTGGCGATGGGGCTAATGCTGTCCGCCAGCCGCCGCCTCTGCCAAGGAGACCGTTTTGTACGCGAAGGCCGCTGGGAAACGACGCCGCCACCGCTGGCGACCAAAGTGAGCGGTAAGCGCATCGGTATTTTTGGCATGGGGAATATTGGCCAAGCCATCGCCCGCCGGGCGAAAGGCTTCGATATGACCATCCTGTATACTGACCGCCGGCGCAAAGACGACCTGGATTACCCGTGGTGCGCCGATCTGCACACGCTCGCAGCGCAGAGTGATTTCCTGGTGATCGCGGCATCTGGCAGTGCGGAAAACCGCGGGATTATTGATGCCAGCGTATTTAACGCCATGCCCGATCGTGCCTGGCTTATCAATATCGCCCGCGGCAGCCTGGTCGATGAGGCGGCGCTGATAAAGGCGTTACAAAATCATGTTATCGCCGGGGCCGCTCTGGATGTGTTTGAAAACGAGCCCCATGTCCCGACAGCGTTTTTTGCGCTCGAGAATGTTTTGCTTCAGCCCCACGTGGCCAGCGCTACCGTAGAAACCCGCCAGGGAATGAGCCAATCCGTTTTGGATAATCTCGCAGGTTATTTTTCCCATCAGGATATTCCTGGCTTAATTCAATAAAAATGATCGCCTGAATGGCGCACCATCATTTTTATTCAGCCTAACAAAATATCCACTTATCGTGGCGGATATCATCGAGGCATTACTATGACCGATAAAATACCAGGAACTCGCTGGCTGCGGGTTATCGCGCCGATCCTTGTCACCTGCATTATTTCATTTATGGATCGCGTTAATATCAGCTTTGCTCTACCGGGCGGCATGGAACAGGATTTAGGTATTACCAGCCAAATGGCTGGCGTGGCCAGTGGGATATTTTTTATTGGTTATTTATTTCTGCAAATCCCTGGCGGACGACTTGCGGTTTACGGTAGCGGGAAACGTTTTATCGCCTGGTCGCTCGTGGCCTGGGCGATTGTCTCTATCGCCACCGGCTTTGTCACCCATCAGTATCAGCTGCTCGTGCTGCGTTTTATTCTCGGGATCTCCGAAGGAGGAATGTTGCCCGTCGTGCTGACCATGGTCAGCAATTGGTTCCCGGAAAAAGAACTGGGCCGGGCCAATGCCTTTGTCATGATGTTTGCCCCACTAGGGGGGATGCTGACCGCCCCAGTTTCCGGCGCGATTATTGCCACTCTCGACTGGCGCTGGCTGTTCATTATCGAAGGCTTGTTGTCGGTCGTGGTGCTGGCCATTTGGTGGCTGGTGATCAGTGACCGCCCGGAAGAGGCGCGTTGGCTGCCGGCGAAGGAACGCGACTATTTATTAACCGAGCTGGCCCGGGAGCGCAAAGCGCGAGAAGGGATGGTGCCGGCGGCAAAAGCACCGTTAAAAGCGGTGTTTCGCAACAAGGGATTAATGCGCCTGGTCGTGCTGAATTTCTTTTACCAGACCGGAGACTATGGATATACGTTGTGGCTGCCCACCATATTGAAAAACCTGACCGGTGGCAGCATGGCCAATGTTGGGGTATTGGCGATCCTGCCGTTTGTTGCCACTCTGGCGGGGATTTATGTGATTTCGATGTTCAGCGATCGCAGCGGTAAACGCCGTTTGTGGGTCAGGATCTCCCTGTACTGTTTTGCGGCGGCGCTGATAGCCTCGGTGATCCTGCATGAGCACGTGGTGGCCGCCTATATCGCGTTGGTGGTGTGCGGCTTCTTCCTTAAAGCGGCGACCAGCCCCTTCTGGTCAATTCCCGGACGCATTGCGACGGCAGAAGTGGCGGGCAGCGCACGCGGGGTGATCAACGGGCTGGGCAACCTCGGTGGGTTCTGCGGCCCCTATCTGGTAGGCGTCATGATTTATGTGTACGGACAGAACGTCGCGGTTTGCGCGCTGGCGGCATCGCTGCTGCTGGCGGGAAGTATCACCTTCCTGCTGCCGAAAGAATGCGATCGCTCCTGCGAAGAAACGGATAACCGCCTGCCCTCCGGGGCTAAACAGAAATGGAGCTAAGCGGCAATGGCGCGGTGTGGGCAGCAACGGTGGCTCACACCCGCATCAGGACTGGATGGCGCGTTGTGTTATCGCGGTAAGATGCCAGGCCAGCGGCTTGCTCGTCTCACACGTCAACCCACACCAAACGGTGATGCAATCGTTGAGAATCAGCTTTTCTGAAAACGGTTATAGCTCAATGGGGTGATGTTTACGGAGGTTTTGGAGCGGGTGAAGGGAATCGAACCCTCGTATGCAGCTTGGGAAGCTGCCGTTCTACCATTGAACTACACCCGCATCGGTGTGCGACAGGCATTATAACCGGTTATCGGCGGCGGGCAAGCGGAGATGGCGCGTAACTGTCGATGTTTTAAGCGGTTAAGTCCCGTAGACGAAAAAAAACCGGCGCAGTTGCCCGCACCGGTTGTTTCACGCTAAACGCGATTATTTCTGCGGGCGCATCGCCGGGAACAGAATCACGTCGCGGATGGTGTGGCTGTTGGTGAACAGCATCACCATACGGTCGATACCGATGCCCAGACCGGCGGTCGGCGGCAGGCCGTGCTCCAGCGCGGTGACGTAGTCTTCGTCGTAGAACATCGCTTCGTCGTCGCCGGCGTCTTTGGCGTTCACCTGATCGGCGAAACGCTGTGCCTGGTCTTCGGCGTCGTTCAGCTCGGAGAAGCCGTTGCCGATTTCACGGCCGCCGATGAAGAACTCGAAGCGGTCGGTGATTTCCGGATTCACGTCGTTGCGGCGCGCCAGCGGCGACACTTCAGCCGGGTACTCGGTGATGAAGGTCGGCTGAATCAGATGGCTTTCCGCCACTTCTTCGAAGATCTCGGTCACGACGCGGCCCAGACCCCAGCTCTTCTCAACCTTGATGCCGATGGATTCGGCGATGGCCACCGCTTTACCCATGTCGGCCAGGTCAGCCAGATCGGTTTCCGGACGGTATTTCTTGATTGCCTCGGTCATGGTCAGCTTCTCGAACGGCTTGCCGAAGTCGAACACTTCGTCGCCGTACTGCACCTGAGAGGTGCCCAGCACTTTCTCGGTCAGGGTGCGGAACAGGGTCTCGGTCAGCTCGATCAGGTCTTTGTAATCCGCGTAAGCCATGTAGAGTTCCATCATGGTGAACTCTGGGTTGTGACGCGGAGAAACGCCTTCGTTACGGAAGTTGCGGTTGATTTCGAACACGCGTTCGAAGCCACCGACCACCAGACGCTTCAGATACAGTTCCGGCGCGATGCGCAGGTACATGTCGATATCCAGCGCATTGTGGTGCGTGATGAACGGACGCGCGGACGCGCCGCCCGGGATCACCTGCATCATTGGGGTTTCGACTTCCATGAAGCCGCGTTCCACCATGAAGTTACGGATAGCCGACATCACCTGCGAACGCACTTTGAAGGTGTTGCGCGACTCTTCGTTGGCGATCAGATCCAGGTAACGCTGGCGGTAACGGGTTTCCTGATCTGCCAGGCCGTGGAATTTGTCCGGCAGCGGGCGCAGCGCTTTGGTCAGCAGACGCAGCTCGGTGCAGTGGATCGACAGTTCGCCGGTCTTGGTTTTGAACAGCTTGCCGCGCGCGCCGAGGATATCGCCCAGGTCCCACTTCTTGAACTGCTCGTTGTACACGCCTTCAGCCAGATCGTCGCGCGCGACGTACAGCTGAATGCGGCCGCCCACGTCCTGCAGCGTAACGAAGGATGCCTTACCCATAATGCGGCGGGTCATCATACGGCCGGCGACGGTCACTTCTACGCCCAGCGCTTCCAGCTCTTCGTTGTCTTTATCACCGTACGCGGCGTGCAGTTTGTCGGAGGTGGAATCGCGACGGAAGTCATTCGGGAACGCAATGCCGTTCTCACGCAGGCCGGCCAGCTTCTCGCGGCGGGACTGCAGTTCGTTATTGAGATCCAGCGCCTGATCGGCGCCCTGTACTTGTTGTTCAGACATTTCTATTCCTCATAACCCGGCTTTCAAACTTGCCTCAATGAATTTATCCAGGTCGCCATCCAGTACGGCCTGCGTGTTACGCGTTTCGACGTTGGTGCGCAAATCCTTGATGCGGGAGTCATCCAGCACGTAAGAACGGATTTGGCTGCCCCAGCCGATGTCGGACTTGTTGTCTTCCATCGTCTGCTTATCAGCATTTTTCTTTTGCATCTCAAACTCGTACAGCTTGGCTCGCAGCTGTTTAAACGCTTGATCCTTGTTCTTATGCTGAGAACGATCGTTCTGGCACTGCACCACGATGTTGGTTGGCAGGTGAGTAATACGTACGGCGGATTCGGTTTTGTTGACGTGCTGACCGCCCGCACCGGAGGCGCGGTACACGTCGATACGCAGATCCGCCGGGTTGATTTCGATATCGATATCGTCGTCCACTTCCGGGTAGATGAACACCGAGCTGAACGAGGTGTGGCGACGGCCGCCGGAATCGAACGGGCTCTTGCGCACCAGGCGATGCACGCCGGTTTCAGTGCGCAACCAGCCGAACGCGTAGTCGCCGATGATCTTGATGGTGGCCGATTTCAGGCCCGCGACGTCGCCGTCGGATTCTTCGATCACTTCGGTCTTGAAGCCCTTGGCTTCGGCCCAGCGCAGGTACATGCGCAGCAGCATGCTGGCCCAGTCTTGCGCTTCGGTGCCGCCGGAGCCGGCCTGGATATCCAGGTAGCAGTCGGCGCTGTCGTATTCGCCGGAGAACATGCGGCGGAATTCCAACTGATCCAGCTTGCTCATCAGTTGATCCAGCTCGGCGACCGCTTCGTTGAAGGTTTCTTCGTCGTCGGCTTCCACCGCCAGTTCCAGCAGCCCGCCGACGTCTTCGCCGCCCTGCTCCAGCTGATCGATGGTTTCAACGATGGCTTCCAGCGCGGCGCGCTCTTTGCCGAGCGCCTGTGCGCGCTCCGGCTCGTTCCAAACGTCCGGCTGCTCCAGCTCGGCGTTGACTTCTTCTAGGCGTTCCTTCTTGGCATCATAGTCAAAGATACCCCCTAAGAACCGCAGTCCGCTCGGACAGGTCCTGAATTCGGTTTTTTACCGGGTTAATTTCAAACATGGTTTCGTTCTTTTACGTTGATGTCGTCGATGGCGGAATGCCATTGGAACCGCTAATTCTAACGGATCCGGGCGGCAGTTTATAGCGAGTTGGTCAGTTTTTGTGGCGATCGGGCGACAAAGCGGGTGGCAGGAAGAGCAGGAATTTCACCAGCGTTTTATTACCGGTGCCCCTCACGCCGCTAAGCTGTTCAAGTATTGAGCAATGTGGTCATTGAGACTATAGTCGCTATGATGACTCACAGGGACAGGCGGTGCCAAAATGGACATTTTCGTCACGGATGATTTCGACAAATTTATGAAGAAAAATCGCATCGTCGATCAAAAGATTTGCACCGCGGCTCACGAACTCGCACACGGTAACCATGACGGCGATCTGGGCGGCGGCGTCTACAAGAAACGTATTTCGCTCAATCGGGGTAAACGGGGTGGCGCTCGCTCCATCGTGGCGTTTAAACGCGGTCGTCATCAGTATTTTATTGATGGATGGCTGAAAAACACCGTAAAACAGAACGGTGCAAAAGAAATCAACGATGATGAATTGGCAACCTATCGCGAGCTCGCCAGAGATTTTCTTGCCATGCCGCCGGAAATTATCAAACGAGCCATCGATAGCGGCTACTTGCGAGAGGTGAAATGCGATGACTGATAATCGCCTGCTTAGACTGCAAAAAATGGCACAGCGTTTTAATGAGATCGGTGCGGTGTCAGACGATACCGTACGCAACATCGCCACACGAGTACAGGCGCAGGAACAACATGCCCAGCGTGAGCAGCATGATCAAATGGACGGCGCACGCATCAAAATGCTGCGCAGACGGCTCGGCTTGAGCCAGGCCGATTTAGCGGCCGTGGTCAACATGTCGACCACCAGCGTACAAAAATGGGAACGTAACGCGGTAAAACCCCAGGGAGCCGCGCTCAGAATGCTGGAAATTATCGAACAGAAAGGGGTCGCCAGCCTGATCATCTCACCACGAAACTGATGAGCGTTCGTGCACCAGTCACTGACCGATGCACGAACGTCAATTTCGCCTCAGCGCGGCCAAAGATGCTGGATCAGCAGCTGCACGTTGCGGTTGCCGCGAAACTCGTTGACGTCGAGCTTGTAGGCCAGTTCCACCTCGCGCACGCTGCTGTCAGGCCACAGCGTGGTGTCCACGTTGAACGCGATGCCGTCGAGCAACGGGCCGCCGCCGAGCGGCTCCACCATCAGCTTCAGGTGTTTCTCGCCCACCAGCCGCTGCTGCAGGATGCGGAACTTGCCGTCGAAGGTCGGTTCCGGGAACGCCTGGCCCCACGGGCCGCCCTCGCGCAGCAGCTCCGCCGTTGTCAGCGACAGCTCCTGCATCGCCAGTTCGCCGTCGGACCAGATCACCCCTTCCAGCATCGCCGGATCGAGCCATTCACCCACCAACTCGCCGAAACGCTGGCGGAACTCGTCGAATTTGGCCTCTTCCAGCGACAATCCGGCCGCCATCGCGTGGCCGCCGAACTTCATCATCAGCCCGGGGTTCAGCATATCCAGCCGCTCCAGCGCATCGCGCATGTGCAGGCCGGGCACCGAACGGCCGGAGCCTTTCAGTATGCCGTCGCCCGCCGGCGCGAACGCGATCACCGGGCGGTGGAAACGCTCTTTGATGCGCGAAGCGAGGATGCCCACCACGCCCTGGTGCCATTCCGGGTGATACATCGCCAGCCCGTAAGGCAGCTCGGTGCTGGTGCGCTCCAGCTGATCGCACAGCTGCAGGGCTTCCACCTGCATGCCTTGCTCTATCTCGCGTCGCGTCTGGTTCAGCGCATCGAGATCGTTGGCCAGCATACGCGCCTGCGCAATGTCGTCGCTCAGCAGCAGCGCCACGCCGATAGACATGTCGTCCAGCCGGCCGGCGGCATTGAGGCGCGGACCGAGAGCGAAACCGAGATCGTTGGCCGCCAGTTGGCGGGCATCGCGATTAGCCACTTCAAGCAGCGCGCGGATGCCCGGTCGGCATTTGCCGGCGCGGATGCGGTTTAACCCCTGATACACCAGAATACGGTTGTTGGCATCCAGCGGCACCACGTCGGCCACGGTGCCGAGCGCCACCAGGTCCAGCAGCTCCGCCAGATTGGGCATCGCCAGCGCGCGCTGCTCGAACCAGCCGCTGTCCCGCAGGCGGGCGCGCAGCGCCAGCATCAGGTAGAACGCGACACCAACCCCCGCCAGCGATTTGGACGGGAAGGCGCAGCCGCGCAGGTTGGGGTTAACGATCGCTTCGGCCGCCGGCAGGGTCTCGCCCGGCAGGTGATGATCGGTCACCAGCACCTGCATGCCCTTGGCGTGCGCCACGTCGACGCCGGCGTGGGAGGAGATGCCGTTATCGACGGTGACAATGAGTTCTGCGCCGCGTGCCGCCGCCTGCTCCACCACTTCGGGGCTCAGGCCATAACCGTCTTCGAAACGGTTAGGCACCAGATAATCGACGGCTGCGCCGCCCATGCTGCGCAGCGCCAGCACCGTCAGCGCGGTGCTGGTGGCGCCGTCGGCGTCGAAATCGCCCACCACCATGATGCGGCGGCCGTCGGCCAGCGCCTGTTGCAGCAGGCTGACGGCGTCGTCGATGCCGTCCAGCTGTTGCCAGGGCAACATGCCCTTGACGCCGCGTTCCAGCTCTTGCTCAGCCTGCACGCCGCGCAGGGCGTAAAGCCGACGCAGCAGCGGCGGCAAACTGGCGGGCAGATGCGTGTCGTCCGCCGCCGGGCGGCGGCGTAGTTGCGTTTTAATACTCACCGGCGATTAACCACCGGCTTTGGTGGCGGCCTGGTGCGCATCCAGCATGGCGGCCATCTCTTTCGGCCCCTGATAGCCCGGGATCATCATGCCGTTTTCCAGGATGATGGCCGGCGTGCCCTGAATGCCGAACTGCACGCCCAGCTCGTAATGCTTGCTGATGTCGGTTTTGCAGGTCGCCGGAGAAACGGCATCGCCCTTCATGGCGGCGTCGAACGCCTTGGCCTTGTCGGCGGTGCACCAGATCGACTGCATGTCTTTTTCAGCCTGGGAAGCCAGCCCCTGGCGCGGGAATGCCAGGTAACGCACGGTAATGCCCAGATCGTTGTACTCTTTCATCTGCTGATGCAGTTTGTGGCAGTAACCGCAGGTGATATCGGTGAACACGGTGATCACGTGTTTCTCTTTCGGCGCTTTGTAAACGATCATCTGATCTTTCAGCGCGTCCATCTTGGTGCCCAGCAGTTGGTTGGTCACGTTGACCGGCTCTTTGCCGCTGACGTCAAACAGCGGGCCCTGCAGGATGTGCTTGCCGTCTTCGGAGGCGTACAGCACGCCGCTGTCGGTCAGCACGGTTTTCAGGCCGTTGACCGGCGAAGGCTGTACGTCCGCCTGCTGGATACCCAGGCTGGCGAGCGCTTTTTTGATCGCCGCGTCATCGGCATGGGCGGCGCCGGCCACCGAAGCCACCAGCAGAGAGAGCAGCATTAAACCTTTTTTCATTGTTCCAATCCTTTCGAACCCGCCGCTCAGGCGCGCGGGTGATGCTGTTGATGTAGCTGTTTCAGTCGTTCGGTCGCTACATGTGTATAAATTTGCGTGGTCGAGAGATCGCTGTGCCCTAACAACATCTGTACGACACGGAGATCGGCCCCATGGTTCAGCAAATGGGTGGCGAACGCGTGCCGCAACACGTGCGGCGACAGACGCTCGCTGTCGATGCCCGCAAGGATGGCATAGTGTTTGATGCGATGCCAGAACGTCTGTCGGGTCATTTGCTGGCAGCGGGTGCTGGGGAACAGCACATCCAGCGTCTGGCCATTGACCAGCCATGGGCGGCCGTGCTCCAGGTAATTTTCGATCCAGTAGACCGCCTCTTCGCCCAGCGGCACCAGCCGCTCCTTGTTGCCCTTGCCGATCACCCGCACCACGCCCTGGCGCAGGCTGACGTCGCTGATGCTCAACCCCACCAGCTCGGAAACCCGCAGCCCGGTGGCGTACAACACTTCGAGCATCGCCTTGTCGCGCAGCTCCAGCGGTTGATCGACGCAGGGCGCCTGCAACAGCGCATCGACCTGCGCCTCGCTCAGATCCTTCGGCAAACGCTGCGGCAACTTGGGAGACGCCAGCTGCGCGGTGGGATCGTCGGCGCGCAGCTTCTCGCGGTACAGATATTGAAACAGGCGCCTCATGGCGCTCAACAAACGCGCGGAGCTGGTGGCCTTGTAGCCGCCGTCCACCCGCTCGGCGAGAAACGCCTGCAAATCCAACGCCTGCGCCTGCAGCAAGGTGGTATTTTGCTGGCCAAGCCAGGCGCCCAGGGCCTGCAAATCCAGCCGGTAGGAGGCCAGCGTATTTTCCGCCAGATTGCGCTCAAGCCACAGCGCATCCAGGAATTGTTCAATCAGCGCATTGTCTTGCTGTTGCACGCGGTCCTCTCTTTGTTGCATTTCCACCCGCGCCATTATGCCTTAAGCCGACGCAAATCAGGTATACTCGCTGCAATTCTCTAAACAGCAACGTAACGGTTTACACATGAAGATTGGTCTGTTTTACGGCTCCAGCACCTGCTACACCGAGATGGCGGCAGAAAAAATCCGTGAGATTCTGGGTGAAGACCTGGTCGACCTGCACAACCTGAAAGACGTCTCGCCCAAGCTGATGGAGGACTATTCCATTCTGATCCTCGGCATCCCGACCTGGGATTTCGGCGAACTGCAGGAAGACTGGGAAGCGATCTGGCCGCAGTTGCCAGAGCTGGATCTGAAAGGCAAGATCGTCGCCATGTACGGCATGGGCGATCAGCTCGGTTACGGTGAGTGGTTCCTTGACGCGCTGGGCATGTTGCACGATCACATCGCGCCGCTGGGCGTGCAGTTCATCGGCTTCTGGCCAACTGAGGGCTTCGAGTTCACCAGCCCCAAACCGCTGAGCGCCGACGGCAAACACTTCGTCGGCCTGGCGCTCGATGAGGTCAACCAATACGATCTGAGCGAAGAGCGCCTGCAGCAATGGTGCGAACAGATCCTGCTGGAGATGGAGCCGCTGCTGTAGCCGCTATCGGGCGCTGAGCGCGCCCGATTCCCCTCGCTTATTTCCACAGCCGGAAGCGTGGCTCATCTTCCCCGACCGGTGTTTCCTTGGTCAAACGCGCCGGATCGGCCACCTGATACCAGTCCAGTTTGCGCGTCAACAGCATAATGCCCGCCAGAATGGCGAACAGCAGCCCGGCTCCCAGCACCAACGCATTGTCCTCCGACTGCAACAGCAAATAGAGCACGCCGTACAACAACAATAGGCTCGCGGCGAACAGCGCACCGCGCAGCTTGCCGCGCAGTACGGCGCTCAGATAGAAACCGATCAGCCCGCTGCAGGCGATGCTGGCCGCCAGATAAGCGAGAGCGAATCCCAGGTGTTCGGAGAAGGCCAGCAAAATCAGGTAGAACAACACCAGCGCCGCGCCGACCAGCAGGTACTGAATCGGGTGCACCCGCAGCCCGGTCAGGGTTTCGAACAGGAAAAACGCCATAAACGTCAGCCCGATAAACAGCAGCGCGTATTTGACCGCGCGCTCGGTCAGCTGATAGTGATCGACCGGTTCGACCAGGCTGGCGCTGAAGGCCGGCAGCTTGTCCTCGTCGATAATGGCATCGTCGTAATAGAACGCACTGTTGATGTTGTTGGCAAACCAGGTGCTGCGCCAGCGAGCGCTAAACCCTTGCTCCGTCACCTTGCGTTCGTCCGGCAGGAAGTTGCCGAGGAAATTCGGGTGCGGCCAGTTGCTTTGCAGCTGCAGCTCGCTGCTGCGCCCCAGCGGCACCAGCGACAGGCTACTGGTGCCCGCCAACGTCAGGGTGAAGTCGGCGTTCAGCCCCTCTTTTTGTTGCAGCATCGCCAGCGTCAGCGGGGCGTGGATCCCCTGGCGCAACGAGCCCACGCCGGTGCCCGGCTCAAACGCCACCGGCTGCGGCATTGCCAGCGGGGAAATGCGCTTGATGCCGCGAGAGTCGCTCAGCGCCACCAGCAGGAACGGCTGGCCGACGGTCACGTTGGCGCGTTGCAAATCCGTCAGCTCCGGCTGGCCGAAACGCACCTTGAAGTTCAGCGGCCCCTGGTAAACCTGCGTCTGATAAATGCCCAACTTGCGCACCTCCACATTCGGTGCGCCCTGTACCTGAAGCGACTCCGGCAGCAAATAGCGGTAATGCTGCACCCGCTGCACTACCGTTTGTCCTTTCTCGTCTTTCTTCTCTTCGCGTTCGACATAGGGAATGACAATCAACGGACCGAGCACGCGCTGCGCCCCGCTGGTGCTTTCGCTCACCTGCCCGACCACGCTTTGCCGATAGCCGCTGCGTTCGTCGATCACGCTCATCAGCTGGGCGATGGGGATCAACATCACCACCATCAATCCCAGCAGCGTGGTTATTTTCCAGAAAAGTACCGATTTCATCATGCTCGCTCCTCGTAGGTAATAAGGCCACGATAAAACCCGCAGGTGAAATCAGAATGTGGTTATGTGAAGGGAAGGTGAAGTCACAGCGATAACATGAAAGTCGCTTCCACCCCGTGCGGCCGGCGGTTGCGCAGGTGAATGCCGCCATGATGCAGACGGGCGACTTCCTGCACGAAGTTCAGGCCCAGCCCGCTGCTTTTCGGCCGTTCGGCGCGCGGCAGCGAATAAAAACGTTCGAACACTTTATCGAGGGCGTAGTCAGGAATGCCGCTGCCGTCGTCACAGACGCTGATGCAGTAATGCTGTTCCCGCCGTTCGCCTCGCACGCTGACGCACCCGCCCGACGGGGTAAAGTCGATCGCGTTGTCCAGCAGGTTGGTCAACGCCTGGCTGATCAGCAACGCATCGCCGTTCAGCGTCACCTCCGCCAACGCCTCCAGTTGCAATCTGACGCCGCGCTGCATCGCCTGCGCCTCTTTGCCCGCCATCGTCTGGCTGACCAGCGCCGCGATCGCGATGGGCGCGGTCTCCATGTCTGGCCGGCTCTCCAGCCGCGCCTGCACCAGCAGTTTGTCCACCAGCTGCTGGATGCGTGCGCTTTGCTGCTCGATGTTGGTGAGAAAACGCCGGGCGGTATCCGGCGGTGGCAGCTCCTGCAACAGCTCCGCCGCGCCCCTGATCGCCGCCAGTGGGCTTTTCAGCTCATGCGTCAGGGTATGTGCATACTGTTCGATATAAGCTTTACCTTCCAGCTTCAGTCGCATGCTCTCCAACGCCTGCGCCAGCTGCGTCAATTCCCGCCCGCCCACTTTGGGCAGCGGCGCGCTTTCCCCTTGCGCCACCCCGTCGGCATAACGCACCAGCCGGCCTATCGAACGGTTGATCCACCAGACGAATACCACGCCGATCAGCAACGCAATCCCCAGCAGCAACGCGCCGGCCCATAGAATGCGCCGTTCGCTGCGTTTGATCACCGGCGCCATGGTGCTGTTGGGTTTGCCCACGGTGAGCACGCCGATAATACGCCCTTGTTCTATCACCGGCGCGGCCACATACATCACCGAACTGTTTTCATCTTCTGGATCGCTACGGGTGCTGCGGGCGCCGTACTGGCCGCGCAGCGTCCGATAAACGTCATTCCAGCGCGAGTAGTCTTGCCCCTGCGCGCGGCCGGCAGAATCGAAAATGACCCGGCCCTGGGCATCGGTAAGATAGACGTGGTATTCACTGCGATCCTTGCGGATGCCGGAGATATTGGCGCCGATCGGCCGCTGGTTCAGCTGCGTGAACGCCTGCGCCAGTTGGCCATGCGCCGCATCGCCGCGCTGCATGTCCTGACGGGCGATTTGCGCCAACAGGTTGGCGGTGTCCACCAGCGTGCCTTCGGTAGCGCGCCGCACGCCGGGCTTCACTTCCTGGACGAAAATGCTCAGCACGAAGTACCCGGCCACCGCCACGATCAGAAAATATCCCAGCAGCAGGCGCAGGCCAATTTTCATGGCTGGCGGCTCACGCTGTAGCCCAATCCGCGGTGGGTGTGGATGGGCGGCTCACCGGGCTCAACCGCACGCAGCTTGGCGCGCAGCGTCTTGATGTGGGTATCGACGGTGCGATCCAGGCTTTCTTCCGCCTGCGCCCAAACGCTTTCCATCAGTTGCTGCCGCGAGAACACCCGTCCAGGCGCCAACAACAGCGTCTTCAGCAGCAAGTATTCGTAACGGGTCAGCGGCAGCGGCCGCTGATGGTAGGAGATGGTGGCCGCGTCTTCGTCAAGCGTGAAAGCGCCGAAATGGTAGCGCGCGCTCTGTTGCAGGCGCTGCTGCTTATGCAGGCGGCGCAAAATGGTGCGCACCCGGGCGCTGACCTCGCGAGGGGAGAACGGCTTGGCGACATAGTCGTCGGCGCCGATCTCCAGCCCGATCAGGCGATCCACTTCATCACTGCGGGCGGTAAGAAACAGAATCGGCAGGTCAGCCGCCTGAGCCAGCAGGCGGCGACACAATTCAAAACCGTTGATATCCGGCAAACCGACATCGAGGATAGCGAGCGCGGGCGCGCCTTGCGCCAGCGCCTGCAACGCCGGTTCCGCACGTTCGAACCAGCGTACTTCGAAGCCTTCGCTCTCCAGCGTGTAAACCAGCGTATCGGCAATGCTGGGTTCATCCTCCACCAACCAGAGCACGGGTTTCATCAGGGTTCCTCGCCGTTACCCGCCGGCGGATACAGCAACAGCTGCCGCAGGTGGCGCCACTCCTCTTTGCTCATGCAGTCGGAAGCCAGCCACAGCCGGCGGCGCTTTTTGCCTTCCATCGGCTGCAGCGTCAGCAGCAGGCCGTAGCCCGGCATCCAGGGCTTTTTCGCCAGCCGCCATTCTCGGCCGTGCCAGCTGAAACGCCGGTCCGCCAGCAGCCGCAGCTCGCCCTGCACTGCGGCGATGCGCTTCTGGCTACGAATGCACTGAAACACCACCAGCGTCAGCAGCACCAGCCAAAGCGGGCCATAACCTTCCGGCCAGGGCGAAATCAGGATCAGCAAGATCAGAACGCCATGAGTCAACAGGGAAAAAAGCTGGGTGCGCCAGGAAATGCGGATATCACATCGCCACTGGGCCACGGTCTTTATTTCGCGTTTGGATCAGGGTCACCATTCTCTGCAGCTCGCCGTCCTGCGGCGCGCCATGATTCATCAGCCAGTTGAACAGATCGGGATCGTCACACTCCAGCAGGCGGATAAACAGCGCCTTGTCCGCGTCATTCAGGCTGTCGTATTCGTATTCGAAGAACGGCATGATGGAGATGTCCAGCTCGCGCATGCCACGACGGCAAGCCCAGTGAATACGTGCTTTGTTGTTAATATCCATGTTGTTATGACTCACCTCTTTTCAGCGCGGCAGCGCCAGCGCAGGGTTCAAATGACACACTGTATGGCAACGCCGTCGCAATATAATTCCATCAGCCGGGGATCTGTCTGCAAGGGTGCCCTGGCCGCAAGCCTATAGAGTAACAATTTGACATACACGCCGGGAAGGCGCTTTGCTGCGGAAAACGTAATAAAGCGCAAAATGCCAAAAAAAGCGCCCCCCGGTCCCACGGCGCGAATAACAGTTTGCAAAGCCCGCCGCCTCTTTTACCATGGGTTCAATACCCTTCAGGTAAGCTAAACGTTGAGCAGGAACTTACTATGGCGCATAACATTCCATTCCCACCCCGTCAGCCCTCCGCTTCCACCCATCTCCCCCTGACGCTGATCTCGCTGGAAGATTGGGCGCTGGTGACGTTGAACGGGCCGGACACAGTGAAATATCTTCAGGGCCAGGTGACGGCGGACATCGACGCGCTGGCGGCCGATCAGCACGTGCTGTGCGCCCACTGTGACGCCAAGGGCAAAATGTGGAGCAACCTGCGTCTGTTCCACCGTGGCGAAGGCTTCGCCTATCTGGAACGCCGCAGCGTGCTGGACAGCCAGCTGGCTGAAATCAAAAAATACGCGGTGTTCTCCAAAGTCACTATCGCCGCCGATAATGACGCGGTGTTGCTGGGCGTCGCCGGTTTCCAGGCGCGCGCCGCGCTGACGGGCCTGTTCGCCACGTTGCCGGACGCTGAGCACCCGGTGGTGCAGGACGGCGAGACCACGATTCTGCACTTCGCTACGCCGGCGGAACGTTTTCTGCTGGTGACCCGCGCCGCCGTGGCCGAACAGCTGATCGGCAAGCTGCATGACCAGGCAGAGCTGAATGACAGCAGCCAATGGCTGGCGCTGGAGATCGAAGCCGGTTATCCGGTTATCGACGCTGCCAACAGCGCACAGCTGATCCCGCAGGCTACCAACCTGCAGGCGCTGGAAGGCATCAGCTTCAGCAAGGGCTGCTATACCGGTCAGGAGATGGTGGCGCGCGCCAAATTCCGCGGTGCCAACAAGCGGGCGCTCTACTGGCTGGAAGGTAAAGCGGCCCGCGCCCCGCAGGCGGCGGAAGATCTGGAGCTCCAACTGGGTGAAAACTGGCGCCGCACCGGCACCGTATTGGCGTCGAGCCAACTGGCCGACGGCACGCTGTGGGTACAGGTGGTGATGAACAACGATTTGGATGCCGACAGCCAGCTGCGGGTGCGCGACGATGCCGCCAGCCAACTGGCGATCAAACCGTTGCCCTACTCGCTGGCCGAAGAGAAATAATCCGTCGGCCGCAGGCGCCCTGCCTGCGGCCATCTTCATTACTCGTCCAATTCCCCGTCGCGCTGCACCAGATAAATCAGCACCAGAATGATGGTGACGAAGAAGCGAAACGCATCCGGCACGCCGTTCCACTGCTTCGACATCCACATGCCAAACCACTCGCCCCCAATCGACATAAAGCCGACCTGCCAGGTAAGGAAGCCCAGCGTCAGCCCCACTACCGCCAGCTTTTTCCGACCGTTAAAGGCGTGCGCAGGCAGTTTCAGGCCGCCCAACAAACGCAGGCCGCCAATCCAGCACAGCAGCGCGGTCAGGCTTTCCAGCGCGATGATGAAAATATAACCGGCGTGATGCAGCCACGGCGTCTGTATCGAGCGGTATCCGATGGTGGCGTCGGGGAAAATCGTGTCCATCATAAAGACGTGGCGCACGAAGGCGAAGTTGGAACCGTAGTCGGTGATGTTGCCGAAGGCGACCAGCGAAGCGAACAAGGCGATAGCGCAGACCAGCAGCGCTTTGGATAAGCGAACGATCATCTTGGTGAGTCCTGAACAGAGGTTAAAGAAACGGTATGCGGGCTCAGAAATGAAGGAACGGGCTTGCTGGATACCCGAAAGAAGCAAGCGCCTCTTTTTTAAAACAAAAGAGGCGCCAGTTCAATACGTATTCATACGTAGCGGGAACGCTTAGACGTAGAGGTAGATCGCCATGAAATGGCAGGCGCTGCCGCCGAGCACGAAGGCGTGCCAGATGGCGTGGCCAAAGCGAATGCGCTTGGAGGCGTAGAAAATCACGCCCAGGGTATAGACCACCCCGCCGATCGCCAGCAGCGTGACGCCGCCGGCCTCCAGCCGCGTAACCAACTGATAAATTACGATCAGCGACAGCCAGCCCATCGTCAGGTAGGTCACCAGCGACAGGGCTTCAAAACGGTGGGCGAAGGCCAGCTTGAACAGCACGCCGAGCAGCGCCAATCCCCAGATTACCGCCATCAGGCCCTTCGCCAGCGGCGAATCCAGCCCCACGAGTAAAAACGGGGTATAAGTGCCGGCAATCAGGAGATAAATGGCACAGTGGTCAAATTTTTTCAGCCAATGCTTGGCCTTCTGATGCGGGATCGCATGGTAGAGCGTGGAAGCGAGAAACAGCAGGATCATGCTGCCGCCGTACAGGCTGTAACTGGTGATGGCCGTCGCATCGGCGCCGGTATTCACCGCCTGCACCAACAGCAATACCAGGCCGACGATGCCGAACACCAGCCCGATGCCGTGGCTGATGCTGTTGGCGATCTCTTCCGCCCACGGATAAGCCGCGGCGACAATCTTATTGCTCCCGGCTTTCACTACGTCCGTTTTCCCCATAACGCGCAACCCCTCAAAATGCCCTGCTTTGTTCGAAATTAACGCAAAGCAGCTTAACTGAGAATAATTCCAGTGTACACGTGTACGCTAAAATAAAAATGTGAACGCGTGTAACCATCGAAATCCCCCGCCCGGTGGTCTACAATCGTCAGGCTTCAACCCACCCACCTTGAGGTTTACACCATGTCATCCGCTGTACCCGCGTTAGATTTCGGCTCAATGACCCAAGTCATCCAATTCCTGATGGAAATCGATAAGTTGAAAGGTGTTCAACGCCGCACCAAAGTGCTGGGCACCCAGCGCCAGGAAAACTCCGCCGAACACAGTTGGCACTTCGCCATCGCCGCCATGAGCCTGGCGCCCTACGCCGGTGATGACGTAGACATTCAGCGCGTGATCCAGATGGCGCTGCTGCATGACATCGTAGAAATCGACGCCGGCGACGTGCTGGTCTACGATCTGGCGGCCCGCGCAGCGATCCACGATCAGGAAGTGGCGGCGGCACGTCGTCTGTTCGGCATGTTGCCGGAGGCTCAGCGCGAGTATTTCACCGCTTTATGGCAGGAGTATGAAGATGGCGAAAGCGCCGATGCACGCTTCGCTCTGCTGCTGGATCGCACCATGCCGATGCTGATGAACCTGCACAATGAAGGCCAGAGCTGGGTGGAAAACGGCATCAGCCTGGAGCAGGTGCTGGCGCGCAATGCATCGATCGCCGACGTACACCCCGAGCTGTGGCACCATATGGAGCAACACCTGCGGGATGCGCAGCGCAAAGGCTGGTTGAAGTAAGGGACCGGGCTGCCGCTTCTTGGCCGCAGCCCGTCTTCGTCAAGCGAACGCCTGCTGGCGTTCCAACGCCTCCTCATAGCTCGGCATCGATCCCGCCGCCCCGGCCCGTTCCACGCAGACCGATGCGTAGGCGGCGGCAAAGCGCACCGCATCGGCTAACGGCACCTGATTTGCCAGCTGCGCCGCCAGGGCGCCGTTAAACGCATCGCCCGCGCCGGTGGTGTCTTTCGGCTGCGCCGGAAACGCCGGGATCAGCTCGCTGTTTTCCCCGTCCGAGAACAACGCCCCCTGCGTGCCCAACGTCACGATCAGCAAACGAATGCCCTTAGCGTGCAACACCTGCGCCGCCTGGCGCGCCGAAGCCACATCGCGCACCGGCACGCCGGTCAGCAACGTGCACTCGGTGGCGTTGGGCGTCAGCAGATCGACCTGCGCCAACAGGCTGTCCGGCACCGGCTGAAACGGCGCCGGGTTGAGTATGATGAACGTTTGCGCTTCGCGGGCGATGGCGATCACCTGCTCAATCGCCGGCAGGTTGTTCTCCAACTGGGTCAACAGAATATCCGCCGCGGCGATCGCCGGGCGGCACTGGCGCACCTCGTCTTCGCTGACCGTCAGGTTGGCGCCGGGATCGACGGCGATCATATTCTCCGCCTCCTCGCCGGCAACATAGATAAGCGCATTGCCGGTCGGGCAATCGCCGGTCGAAAACAGCGTCACCGCATCGAAACCGGCGGCGGCGAGGTGGCGCCGGGCGAAGGTGCCGAAGTCGTCGCGCCCCACCTTGCCGATATAATGCACCCGCGCCCCGGCGCGCAGCGCGGCGGTGGCCTGGTTGGCGCCCTTACCGCCCGCGCCCATCATGCTGTTGCGGGCGATCAGCGATTCACCGGGCTGCGGAAAGCGCGCCATGCCGGCGACGATATCTAGGTTGAACGAACCGAACACGCAGACTTTGCCTTTCATTGCGGGTACTCCCTGCTCAATTGGAGGTGGCGCCGGGCGGCCAGGCAGGCGCCTTTGCTGCCGGTTTCATCGGTCAGGCGGCTGACGGAGATCGCCAGCCCCTGCGCCGGCTGCGGCCCGCGTAAATGACGGCGGATCTCTTGCTCAAGGTGCGCCAACGGGAAACCGCTCATGGCGATCACGCCGCCGCCCAGGATCAGCCGCTGGGGATCGAGCACGTTCATTTCGATGGCGATGGTCTGCGCCAATCGTTCGACGAAGCGCCGCAGATCCGGATGATCGCCGTGGCGCTCAAACAGCCGGTCGAACGGCGTTTGTGCCGCGTTGGCGCGCGCCCAGCCGGTCAGCCAATGGCCGGAGGTCAAACTCTCGACGCAGCCCCGTTTACCGCACGGGCACTCGCCCTGATGGCCGGGCCAGGGAATGTGCCCCAGCTCGCCGGCGGCGCCGTGCGCCCCGTGATAAAAGTCGCCGTTCAGCCACAGGCTGTTGCCCATGCCGGTGCCCAGATACAGCCCCACCGCCACCTGCGGCAGCGCCGGCAGCTGCTGCAAATCCCACCACAGCAGATGGTTGACGTCCTTGTCCATTCGCACCGGCAACGCCAACAAATCGGCCAACAGCGCCGCCACCGGCTGGGCGTCCAGCGCCGGGATAAACGGCAGCGACAGCACCCGCGAGCGATCGCGACTGAGGATCCCCGGCAGCCCCAGCATCACCTGCGCCACCTGACGATCCTCGCAATGCCCGGCGATCAGGCGGCCCAACGCCGCCAGCGGATCGGCCTGCTGCGCCCAGTCGGCGGTCGCTATCTTGCGGTACCCGCTGAACTCGCCGTCATCATTCATCAACAACAGGCGGGTATTGGTGCCGCCGACGTCAACGCCAAGAAAATGCCGCATCATGTCCCCCGCCTCAGGCCGCCTGCCGCATTTGATCCAGCATTTTTTCCCATGCCGTCTCCAGATCCGGATCGAGGTTGAACAACCCGGAGCTGCCGACGATCAACACCTCCGCGCCGGCGCCCATCAGATCGCGGTAGGTCCGCTGATTGCAGGATCCGTCGATCTCGATCAGATAGCGCAGATTTTGCTGGCGTTTCAGATCGCGCAACTGACGGATCTTTTCCAGCATTTCGGGAATGAACGGCTGCCCGGCATAGCCCGGATCGACGGTCATCACGGTGACCTTGTCCAGCAGGTGAAGGTAGTGGCGGATAAACTCCACCGGCGTGGCCGGGTTCAGCACCACCCCCACTTTTTTGCCCAGCGCGCGGATTTGATTGATCACCCGAAACGCGTCGCGGTTGATGGTTTCGGCGTGCGGGCAGATAAAGTCCGCGCCGGCGCGGGCGATCGGGTCGATGAAATCGGTCGGGTTCTCCACCATCAGATGCACATCCAGCAACAACGGGGTGTGCGGGCGGATCTGTTCGATAAAGAACGGCGACAGCGTGATGTTTTTAACGTAGTGCCCGTCCATGATGTCGATATGCAGCATATCGGCGCGGCGATTCAGCACCGCCAATTGCTGGCGGATATCCATCAGGTTCATGCACATCAGTGAAGGTGAAATCTGGTATTTCATTAGCGTTATCCTGCGCAAAAGGGAAAAGGGATCAGTGGCCCGCCGCGGTTCTGGCCTGGGCCGCGCTGCGGCGCATCGCCCGCCGCTGCCGATAGCGATGCCGGAAAAACTTCATCGCCAGCACCGCGATCAGCACCGCGCCCCACATCGCCAGACTGAAATGCGGGCTGACGTTCATCAGGTTCAAACCGGTCGCGATCACCTGCAGCACGATCAGCGCCAATACCACGCCGCTGACCCGACCAAAACCGCCGAATGGATCGGTGCCACCCAGAATGATCGCCAGCACCGTCAGCAGCAGGTAAGAGTCGCCGTAGCCCATGCGCGCCGAGTTGAAGCGCGCCATCATCACCAGCCCGGCAATGACGCACAGCAGGCTGGAGAGGGTGTAAATGGCGATCAGTACTCGATGGGTATTCACGCCGCTGAAGTGGGTAGCGTTGATGTTGCTGCCGCTCATGTAGATGCATTTGCCGAGCCGGGTTTTCTGCAAGAACAGCGCCAGCAACGCGGCGACCACCAGGAAGATCCACAGCGGTACCGGCACGCCCAGCACGCTCTCAGCGCCGATAAACCGCACGATCTCCGGCATGCCGCTTAGGGCCGCGCCGCGCGTCAGGTAGATGCCGATACCGTTGACCGTGGTCATGGTGGCCAGCGTCACCAGAATCGGATGTGCACCGACGTACGCCACCAGTGCGCCGGTCGCCGCGCCGATAAGCCCGGCCAACAGCATCGCCGCCGCCAGTGCCAACACCAGCCACAGCGCCTGCAAGCCCAGCCCGGCGTCCGCCGGCAGATAGCTGATGAACAGCCAGGCCATCAGCAGGCTGGTCAGGTTGGCGCTGGCGATAATGCACAGGTTCAGGCCGCCGCTGAGGATCGGGATGAACATCGCCAGCGTCAGCAGGCCCAGCTCCGGCAACTGGAAGGCCACGCTGGTGAAGGTGGCGCCGCTGAAGAAGCGCCCCGGCATCAGCAGGCTGAAGGCCAGCACCACCGCCAACAGCAAGGCCAGCAAACCGACGGCGGCCCCGTCTGGACGAAATTTCAGGTTGTTGCCCATCAGGTGCTCCTCAGGCGAAACCGACGTCGGTTTCTTTGCGTTTCTTGTAGTGAGTGACGGTGATCGCCGCGACGATCACCAGACCGATCACCACGTTCATGAAGTAGCTGGACACGCCGATCAGGTTGAGGCCGTTTTTCAGCACGCCGATCAGGAACACGCCCATCAGCGTGCCGACAACGCTGCCCTTGCCGCCGTTCAGGCTGGCGCCGCCCAGCACCGCCGCCGCCAGCACGTCGAGCTCGCCGCCCACCAGCGCGTTGGGCACCACCTCCCCCATGCGGTACACCTGCACCAGGCCGCCGATCGCCGCCATCGCGCCCAGATAGCCATAGGCGAACAGATGCAGCAGGCCGACGCGGATGCCGATGCGCCGCGCCGATTCCGCATCGCCACCGACGGCAAACAGCTGGCGCCCGAGGTGCGTTTTGTTCAGCAGCAGCCAAGTCAACAGCGCCACCGCCAGCATCACCAGCGTCGGCAAACCGAGCTGATAGCTCTGCTCACCCAGTTGGAACGGCAGCACGCTGCGCGGCAGCGTCCACCAGTCCGGCAAGGCGTACAGACTGCGGCCGTTGGTCAGCCACATCAGCATGCCGAACAAGAACGCCTGCATGCTGATGGTGACAATGATCGAGACGATGCGAAGGCAGTAGATCAGCAGCGCGTTGACCATGCCCAGCGCGGCGCCGATCGCCAACGCCAGCAAAATGCTGCCCGCCGGGCTGGCCAGGCCGTAATGCGTCGCCAGCGTGGCGATCAGGTACTGCACCACCGAGGCGACTGCGGCGAAGGAGATATCGATGCCGCCGGTCACCAGCACCACGAACAGGCCGAGGGCGAAAATGCCGCTCACCGCGTAGCTTTCACTAAGATCGAGCAGGTTCTGCACCGTCAAAAACCGATCGCTGAGCAGCGAAAAGACGATGACCGTCAGCAGCAGTACCCAGGCCAGATAGCCTTCGTTGCCGCGCGGTTTCAGACTGAATCTACGCATTGACCGCCTCCGCCAGCTGCTGCTGGCTCACCTGCCCCGGCAGGTATTCGCCGATCACGCTGCCGCCGCTGAAGTGCAGCACCCGATCGCAGTTGTAATACACCTCCGGCACTTCATCGGAGATCAGCAGAATGGCGATCCCTTCCTGCGCCAACAGATGGATCAGTTGGTAGATGCTGGCCTTGGCGCCAACGTCGACGCCAACGGTCGGCGAATCGAGGATCAGGATCCGCGGCTGGGTCAGCACCCACTTGGCCAGCACGATCTTTTGCTGATTACCGCCAGACAGCGTCGAAACCGCCTGATCCGGATCCGCCACCCGCACGCCGAGTTTGGCAATCCACTCCGCGACGATGCGATTCTTGCGGTAATCGTCGATCAGGCGAAAACGCCCGCGCAGCTTATCGAGAATGGTCAGCACCGCGTTATCCGCCACCGACTGTTGCTGCACCAGCCCCAGCGTCAGGCGATCCTCCGAGACGTAACCGATGCCGGCCTTGATGGCGTCCTCATGGCCGCGAAAGCGTACCGGTTTGCTGTCGAGATAAAGCTTGCCGCTGTCCGGGCGGGTCATGCCGAACAGGCTCAGCGCCAGCTCGGTACGCCCGGAGCCGAGCAGTCCGCACAGCCCGAGCACCTCGCCCTGATGCAGGCGGAAGCTCACGTCCTGATACTGCCCGGCGCGGCTGAGACGATCCGCCTCCAGCATCACCCGGTCCTTATTCATGCTCGGTGACTTCAGGCGATAATCCAGCTTCAAGCCGGTCATCAACTCGGTCAGGCGATCGCCGGTGATCTCCGCCGCCGGCCAGGTGCCGATCTTGTTGCCATCGCGGATCACCGTGACGCGATCCGAGATCTCCAGCACCTCGTCCAGCCGGTGGCTGACGAACACCACGCAGATGCCTTTCGCTTTCAGGTAATCCACCGTGCGCAGTAGCTGATTGACCTCGGTGCGGGTCAGTGAGGCGGTCGGTTCATCCATGATCACCAGCCGCGCTTCCGCCACCAGCGCGCGACAGATTGCCACCTGCTGGCGCTGGGCAATCGGCAGCTCCGCCACCCGTTTGTCGAGATCGAGATTAAAACTCAGCTCCTGCAGCAGGCGCTCGGCGGTGCGCCGCAGCCGCGCCGGCCGGTGCCACCCCAACAGCCCGCGCAGGTTGTGCTCGAAGGCGATGTTTTCCGCCACCGTCAGGTTGGGAAACAGCGACAGATCCTGATAGATCACCTGAATGCCGAAGGCGCGCGCCTGATCCGGCGACAGCCGGCCGAAGGTTTGCCCATCGAGGGTAATGCGGCTGCCGTCATCCGGTTGATACACACCGGCGATCGCCTTGATCAGCGTGCTCTTGCCGCAGCCGTTAGTACCGGCCAGGCAGTGCACCTCCCCCGGCATCAGCGCCAGTGAGATATCGTTCAGCGCTCGCTGCCCGCCAAAAGTCATCGACAGCTGTTGCAACGAGATCAGCGGTGCACCCTGCGTTGCCGTATTGCCGGAAATCGCCATGATTACAGCCCCATTTTCACCAGCTTCGGCAGGTTTTGCTTATCCAGGCTTTCGGTGGCGTTGCCGAGAATGGTGTGCTGCTGCGCATCCACCTGCACCTTGCCCATGCCCTCGATGGTCATGCCATCGGTGATTTTTTCTCCTTTGTGCATCATGTCGGCGATGCGCACGAACACTTCGCCGGCCACCATCGGATTCCAGATATAACCGCCCTTGATGGCGCCGCGATTGACCAGCGAAGCGCCCTGGCCTGGGCTGAACGGCCCAATGACGCAGATATCGTTGCTTTTGCCGCGGTTGAGCACCGCGCGCCCGGCGCCGATCGGCCCCTGCGAACCGAACGCCAGCACGCCTTTCAGATCGGGATATTTGGCCATCAGATCGTTGGTAGTGCGCACACTGTCATCCAGCGATTCCCCCACGCCGAACTTGTCGCCCACCAGCTGCATGTTCGGGTAGTGCTGCTTCTGGTAGTTGATGGCCGAGTCCGACCAGGTGATGTGCAGCGGCACCGTCAGGCTGCCGACATACACCGCATACTTGCCCTGCTCTTTCATGCAGGCGGCCAGCGCTTTCATGTGGTTGACCCCGTGCTGCGAGGCGTCCACCAGCTCAAAATCCCAGTCGGCGTACTTCTGTCCGGGAGATTCGTGCACGATCACCTTGATGCCCGCCTCCTGCGCGCGCTTGAGCACCGGCTCCAGCACCCGGGCGTCGTTCGGCACCACGCCGATGATGTCCACCTTCTGCGCGATCAGATCTTCGATGGCGCGCACCTGCAGCGCCGGATCCGCCGCCGTCGGCCCGACCATCCAGGCGTCGATGCCGCGTTTGGCGCTCTCGCTTTTGATGCCGGCCTCCATGGCGTTGAACCAGGGAATGCCGCCGATCTTCACCACCACGCCCATTTTCAGCTTGTCCGCCGCCTGCGCGGAGACCGACAGCAGCAGCGAGGCAAACAGACCGACCAGTACGGATTTTTTCATTGTTCTCTCTCCACAAGTGTTGGCTGTAATAAAAGGTTTTCGTTGTTGTTATCGCGCCGCCCTTTTCGCGGCGGGTGAAACTTCAATCACATCGACGTTGTTCCAGGCCAATTCCTGACGAAACTCGTCGTCGCCAAGCCTGTCGGTGATCAGCGTATCTATTTCCCGGTAATGGCAAATGCGAGCGAACGAGCGGCGGCCGAACTTGTTGCTGTCCACCAGCAGGAACTTGCGCTCCGAGGCCAGCAGCATCTGTTGCTTCAGCCGCGCATGGTGCTCATTGCTCTCGCGGATGCCGCCGTCCTGGCAAATGCCGTGACAGGAGAAAAACAGCTTGTTGATCACGAACTCTTTCAGCATCTGCTCCGCCAGCACGCCGATAAAATCCTCGTACTTGGCGGAATACTCGCCCCCCAGCCCGATGGTGCGCACGTTGGCCTTGCAGGCCAGCGTCTGGATGATGTGCAGCGAGTTGGTCAGCACCACCAGCGAAATATCCGGCAGCTGGCGCGCCAAAAACCAACTGGTGGAGCTGCTGTCCAGCAACAGGCAATCCCCCGGCGCGATAAACCCCAGCGCGCGTTTGGCGATACGCGTCTTCTGCTCCGGCGACTCATTGCTGCGCTGGCGGAAGGACTCTCCCTGGTCTATCTCGGCGGGCACATAGGTTTTTTCCACCGCCGGCGGCTCGACGAACACCGCGCCGCCGTGGCTGCGCAGCAGCAGGCCGCGCCGTTCAAGCAGGGCCAGATCACGCCGCGCCGTCTCGATAGAGATCTGGCACAGCTGCGCCACCTCCTGCACCATCACGCGGCCGCGCTGGCTCAAGACTTCGGTAATAAAGCGATGACGTTCTACAGGCAGCATGTTTCTTTTCTCCTCCACGACGATGATTACGATATCGATTTGCCGCGCCGCGTTTTGCGCGCAGACGCAAAGCGCATCGCCCCGCGGTCGGTCAACGATCGCGCTGTGATAGTTGTCAAAAAAATCGGGAAGGAAATGAAATGAATAATTACGAAAGTGTGGAGTAACAGACAGTTATGATGCGCGAGCGCCTGAGGCAGACAGGAGAGAAACGGTAAACGGTCACAATTCCACGTTCCGCAGCATGACCGTTAATGACCGTTTGTGTGGTTTTGACCGAGCGCCGGCCCCAAAGTAGCCCGGCGTTCTATTTACAGCGGCTTATGCGCCGTTTCCCGCGCCGCCCATATCGCCCAAAGTGTGATAAGCAGAGCCAACGCAACATAGGCGGAAATCGCCAGCGTGCTGTCGTAAGATTTAAACAGAGAAGTGATGATCAGCGGGGCAAAGCCGCCACCGATAATCCCCGCCAAGGTATAGGCTAACGAAGAGCCGGCATAACGCACCCGTGTCGGGAACTGTTCCGTGATGAATGCCGCCTGTGGCCCATACATCGCCGCATGGATCAACAGCCCAATCACCACAGCCATGCAGATCAACACCGGTTGACTGCTGTCGAGCAGGACGAAGAACGCAAACGCCCACACTATCGCCGCCAATGCACCGCCGATATACACCGGACGACGGCCGAAGCGATCCGACAATGCGCCAAACAGCGGTACTGCGACGGCGTTGCCTATCGCCCCCAGCATGGTGGCACCCAGCGCCAGCGGGCGCGGCAGATTCAGCACGGTGGTGACGTAGGTCAACGTGAACACGACCACCAACGCATAGAGCACGTCAGAGCCGATACGCGATCCGCCGGCGATCAGCAGCGGACGCATGTGCTGCGTGAAGACTTCGCGCACCGGCGACTGCGTAACATCTTTCGACGCCTCCAGTTGCAAAAATGCCGGCGTCTCACCCACACCCCGACGCAGCCACAAACCGAAGATGACCAGCACCAGACTCAGCAGGAACGGAATCCGCCAGCCCCATTGCTGAAAATCGTCCGCCGACATCGCCAACGTCACCAGCGTAATGAGGCCTGTGCCGATCAACGAACCGCAGGACGGCCCTACCTGAGCAAAGGACGCGTTGCGCCCGCGCTGATGCGGCTTACCGTGTTCCATCGACAACAGTACCGCACCCGCCCATTCTCCGCCCAGCGCAATGCCCTGAATAAAGCGCAGCGTCACCAGCAGCAGTGGGCTCCAAATCCCCCAGCTAGCGTAGCCGGGCAGCAATCCCATCAACGCCGTGGTCACGCCCATGATCACCAGCGTGGTGACCAGTACAAAGCGCCGTCCCAACACATCGCCAAGGTGGCCGAATACGATGCCACCGATCGGCCGGGAAACATAGCCCACCGCGTAAGTGGAGAAAGCCAGAATCGTGCCCACCAGCGGATCGAACGATGGGAAGAATACATGGTTGAAAATCAACGCGGCCATGATGTTGTAGACGGTGAAATCGTACCATTCCAGCGCCGTACCGATCGAGCTGGCCGCCGCAAGTTTGCCGGTATTGGGCGTTGCGGCGGCACTTTCTGCGGCCGGTGCGGCAACCTGTGCCGTTTCAGTGGTGTATGCATTCATGATGTCAGCTCCTGTGCAGTCAGTTGCCAGCCAAGGGCATAATGCCAGGCATCGGCGGCGGGCATGTTCAGCGCTTCAGCGGCCTGCTCGCTTAAACGCAGGCCGGCTTCGGCGTCGCTGCTTTCGATCAATAGCATCGGCAACATTCGGCGGTTTTCTCGCGATTCTTTCGGCAGCGGGGAACTGAGTTCGGCATCCGGCGTCAACAGGCTGCTGCGCACGAATCCAGGCTGTTCAGCCAGCTGCGCGCCCAGTTGCAAGATGCGGGCATGCAGCGCTTCCGATGCCACCGACGGCAGCACGAAGATACAGAGATGACTGCCGCACCCTTGGCCAGTGACCGCCTCCACCGCACACACTCTGCGCATTGGATCTCGCATTTTCTCCAGGCTCGCCACCGACCATGGCGTTTGGTGTTGAAACGCGGCGCGATAGGCTTCGGAGGTAAAACTGGCCAACGATTCGGTTTTATACAACCCCAAATATTGACGCCCCCCCTGCAATGCCCGATAGCGTGTGCCGGATAAAAAGCCGGGCACCCGCACTCGCTCCTCCACATGTTCGCGGTCATACCAGCGATTAAAATCCGCATCATCCTGCGTGGCGACATCCGTCGCGACAAACAGCATTCCGTTCTGGGAATCGTTCATGAATATTCTCCTGGTCATCTCAAAAGGCAGGCCTGCGCCCACCGGAAAATCACGCGTCGGCGAGGCAGCGCTCGATCGCCAGCGCCCACCCCAACAACACCTCATCACGCATCGGCAACCCAGCCAGCATCAGTCCGACCGGCGCCTCTCCAGGCTGTTGGCAAGGCAAGGACAACGCGCAACCGTCGAGGAAATTGATGATCGCGGGATTGCGCAGCATCAGTCCGTTGCAACGGAAGTAGGCATCATCCGCCGCCAGCTCGCCGATAGTTGGCGCAATCAGCGGCACGGTCGGCATCAGCAAAGCGTCAAAACTCTGCAGCGCCGCCGTAACTCGCCGCTGCCAGTCGGCACGTTGTCGCTGCAACAGCTGCAGCTCAGCATCGCCCAAGGATGCACCGCGGCGAATGCGCGACAGCACCCTTGGGTCATAGCCATCGGCCCGTTCAGCGATCAACGCTTGATGCCAGCGCCAGGACTCCAGCGCGGTGAAACCGCCATCGGCATTGATCGCCGCCAGCTCGGCGAACGCCGTGGCGGGGATCAATTCAATACGTGCGCCTGCCTGACTCAGGCATTGCAGGCTGCGCTGGAACGCCCCGGCAACTTCCGGCTGCAGTTCATCCAGCACCACCGCTTGCGGCACGGCAAAATGCGCCTGCGCCAACGTTTTTTGCGGCACCCGCAGCGGACAGTCGGCAATCAGTGCATCCAGCGCAATACAGCTGGCGACGTCATGAGCGATCACGCCGATCGAATCCAGCGAAGGCGACAGCGGCAGTAAGCCAGCGTCATTGATGCGCCGTGCAGTGGGTTTATAACCGGTCAACCCGCACAGCGCGGCGGGAATGCGTACCGACCCGCCGGTATCGCTGCCAATCGCGCCCAGGCACATGCCGTCGGCCACCGCCACCGCCGCACCGGAAGAGGAGCCGCCGGGAATGCGCGCCGCCTGGCGCTCCCAAGGATTGGCCGGCGTCCCGTAATGCGGATTGATGCCCAGACCGGAATAGGCGAACTCCGTCATCGTCGTTTTGCCAACCACCACCGCGCCGGCTTGCAACAGCCGTTCCACTACCGCAGCGTGTTTTTCAGCGGCTGGCGCGTCCGCTAATACGCGCGAACCGGCCGTGGTCACCTCACCGGCCACGTCAAACAGATCCTTGACCGAGATCGGCACGCCATCCAGCGCCGACAGAGGCGAGCCGGCGGCGCGTCGCCGATCGGAGGCCTGCGCTTGCCGTTGCGCCCACTCGGTGTATGTTCGCGTAAACGCGCGCCCCCCCTCTCCCCGCTCATCGACGATCTGCGCCAAAGCGGCGGTGGTGAGTTGCACTGCGGTGAACTCACCGCTAGCCAGCCCGGCGGTGGCCTGCATCAAAGTCAGCTTTTTCATTACGCCACCACCGGCAGTTCGATGCTGCGGTAGCGATGACTGATGGTTCGCCCGAGCACGTCGTCCACCAGTTCCATGCGAAACTCGCCAGCCGGTCGAATGCCGCCGATCGCCGCCACCGTGCCGCAAGTCATCGCCAACCCGTCGGGCGTTTGCGGCTGCGCCAGCCCGCACTCCGGCGGCTGCATACCGGTGAAGTAACGTTCCAGCAAATCACCGGGCGTACGCAACGCGGCAAGGCAGCCCTGTTGATACAATCGCCATTCGCCCTCTTCCCTGATCCACGAACGCAAGATCAAACTGTCCCAATGTTCCAACACCTCCTGGAGCGGCCAGGCGGCTCGCGCCACCGGTTTAACGCAAATCTGTTTCGACAGCGCCACGCTGTGCGCTTCGAGTTGACGATCGGTGTGATCGGACGCCAATGACACGAACAGTTCGCCGCGGTGGGCAAAAATCAGCGGTTCCACTTCGCCGGACGTCGCGTTGCCAATGACTTCAATGGTCTCTTGCTGGCTCAACTGATTGGCGGCAACGCGGTAAAACAGGGGAATTGCACTGGGCTGGGGCACGCCCAGCTCGGCCAATTCACGAATATGGTGCAAGATCGCCTCGCGATCGCGTCCGGTCCAACCGGCGATCACCAGATGATCAATCTCAACATTCAACGTCGCCGCGCCGCAGGATTCAGGTAAAGTGAAGGTCAGTCTCATGGCAGTTTCGCCCCTTTTGTTAAAACACTGTGAAATTTCACTATATCTTTAGTTACCAAATAAGCGATTTCCATGCCATGTTTTTGTGTACTATGTCTAAAAACTTTCTTCTTGCAGGAGCAAAACGTGAAGACTGTTGACGCAGAAAGCCCGCAGCGCCCGATGACGGAAGAAGCCGGCGTGTCACTGAACGAGCTGGCCTACCGGCGTTTCAAACAGGCGCTGGTCACACTCAGCTACAAGCCGGGCGAATATCTCAATACCGCGCAGGTGATGAACGACCTGGATATGGGGAGAACGCCGATCAATCAGGCAATCCACCGCTTGGCCAACGAGGGGTTATTGCAGGTCATCCCGCGCAAGGGCGTGATGGTTTCACCGTTGTCGATGGACGATGCGTTGGAATTGATCGAAGTAAGGCTGGCTAACGAGATGCTGTGTATGCGGCTGGCAAGCCAGAAGATTACCGAGAGGCAGATAGCAACGCTGACCGAACTCAATCGGCAAATCGAAGCCGCGAGCCAGGAGCGAGATAGGGTGCGCATGATGACACTCGATCATGAATTTCACCAGGAACTGGCGCAGATCGCCGGCAATAACATGCTGGCGGATATCCTGAGTGTACTGCACGCCAGGGCGCAGCGTTTTTGGGCCAGCACCCTGTCGCGGGAAGGGCATATGCGCGAAGTGATCGACGAACACCGGGCAATTATCGCCGCGCTGGCCGCACAAGACAGCGCCGCCGCCGCCGAGGCCGCGCAGGCGCATATCCTGTCATTCCGCACTGCGCTGCTGCACGACGGGTAACCCCGCGGCGCAGGATATTACCGGGAATAGTTATGATGACCCTGTTCTGCCGATGAGCAGGAGATAAACGGTAAACGGTCACATTTCACGCTCCGCGGAATGACCGTTTTTATAGTTTTGATCGAGCTCCATCGAGAGGTGGCCGACGTTGGTAGGCGTTGCCTTAAAAAACAGCAAAAAAATCCGGTGAGAACCTCACCGGACCGTTACCCGTCTGACACGACTTATTCCTCGTGCTCATGCTCTTTCAACATCGCCTCACGCAACACGGCGTTCAGGCGTTTCTGATAGCCTTTGCCTGGCCGCTGAAGCCAAGCCAACACATCCGCATCGATTCGGATGGTTTTTGATACTTTCATCGGCTTATAAAAACGCCCCTGAACCGCAGTCTGCCACGTTTCTTCCCCCAGCGCCGGCGCATCGGCATAATCGATGTCCTCGTCCGGCAACGCATTCAGTGAAGCAATTTGCGCTTTCTGCTCCTCCGTCAACGGCGGGAGTACGCTATGGGCCAGATTTTTGGCGGAATTTTTGCGCTTCATATCTTCCCCTCTCTTTGGCATCGGCCTTGCGTGCTGAAATGATACGCACGATCTCGACGGTATCGCCTTCGACATCCGTTTCGATCGTCGTATGTGCCACCAGCAACAGCAAACAGGATCCGACCATACCGATCGTTTGCCAACGTTCTTCTCCATCCTCGATCCTTTCCAGCACAGCCAAATGGTTGGGATCCAGAAAAACCCGTTGCGCTATCTCAAAACTGACACGGTGTTTACGCTGGTTGCTGTGATTTTTATCCTGATTCCATTCAAAATAAACATACATTTTTGTAACTACATTTTGATTGTTATTTAATCAAAATACACTCCACACGACGGGATGTCAAAAACCCCCTCATGCATTCAACGCCCGCCTGCTGCCTCGATAAAAGTACCGGTCACGTAAGACGCAGCGTCAGACAGCAGCCAAGCGATCGCCTCCGCCACTTCCTGCGGCTGCCCGCCGCGCTGCATCGGTAAACTGTCCTTCACGCGATCCACCCGGCCGGGCTCGCCGCCGCTGGCGTGCATCTCGGTATAGATGAATCCGGGCCGTACGCCGTTGACGCGGATGCCCTGCGCCGCCACCTCGCGCGATAACCCGATGGTCAGGGTATCGACGGCGCCTTTCGAGGCGGCGTAATCGACGTATTCTCCCGCGGCCCCCAACCGGGACGCCGCGGAGGAAACGTTGACGATAGCGCCGCCCTGCCCGCCATGGCGCTGCGCCATGCGTTTCACCGCCTCGCGGCAACACAGGAAGTAACCGGTGACGTTGGTGCCGAGCACCTGATTGATGCGCTCGGCGGTCAACTGTTCAATGTTCGCCTGCTGGAACAGAATGCCGGCGTTGTTGACCAGCGCGCTGAGCGTGCCCAGCCCGGCATCCAGCGCCCTGAACATCGCCATCACCTGCGCTTCATCGGCCACGTCGGCCTGCAGCGCCAGCGCCTTACCGCCCTGCGCCTCGATCTCCGCCACCACCTGGCGCGCCGCATTTTCGTCACGCAGGTAATTCACACCCACCGCATAGCCCTGCCGGGCCAGCAGCAAGGCGGTCGCGCGGCCAATCCCCCGGCTTGCGCCGGTCACCAATGCCACTTTCGTCATACTGTTTTTTCTCTGGTTAGCGATATCAACACAGCGGCCTGCGCGCAGGCGCCCCGTATGCCCGTCAGAGTATAGAACGGCTCCCTAAAAACCGCTTCAAAGCTGAGCCAGGCGGCGCAGCTGCTTTTTAATGCGCGACTTGGCGCAGCCGTAAGCATCCGTCGCCGCCGCCTGATGCACCCGCTGCAAAGCGGAAGCATGATGGCCGCCGTGGCTATGGCTCTGCGCATCGCCGCGAAAAGACAACAGCAACAGAACGAGCAGCGTCGCCACGCCTACATACATCAGCCGCCGCGAGGCGCCCGCGTTCGGGAAACCTTCAGTCTGCATGTTTTGCTCCCCCAGCCATAATTTCGAATGGCAGCAAAATAACTGAAATTCCCCCCCGCTCCCTTAACGCGAGATTAAAGCCAGATTAAGGTTTGCTTAAGAACGCGCAGGCAGAGCGGTTTTCCCCGTTGTCTTCCCGTCAGCGTTATAGTTAGATAAGCGCGACTCAAGGCTCTCAGCGGAAATAACGTGAACATACTGTTGGTGGAAGACGACCTGCAATTAGGCAAGGCGCTGTGCCGCGCATTGGAGCTGGCCGGCTTTAATTTGTGCTGGGTGCGCCTGCTCACCGACGCGGAAAATAAACTTTCACCCGGCGGGTTCGATTTGATGCTGTTGGATCTCACGCTGCCGGACGGCGACGGTTTGCAGAAGCTGATCGCTTGGCGCGCCGCCGGGCAAAATATTCCGATCATCATCCTGACCGCTCGCGACCGCATTGAAAGCTTGGTGAACAGCCTCGACTCCGGCGCGGACGACTTTCTGGCCAAACCCTTTGCGCTGCCCGAACTCATCTCGCGCGTCAAAGCGGTTAACCGGCGCATGGCGGGCTTCGCTTCTCAAACCTGGAGCCTCGGCGCGCTGTATCTCGATCCGGTCAACCATCAGGTCATGCTGGATAACGAACTGCTGATGCTGTCGAAAAAAGAGTATCACCTGCTGCACGAACTGATGCGCTGCGCCGGCACCGTGGTGCGCAAAGCGGTGTTGGAACAGCGGCTGTTCGGCCACGGCGACAGCGACAGCGTGGAAAGTAACTCGCTGGAAGTGCACATGCATAATTTACGGCGCAAAATCGGTAAAGAAAGAGTGATTACCGTACGCGGCATTGGCTATTTGCTGAAGAAAGAGTAGCGGAATGATCGGTTTCAAATCCTTCTTTATGCGTACCATTATTTTTCAGGTGCTGGCCATTTTATTATTGTGGGGGATCCTCGTCGCCTGGGTGAAATATTGGTATTACCCCGACATGGAGAAATATTTCGATAACCAGCAACGCATCGTCGCTGCAGGCATCGCCAATATTCTCGACGAAACCGGCACTGACAATATCGATTACCGCGGCATCATCAAGACCATTGAAGGCATGTACATTGATTCCATCAATAACGGCATGCAGGATGAAATCGACTATCACCCGCTGTTTGTGGTTTACGATCGGGACAGCCGGGTGCTTTACAGTTCGCAAACGCAGGGAGAACCGCTGCGCCTGCCGCCTTCGGTGCTGTCCGGCTCCGTCAATTACGCCGGTGCCAACTGGCATCTCGCCGGCAGCTGGAGCGAAAAGCACCAGTACCGGGTGATCGTCGGCGAATCGTTCAACGATCGCACCACGCTGTTCGGCAACCCGGCGGAGAGCACCGCCGTACCGCTGCTGGGCATTCTGGCAGCCATCATCGTTACCTTGCTGTTCACCGCCTATTTCAGCCTGCGGCCGCTGCGCCAGATCGCCCGCACCATCTCCGATCGCCAGCCTGGCAACCTGTCGCCGATCAACGTCAGCGAGCAGTATCAGGAAATCCGGCCGGTGGTGGTGGAGGTCAACAAGCTGATGGCGCGCATCGACGCCGCCAATCAGCGCGAGAAGCGCTTTATGGCCGATGCGGCGCACGAGCTGCGCACGCCGATCGCCGCCGTGCTGGCACAGCTGCACCTGCTGACCCAGGTCGGCGAGCAGCAGGAGCGCCGGGAGATCATCGGCGACATGCAGCAAGGGCTAGATCGCGCGGCATCGCTGTCGCGCCAGCTGATCAACCTGGCCAAGCTGGAGGCGGAAGATTTTCCACTGAAAATTGAGGCGGTGGACATCTACGCAGAGATCGGCAAATGCATCGCGCAGCACGTCCCCTATGCGCTGGAAAAGGATGTGGAACTCTCGCTCGACGGCAGCGAGGACGTGGTGGTGAGTACCGATCGCCATGCGCTGATCGCCATCTTCACCAACCTGCTGGACAATGCGCTCAAGTACGCGCCCCCCGGCAGCCGTATCGAAGCCAATATCCGCTCGCTGGCGCCGCTCGGCTGCTATATTACGTTGCGCGACAACGGCCCGGGGGTGAGCGAAGAACACCGTTCCCGCCTGTTTGAGCGCTTTTACCGCGTGCCCGGCACGCAGCAAACCGGCAGCGGGCTCGGCTTGGCCATCGCCCGAAACCTGGCCGACAAAATCGGCGCGCAGCTGCGCGTCACCGAAGGCCTTGACGATCGCGGCATCGGCTTCATCATCGATTTGCCGGAAAGTTATCGGCCGCAGACTGAGAGGGAACAACGACCATGATCGCCCCTGTTCTGCTGCAACGGCAGCAACTCGACCGGCTATGGGATATCGACCGCAGCGAAATTATCGACACTCTGTATCGCCTGCAGGACGGCAAGCTGCAAGCCTACCCGGACTACTACGACGTGCGCGGCTGGGATCCGCACGATCGGGAAACCTATACGCCGATCCACGAAGCCTGCTTCGATCGCGGCGGCGCGTTCTTCGCGCTGTTCGAAGGCGAGGAGATCGTGGCAGCGGCGGCGCTGGACACCGAACCGCGCGGCCCACAGCGGGATCTGCGCCAGCTGCTGTTCTTTTACGTCAGCGCGCACAAACGCGGCCAGGGGTTAGGCAAGCAGCTGTTCCAACTCTGCCTGCGTCAGGCGGCGCAAGACGGCGCCGCCGGGCTGTATGTCTCCTCCATTCCCAACAAAAGCACCGTAGACTTCTATCTGGCGCAGGGTTGCCGGCTCATCGAACAACCGGATACCGAATTGTTCGCCCGTGAGCCGGAAGACATTCATCTGGTCTGCCCTTGCCGCTAGCGGCCGGGGTTAACGGGCGATGCGCATCACCGAACGCACGTCGCTTTTCTTGTTCAGATCCCACACCTCGGCGATCTCCGCCAACGCGTGCTCCTGCGTCTCGATAGTGAGCGCTCCGGTCGCCGCCAGCGCCAAAATCTCGATCGCGTAGCGCTGCATCTCCGGGATCGGCGGGAAGTTGCCGGTGCCGCTGCCGAGGATCTGCAGCTGGTTGCTGCGCAGCACCGCCGCCGGCAGCCGGATGTCCGGCGCGGCCATCGAACCGACGTTGACCAGGCGAATGCCGCGTCCGCCGGCGTAAGACGAGAGATCGTGATTATTGAGCGTCGCGAGCAGCGCTTCGGTCGCCGGCCCCCAGATGTAATCGACGATCACCTGATAACCGCCCGGCCCCGCCGCTGCCGCGAAGGCCTGCGTCAGCGCCTCGCCCTGCAGGCTCAGATCCACCGTGGCATCCACGCCCAATGCCTCCAGCACGCTCAGCCGACGGCCGGCGGCAACGATACGCCCAGCCCCTGCCTGACGCGCCGCGGCAACCGCCAGTTTGCCTGAGGTGCCGGTGGCGCCGATGATCAGCACCGTTTCACCGGGCTGCAGATCCGCTCGCCAGCGCAACGGCAGCCAGGCGGCGAAGGCCGGATTGATCAGCGCTGCCGCCGTGGCGTCATCCACCGCCTCCGGTACCGGCACCGTCCATGACGCGACGCTGCGCTCAGCCATCGCACCGTAAGGACGGCGGAAGGAGGCAAAGTACACCCGTTTTCCGTCCGCCGTACGGCCCACGCCGTCGGTACCGGGCACAATTGGCAATTGCTTCGGGCTGGAATAGTGGGTGCCGGCGACGGTGGCGCGATCCAGCTGTTTGATGCCGGCCGCCAGAACGTCGATCGGCACTTCATTCGCCTGCGCCTGGGGCTCCTCAAAAGTGCCGAAAACCGGGGCTTGCCCCAGCGCTGTTACGATTGCCGCTTGCATGGTGACTCCTTAAATCGTGGGAACGTACAGGAAAGAATAGGCCGCTATAAAATAAAAAGGGACACCGCATGATGCGGTGTCCCCCAAACACAAACTTTGCCGAACGTGTTATTCGTAATCGCTCATCGGCACGCAAGAGCAGAACAGGTTACGGTCGCCGTACACGTCGTCCAGACGCTTAACGCTCGGCCAGTACTTGTTCTCGCGCACGCCGGCCACCGGGAACACCGCCAGCTCGCGGCTGTACGGGTGCTGCCAGTCGTTGACCAGCTCCGCCTGCACGTGCGGCGCATTCACCAGCGGGTTGTCTTCCAGCGGCCATTCGCCTTTGGCGACGCGGTCGATCTCGCTGCGGATCGCCAGCATCGCATCGATAAAGCGATCCAGCTCCACTTTGCTTTCCGACTCGGTCGGCTCGACCATCAGCGTGCCCGCTACCGGGAACGACATGGTCGGCGCGTGGAAGCCGAAGTCGATCAGGCGCTTGGCGATGTCCATTTCGCTGATGCCGGTCTCTTCCTTCAGCGGACGAATATCGAGGATACATTCGTGCGCCACGCGGTGATCGCGGCCGGTATACAGAATCGGATACGCGTCTTTCAGACGGGTTGCGATGTAGTTGGCATTCAGGATTGCCATCTGGCTGGCCTGCTTCAGGCCTTCCGCGCCCATCATGCGGATGTACATCCAGCTGATAGGCAGGATGGAGGCGCTGCCGAACGGCGCCGCGGAGACCGCGCCCTGCTGGGTGGTTACGCCGTCGATCTGCACGACGCTGTGGCCCGGTACGAACGGCGCCAGGTGCGCTTTCACGCCGATAGGGCCCATGCCCGGGCCGCCGCCGCCGTGCGGGATGCAGAAGGTTTTATGCAGGTTGAGGTGCGAAACGTCCGCGCCGATGTAGCCTGGCGTGGTGATGCCCACCTGGGCGTTCATGTTGGCGCCGTCCAGATATACCTGACCGCCGAACTGATGCACGATCTGGCACACTTCACGGATGGTTTCTTCATACACGCCGTGGGTCGACGGGTAGGTCACCATGATGCAAGAGAGTTCTTCACCTGCCTGCTCTGCCTTGACGCGCAGATCGTGCAGATCGATGTTGCCGTTCTTGTCGCAAGCGACCACGACCACACTCATGCCCGCCATTTGGGCAGAGGCCGGGTTGGTGCCGTGCGCCGAGCTCGGGATCAGGCAGACGTGGCGGCCCGCTTCGTTGCGGCTTTCGTGGTAGCGACGGATAGCCAGCAGGCCGGCGTATTCGCCCTGCGCGCCGGAGTTCGGCTGCATGCATACCGCGTCATAGCCGGTCAGCTGCACCAGCCACTGAGACAGTTGGCCGATCATCTGTTGGTAACCGGCAGCCTGCTCCGGCGGGCAGAACGGGTGCAGTTCGGAGAATTCAGGCCAGGTGATCGGGATCATTTCCGCCGCAGCGTTCAATTTCATGGTGCAAGAGCCCAGTGGGATCATTGCCTGGTTCAGCGCCAGATCCTTACGCTCCAGACGATGCATGTAACGCATCATCTCGGTTTCGCTGTGATAGCGGTTGAATACCGGGTGGGTCAGGATCGGGTCCTGGCGCAACATGGCGGCCGGGATCGATGCGCTGTTCTTGCTCACCGCCGCGTCCAGCGCGTCGATGTCCTGGCCGTGGTTGTCGCCGGCCAACAGTGCAAACAGCGTTTGCACGTCTTCACGCGAGGTGGCTTCATCCAGCGTGATGCCCACGGCGCCGTGAATGTCGGTACGCAGGTTGATGCCGAAGCTCAGCGCACGTTCCAGCACGGCAGCCTTGTCTTTCACTTCAACGGTCAGGGTGTCGAACCAGGTGTTGTGACGCAGCGTCAGGCCGGCCTTCTGCAGCCCGGCGGCCAGAATGTCGGTCAGGCGGTGGATACGCCCGGCGATGCGCTGCAGCCCTTGCGGGCCATGGTACACCGCGTACAGGCTGGCGATGTTGGCCAACAGCACCTGCGAGGTACAGATATTCGAGTTGGCCTTCTCGCGGCGGATATGCTGCTCGCGGGTCTGCATCGCCATACGCAGCGCGGTGTTGCCGGCGGCATCGCGGGAAACGCCGATGATGCGGCCCGGCATCGAACGCTTGAACTCGTCGCGGCAGGCGAAGAAGGCAGCGTGCGGGCCGCCGTAGCCCATCGGCACGCCGAAGCGCTGCGCGGAGCCAAACACCACGTCGGCGCCCTGCTTGCCCGGCGCGGTCAGCAGCACCAGGGCCATGATGTCGGCGGCCACGCTGGTGATGATTTTGCGCGATTTCAGTTCGGCCAGCAGCGCGCTGTAGTCGTGCAGCTCGCCGGTGGTGCCCACCTGCTGCAGCAACACGCCGAACACGCCGTCCAGCTCCAGCACTTTTTCCGCTTTATCGACGATGACGTCGAAGCCGAAGGTTTCGGCGCGGGTGCGCACTACGTCCAGCGTCTGCGGATGCACGTCGTCAGCCACGAAGAAGCGGTTGGCGTCTTTCAGTTTGCTGGCGCGTTTGGCCAACGCCATCGCTTCGGCGGCGGCGGTCGCTTCATCCAACAGCGACGCGGAGGCCAGATCCAGGCCGGTCAGATCGAGGGTCACGGTCTGGAAGTTCAGCAGCGCTTCCAGGCGGCCCTGCGACACTTCCGGCTGATAAGGGGTATAAGCGGTGTACCAGCCCGGGTTTTCTAGCATGTTGCGCAGGATCACCGGCGGCGTCAGCACGGCGCTGTAGCCCATGCCGATATAGGATTTGTAGCGCTGATTTTGCGAGGCGATCGCCTTCAGCTCAGCCAGCGCCTGGTGTTCGGTCGCCGCGTCGCCGACCGGCGGCGGCCCCGGCAGCTGAATATCCGCCGGCACGATCTGTTGGATCAGCGCGCTGAGCGAGCGAGCGCCCACCGCTGCCAGCAACTCCTGGCGTTGTTCCGCAGAAGAGCCGATGTGGCGTTCGATGAACGCTTCGCTGTGTTCGAGTTGGCTGAGTGTCTGAGTCATTGCTACAAATTCCTGAATGCTTGCGTGATACGGGATATAGCTTGAACGGTAACTAAAACGCCCCGGCCGAGAGGCCTGGGGCGCGGTCACGATTACTCGTCGATCGAGGCCTGATAAGCCGCGGCGTCCAGCAGGTTCGCCAGCTCGCCTTCGTCGGAGGCTTTAATCTGGAACAGGAAGCCGTCACCGTAAGGTTCGCTGTTCACCAGCTCCGGGGAGCTTTCCAGCTCGCTGTTCACCGCCACGATTTCGCCGCTGATTGGCGCGTAAATGTCCGACGCCGCCTTGACGGATTCCGCCACGGCGCAATCTTCACCGGCGGCGACGCTGCGGCCCACTTCCGGCAGATCGACAAACACCATATCGCCCAGCAGTTCCTGCGCGTGTTCGGTGATGCCTACGGTGTAAACGCCGTTACCTTCTGCACGAACCCACTCGTGGGAGGATGCGTATTTCAATTCTGTTGGCACATTGCTCATCGCCGGTTACTCCTTCGAAGAAATAAAAGAATCAATCAATAAAAAATCAATTTGTCAGCGGCTTGCCGGCGCGAACGAAACCGGGCTTGGTCACTTTGACCGGCATTTCACGGTTGCGGATCTGCACGATAGCCTGCTCGCCGATGCCTACCGGCACGCGCGCCAGCGCGATGCTGAAGCCCAGCGTCGGAGAGAACGAGCCGCTGGTGATCACGCCTTCGTGGGTTTGCCCCGCCGCGTCGGTGAAACGCACCGGCAGCTCATTACGTAATACGCCTTTTTCCGTCATGATCAAGCCGACCAGTTGCTCGGTGCCCTGCTCGCGCTGTTGCTCCAGCGCTTCGCGGCCGATGAAACGGCGATCTTCCGGCTGCCAGGCGATGGTCCAGCCCATGTTGGCGGCCAGCGGCGAAACGCCTTCATCCATCTCTTGCCCGTAGAGGTTCATGCCCGCTTCCAGACGCAGCGTGTCGCGCGCGCCCAGACCGGCCGGCTTGACGCCCGCGGCCAGCAATTTTTGCCAGAAATCCGCCGCCTGCTCTTTCGGCAGCGCGATCTCATAGCCGGCCTCGCCGGTGTAACCGGTGGTGGCGATGAACAGCTCGCCGGCCTGCACGCCGAAGAATGGCTTCATGCCTTCGACCGCGCTTTTTTGTTCCGGGGTGAACAGGGTACCGGCACGCTCTTTGGCCTGCGGGCCCTGCACTGCGATCAGCGCCAGATCGTCGCGCACCGTCAGCGCGACGCCATACGGCGCGGCGTGCTCTTCGATCCAGGCCAGGTCTTTGTCGCGGGTGGCGGAGTTCACCACCAGGCGGAAATAGTCTTCAGTGAGGAAATAAACGATCAGGTCGTCGATCACGCCGCCGGAGGCATTCAGCATGCCGGTGTACAGCGCTTTGCCGGGTTGGGTCAGTTTGGCGACGTCGTTCGCCAGCAGGTAGCGCAGGAACTCGCGGGTGCGGGCGCCGTGCAGATCTACAATGGTCATGTGAGACACGTCGAACATGCCGGCATCCTGACGCACCGCGTGGTGCTCATCGAGCTGCGAGCCGTAGTGCAGCGGCATCATCCAGCCGTGAAAGTCTACCATGCGCGCACCGCACGCCACGTGCTGGTCGTACAGTGGGGTTTGCTTTGCCATCTTTTCCCTCTTTCCACTCGTCGCTAGAAGTTAGGGTGCTGCCACGCAATGCGGCGGAGCCTGGCTCGCGGCCCGATCGCCATGGCGCACTGACTGCTCAACACAAATGCTGCGCCGTGACGGGCGGAAACTGCGTGTAACCGCCGTGACGCAAACGATACCTTTCCCTCGAACTTATCATCGAACGACCACATTAACCATAAGTTAAAATAGGCTCATCGCCGTTCCCGGGCGGTAAAATGCCGGGGTAGTGTGCAGAGTTTTTCACTGGAAAAATGCGCCTTAAGGCACAAAATTAACAATTAAAGCGGTAAAACGCCGAAGTTATATAACAAACAGATGGCCGCGCATGGGATCCCGACTTTTGATAACCGAACATGGAATTAGAAAAAGTAATGATAAAAAGCGGCTGAAATTAGATTATTTCAAATGAAGGGTTATATAAGGAAAAGCGATGGAATAAGGCGAGAAGCGCGAGCCCGGTGCGGGCCCGCAGAAGGAAGGGATCAGGCAAGCCACTCGGGCAGATCGTTCAGGCCCATCGCCTGACGCACCAGCTTAGGCTTGACGCCCGGCAGGCTGTCCGCCAGCCGCAGGCCCACGTCGCGCAGCAGCTTTTTGGCCGGGTGGTTGCCGTCAAACAGTTCGCGGAAACCCTGCATGCTGGCCAGCATCACCGCCGCGCCATGTTTGCGGCGGCGCTCATAGCGGCGCAGATAGAGGTGCTGGCCGATATCCTTGCCCTGCCGCTGCAGGCGGCGCAGTTCGGAAATCAGCTCGGCGGCATCCATAAAGCCCAGGTTCACGCCCTGCCCGGCAAGCGGGTGCACGGTATGCGCCGCATCGCCCACCAGCGCCAGGCGGTGCGCGGCGAAGCTGCGCGCATAGCGGCCGGTCAACGGGAACGCCAGCCGTTCGCTTTCCAGGCTGCAAGCCCCCAGGCGCATGTCGAAGGTCATCGCCAGTTCGCGGTTGAATTGCTCCGGTTCCAGCCGTTTGAGCCGTTCGGCTTCTTCCGGCGTCACCGACCAGACGATAGAGCTCAAATGCGGATCGCTGAACGGCAGGAACGCCAGAATGCCGTCGCCGTGGAAAATTTGCCGCGCCGTCGCCTGATGCGGTTCTTCGGTGCGAACGGTGGCCACCAGCGCGTGGTGACGGTAATCCCAGAAGGTGAGCGGGATATCGGCATGCTGGCGCAGCCACGACTGGGCGCCGTCGGCGCCGATCACCAACCGGGCGGTCAGCATGCGCCCGTCCTCCAGCGTGACGAAGGCGTCATTTTCGCCCCATGCTACCTGCTTGAGCGCGGCCGGGGTAATCAGCGTGATGTCCGACAGGCTTTCGGCGCGTTTCCACAGCGCCTGCTGGATCACCGAATTTTCGATGATGTGGCCGAGGTGGCTGAAGCCGCACTCGTCGCCGCGGAAAGCAATCTTGCCGAAGCTGTCGCGATCCCACACTTCCATCGCATTGTAGGCGCTGGCGCGCAGCTGGAGAATGTCGTCCCACACGCCGATGTGCTGCAGCAAACGCTCGCTGGCGGCATTGATGGCGGAGACGCGCAGGGCCGGCTGTTCCGACGGCGGCGCCATCTCCGGCTGGCGCTGCTCCAGCACCGCCACGCGCAGCCCGCTGCCCTGCAGGCCGCAGGCCAACGCCAGCCCCACCATACCGCCACCGGCGATAATCACGTCAAATGATTGCATGCTGCTCGATTTCCTTAAATAACGCGCGACGCCTTGCCGCGCCGCGCTTTGGGCGCGTTAAAGCGCCCGACCATGTCTCTAACGTTCCACCCAGCCCAGCGTACGCTTGGCGAAGGCATCGCGTATCGCCGGCAAACGTTCCATCGCCATCAGCCCCAGATTGCGCCCAATCACCAGCGGGCCATAACGGTTGGCGAACAGATGAATCAACCCGTCGGTCACGCCGATCGTCGCCTGTTGATCGTTTTGCCGCCGCTGCTGATAACGGCTCAGCAGTGCGTAACCGCCGGCGTCTTCGCCGCTGTCTGCCGCTTCCGCCAGCGTTTCCGCCAGCGACATCACGTCGCGCAGGCCAAGGTTGAACCCCTGCCCGGCGATAGGATGCAGCGTTTGCGCCGCGTTGCCCACCAGCGCCAGCCGGTGGCTGACATGGCGATCGGCGGTCAGCAGCCCGAGTGGATAACTGTGCCGTTTACCGGCCTTGAGGATACGCCCCAGCCGCCAGCCGAAAGCTTGTTGCAGCTCGGCGATAAAGCGCTCGTCGTCCCAGGCATCCACCTGGGCGCGATCTTCACGCGCATGGCACCACACCAGTGAACTGCGCCCTTGCGACATCGGCAACAGCGCCAGCGGCCCATAGCGGGTAAAGCGCTCAAAGGCGCGCCCCTGCGGATCTTCCGCCGTGGTGACGTTGGCGATGGTGGCGAACTGCGGATAGTCCTCCTGCCGCCACTGCACGTTGCAGGCCTGCGCCAGCGCAGAGCGCGAACCGTCGGCCGCCACCAGCAGCTGCCCGCGCAGACGCTGGCCGTTGTCCAGCAGCACTTCCGCCCGCTCTGCGGTGCGGATCACGTCCACCACCCGCGCCGGGCAGTGCAGCGTGACACCCGGCGCCTTGGCCAGCAGCGCGAACAGCCGCTGCCCGGCGTCGTGCAGTTCGATCACCTGGCCGAGCGCATCGACCTGATAATCTTGCGCCTGCAGATTCACGAAGCCGGCGTGCCCGCGATCGCTGACGTGCACCTGAGTGATCGGCGTAGCGCAATCGCGCAGCGCCGGCCAAACGCCGATGCGCGCCAGCTGTTGGCAGGTACCCTGCGCCAATGCGATGGCGCGGGCGTCAAAACCTGGGTGGCTGCGGTCATCCGGCCGGGTCGCCTCGACCAGATCCACCGCCATTCTTCCCTGAGTGAGCGACGAAATGGCCAGCGCCAACGTCGCGCCCGCCATACCGCCGCCAACGATAATAACGCTCATGCTACGACCTTGCCGCCGCCATCAAGGCCTCGATGGCATCGGCGTCTTTCACCACGGTGGCGGTCAGGTTTTCATTGCCGTCGGCGGTGATCACGATATCGTCCTCGATGCGGATGCCGATGCCGCGGTACTCCGCCGGCACGTCCGCATCCGGCGCGATGTACAGCCCCGGCTCCACGGTCAGCACCATGCCCGGCTCCAGCAGCCGATCGCGGCTCGGCGTGCCGTAGTGGCCAACGTCGTGCACATCGAGACCCAGCCAGTGGCTCAGCCCGTGCATGAAGAACTGACGGTGCGCCTGCTCGGCGATCAGCGAGTCGACTTCACCTTTCAATACGCCCAGCTCCACCAGCCCGACCACCATGATGCGCACCACTTCGTCATTGACTTCGCGAATGCTGGTGCCGGGTTTGAACAGTTCCAAAGCGCGCTGCAGCGACGCCAGCACAATGTCGTACACCGCGCGCTGCGGCCGGCTGAACTTGCCGTTGACCGGGAAGGTGCGGGTGATGTCGCCGGCGTACCCCTGGTACTCGCAGCCGGCGTCGATCAGCACCAGATCGCCGTCGCGCATCTGGCTCTCGTTCTCGGTGTAGTGCAGGATACAGCCGTTTTCGCCGCTGCCGACGATGGTGTTGTAAGACGGGTAACGGGCGCCGAGGCGGGTGAATTCATGATGAATTTCCGCTTCCAGCTGGTATTCGAACATGCCCGGGCGGCATTTTTCCATCGCGCGGGTATGCGCCAGCGCGCTGATCTCACCGGCGCGGCGCATCACCGCCAGCTCTTCCGGCGACTTGAACAGCCGCATGTCATGCAGCCACGGCCGCCAGTCGGTAACGGTGGCCGGCGCCTGCAGGCTCTGGCGGAACCCCTTGCGCAGCTTGTCCAGCGCGCCGAACAGGATCTGATCGGCATAGGCGTATTCGCCCTGCGCGTGGTAGACCACGTCCAGGCCGTTGAGCAGCAGGTGCAGCTGGTCATTGATTTCATCGAACGGCAGCGCGCGATCCACGCCCAGCTTCGCCGGCGCGGCGTCTTGCCCCAGGCGGCGGCCAAACCAGATTTCCGCCGTCAGATCGCGCACCCGGTTGAACAACACGCTGTGGTTGTGCGTTTCATCGCTTTTAATCAGCACCAGCACCGCTTCCGGCTCATTGAAGCCGGTCAGGTACCAAAAATCGCTGTTCTGCCGATAGGGATAGTCTGAATCTGCACTGCGCGTCGTTTCCGGCGCAGAGAAAATAACCGCCGCGCTGGCCGGCGCCATTTTCGCCAACAGCGCCTGGCGGCGGTTGTTGAATTCCTGCTGAGTCATTACCTTCTCCTGAAATCATGCCATCCGCACCGCCGGCGGAGGGGCGATAGAACGTTTAGTGCAGCGTCGGTTTGATATTTTCCGGCGCCGTCGGTTTTTGACGGGTGAATTCGCCGTGGCACATGATGGCGGCAACCCGCACATACTCCGCTACTTCTTCCAACGACTGTTCCAATTCTTCCTGATCTTCGTCTTCGTCGTAGCCCAGCTGCGCGATGTTGCGCAGATCGTCGATCGCTTCACCGACCTCGTCTTTCACCTGAGCCAGCTTCGGCTGCATCATGCCCAGCCCGAGCAGGAAGTGGTTGACCCAACCGCCCAGCGCGTCGGCGCGATCGAACACGCTGACGATCTCCCCTTCAGGCAGCATCAGTTGGAACAGGAATTCGTCATCTTCCAGCGTGTCACGCGTCACTTCATACAGCTGCTGCAGCGGTTGGCTAAGCGCCTGCGGGAAGGCGACGCCTTCGTTGGTCAGATCGTGCACCAGCGCCTGCCAGCCGGCGTCACGGCTGCCGCCGCACAGCAGGCCGCTGATCAGGCCGTGCATTTCTGCCGCGGTCAGCGCCACCGACTGCTGGTTGAGGGCCACGGTCAAAGATTGGTAACTTGGAAATGTATTCTGTATAGACATGCGCATTCGTCATCGTTGGCAGGATAAGTTCGTGTTATGCTACCACCAAGGTCCGTCGCTATACCAGATAAGCGCGACACCTCAGTGGCTAGTTATAATCGCGATGTGGCAGGTTTCACACTGCGCCGGCGGGTGACGAAAGTGCGGTAAATACGCATTTTGAAACCCTTTTTTGACTGGCAATGTGCGCCACAGTAGATTACAACCAGGTACTGAAAAAGGGGTTGTATCTTGGTACCGAGGTATATATAGTGGCGCCCGCTTTGACGGCCCGGCCAGGGCGGACAAGGCTGGCGCGAAATTTAGGCAGGAAGGTGGCATGTCTGCACAACCGGTAGATATTCAAATTTTTGGCCGCTCGTTAAGAGTCAATTGCCCGCCAGAACAACAAGATGCGTTGAATATGGCGGCGGACGATCTTAACCAACGGTTGCAAGATCTTAAAGTTCGCACTAGAGTCTCCAATACTGAGCAACTGGTTTTCATCGCGGCATTGAACGTCTGTCACGAACTTGCTCAAGAACGGTTGAAAACCCGTGACTATGCGTCCAATATGGAACAACGCATACGGATGCTGCAGCAGACCATTGAACAAGCGCTGCTTGAACAAGGTCGCATCTCTGAACGTCAGGATGCACAATTCGAATAACTTAAGTTGTTGAAATCAAAGTTTCAGCAACGAGTACAAAATTTCTCTGAGATGTTCGCCAGCGGGCCAGTCCCCTGAGCCGATATTTAGTACAAACAGAATGTGTTGCTCCGCGATCGGTGAGCACGCTCGGTGCGCCGAGAAGCCTTAAGATTGCGACGGCACGTTCACCTTGAACCATGGGTTCAAGGGTTACAGCCTGCGACGGCATCTCGGAGATTCCCCTTCTCAGCGGTTTATGTGTGCTGAACGCCACACTGAGCAAGCCTGATACGATGCCTTTTCACCCTCAATTCGCGCAGCAGCGCCAAGCCATTCGTCAACTCATTCGCCAACGTCGGCGCGAGCTTACGCCGGGCCAGCAACGCTTTGCCGCAGACAAGATAACCGAACGCCTCGTCGCGCACACACGTATTCAGGCCGCGCACAACATCGCGGTATTTTTGTCGTTTGACGGCGAACTCGACACCGGGCCGCTGATCGAGCAACTGTGGACGCTCGGCAAACAGGTTTACCTGCCGGTACTGCATCCGTTCAGTTCAGGACACCTGCTGTTTCTGCGCTATGCGCCGGAAACACCGCTGGTGCGCAACCGCTTCAATATTCTCGAGCCGCGGCTCGATGTGCGCCAGGTGTTACCGCTGGGCGAACTGGAGGTGGTGCTGACACCGCTGGTGGCATTCGATCATACCGGACAGCGTCTGGGCATGGGCGGCGGTTTTTACGATCGCACCCTGCAAAACTGGCGCAGCGGCGGCCCCTATCCCATCGGCCTGGCCCATGATTGCCAGCAGGTGGAGCACCTGCCGACCGAGCACTGGGATATCCCGCTGCCGGAAATCCTCACCCCGCTCTGCAGCTGGGCGTGGCACGAGCCCAAATAGCAAAAGGCCGGATCGCTCCGGCCTTTTTCGTTGCGGCGAGCCGACGAATCAGAACAGCAGACGGGCGCGAATGGTGCCGTCGATGGCCTTCATACGCTGCAGCGCGGCGTCGGCGCGCGCGGTTTCCGCTTCGATGTCGATCACCACGTAGCCGATTTCCGGCCCGGTTTGCAGATACTGCGCGGCGATGTTAACCCCCTCTTCGGCGAAGATCTGGTTAATCTGCGTCAGCACGCCCGGACGGTTTTCGTGGATGTGCAGCAGGCGGCTGGCGTTCGGACCATGCGCCGGCAGCGACACTTCCGGGAAGTTGACGGCGGACAGAGTCGAACCGTTGTCGGAGTATTTCGCCAGCTTGCCGGCCACTTCGTCGCCGATGTTCTCCTGCGCTTCCTGCGTGGAACCGCCGATGTGCGGCGTCAGCAGCACGTTATCGAACTCACACAGCGGCGAGTTGAACGGATCGCTGTTGGTCGCCGGCTCTTCCGGGAAGACGTCGATCGCCGCACCCGCCAGGTGATTGCTGGCCAGCGCGTCGCACAGCGCGGGAATATCCACCACGGTGCCGCGCGAGGCGTTGATCAGAATGGCGCCCGGCTTCATCAGCGCCAGCTCTTCCGCCCCCATCATGTTCTTGGTGGCCAGTGTTTCCGGCACGTGCAGCGTCACCACGTCGCTCATATTGAGCAGATCGGACAGATGACGCACCTGCTGCGCGTTGCCTAACGGCAGTTTGTTCTCGATATCGTAGAAGAACACCTTCATGCCCAGCCCTTCGGCCAGAATGCCCAGCTGGGTGCCGATGTGGCCGTAGCCGATGATGCCCAGCTTTTTGCCGCGCGCCTCATAAGAGCCCACGGCCAATTTGTGCCACACGCCGCGGTGCGCCTTGGCGTTGGCGGCCGGAATGCCGCGCAGCATCAACAGCAGCTCGCCCAGCACCATTTCGGCCACGGATCGGGTATTGGAGAAGGGGGCGTTGAAGACCGGAATACCGCGTTTGGTCGCCGCTTTCAGATCAACCTGGTTGGTGCCGATGCAGAAGCAGCCCACCGCCACCAGTTTTTCTGCGGCGGCGAACACCTCTTCGGTCAGATGCGTACGCGATCGGATGCCGACGAAGTGTGCATCGCGGATGGATGCCTTCAGCGATTCGGTGTCTAACGCACCCTTGTGGTATTCGATGTTGGTATAACCGGCGGCACGTAAATTATCGACCGTGCTCTGATGAACCCCTTCCACCAACAGGAATTTAATCCTGTCTTTCTCCAATGATACTTTTGCCATTTACCCGACCCTATGTTCAGACTTCAGAAGCGGCTGTGACGACACAGCTCCCATCCAACATAACAAAAATAACGCGGGCGGCAATACAAACGATTGCCTGCCCGGCAGGACAAGGCGCAGCGTTGATGGCGGTTTACGGCAGAAAATGCCATAGGGAAAGTTTTCAGCAGAAGCTTTGGGGAGTCAGCTTTCACAATGTGACATAAGTCACCAAATTTGCCGTTTTTCAGAAAAGATATTTTAACCGAAGAATTATGCGGCCCGGCACTACCGGGCCACAGACGGCAGAGGCTTATTTGACTACTTTCACGCCTTCCGGGGTGCCGACCAGCGCCACGTCCGCGCCGCGGTTGGCGAACAGCCCCACGGTCACCACGCCGGCGATGCCGTTGATCTTGTTCTCCAGCGCGATGGCGTCGGTGATGCTCAGGTTATGCACATCGAGGATCACGTTGCCGTTGTCGGTCACCACGTTCTGGCGATACTCCGGCAGGCCGCCGAGTTTCACCAGCTCGCGCGCCACGTAAGAGCGAGCCATCGGGATCACTTCCACCGGCAGCGGGAACTTGCCCAGCACGTCCACCTGCTTGCTGGCGTCGACGATGCAGATAAATTTCTTGGCGATGGCGGCGATGATCTTCTCGCGCGTCAGCGCCGCGCCGCCGCCCTTGATCATCTGCATATGGCCGTTGATTTCGTCCGCGCCGTCCACATAGATATCGAGCGAGTCCACTTCGTTGCTGTCGAACACGTGGATGCCGAGGCTTTTCAACTTGGCGGTGGAGGCGTCTGAGCTGGACACCGCGCCTTCGATCTGGTGCTTGATGGAGCCCAGCGCGTCAATAAAGTGGGCGGCGGTAGAGCCGGTGCCAACCCCGACGATGGTGCCCGGCGTCACGTATTCCAGCGCCGCCCAGCCCACCGCTTTTTTCAGTTCATCCTGCGTCATAATATGTCCCTTGCCTCTGTACGAAAACGTGTGCGTATTATAGGGTAAAACGCTGTTTTTCACGCCGGCAGGATCACACTTATTTACCGCAGCCCGCATTTTTACCCGCTTGGCGGCGAGCTGGGGGCGTGATTTTTCCACCTGCGCCGCACGCAAAATGTGGCATAGTGCCGGTATCATTCTAATTTAAGGGATATCTTTCCGATGAAACGCCCAGACTATCGTACGCTGCAAGCGCTGGACGCGGTGATCCGTGAGCGCGGCTTCGAGCGCGCCGCGCAAAAACTCTGTATCACGCAATCGGCGGTATCCCAACGCATCAAACAGCTGGAAAACCTGTTCGGCCAACCGCTGCTGGTTCGTACCGTGCCGCCGCGCCCAACCGAACAAGGGCAAAAGCTGCTGGCGCTGCTGCATCAGGTGGAGCTGCTGGAAGAAGAGTGGCTCGGCAATGACACCGGCGTCGATACGCCGCTGCTGCTGTCGCTGGCGGTCAACGCCGACAGTCTGGCAACCTGGCTGCTGCCGGCGCTGAAGCCGGTGCTGGCGGACTCCCCCATTCGCCTGAATCTGCAGGTGGAAGATGAAACCCGCACCCAGGAGCGGCTGCGCCGCGGTGAGGTGGTGGGCGCGGTGAGTATTCAGCCGCAGCCGCTGCCGAGCTGCCTGGTGGATCGGCTGGGAGCGCTGGACTACCTGTTCGTGGCCTCCAGCGGCTTCGCCGAGCGCTACTTCCCGAACGGCGTCACCCGTTCCGCGCTGTTGAAAGCGCCGGCGGTGGCCTTCGATCATCTCGACGACATGCATCAGGCATTCCTGCAGCAGAACTTCGATCTGTCGCCGGGCAGCGTGCCCTGCCACATCGTGAACTCATCGGAAGCCTTCGTGCAGCTGGCGCGTCAGGGCACCACCTGCTGTATGATCCCGCATCTGCAGATCGAAAAGGAGCTGGCATCCGGTGAACTGATCGATCTGACGCCCGGGCTATACCAGCGCCGCATGCTGTACTGGCACCGTTTCGCGCCGGAAAGCCGCATGATGCGCAAAGTGACCGACGCGCTGCTGGAACACGGTCATCTGGTGCTGCGTCAGGATTAAAACGAAAAAAGGTTCGCCGCAGCGAACCTTTTCTTCAATACGATAACCTTACTGCGCGGCGTTACGCTGCAGCTCGAACACCACGTCCACCTGATCGTCGAAGTGAATGCTTTGCTGTTCATAGGTTTGCGCCGCGTCGCTTTCCGCCGCCGCACCGGCCGCTTTATACATCCGCGCCACCGGCATCGGCTGGTAGTTGGCGACCCGGTAGCGAATGCTGTACACCGGCCCCAGCTTGGCGTGGAAGCCTTTGGCCAGGGATTCGGCCTGCTGAGTCGCGTTCTCGATCGCTTTTTGCCGCGCCTGCTCGCGATACACGTCCGGCTTGGCGACGCCCAGCTCCACCGCGCGGATCTCGTTCAGGCCGGATTTCAGCGCGCCGTCCAGCAGCTCGTTCAGCTTGTCCAGCTGACGCAGAGTCACCTGCACCTGGCGCACCGCCCGGTAGCCCTTCAACACCGACTCACCGGTTTTTAGGTAATCGTATTCCGGCTGGGTGCGCAGGTTGGCGGCGCTGATGTCTTTCTTCTCGATGTTGTTTTTCTGCAGGAAATCAAAGTACTGCGCCACGCGCTCGTCTACCTGCTTCTTCGCCTGGGCGGCGTCTTTGGAGGAGACGCTCACTTCGATCGCCAGGGTGGCGATATCCGGCGTGGCGTCCACGCTGGCGGTGCCGGAGGTGACGACGTGCGGCCCTTCAGGCACTTCAGCCGCCTGCAGCGCCATCGGTAACGTCCCTAATCCGACCATTGCGGCCATAGCCAATGCTTTTAGCTTCACAGTGTCTCCTTAATGACAGGCTGTCTCTGATCGCCGGCTTTTCCCTGTGAGAACCGCCGGTTTCCTGGCATCAAACGTAGCATATCGCGCGGCGTTTTGAATTCGGATTAGTGACAAATTCTTATAAATTTGCCCCCTGCCAGGCCAGCTGCAGCGCGATGCCCCACATCACCAGCCCGACCAGCGCGTTGATGATGCGCTGCGCCCGCTGCGTGTTCAGCCACGGCGCCAGCCAGGAGGCCAGCAGCGCCAACCCGAAGAACCACACCGCCGACGCGCTGACCGCGCCAAGCGCGAACCAGGAACGCACGTCCGCCGTCAGCTGCCCGCCCAGGCTGCCGAGCACCACAAAGGTATCCAGATAGACGTGCGGGTTCAGCCAGGTGACCGCCAGCATGGTGACCACGAGGCGCCAGCGGCTCTGCGCCAGCTCCTGCGCCGCGGCCTGCGCAGGTTGCGGGCTGAAGGCGGAACGGAACGCGCCCCAGCCGTACCACAGCAGAAACGCCACCCCGCCCCAGGTGACCAGCGCCAGCAGCAACGGCGAGCGGGTCAGCAATGCGCTGCCGCCGAAAATACCGGCGCAGATCAGCACGATATCGCTCAACGCGCACAACGAGGCAATCATCAAATGATACTGGCGGCGAATGCCCTGGTTCATCACGAATACGTTCTGCGGGCCCAGCGGCAGGATCATGGCGGCGCTCAGGGCAAAGCCCTGCAGGAAGACGGCTAACATGGGGATTCCTCGAATGATAAAAGGCGCCGGACGAGGGCGCGTGTCGGTCAACACGCGCATCATACGAGGAAGCGATCATTAGGTGAAATTGATGTTTCTAATCCAGTATCAGAGACGCTAATACTTAAATCGGCGTGACGAACCCCAGCTCCTGAGAGATGCGTTGCGCGGTGGCCAGCACCGGTTTAATCAGGCTTTTGACGCCGATCTGCTGCAGCTTGGCGGTCGGCAGAGAAACCGACACCGCATAAGGCACGCGCTGTTGAATATCGAACACCGGTGCCGCCACGCAGGAGACCCCCAGCTCGTTTTCCTCGCGATCCATCGCCATGCCGCGCTGGCGAATATCGGCCAGTTCCTCATACATCTTCGGCAGCTCGGTAATGGTATTGCGCGTCAGCGTCTGAATCTCTTGCTGGTGAGTCTGCCAGTAGTGAGCCGGGTAATCATCGTTGCCGTAAGCCATGAAGATTTTACCCATCGCCGAACAGTACAGCGGCATATGCTGGCCGATATAGGCGCGGGTGCGCATCATGCCGGTGGTCGGCTCCAGCTTGTAGATCAGGATGACGTGGTCGTCTTCGCGGCTGGAGAAGTTGACCGTCTCCCCCACTTCCAGATTCAGCTGTTCCAAATGCGGCGCGGCCACGTGAATGATGTTGAGTGACGACAGCGCCTTCTGGCCGATGGAAATGAACTTGGTGGTCAGGCGGTAGCTGCCCGGCGACGGCGCCTGGGTCACATAGCCGCTGGTGTGCAACCCTTGCAGCAGGCGGTGCACCGTGCTCTTGTTCATGCCGGCCAGCTCGGACAAATGCGCCAGCGGACATCCGTTGGGGAAATTACTCAGGATCTCAATCAACTGCAAACCGCGGAACAGGCTTTGGCTGCCCAGCGGTTTGTCTTTCTTGTCATCTTTCTCGTCGACGGCTTTCAGGCTCATAGCGAAAATCTCTCCAGTGTCGAACCGCCAACCGGCGCTGCGGCAAAGTCAGCAGGCTCTTTGCCGGGCATGTTACCCCAAGGCCCGCAACAGGTGAAGACGGAACGCCGTTTCATTGTCCGCAGCGGGATAAAAATCCGCAATATTTCCCCCGTGTTGAAGTGAGCCATCGGTCACACTTCCGCAAAGTAAAAAATAACTCATTGTTTAATAACAATAATTAAAACCTCACCGCCTTTGATTTAGCGCAACGAACGTCATATTATTTTTGAAATTGAATTTCGCATATTGAAATTTAAAGACCAGATACTCACCAGTAGTTTGGCTAATTTGCCCGACATCTTCGCACGGGCACGACACCAGGGGCGCATCACATGACTATGGATAATGCGGCACAACCCATCCTTACCCTCAGCCACATCGTCAAACGATTTGGCGGCAACGTGGCGGTCAACGACGTCAGCCTGCAGGTGATGCCGGGCGAAGTTCTGGCGTTGCTGGGCGAAAATGGCGCCGGCAAATCGACGCTGATCAAAGTGCTGGCGGGCGTCTACCCGCGCGACGGCGGCGATATTCGCTTTCAGGGCGCAAGCATCGCCTCCGCCGCCGCGATAAAAAGCACCAGCCGCCAGCCGATCGCCTTTATTCATCAGGATCTCGGCCTGATCGAATGGATGACGGTGGCGGAGAACATGGCGCTGGTGATGGGGTTTCCCCGCCGCTTTGGGCTGATCGACTGGCGCGCCATTCGCCGCCGGGCGGCGCAGGCGCTGCAAGACGTCGGCATCGCGCTCGATCCCGATGCGCGCGTCTTCGAACTGTCGCGCACCGAAAAATCGCTGCTGGCGATCGCTCGCGCGGTGGCGGTCAACGCCGAGCTGCTGGTGCTGGATGAACCGACCGCCTCCCTGCCCGCCAACGACGTGCGTCATCTGTTCGCCGTGATCAACCGGCTGCGCGCCAAAAAGGTCGGCATGATTTATGTCACCCACCGTCTGGACGAAGTGATCGAAATCGCCGATCGGATCTGCGTGATGCGCGACGGGCGCTATGTCGCCGGCGGTCGCACCGCCGACTACTCGCTGCGCGATCTGGTGCAAACCATCGTCGGCGAAGCGATGGCGGACGATCAGCGCGAACCGCTGCCGGAACATCGTCCGCCGGTGCTGCAGCTCGATAGCGTCACGGTGGGCGACATCGGCCCGGTGAGCTTCGACTTGCAGCCGGGCGAGATGCTGGCGCTGGCCGGCCTGCGCGGGGCCGGGCAAGAAGAGATTGGCCGGCTGCTGTTCGGGTTGCGCCAGGCCGACGGCGGCGCGATTCGATTTCGCGATCGGCCCTATCAGGCGAGCACCCCGCAGAAGGCGATGGCCTGCGGCGTTTCGCTGGTGGCGGGCGATCGCACCGGCGAAAGCCTGGTGATGTCGATGAGCGTGCGTGAAAACCTGTTTATCAACCCCTGCGCCAGCGGCCACCGGCTGCTCTCCCGCTACGGGCGGCGAGCGGAGATCGGCGCCAGTTGGTGGAAGGTGCAGCTGTTCGACGTACGCCCCAAGGACGTCAATATCGATATCAGCGCGCTGTCCGGCGGCAACCAGCAAAAGGTGGTGATGGCGCGCTGGATGCATCTGGGGGCGCCGCTGCTGATCCTGGAAGATCCCACCGCCGGCGTGGACGTCGGCGCGCGCGCGGAAATCTACCATCTGCTGAATAAATCCCTGGCGGAAGACGTGGCAGTGCTGGTTATCTCCAACGATTTCGAGGAGATCGCCCATATTTGCAACCGCGCACTGGTATTCAACCGCGGGAAAGTGGTCGGCGAGCTGAAAAATCAGCAGGTGTCATTCGCCAATTTATTGGAGCTGGCCTCTGCCAGCACTGGGGAAAACGTCGCAATCACGTCAGAATCCGAGGTAGGCCATGTCTAAAACATCCGTTAAATCAACCGCACTGGAGCAGCGCGTCAGCCTGGCGCAGGACGGCGCCGGCCCGTGGCTGATGCAGGTTCTCACCCGCTATGGCCTGCTGCTGCTGTGCATCGCGCTGGTCGTGCTGTTCTCACTGCTCACCCCCTCCTTCGCATCAATGCTGACGCTTCAGGCTATCTTGTCGAGCAAGGCCAAAATCGCCCTGTTGGCGCTGGCGGCGACCATCCCGATGATCGTGGGCAAGATCGATCTTAACGTCGGTTTCGGCATTGTGCTGTGGCACATTCTGGCGATCACGCTGCAGGTGGAATACGGCTTCTCCTGGCAGATGGCGGTGCTGACGGTGCTGGCGATCTCGGCGCTGTACGGGTTGCTGAACGGCATTCTGGTGGCGCTGGCCGATATCGACAGCTTCGTCGCCACCCTCGGCTCCGGCACCGTACTGTACGCCATTGCCCTGTGGCACTCCGGCGGGCGGCAGATCGTCGGCGACTTGCCGGATGCCTTCATCGCGCTGCACCACACCGAGATCGCCGGCATTCCGATCGTGGCATTTTACGTGCTGATCGTCGCGGTGGTGCTGTGGCTCATCACCGAACACACCCCGCTCGGCCGCTGCATGTATGCGGTGGGCGGCAACCCGGCGGCGGCGCGCCTGAACGGCATCTCGGTCAACCGCTTTACCATCGGCGCCTTCATCGCCTCCAGCGTGCTCACCGGTTTCAGCGGCGTGTTGATCGCCGCCGAACAGGGCGTCGGCCAGGCCAGCGTCGGCATGGACTATCTGCTGCCAGCGCTGGTCGGCGCCTTCCTCGGCAGCACCACCATTCGCCCAGGGCGCGTCAACGTCTGGGGCACCGTGGTCGGCATCGCCATTCTGGCTATCGGCATCGCCGGCATCCAGCAGTTCGGCGGCGAATTCTGGGTCGAGCCGCTGTTCAACGGCGCGACGCTGTTGCTGTCGATCACTCTGGCCGGCTATGCCCAACGCCGCCGGCTGCTCAATCAGAAAGCGGTACAACGCAGCCAGGCGACGCCGGCTGACAACAACAATCAGACAGCGACTCACCCTTAAACCAGGAGCACACCATGAAACGCATTTGGCTGTTACCGGGGTTCACCACATTCTTGCTCGCCGCATCGCCGGTCTGGGCCGACGCCTATCTCGATCAGGCCACCGCCGCCGTGGCGAAGGCTACCGCCAGCGCCACCCAGTGGGACGGCCCCACCAGCGGCCCGCAGTTGCAGGCCAACAAGAAGATCATTTTTATCGCCTCCGACATGAAGAACGGCGGCGTGCAAGGGGTGCAACAGGGGCTGAGCGAAGCGGCGAAAGCCGCCGGCTGGAAGCTGGAAACGCTCGACGGCGGCGGCTCGGTGAAAGATCAGCTGGCATCGCTCAATCAGGCCATCGCCCAAAAACCGGACGGCATCGTGATCGGCGGCTGGAACCCTAACGTCGCCAAGATCCCGCTGAAAAAGGCCGTACAGCAGGGCATCGTGCTGACCGCCTGGCATGCGGTGCCGGAACCGGGCCCCATCGCCAAATACAATGTGTTCTATAACGTCACGTCGGATTCCAACGAAGTGGCGCGCATCGCCGCGCAATACGCGGTGGTGCAGTCCGGCGGCAAGGCGAGCGTGTTGATCTTCACCGACTCGCTGTACCAAATCGCCTTGGACAAGGCCAACGTCATGAAAGAAGAGATCGCCAAATGCAGCGGCTGTACGCTGCTGGAATTCATCGACACGCCGCTGGCAGATACCGCCAACCGCATGCCGGCAATGACCTTCAGCCTGCTGCAGAAGTACGGCGACAAATTCCAATATGCGCTGGCGATCAACGATCTGTACTTCGACTTTATGGCGCCGGCGCTGAAAACCGCCGGCAAAGGCGGCAAGAACGCGCCTTACAACGTGTCGGCCGGCGACGGTTCAATCTCCGCTTACCAGCGTATCCGCTCGGGCGACAGCCAGTCGGCGACGGTGCCGGAGCCCTTGAAGCTGCACGGTTGGCAACTGCTGGACGAATTCAACCGCGCCTTCGCCAAGCAGCCGCCTTCCGGCTACGTCACCCCGGCGCATCTGGTCACCCGCGACAATATCGCCGCCGACGGCGGCGCCAATAACCTGTATGACCCGCAAAACGATTACCAGGGCCATTACAAAGCGATCTGGGGCGTGAAGTGAACGGCGGCATTCGGCATTCATTGCGCACGCACGCTCAGCTCGAGCGCTTGTGCTCACCGGCGATTTGGGCCGAAGGGCCGGTCTGGCTGCCGCAAGAGGATGCGGTGGTGTTCAGCGACGTGAAAGGCAATCGCATGTTCCGCTGGTCGCGCCGGGGTGAGCTAAGCCTATACCGCTCGCCGTCGCACTACGCCAACGGCAATGCGCGCGACGGCGAGGGGCGTGTGGTCAGCTGTGAACACGGGCGGCGCGGCATCAGCCGCACCGAAAGCGATGGCGAAGTGCGCCTGTTGATCGACCGCGTCGACGGCAAGCGCTTTAACTCGCCGAACGACGTGGCGGTGTGTTCCGACGGCACCCTGTGGTTCACCGATCCGCCCTACGGCATCATCGGCGACGAAGAGGGTTACAAATCGGAAAGCCAGGTGATCGGCTGCTATCTCTACAGCTTCGATCCGCGCGACGGTTCGCTGACCATCGCCGCCTGCGACCTGCAGCGCCCGAACGGCCTGGCGTTTTCACCGGATGAAAAATGGCTGTACGTGGCGGACATGTCGATCGTGGATTTTCCGACGCTGGGCCGCCGCGAGCTGCGCGTCTATGCGGTCAACGGTCGCGAGCTGGAAGCCGGCCGCCGTTTTGCAACCGTGGAACCCGGTTTCCCGGACGGCTTCTGCGTCGATCGGGCCGGCAATCTGTTTTGCAGCTGCGCCGACGGCGTGCTGGTCTTCGATCCAGAGGGGCGACAGATCGACAAAATCAACGTGCCGGAACGCGTCTCCAATTGTACCTTCGGCGGCCCGAACGGCGATGAACTCTATATCACCGCCACCACCTCGCTCTACCGCATGGTGCTGAACACCCGCGGTTAACCGGGGTCCCGCAAGACGCAGGGTGGGTTTTGATCCGCCCTGCTTTGTCACGTCTGAAGCACGCCATCTCCACCAAAACGTGGCGGCGATCACAAAATCACCACTCAATTTTAACGTCATGTTTTTCATGAATAATTTTACTCCCCCTTGCTTTGACTTCCCTGAATCGCCGGGATAGCATTTATTTGAAATGCAATTTCGCATATTGAAATTTAGCGAACCAAAAACAGACGATTCGCACAGGCGGAGAACCGGCATGAGAGTGAGTTACAGCGAGTTAAAACAGCAATTCAAACGCGTGCTGCTGGCGCGCGGCGTGGCGGAACCTATCGCCGACGACTGCGCCGGCATGTTCGCCGACACCACCGCCAGCGGCGTTTACTCCCACGGCGTTAACCGCTTTCCGCGCTTTATTCAGCAGCTGGACGCCGGCGATATCGTGCCGGACGCCGAACCCAGCAAACTGTTGTCTCTGGGGGCGATCGAGCAATGGGATGCGCACCAGGGCATCGGCAACCTTACCGCCCGCCGCATGATGGATCGCGCCATGCAGTTAGCCGACGAGCATGGCATCGGCCTGGTGGCGCTGCGCAACGCCAACCATTGGATGCGCGGCGGCGGTTACGGCTGGCAGGCGGCGGAGAAAGGCTATATCGGCATTTGCTGGACCAACTCGATCGCCGTGATGCCACCGTGGGGCGCCAAAACGTGCCGTATCGGCACCAACCCGCTGATCGTCGCCGTGCCCGGCAACCCGATCACCATGGTGGACATGTCGATGTCGATGTTTTCCTACGGCGCGCTGGAGCTGAACCGGCTGGCGGGCAAAACCCTGCCGGTGGACGGCGGCTTCGACAACGACGGCCGCCTGACCCGCGATCCGGCCACCATCGAAGAGAACCGGCGCATTTTGCCGATGGGGTATTGGAAGGGATCGGCACTGTCGATCGTGCTGGACATGATCGCCACCCTGCTGTCCGGCGGCGCCTCGGTGGCGGAAGTGACGGAAGATCACCGCGACGAATACGGCGTCTCGCAGGTGTTCATCGCAATTGAGATAGATCGGTTGATCGACGGCGACAGCCGCGATCAAAAACTGCAGCGCATCATGGATTACGTCACCAGCGCCGAACGGGACAACCCCGACGTCGCCATTCGCCTGCCGGGCCACAAGTTCCCGCGCATTCTGGAAGAAAACCTGCGCGACGGCATTCCGGTTGACGAACGAGTCTGGGCGCGCATTCAGGCGCTGTAACGGGAGGATCATCATGATATTCGGCCACATCGCCAACACCGCGCCCGAGCAGTACCCGACGCCGGTCGCCAACGCCGTCGCCTATTTGCAGCGCACCGATTTCAGCGTCTTGCCCGCAGGGCGCTATGAAGATCCCGCCACCGGCTACGTGGTGCAAGTGCTGGATCTGCATACCCAACCACCGGATGCGCTACGCCCGGAAGTCCACCGGCAAAACGTCGACGTGCAGTTTCTGGTCAGCGGTACCGAGCTTATCGGCGTAGCGGCGGACAACGGCGACAACGTCATTCATCAGGAGCTGCTGGCGCAGCGCGACATCCTGTTTTATCAGGACGTGGCCGACGAATCCTGGCTCACGATGCGCCCCGGCAACTTCGCGGTATTTTTTCCGCAGGACGTGCATCGCCCGGCCTGCATTAACCAACGCCCCTGCGCGATACGCAAGGTGGTGGTGAAGATACCGCTGGCGTCGTTTAGCGCCCGATAGACGCAGCACCCGTAACGATAACAACACCGGTCCATGAGGCCTGTGCGGGCGCCCTTGCGCCCAAATTAAGCAAAACAATAACGCCCGACCCTACAAAAAAGTGAACATCGAAAGAGGTCCTTATGAATACAGCCTCCGTTTCCGTCAGCCAAAGCCAGGCTATTCCCAAGCTCCGCTGGCTGAGGATCGTGCCGCCGATCCTCATCACCTGCATCATTTCTTACATGGATCGGGTCAACATCGCCTTCGCCATGCCCGGCGGCATGGATGACGAACTCGGCATCACCGCCTCGATGGCCGGGCTGGCCGGCGGCATCTTCTTTATCGGTTACCTGTTTCTGCAGGTGCCCGGCGGCAAGCTGGCGGTATACGGCAACGGCAAGAAATTCATCGGCTGGTCACTGTTGGCCTGGGCGGTGATCTCGGTGCTGACCGGGCTGGTCACCAATCAGTACCAGCTGCTGTTCCTGCGCTTCGCCCTCGGCGTTTCCGAAGGCGGCATGCTGCCGGTGGTGCTGACCATGATCAGCAACTGGTTCCCGGATAAGGAGCGCGGCCGCGCCAACGCCATCGTCATCATGTTCGTGCCGATCGCCGGGATTCTCACCGCCCCGCTGTCGGGTTGGATCATCACCGCCTGGGACTGGCGCATGCTGTTTCTGGTGGAGGGCGCTCTGTCGCTGGTAGTCATGGCGCTGTGGTACTTCACCATCAGCAACCGGCCGCAGGAAGCCAAATGGATCTCGCAGGCGGAAAAAGAGTATCTGGTAAAGACCCTGCACGACGAACAGCTGCTGATCAAAGGAAAAACGGTGCGCAACGCCTCGCTGCGCCGGGTGCTGGGCGACCGGATCATGTGGCAGCTGATCCTGGTGAATTTTTTCTACCAGACCGGTATCTACGGCTACACCCTGTGGCTGCCGACCATTTTGAAAGGGCTGACCCACGGCGATATGGAGCAAGTGGGCCTGCTGGCTATCTTGCCCTATATCGGCGCCATCTTCGGCATGCTGATCATCTCCACCCTCTCCGATCGCACCGGTAAGCGCAAAGTCTTCGTCGCCCTGCCGCTGGCCTGCTTTGCCGCCTGCATGGCGCTGTCGGTGCTGCTGAAGGAGCACATCTGGTGGTCTTACGCTGCGCTGGTCGGCTGCGGCGTATTCATTCAGGCGGCGGCCGGGGTGTTCTGGACCATCCCGCCCAAATTGTTCAACGCCGAAGTGGCCGGCGGCGCACGTGGCGTGATCAATGCGCTGGGCAACCTCGGCGGCTTTTGCGGCCCGTATATGGTCGGCGTCCTGATCAGCCTGTTCAACAAGGATGTCGGCGTCTACAGCCTGGCAGCCTCGCTGGCGATCGCCTCCGTGCTGGCGTTGATGCTGCCCAATAAATGCGACCACAGCGCGAGGAGCGAATGATGGAATATTGGCTGGGGCTCGACTGCGGCGGTACCTTCATCAAGGCGGGATTATACGACCGCAGCGGCCATGAACACGGCGTTGCGCGGCGCAATCTAGCGATCGTCGCGCCGCAGCCCGGCTGGGCCGAGCGCGATATGGCATCGCTGTGGCGCACCGCCGCCGACGTGATCCGTGAAGTGCTGTCCGCTAGCGGCGTCGCCGCCGGCGCCATCCAGGCCATCGGCATCTCGGCGCAGGGTAAGGGGGCGTTTCTGCTGGATAAGCAGGGGCAGCCGCTGGGCAACGCCATGCTCTCTTCCGATCAGCGCGCGCTGGCGCTGGTGCAGGAATGGCAGCGACAGGGCGTGCCGCAGGCGCTGTATCCGCAAACGCGCCAAACGCTGTGGACCGGGCACCCGGTCTCGCTGCTGCGCTGGCTGAAGCGGCATCAGCCGGAACGTTACGCCCGCATCGGGAGCGTGCTGATGGCGCACGACTACCTGCGCTATTGCCTGACCGGCGAGCTGGCCTGCGAAGAAACCAATATCTCCGAATCCAACCTGTATCAGATGCGCAGCGGACGCTATGACCCGGCGCTGGCGCAGCTGCTGGGTATCGGCGACATCATGCCCGCCCTGCCGACGATCGTCGGTTCGGCCGAGATCGCCGGGCGCGTCGAGGCAAACGCCGCGGCCATCACCGGCCTGCAAACCGGCACTCCGGTGGTCGGCGGGTTGTTCGACGTGGTGTCCACCGCGTTGTGCGCCGGCCTGCAGGACGAAACCCGGCTCAACGCGGTGATGGGGACCTGGTCGGTCACCAGCGGCATCACCGACGCCATCATCGAGGGTTTCGATCATCCCTTTGTCTATGGCCGCCACGCCGAAAACGGCCAATACATCGTGCACGAAGCCAGCCCCACTTCCGCCGCCAACCTGGAGTGGTTCTGTCACCAATGGGGGCTGCAGGACTACGACCAGCTTAACCGCTGGGTCGCCGCCCTGCCGAAAGCCGCCGGCGATCTGCTGTTCGCCCCTTTCCTGTATGGCTCCAACGCCGGCCTGGGGCTGAGCGCCAGCTTCTACGGCCTGCAGGCCTTCCACCAGCGCGAGCACCTGGTGCAGGCGATCTACGAAGGCGTGGTGTTCTGCCACATGACGCACCTTAACCGTATGCGCCGGCGTTTCCCTGAGGCGCAGGCGCTGCGCGTGACCGGCGGCCCCGCCAAATCCCGCCCCTGGATGCAAATGTTCGCCGACGTCAGCGGCCTGCCGGTTGAGCTGCCGCAGGTGGAAGAAACCGGCTGTCTGGGCGCGGCGATGGCGGCCATGGTCGGCAGCGGCGTCTTCAACGATTTCACCGCCGCCCAGCACCGGCTGGCGCCGCGTATCGAGCGGCTGCTGCCTGATGCGGCCGCCGCCGAAGCTTACGACCACAAACACCAACGTTATCAGGCGCTGATTGCTGCATTGCAAAATCTGCAGCCCGCCAACAAGGAGGCCCCATGAGCACGAAACCGCGCCTGCAGCTGGCGCTCGATCAAACCCGTTTGGATACGGCGCTGCGCACCGCCGAGACCCTCAGCCCCCATGTGGACATCATCGAGGCCGGTACCATTTTGTGCATCAGCGCCGGTATTCAGGCGGTTAGCGCGCTGCGTGAACGCTGTCCGCAGCACACGCTGGTGGCCGATCTCAAGGTGGCCGACGCCGGTGCGACGCTGGCCGATCAGGCCTTCGGCCAGGGTGCGGACTGGATGACGGTGATCTGCGCCGCGCCGTTGGCCACCATGGCCAGCGCGCGGGAGGTCGCCGAGCGTCACGGCGGTGAAATCCAGATCGAACTGTTCGGCCGCTGGACATTGGAGGATGCGCGGCAATGGCGCGGCCTCGGCATTCGTCAGGCGATCTATCACCGCGGCCGCGACGCGCAGGCCAGCGGGCAAACCTGGGGCCGGCAGGATCTGGATCGGATGAAGGCGCTGTCCGATCTGGGCATCGAGCTGTCGGTGACCGGCGGCATCACGCCCGCCGACCTGCAGCTGTTTAAAGAAATCGCCGTCACCGCCTTTATCGCCGGCCGCGCGCTGGCCGAGGCCGGCGATCCGCCGGCCGCCGCCAGGCAGTTCCGCACCGCCATCGATGACATCTGGAGATCATGATATGCGTCAGCACCCGTTGGGAATTTACGAGAAAGCGCTGCCGAAACACCTGAGCTGGCCCGAACGCCTGGCGCTGGCCAAGGCCTGCGGCTTCGACTTCGTCGAAATGTCGGTGGACGAAAGCGATGAACGTCTGGCGCGCCTGAGCTGGAGCAAGGCGCAGCGCCTGGCGCTGGTGGACGCCATGCTGGAAACCGGCATCCGCATTCCGTCGATGTGCCTCTCCGGCCACCGGCGCTTTCCGTTTGGCAGCCACGATCCGGCGCTGCGACAGCGCGCCTTCGACGTGATGGAACAGGCCATTCAGCTGGCCAAAGATGTCGGTATCCGGACGATCCAGCTGGCCGGCTACGACGTGTATTACGAAGAGCAGGACGAGGGGACGCTGGCGCGCTTTAGCGAAGGCATGCAGTGGGCGGTAGACCGTGCCGCCGCCGCCCAGGTGATGCTGGCGGTGGAAATTATGGACACCGCCTTTATGAACTCGATCGCTAAATGGAAAGCCTGGGACGCCCTGCTGGCCTCGCCGTGGTTCTCGGTGTATCCAGACGTCGGCAACCTCAGCGCCTGGGGCAATGACGTGCCGCGCGAGCTGGAGCTGGGCATCGATCGCATCGCCGCCATTCACCTGAAAGACACCTACCCGGTCACCGCCACTTCGCCGGGGCAATTCCGCGACGTGCCGTTTGGCGAAGGCTGCGTCGACTTCGTCGAGGTGTTTCGCACGCTGCAGCGCCTCAATTACCGCGGCGCATTCCTGATTGAGATGTGGACCGAAAAAGCCGAGGAGCCGGTGGCCGAGATCGTTCAGGCCCGCCGCTGGATCGAACAGAAAATGCAACAAGGGGGCATAACATGCTGACTCAGTTAAAACAACAGGTGCTGGAGGCCAATCTCGATCTGCCGCGCCATAAGCTGGTGACCTTTACCTGGGGCAACGTCAGCGCGGTGGATCGCGAACGCGGTCTGGTGGTGATCAAGCCTTCCGGCGTTGAATACGAGCATATGACGGCGGAGGATATGGTGGTGGTCGATCTGGCCAGCGGCCGCACCGTCGAGGGGGCAAAAAAACCGTCGTCGGACACCGCCACCCATCTGGCGCTGTACCGCGAATTTGCCGATATCGGCGGCATCGTCCACACCCATTCGCGCCACGCCACCATCTGGGCGCAGGCCGGGCTGGACATCCCCGCCTGGGGAACCACCCACGCCGACTATTTTTATGGCGCTATCCCCTGCACTCGCCTGATGACCCAGGATGAAATTGAGCACGATTACGAACTGGAAACCGGCAACGTGATTATCGAAACCTTCCGCCAGCGCGATATCAATCCCAACGCGATCCCGGCGGTACTGGTCAATGCCCACGGCCCCTTCGCCTGGGGCAAAGACGCCCACAACGCGGTGCATAATGCGGTGGTGCTGGAAGAGATCGCCTACATGGGCATTTTCTCGCGCCAGCTGACGCCGGGCATTCACAGCATGCAGCGCGAGCTGTTGGACAAACACTACCTGCGCAAACACGGCCAAAACGCCTACTACGGGCAGTAGAGCGCCGGGGACTTAACCGTGGCACCCGATGCTTTGCCGCATCGGGTGCCAACGGGCATGAGCCGCAGTGTAACGAAAACCGCATTCGCTCATCGACGCGAAATTCGCTATCATCCGCCCCCACCCACCAGCCGGCCGCCCGATGTCTACGATCACCGATACCTTTATTGCCCCGCCATGCCATGACCCAATAGAGATCCTCTATCAGGACGATCATCTGGCGCTGATCAATAAGCCGGCCGGGCTGCTCAGCCTCTCGGGCAAGAATCCGCAGAATCTCGATTCGGTACACCACCGGCTGGTACAGATCTTCCCCGGCTGCGCCCTGGTGCACCGCCTGGATTTCGGCACGTCCGGGTTGATGGTGGTGGCCCGCAACAAGGCCGCCAACGCCGCGCTCTGCCGGCAGTTCAGCGAGCGCACCGTCAGCAAAGTGTACAGCGCGCTGCTGTGCGGCCATCTGGCGAATAACGAAGGGGTCATAGACGTGGCGATCGCCAAAGATCCGGCGCTGTTCCCGCTGATGTCGATTTGCGCCCTCCACGGCAAGCCCGCCCGCTCCCGCTATCGGGTCGTCGAGCGTTTTTATCGTGAAACGGAAGGCGGGATCCCGCTGCCGCTGACGCGGGTGCAGCTCACCCCGGAGACCGGGCGCACCCACCAGCTGCGTATTCACAGCCGGCAGTTGGGCCACCCTATTTTAGGCTGCGATCTGTACGGCGGGCGCCTGCTGCCGGGTACCGAACAGACGCCGCGGCTGATGCTGCACGCCAGCGAGCTGGACTTTGTGCACCCCATCAGCGGAGAGCGGATCGCCGCTCGTCACGCCGCGCCGTTCTGAACGCGGCTTACCACATCAAATCGTCGGGCACTTTAAAGTCGGCGTACGGATCGTCTTCATCCTGCTCTTCCTGACTCAGCGCACTGTGCAGCACAATGCTGGCCGCATCGCGCTGCGCGATTTTATCGGCGACGCTCGCGGGGATAATCGCGTATTCACACTCTTCCCGGTTCTCGACCACCAAGCGGGCAATGGCGAGGCGGCCATTGATCAGCTGAGTCTGCGTCGCCTTATCCACCAGGATTTTCTTGATCAGGTTGCCGTCGGTGAAGTTGAAACCGATATCACCTTTCGCCAGAACGATGCGGTTCATCTCGATCAGTTGCTTCACCTGCGCCTTGTATTCTTTGGACAGCGCGGCTTGCTTTTGCTGCTCGTTCAGCGCTTTATCGCGCTCAAGCTGCGCCTTTTTATTCTCTTCCACCGCCTCTCTGGCCTCACGGGCCTGAACGCGTGATTTTTTAGCCGTTCTTTGGACTTTGGCCATTTTCTTGCTGGTTACCAAGCCCGCTTTGAGCATCTGCTCTTGTAAGGTGAGTTTTGTCATGTTCGTGTCTGAAGCCGTGGGATCATGGGGGGATTATACCCGTAATTTTTCAGGCTGCACCAGGTTGCCGGCCCGGTACGTTGGCGGTTTGCGCTGCAGAGCAACGGCGATAAACCGCCCCGAACGCCAGATCATGAATAGCGCTCATGTGGTAATGAAATTAAGTCTCTTTCACTCCCTGCGGGACTCTGGCAAAAATAGACCTCATTAACGACAGACAATATGAAATCGGCTGAATGAAAAAAAGAGAAAAACAACCCATTGAAAGAAATGGATAAATCCAGCCGTCATACCATATAACAGGATGCTATAAGACGATGAATAGAGACTTTACCTTTACGATTAAGAGCAGTTCTTTCAATGAAGATTATAACCCTTCTGAAAGTACGCGTATCACCACCAACTTCGCCAATTTGGCCAGAGGGGAAAACCGCCGGGAGAACCTGCGCAATACGCTGGTGATGATTAACAACCGCTTCAATACGTTGGCGCATTGGGATAACCCCAAGGCCGATCGCTATTCGGTCGAGCTTGAAATCATCTCGGTTGAGATGCGCGTTGAAGATCAGGGTGCCAGCTTCCCGGTGATCGAAATCCTGAAAACCAACATCATTGATAAAAAAACGCAAAAGCGTATCGAGGGCATCGTTGGGAACAATTTCTCCTCTTACGTGCGCGACTACGACTTTAGCGTCTTGCTGCCGGCGCACAATAAAAACACGGCGGAATTTACCATTCCGGATGATTTCGGCGATTTGCACGGCAATATCTTTAAGCACTTCGTCAATTCAAACGAATACCATGAAAATTTCAGCAAACCGCCGGTGATCTGCCTCAGCGTGTCCAGCAAAGACACCTACCATCGGACGGGCAATCAACACCCGGTGTTGGGCGACGAGTATCGGCAAGACGGCGCTTCGCTGACCGACCAGTATTTTAAAAAAATGGGCCTGCAGGTGCGCTACTTCATGCCGAAAAATAGCGTCGCGCCCCTGGCGTTTTATTTCCCCGGGGATTTGCTGAGCGATTACACCGATCTGGAACTGATCGGCACCATCAGCACGATGGAGACCTTCCAGAAAATTTATCGGCCTGAAATTTACAATGCCAACTCGGCGGCGGGGCAATGCTATCAGCCAAGCCTGAATAACCAGGATCATTCATTAACCAAGATTGTTTACGATCGCGAAGAGCGTAGCCAGTTAGCGATTGAGCAGGGGAAATTTACGGAAGAGCAATTTATCAAACCCTATAAACCTCTTCTTGAGCAATGGTCTGCTCACTACGCGCTTTGATTCACTCAAATACAGGTCATCTATTATGAAAATATTGCTCCCTACGTCGACCGCCGGCAGCTTGCCCAAACCTGTCTGGCTGGCCCAACCGGAAACCCTGTGGTCGCCTTGGAAATTGCAGAATGAAGAATTAATCGAAGGGAAACAGGACGCCTTGCGTTTGTCGCTGGCAGAGCAACAACAGGCCGGCATCGATATCGTCAGCGATGGCGAGCAAACGCGCCAGCACTTCGTCACGACGTTTATCGAACACCTCAGCGGCGTCGATTTCGAGAAACGCGAAGTGGTTAAAATCCGCAATCGCTACGAGGCGAGCGTGCCAACCGTTGTGGGGGCGGTCTCGCGCCAAAAACCCGTTTTCGTTGAAGACGCCAAATTTTTACGCCAGCTGACCAAGCAGCCGATTAAATGGGCCCTGCCGGGGCCGATGACCATGATCGACACGCTTTATGACAACCACTATAAAAGCCGCGAGAAATTGGCCTGGGAGTTCGCCAAGATCCTCAATCAGGAAGCTAAAGAGCTCGAGGCCGCCGGCGTCGACATTATTCAGTTTGATGAGCCCGCATTTAACGTGTTCTTTGACGAGGTGAATGACTGGGGCATTGCCGCCCTGGAAAGAGCCATTGAAGGGCTTAAGTGTGAAACCGCCGTACATATCTGCTATGGATATGGGATTAAAGCCAATACCGACTGGAAAAAGACGCTGGGCTCGGAATGGCGGCAATATGAAGAGGCGTTTCCGAAACTGCAAACGTCCAACATCGATATCATCTCCCTGGAGTGCCATAACTCGCACGTGCCGATGGATCTGCTTGAACTGATCCGCGGCAAAAAGGTGATGGTCGGCGCCATCGACGTAGCGAATCATGCCGTTGAGACGCCGGAAGAAGTGGCCGCTACGCTGCGCAAAGCGCTGCAGTTTGTCGATGCCGACAAGCTCTATCCGTCGACCAACTGCGGCATGGCCCCCCTGCCCCGTCAGGTCGCCCGCGGCAAGCTGAATGCGTTAAGCGCAGGTGCCGAGATCGTGCGCCGAGAGCTGTTAGCCAAATAACCTTGCCAGCGCCCGCCACAGGCACCTCCTGTGGCGGGCGATTATCATCAATTCCCCCTCCCCGCAACGTCCCCGCTCTGGTGTATACTCGGATTTCTACGCGATGCCAGCCACAGCGGTTTTGGTTCAGGCCTGGCCTGAACAGCCCTCAGCCAGCCCACACCAGCCGAATAACAGTGGAATAACCATGAGCCCAAATACCGCTCGCATCAGCGAAATCATCGATCGCGCCAGGATCTCCCCCTACCAAATCCTGATCCTCACCCTGTGTTTCCTCATTGCCCTGCTGGACGGTTTCGATACCGCCATCATCGGCTATATCGCCCCGGCGCTGCGCGAAGAGTGGGATCTGCTGCCCGCTCAGCTCTCTCCCGCCTTCGGTGCGGGGCTGTTCGGCCTGCTGATCGGCAGCCTGCTGTTCGGGCCGATCGCCGACGCCTTCGGCCGCAAACGCGTGCTGCTCGTCGCGGTGCTGGTGTTTGGCGGCTGCACCCTGGCTTCGGCCTATACGCATTCGATCGAATCCCTGACCCTGCTGCGCTTCATCACCGGCATTGGCCTCGGGGGCGCAATACCAACTTGCATCACCCTCAGCTCGGAGTACTCACCGGCGCGCCGCCGCATGCTGATGGTCACCTTGAGCTGGAGCGGCTTTACCGCTGGGTTAGCCCTGGGCGGCCTGCTGGCCGGGCAGATCATCCCGACGTTCGGCTGGCGCGGCCTGCTGCTGGTCGGTGGCATCGCGCCGTTGGCGCTGCTGCCGCTGTTGGCCTGGCAGATGCCCGAATCAGTACGCTTTATGGCCGCCAGCGCCAAACATGCCGATCGGCTGCGCCGGGTGGTCGAGCGCATCACCGGCCAGCGTTGGACGGGGGTAACCATCGTCGATGACGAGCGCCCGGCGCAGGCCAGGTCGCCGATCTCGCACCTGTTTATCGAAGGGCGCGCCGTGCGCACCCTGCTGCTGTGGGCGGCATTCTTCTGTTCGCTGTTCGTGTTTTACCTGCTCACCAGCTGGTTGCCGACGATCCTCAAAGACGCCGGTTTCGATATCGCCCACGCCTCGCGCATCGGCGCGATGGTGCCGCTCGGCGGCACCCTGGGCGCCATTCTGATGGCGCTGCTGATGGATCGGGTCGGGCCCTACCGCGTGCTGGCCGTCTCCTACCTGGGTGCCGCGCTGGTGATTGGCGCCACCGGGTATCTGATGGGCGACGTCTACACGCTGGCCGCCGTCGTGTTCCTTATCGGCTTCGGCGTGGCCGGCGCGCAGAACGGCCTGAACCTGGTTTCCGCCACCCTTTACCCGACCGCAGCCCGCGTGACCGGCGTCAGTTGGGCCATGGCCAATGGCCGCTTTGGCTCGATCGTCGGCTCGATGCTCGGCGCCTGGATGATGACCGCCGCCGGCTCGACGGAGGTGTTCTTCCTCTGGCTGGCGCTGCCGGCGCTGTTGGGCGCCGCCGCCATCTTCCTGCTTTATCGCCTCAGCCTGCGCCGCCGCGTGCCGCTCACGGAGCCGGCAGCGGACATCTGACCGCCCTAAAAGAAAAGGCCGAGACGCCATCGGTAGCGTCTCGGCCTGCAGTAAAAAAAGGGGGCCAAGGCCCCCTTCTGTGTTATTCCGCCTTGGCGGAAGCGTCTTCGGTGCGATACAGGTGCACGTCCATTTGCGGGAACGGAATGCCGATGTTGTGGGCATCCAGCGCGCGCTTGAAGTTTTCCATCAGATCGAAGTACACGTTCCAGTATTCCGCATTGGTGGTCCAGGAACGGGTCACAAAGTTCAGGGAAGATGGCGCCATCTCGTTCAGACGCACGGTCACGCCTTTAGCGTGCATGATGCGCTTGTCGGCGGCGATCACATCGCCCAGCACCTTCTTCACCACGTCGATATCGGCGTTGTAGGCCACGCCTACCACGATATCCACACGGCGATTCGGCTCGCGGGAGTAGTTGATGATGTTGCCGGCGATGATTTTACCGTTCGGCACCACGATGGTTTTGTTGTCTGCGGTGCGCAGGGTGGTGGAGAAAATCTGCACCTGATCGACGGTACCGGCCACGCCGCCCAGATCGACATATTCACCCACGCGCAGCGGGCGGAAGATCACCAGCAGCACGCCGGCGGCGAAGTTAGACAGCGAGCCTTGCAGCGCCAGGCCGACGGCCAAACCAGCGGCACCCAGCACGGCGATCACCGAGGTGGTCTGCACGCCGACACGCCCCAGCACCGCGATGAAGGTGAACGCCAGCACGCCGTAGCGCACGATCGCCGACAGGAAGTCTGCCACCGTGGCGTCGATGCCGCGCAGCTTCATCACGCGGTTCAGCGCATTGCCGACCACGCGGGCCACGATCGAACCGATGATCAGGATAACGATGGCGGCGACGATATTCACCGCGTACTGGATCAACAGATCCTGGTTCTTCACCAACCAGTTGCCGGCACCGTTGATGCCGTCTACTACATTCAAATCTTTCATTCGTGTCGTCCTAACTCAGTCCCTAACGGGAGAAACTCGCAAAAATACACTGGCCTCGGCAGCCAGTAGGAAACCACCGCCTAAGGGTAACCAACATTAAAGGCTCATGCCAACCGTCAGCGTTAAAAATAGCCGAAACCGCCCGCCGCGTCTTCTATGCTGAAAACAGCGCGTTGGCTATTTCACGACTAGGGATCCGTTCTTCATGCACATTCGCTCTTCGCTCAAACACTATTGGCAAGTGCGGCCCAGGCTGCTGTTTTCCGTCGGTGCCGGGCTGTTGTGCTTTCTGCTGCTGCCCGCCCAGCTCTCGTTGCTGCAGCGCCTGATGATCGGCTGGAATACGCTGGCCTGGCTCTATCTGCTGTTTCTCTGGCGGCTGATGCTGGTCAGCACACCGCAGCACATTCGCCAGATCGCTCGGCGACAGGATGAAAGCGCCAGCACGGTGTTGGCGCTGGTCAGTTTCGGTTGTCTGGTGAGCATTCTGGCGATCCTGTTCGAATTGAGCAGCGCCAAACAGGCCAGCGACTCGCTGAAAACGCTACATCTGGCGTTAACCGGCGCAACGCTGGCAGTCTCCTGGCTGCTGCTGCCGACCGCCTTCACCATGCACTATGCCCATCAGTTTTACCGTCAGGGCGCACAGCAGGATCCCTTGCCGCTGCTGTTTCCCGGCAATCTCACCGAGCCGACCTATCTGGACTTCGCCTACTTCTCCTTCACCATCGCGGTCGCGTCGCAAACGGCCGACGTGGCGGTCGGCGCCGCGGAGGTGCGTAAAATCGCGCTCGTGCAGTCGGTTATTTCGTTCGTGTTCAACATGCTGATCCTGGGCCTGTCGATCAACGTCGGTGCCGGCCTGCTGGGCTGAAAACGAAAAAGGCTCCCCGCAGGGAGCCTTATGCACGTGCAACAGGTGCCGAAGATTACAGAACGTCTACCGCGTTCAGATCTTTGAAAGCCTGCTCCAGACGCGTCACCATGCTGGTCTGCGCTGCGCGCAGCCATACGCGTGGATCATAGTATTTCTTGTTCGGCTGATCGGCGCCTTTCGGGTTGCCCAGCTGGCCCTGCAGGTAAGCTTCGTTCGCTTTGTAGTACTGCAGGATGCCATCCCAGGTCGCCCATTGGGTGTCGGTGTCGATGTTCATTTTGATCACGCCGTAACCCACAGACTCTTTGATCTCTGCGTCGGTAGAACCGGAACCGCCGTGGAACACGAAGTTCAGGCTGTTGTGCGGCAGGTTGAATTTCTTGGACACGTAGTCCTGAGAATCACGCAGAATGGTCGGAGTCAGCTTGACGTTGCCTGGCTTGTACACGCCGTGCACGTTACCGAAGGAGGCTGCGATGGTGAAGCGCGGGCTGATGGCGTTCAGTTTTTCGTACGCGTAAGCCACGTCTTCCGGCTGGGTGTACAGTGCGGAAGCATCCATATGGCTGTTGTCCACGCCATCTTCTTCACCGCCGGTGCAGCCCAGTTCGATTTCCAGCGTCATGCCGATTTTGGCCATGCGCTTCAGGTAGGCGCTGCAGATCTCGATGTTTTCTTCCAGAGATTCTTCAGACAGATCGATCATGTGGGAAGAGAACAGCGGTTTGCCGGTAGCGGCGAAGTGCTTCTCGCCGGCGTCCAGCAGGCCGTCCAGCCATGGCAGCAGTTTCTTCGCGCAGTGGTCGGTGTGCAGGATCACCGGCACGCCGTAGTGTTCAGCCATCTGGTGAACGTGGTGTGCGCCAGAGATAGCGCCCAGAATCGCTGCACCCTGAGGCACATCGGTCTTCACGCCTTTGCCGGCGATGAACGCGGCGCCGCCGTTGGAGAACTGAACGATAACCGGCGCGCGCACTTTAGCCGCGGCTTCCAGCACTGCGTTGATGGAGTCGGTACCCACGCAGTTTACCGCTGGCAGCGCAAAGTTGTTCTCTTTAGCAACTGCGAAGACTTTCTGAACGTCATCACCCGTGATGACACCCGGTTTTACGAAATCAAAAATTTTAGACATGTTACTTTGTCCTGTTTCGTCGGCCGTAGATGGATGTAAATCGATGTTTTCACGCCGCGCAGCGTGAGCCGCGCGGTATAAAACAAACGGGCGGCTTTCGCCTCCCGTTGTCTGAATTACTGCTTAGCGCGCTCTTCCAGCATCACGACTGCAGGCAGCGGTTTCCCTTCAACGAATTCCAGGAATGCGCCACCGCCGGTGGAGATGTAGGAAATTTTGTCAGCGATACCGAACAGATCGATGGCTGCCAGAGTGTCGCCGCCGCCAGCGATAGAGAAAGCGTCGCTATCGGCGATCGCGCGGGCGACAATTTCGGTGCCCTTACGGAAGTTAGGGAACTCGAATACGCCAACCGGGCCATTCCACAGAATGGTCTTGGCGTTCTTCAGGATAACGGCCAGACGCTCGGCAGAGACGTCGCCCATATCCAGAATTTGCTCGTTGTCCTGGATCTCGTTGGCCTGCTTCACGGTCGCGGTCGCGGTTTCAGAGAACTCGGTCGCCACGCGCACGTCGGTCGGAACCGGGATGTCGCAGGTTTCCAGCAGTTTCTGCGCGTTCGGGATCAGATCCGGTTCGTACAGGGACTGGCCCACGTTGTTGCCCTGCGCCGCCACGAAGGTGTTGGCGATGCCGCCGCCGACGATCAGCTGATCGGCGATTTTGGACAGGGAATCCAGCACGGTCAGTTTGGTGGAGACTTTAGAGCCGCCCACGATGGCGACCATCGGACGGGCCGGGTTGCCCAAGGCCTTGCCCAGCGCTTCCAGCTCGGCGGACAGCAGCGGGCCGGCACAGGCGACAGGCGCGAACTTGCCCACGCCGTGGGTGGAGGCCTGCGCGCGGTGCGCGGTGCCGAACGCGTCCATCACGTACACGTCGCACAGCGCCGCGTATTTCTTGGACAGGGTTTCGTCGTCTTTCTTCTCGCCCTTGTTGAAGCGGACGTTTTCCAGCACCACCAGTTCGCCTTCGGCGACGTCGACGCCATCCAGATAATCCTTCGCCAGACGCACTGGGGATTTCAGATGATCTTTCAGGTAGTTGACCACAGGCAGCAGGGAGAATTCTTCGTTGTACTCGCCTTCGGTAGGACGACCCAGGTGGGAGGTTACCATCACGCGGGCGCCTTGCTTCAGCGCAGCTTCGATAGTCGGCAGGGAAGCGCGGATACGCGCGTCGGAAGTCACTTTACCGTCTTTTACCGGCACGTTCAGATCGGAGCGGATCAGTACGCGTTTACCCGCCAGATCCAGATCGGTCATCTTAATTACAGACATGGTGAACCCTCTTTATTGAATCTCTATAAAATTGCCTAAGCAGCGCGCCCATCACGCCGGCGCCGCCGTACTAGAAACCGCTGGCGGCCATTGCCCGTGTTGTATCCAACATCCGATTGGCAAAGCCCCATTCATTGTCGCACCAGACCAAGGTCTTTATCAGGTGCTGCCCGCTGACCCGGGTCTGCGTACCGTCGACGATAGCGCTGTGCGGGTCATGGTTAAAATCAATCGAGACCAATGGTAATTCCGTGTAGTCAACTATACCACGAAATGATTCCCGTGCGGCCTTTTGCAACAGCTGGTTGACCTCCGCCACCTTCACCGCGGCGCTCACGCTGACGCTAAGATCGATAGCCGTCACGTTGATGGTCGGCACGCGCACCGAGATAGCCTCGAAGCGATCGCAAAACTGCGGGAAGATGCGGGTGATGCCCGCGGCCAGCTTGGTATCGACCGGAATGATCGACTGGCTCGCCGCGCGGGTGCGCCGCAAATCCGCGTGATACGCGTCGATCACCGGCTGATCGTTCATCGCCGAGTGAATGGTGGTCACGGTGCCGGACTCGATGCTGTAGGCGTCGTCCAGCAGCTTGATCACCGGAATAATGCAGTTGGTGGTGCACGAGGCGTTGGACACGATGCGGTGTTCCGCCAGCAGCGTCTGATGGTTGACGCCAAACACGATGGTGGCGTCCAGATCGTTGCCGCCCGGATGGGCGAACAGCACTTTCTTCGCCCCCGCCGCCAGATGGGCTTCGCCATCCGCCCGGCTGCCGTACACGCCGCTGCAGTCCAGCACCACGTCGACGCCCAGCTCGCCCCAGGGCAACTGCTCCACCGCCGGCTGATGCAACAGGCGAATCGCGTCGTCTCCGACGCTCAGCGTGTCGCACTCTTGCCGCACATCCCACGCAAAGCGGCCGTGGCTGGAATCGTACTTCAGCAGATGGGCCATGCCTTCGGCGTTCGCCAGCTCGTTGATCGCCACCACGGAGATTTCCGCCCGTCGTCCCGATTCGTACAGTGCGCGCAATACGCTGCGGCCGATGCGGCCAAAGCCGTTTATCGCTATGCGGATGGTCATGCTGCTCCTGAAAAAGGGCCGTCCACGCCGGGTGACTCACCGGCGCCGCCCGGCGCTGACTGGTTGTCTCACTAACCCGCATAGAGTAGTGGATCGTACCGCCCGCTGTGAATCGCCGAGTTTGCATTATTCCCGCGCTTCAGCGGTTTTTCACCGCCGTCACATCGGCATTTCTGTTGAAGAGTGCTTCAACTGAAACGCTTCAGCTGAGCATAAACCAAAGTTTTGGCAAAAGGAACAGGTGCGACAGTTCCTCAGGTAACGGACGGGAGTTTTACGAGCATAAGATGATCTGGCGCACATTTTTGGCCTCAAGACCGCGACGAATTTTCGCTCGCCGGCCCCGTTTCGCCGTAGTGCTCACGAAAATAGTCGCGCAAAAATTCGACCGTCACCCGCACTTTCGCCGACGTTGCCAGCCGGGAAACGTACACCGCCCAGAAAAGATCGCTGCTAGCGGTTTAACTCTGTAAACGGAGCGCCCGCATCGGCGGGCGTCCTGGTTAAGCTTTCGGGAATATCCACAAATGCTCGGCCGGCAGGGAGAGCCGGCACAGCGTTTGATCGCGCGCCTCGTGGCCATAGGCACGCACCACGAAATCTTCGGCCACGGTGCGGAACAGGTATTCCCAGCGATCGCCGAGATACATGCTGGTCAGCAACGGCAGCTCAAGCTGGTTGCCCTGCGGATCTTCGCCCAACCGCACGCGCTCGACGCGGATCACCGCCGTGCCCTCCTGCCCGACCTGCACGCCTTCGCCCGCTTTGCCCCACAGCGCCCAATCCTTACCTTCGATGCGCGCCCGATCGCCTTCCAGCGCGACGACCTTGCCCGGCAACCGGTTGTTGCTGCCCATGAACTCGGCGGTGAACAGCGTGGTGGGCGAGCCGTACATCTCCTGCGGCGTGCCCTGCTGTTCGATTTTGCCGTTATTGAGCAGCAGGATGCGATCGGAAATGGCCATCGCCTCGTTCTGATCGTGAGTCACCATCAGTGCCGACAGACCGAGCTTGATGATCAACTCGCGCAGGAATACCCGCGCCTCTTCGCGCAGCTTGGCGTCAAGGTTGGACAGCGGCTCATCCAGCAGGATCACCGGCGGGTTGTAGACCAGCGCGCGCCCGATCGCCACGCGCTGCTGCTGGCCGCCGGAGAGCTGGTGCGGATGGCGTTTGGCCAAATGCCCCAGCCCGAGTTGATCCAGCACCGCCTGCACCCGCTGGGCGATTTCCGCCGAGGCAGTCTTACGCAGTTTCAGCGGGTAAGCGACGTTCTCAAACACCGTTTTATGCGGCCACAGGGCGTAGGACTGAAACACCAGCCCCAGATTGCGCTCTTCGGCGGGAATTTCACTGCGTGCGCTGCCGTTGTACACCGCGCTGTTGCCGATGACGATCCGGCCCTGGCTCGGTTTCTCCAGCCCGGCTACCGCCCGCAGCAGCGTGGTTTTGCCGCTGCCCGACGGGCCCAGCAGCGAGACCACTTCGCCCCGTTTCAGATCCATCGACACCCCTTTCAACACCGGGTTGTCGCCATAGGTCAAATGCAGATTCTCTACCGAAAGTTCAATCATGTAATTTCACTCCAAAGCGCAAGGCGATCCCCAGCCCCAACACCACCAGCAGGATATTGATGAACGACAGCGCGGCGACGATATCGATAGCGCCCGCGGCCCACAGGGAAACCAGCATCGAGCCGATGGTTTCTGTGCCCGGAGACAGCAGATACACCCCGGTGGAATATTCGCGTTCAAAGATCAGGAACATCAGCAACCAGGAGCCGATCAGGCCGTAGCGCGACAGCGGAATGGTGACGTGGCGGGTGATCTGACCGCGGCTGGCGCCGGCGCTGCGCGCCGCCTCCTCCAGCTCCGGTCCCACCTGCAGCAGCGTAGAAGAGATCAGCCGCAGGCCGTAAGCCATCCACACTACGGTGTACGCCAGCCAGACGCTGAAGATGGTGCTGCGCAGCGAACGCAGCCAGACGATCACGTTCTCGCGCAGCCACTCGGCCATCGGCAGCACTGACAGCCAGCCTTCCTTAAGCGATTTGTCCAACCACATCGGCAGGAACAGAAACACCCACAGGAACGCCAGGCCGGCCAACAGCCCCGGCACCGCGCGCGGCACCAGCACGCTGTAGTCGAGGAAGCGCGTGGCGCCATCCGGCTTGCGGTGCATGGCAATGCCGATAAACAGATAGCACGCCACCGCCAGCGCCCCGCCGATCACCCCGATCGCCATCGAGTTGACGATGGCGCGCAGCAGGTTGGGTTGCGCCCAGATGGTGCGGAAGGTGTTGATCGACAGTTCGTCCCAGACAGACACGCCCACGCCCCAGTTGGAGATAAAGGCGCGCAGCACTACGCCGATCAGCGGCACGCCGATGGTCACGGTCAGCCAGAACATCACCACCGCGCCGGCCACCCAGCGCCATTTGCCCAGCGGCAGCGCGCGCGCCTGCGAGGCTTTGCCCTTGACGGTGACGAAACGGTTGGCGGTACGCATCAGACTGCGCTGCAGCATCACCAATGGAATGGTGATGCAGATCAGCACCACCGCTACCGCCGCCATCAGGTGGTAAGAAGGCGTACCCAGCTTGTTGGTCAACTGATACAGGTAGGTCGCCAGCACCAGGTTGCCTTCCGGATCGCCCAGCACCAGCATCAGGCCGAACACCTCCAGCCCGAGGAAGAACAGCAGCACCCCGGCGTACAAGATAGACGGCCGCACCATCGGCAGGCTGACGGCGGTCATCACCTGCAGCGGCGTAGCGCCGGCGGTGCGCGCCGCTTCTTCAACGTCGGAGCCCACGCTGCGCAGCGCCGAGGAGATGTACAGATACGCGTGGGGCACGTGCGTCAACCCGGCTATCACCACGATGCTGGCCATCGAATAGATGTTCCACGGCACGAAACCCAGCAACGCTTCCGCCCACAGCGAGAAGAAGCCGACCGGCCCCGCCGCCACCACGTAACCGAAACCCAGCACCATCGGCGACACGAAGATCGGTACCAGAATCAGCGGTTCGATGATCCGCCGCCCCGGCAGATCGGTGCGCACCATCAGGAAGGCCAAAATGCCGCCGAGCGGGATGGCGATAATCACCAGGCCGAATGCCAGAATAAAGCCGCTTTTCAGCGCCTTGTAGAAATCCGGATCGGTAAAGATGAACTCGAAGGCCTCCAGGCTGAAGACCTTGGAGGGAGAGAAAAACGGAGCCGAGAGGAAGCTTTGAATGATGATAAACGACAGGGGGACATAGATAACCAGCGCGGTTATCAACACCACCAGGCCGCGCGGCAGGCTCTGCCACTTTCTGCGCCATGCTTGCATAAATGCTCCCTATGGTTGTAAACGACGACCAAAGGGCGCGCGCCCGTGCGGCAGGCGCGCGTCCGAATGCAGTCCCTGTTATTTCGCCGCGGCGGCGCGCCATTGTTTGATGTAGTCGAGACGTTTGGCCGGCTGCAGATATTCCAGCAGGCTGTCATCGACCGGGATCGGCTTGAGCGCGTTACCCAACAGCTTGGTCATGCCATCGATGTCGTTCTTGCCTTCGATGTCGTTGCGGATCGAGGGGATATCCGCCTGATTGGCGAGAATATTTTGCCCTTTCTCCGACAGCACGTAGTCGAACCACAGCTTGGCGGCATTAGGGTTGCCGGCCTCTTTGCTGATGAAGCTCACGCGCGACAGCACCAGGGTATAGTCTTTCGGATAGACGATGCCGAGCGACGGATCGCTCTTGGCGCGGGCCTCGGCGTATGAACCGAGGATATTGAAGCCGATCAGGTTTTCACCGGAGGAGACGCGCTCCATCATGGTGCCGGTGGAAGATTGCACCGCCAGCCCGCCCTTGGCCACGTCGGCCAGCGTTTTGAAGTAGTTAGGATCGGCCTTGAAGTCCTGCACCGACAGCATGAAGCCGACGCCGGATTTTTCGATGTCGTAGGTGGTGACTTTCTTCTTGAATTTGTCCGTCTGACCGGCGATCAGTTTAGCCAGCGCCGCGTGTGAATCCGGCACATCGCCCTGCGGGATCAGCCGTTTGTTATAGATAAACACCACCGGCTCATAGGTGGTGCCATACACTTTATCTTGCCATACCGCCCATTTTGGCAACTGAGCCCGCTCCGGAGAGGCATACTCCTGCGCGTAATCGCCCGCCAGTTTCAAAATGGTGTCCATCGACGAACTCCACACCAGGTCGCCGCTGGTGCCGCCGGCCGCCTGCTCGCTGATAAAGCGGTTATACAGTTCGGTGCTGTTCATGTCGTTGTATTCGACCTTGATGCCCGGATACAACGCCTCGAACCCCTGGATCAGCGGCGCCGCCGCCTTGGTGTCGGTGGTTGAATAAATCACCACCTTGCCTTCTTTCTTCGCGCCGTCGACCAGTTTCTGATAGTCGGCGGGGTAGCCCGCCGGGAAGGCCGCATAGGCGGAAACGGAGCCCAGTAAGGTGATAGCAGCTACGGTCGCGCTGATTTTTTTCATCATCATCCATCCCCTGATCACATTTAATAAACCAAAAATTAACATACAGTTAATATTTATGACGAGGCAACGGCGTTGCTTGTTATCTTTCGGTTTTGTGAGGTTGGACGTTTTTCAGCCAATAAAAAGCCCGGCAGCGCGGGCTTTACAGCACTTCCTATCGCAGACTATTCGGCCAGGTGAGAGCGCCGCCGCAGGCGAATTCGCTGTACGATGGCAACCCCCAGCAGCGTCAGAACAAATCCCGCCAGCTGCACCAGCGACAACGCCTCACCAAACAGCGCGTAAGCCTGCAGCGCCGCCGCCGGCGGCACCAGCAGCATCAGCGCGGTAATGCGAGTCAAATCGCCGTGGCGCACCATCCAAATGAACAGCGCGGTGCCGCCCAGCGACAACACGCCGGCCGACCACAGCAGCGAGAACCACAGCGTTGGCGAATTGTCCCAGGCGCCTGAGCCCATTACGGCCGCCAGTACGCCGGTCACGATCGCCGCGCCGAGGTGCTGAATGGCGCCTGCCGCCCGCAGATCGGCCGCTGCCAGCGAAGACTTCTGCACCATGATGCCTATCGTCAGCGCAACGATGCTGCCAAACCCCATCAGGATCGGCAGCAGCGCCATATTGCCGACGTCGATGCCGGTCAGCCGCGGGGAGAGCACCAGCGCAACGCCGATAAAACCGACCGCCAGCCCGGCCCAGGAACGTAACCCGATCGGCTTACGCAGCACCAGCGCGAAAATCAGCGCGGTAAACAGCGGCTGCAATCCGCCGATCAGCGACATCACTCCGGCCGCCAGGCCGTTCGCCACCGCCCACCAGCTTGCGGCAAGGTAAACACCGTTCATCAACATGCCGGTCAGCAGGTGCATTACGAACTGTCGCCCCTTGGGCCAGGCGCAATGCAGCGCCAGCAGAGCGAATACTACCGCGGCGATCAAAAAGCGAAAGGTCAGGAAAAGGTTGGGATCGGCATGATCCGCCACCGCCCGCGCGGCAATAAAACCGGTCGACCAAATTAATATCAGGAAAAACGGCGCAATAAATGCCTTTCGCCGATCGCGTTTTTCGCGCTGGGTTATTTCCATATCACTACCTAAAAAATGCCGTTGATGAATTAATGCAGAGCATACTAACCAATTTAACACGGGCTTAACAGTATCGACGCTGGCACCAAGCAGGCGTGGTGAACATAATTGCGGGAAATAATGAAGTTTCAATTTTATATAATTCACCAAGCTTATAATTAATTCCACCACGTTACGATAATGTAAATTAATTGCTACATCCGGTATAACTATTCCCCTCCTGGCGGCATTGTCGGAATAATTCCCCTTTGCTAGCCTTCCTGAAGCCACTTAATTAACTGGACTGACTCATGGCCGAAATCACTGATTTTATGAAACTGGATATGCGTATTGGCGAAATTATTTCCGTGGAATATAACGACAAGGCATTAAAACCCGCCTATAAGCTGCGCATTGATTTCGGCGAAGAAATTGGCATTAAAAACAGCTCGGCGCAATTATGCGAAAACTATCAGGAAGATGATCTGCTTGGAAAAAAAGTCATCTCCGTCGTTAATTTCCCCGCCAGGCGGGTTGCCGGATTTAAATCTGAAGTGCTGGTACTTGCCGCGGTCACCCGGGATCAAGGCACTGTCTTGCTGAAACCCGATGTCGACGTGGAGATCGGCAGCAAGATTTTATAATCGCCACATCATTCGTGAGGCCACCGAGAAATGCGACAGTTATCCCTGCTTGATGAAGTTAAGAAGGCGTACCAGGAACACCGTTCAGCCTTTATCCCCGGCGCCACCATGCAAGCGATCCTGCTGGCGCTGGGCGCGCGGCCGGAAGATTTCGCCAGGCTGCAGCAGGTCAGCGCCAATCTGGCGGACGATCCCACACTGCCTTTCCGCAAGTCCAGAAACGGCCGCTTCTGTTTCGACTTCGATCGCGCCCAGATTGAGCGGCTGGAGTTCCAGCCTTTCGTGCTCTCGGTCGAGGAAGACTTCATCCGCTACGATTCGGGAAAGGTGCGCCATTTCCGCGGCATCAACGACGATCTGCAGTTGAATACGGCATTTCAGGCACTGATGAAATTCAAAGCCTACGTGATCGATGGCGTGAGCGTGACGCCGCGCCCCCGGCTTAATCAGGAAATCAACAAATTCGTCTGCACGGTGTTCAACCTGCGCACCGTCACCACGCCGCAGATGTTGGGCGAACCGGCGCTGGAAGGCGTACACAGCGACGGCGTCGACCACACCATGACGACCTTCCTCGGCTGCGACAACATGACCGACGACAGCGCCAAGACCTTTATTCACGATATGCGCGAAACCAGCGGGATCAAATTCGATCGCGCCCGGCCGGAATGGATTTTGGGCGAAATACAGCATCGGCATTTCCTCGATACCCTGCTGATTGTCGACCATGAGCGCAAACACAGCCTCTCACCGGTGGAAGCGCAGGACAAACGCCGGCATTCGACCCGTGATATGCTGATCTTTTTCACCCGTAAACCGGTCGAAGACGGCCACGTCTCCTTCGCGTATGACTCTTTTAAACCGCATATCGAAATCCCGCTGTCGATAGACATGGTGGCGCGCGCGAGCTAACGCGCTGCCGGGCCGGCCGCCAGGATCCCTCTGTGCGGCCGGTTCACTCCGGGGTAAACAGCGCTGGATTAATCAGGTTTTTGTCGCCGAATTATTATATCCTGCCGGACGAAAATTTTTGCGGGCTTACGCTGCCCCACGCGCCTCCTCCTGCAGTGCTTCATTCCGCAGCCAGGCCGTTTATTTCATGAATACAGGCAGTGCCATACCGTTATGACCAAGAGTTTATCCCCGAAAGACATTATCGCCCTGGGCTTTATGACCTTCGCCCTATTTGTCGGCGCCGGCAACATCATTTTCCCACCGCTGGTGGGGCTGCAGTCCGGTGAGCATCTGTGGCCGGCCGCCCTCGGTTTTATGGTGACCGCCGTCGCCCTGCCGGTGATTGCCGTGATCGCGCTGGCGCGCGTCGGCGGCAGCATCAGCCTGCTGACTGGCCCCATCGGCCGCACAGCCGGCCTGCTGTTGGCGACCGTCTGCTATCTGGCGCTCGGCCCACTGTTCGCCACCCCGCGAACCGCCAATGTTTCTTTCGCCCTCGGCATCGCGCCCTTCACCGGCGACGGCGCCCTGCCGCAGTTCATCTACAGCCTGCTGTTCTTTACCCTGGCGATGGTCGTGTCGCTGTATCCCGGCCGCTTGCTCGACAACGTCGGCCATATTCTGGCGCCGCTGAAAATTCTGGCGCTGGCCGCGCTCGGCATCGCCGCCCTGGTCTGGCCCGCCGGTGCGCCGGTCTCCGCCGTCGGCAGCTATCAGGCCGCGGCGTTTTCCACCGGCTTCGTTCAGGGTTATCAAACCATGGACACGCTGTCGGCGTTGATGTTCGGCTCGATTATCGTCACCGCCGCCCGCTCGCGCGGCGTCAGCGACAGCGGCCTGCTGCTGCGCTACACCCTCTGGGCCAGCCTGATCGCCGGCGTCGGCCTGACTCTGGTCTATATCTGCATGTTCAAGCTCGGCGCCGGCAGCGGCAGCCTGGTCGGGAACGATGCTCAGGATGGCGCGGCAATCCTGCACGCCTATGTGCAGCACACCTTCGGCGATCTGGGCAGCGTCTTTATGGCGGTGCTGATGTTCATCGCTTGCCTGGTGACGGCGGTCGGCATGACCTGTGCCTGCGCGGACTTCTTCTCCCGCTACCTGCCGCTCTCTTACCGCACGCTGGTGGTTATCCTCGCCCTCTTCGCCATGCTGGTTTCCAACATGGGGCTGGCCAATCTGATCCGCGTCTCGCTGCCGGTGCTGACGGCGATCTACCCGCCCTGCATCGCGCTGGTATTGCTCAGCTTCAGCCAGAACCGCTGGCGCAGCGCCAAGCGCGTCTTCGCGCCGGTGATCGCTACCAGCCTGGTGTTTGGCCTCGCCGACGGCCTGAAAGCCTCCAGCTTCAGCAGCCTGCTGCCCGTCTGGTTCGATAAGCTGCCGCTGGCCGAACAGGGTCTGGTCTGGCTGCAGCCTACGCTGCTGGTGCTGTTGCTGGCGGCGGCTTACGACCGGTTGCGCAGCGCCGAAAGCATCAAGACCGCGTCGTAAACGCGGTTTCCGCCCATAAAAAAAGCCGGTCATGATGACCGGCTTTTGTATCGGCTTGCGCCCGGCGGCTTACTTCAGCAGCGCTTGCGCCTTGGCCACCACGTTGTCCACGGTGAAGCCGAACTCGGCGAACAGCTGCTCCGCCGGCGCCGACTCACCGAAGGTGGTCATGCCCACGATGGCGCCGTTCAGGCCCACGTACTTGTACCAGTAGTCCGCGATACCCGCTTCCACCGCCACGCGCGCCGTCACCGCCGCCGGCAGCACCGACTCGCGGTACGCCGCATCCTGCTTGTCGAACGCGTCGGTCGACGGCATCGACACCACGCGCACCTTGCGGCCCGCTGCGGTCAGCGTGTCCGCCGCTTCCACCGTGATACCCACTTCGGAGCCGGTGGCAATCAGGATGACGTCCGGCGTGCCCGCGCAGTCTTTCAGCACGTAGCCGCCGCGGTACACGTTCGCCAGCTGCTCTGCGCTGCGCGGCTGCTGGGTCAGGTTCTGGCGCGAGAACACCAGCGTGGTCGGGCCGTCGTTGCGCTCGATACCGTACTGCCACGCCACCGCCGATTCCACCTGGTCACACGGGCGCCAGGTGCTCATGTTCGGGGTCACGCGCAGGCTCGCCAGCTGCTCCACCGGCTGGTGGGTCGGGCCATCTTCGCCCAGACCGATGGAGTCGTGGGTGTAGACGAACACGTTGCGCAGCTTCATCAGTGCCGCCATGCGCACCGCGTTGCGGGCGTATTCCACGAACATCAGGAAGGTCGCCGAGTACGGCAGGAAGCCGCCGTGCAGCGCGATGCCGTTGGTGATGGCGGTCATGCCGAACTCGCGCACGCCGTAATGAATGTAGTTGCCCGCCGGGTCAACGTTCAGCGCTTTCGAGCCGGACCACATCGTCAGGTTGCTCGGCGCCAGGTCGGCAGAGCCGCCCAGGAACTCCGGCAGCACCTTGCCGAACGCTTCCAGCGCGTTCTGCGACGCCTTGCGGCTGGCGATGTTGGCCGGGTTGGCCTGCAGTTTTTCCACGAACGCCTTGGCGTCGGCTTTCCAGTCCGCCGGCAGCTCGCCGTTCATGCGGCGCTTGAACTCGGCAGCCAGTTCCGGGAAGGCCTTGGCGTAGGCGGCGAACTTGTCGTTCCAGGCCGCTTCCTTGGCCTGACCGGCTTCTTTGGCGTCCCACTGGGCGTAGATGTCCTGCGGGATTTCAAAGGCGGCGTATTTCCAGCCCAGTGCTTCGCGGGTGGCGGCCACTTCGGCGGCGCCCAGCGCGGCACCGTGCACGTCATGGGTGCCGGCCTTGTTCGGCGAACCGAAGCCGATAACGGTCTTGCACATCAGCAGCGACGGCTTGTCGGTCACCTTGCGGGCTTCTTCAATCGCGGCCTTGATGGCGTCCGGGTTGTGGCCGTCGACGTTGCGCACCACGTGCCAGCCGTAGGCTTCGAAACGCAGGGCGGTGTCGTCGGTGAACCAGCCGTCGACGTGGCCGTCGATGGAGATGCCGTTGTCATCGTAGAAGGCGGTCAGCTTGCCGAGCTTGAGGGTGCCGGCCAGGGAGCAGACTTCGTGCGAGATACCTTCCATCATGCAGCCGTCGCCCATGAAGGCGTAGGTGTGGTGGTCGACGATGTCGTGGCCAGGGCGGTTGAACTGCGCCGCCAGGGTGCGTTCGGCGATGGCGAAGCCGACGGCGTTGGCGATACCCTGGCCCAGCGGGCCGGTGGTGGTCTCAACGCCTGGGGTGTAGCCGTACTCCGGGTGCCCCGGGGTTTTGGAATGCAGCTGACGGAAGTTCTCCAGCTCGCGCATCGGCAGGTCGTAGCCGGTGAGGTGCAGGAGGCTGTAAATCAACATGGAGCCGTGGCCGTTGGAGAGCACGAAACGGTCGCGGTCAGCCCAGTGCGGGTTAGTCGGGTTGTGGTTGAGGTAGTCACGCCACAGGACTTCGGCGATGTCCGCCATGCCCATAGGGGCCCCCGGGTGGCCGGAATTTGCTTTTTGTACGGCGTCCATGCTGAGTGCGCGGATGGCGTTGGCAAGCTCTTTACGAGAGGACATGTTTTACTCCAGGTCGGATAAAAAAAGCAGTCAAGTTCCCTATTTTCTCAGACTCCACATCACAACGGCAATCCCTAATGCCAAATGAGAGCGAGTTCACCACTTATTAGCACGATTGGACGCTTTTTCGGAATAACACTATTCTCGCCTTAGCTGGCGTACACTAGGCTCTTGCGACAAGATTTCCTCAAAGCAAAATGACTCTTTTACCTTGTTACCTTCACAGGAAGATAGCGTTATGAAGATCCGTACCTCTTTGATTGCGTTGGGCATTGCCACCTTGGCAACCGGCTGTCAAAACCTGAATACCGAAACCTTGATGCAGTCCGGCGCGCAGGCGTTCCAGGCGGCGACCTTGAGCAACGACGACGTTAAGGCCCTGAGTGATAAATCCTGCGCCGAGATGGACAGCAAGGCACAAATCGCGCCGGCCGGCAGCACCTACGCCAAGCGTCTCAACAAAATCGCTGCGGCGCTGGGCGACAACATCAACGGCACCCCGGCCAACTATAAGGTTTACGTGACCAAAGACGTCAACGCCTGGGCGATGGCCAACGGCTGTATCCGCGTCTACAGCGGCCTGATGGACATGATGAACGACAACGAAGTGGAAGGCGTGCTGGGCCACGAAATGGGCCACGTGGCCCTGGGCCACACCCGTAAAGCGATGCAGGTGGCTTACGGCACCGTGGCGCTGCGCACCGCGGCGTCCTCCGCCGGCGGCGTCATCGGCTCGCTGTCGCAGTCGCAGCTGGCGGACATCGGCGAGAAACTGGTCAGCGCCCAGTTCTCGCAGAAGCAGGAAAGCGAAGCGGATGATTACTCGTTCGATCTGCTGAAAAAGCGCGGCATCGATCCGAACGGCCTGGCCACCAGCTTCGAAAAATTGGCCCAAATGGAAGCCGGCCGTCAGAGCAGCATGTTCGACGATCACCCGTCTTCCCAAGCGCGCGCGCAGCACATTCGCGATCGCATCGCGGCAGAGAAGTAACAACGAGAACGCCCGGCAACCGCCGGGCGTTTTTTATCGTCTCAATACAGGGTTTTCTGCGGCGGCCCGGCGAAGGTCAGCGGCCCGACCTGCTTCATGTCCACCTCGACCACCGACGGCCCCGGGTAGTTGATCGCCTCGGCCAATACGCCGTTGAACTGCGCCGCCGCCTCGACCTTCCAGGCTTTCAGCCCCATCGCTTCGGCTATTTGAGTAAAGGCCGGCGTATGCAGCTCGTTGTAATACTGGCGCCCGGCGAAATACTTGTCCTGAATGCCGCGCATCACGCCATAACCGCCGTCGTTCATGATCAGCAGGGTGATGTTCACCTGTTCCTGCGCCATGGTCGCCAGTTCCCCCAGGCCCAGCGCCAAACCGCCATCGCCCACCAGCCCCACCACCTTGCGCTGCGGGTTGGCGATCGCGGTGCCGATCGCCATCGGCAGCCCCATGCCGATAGCACCGGCCAGCGAGTGAATGTTGCACAGCGGCGAGATCGCGCGGAACAAACGGCTGCCCCAGACGCTGCCGGAAACGGTGATATCGCGCACCAGCAATCCGTCCTGCGGCAACGCGGCGTCGATGGCGTCGTTGAGTTTGGCGTATTCGCCGGACTGTTGACGCAACGCGCTCTCCGCCTGCTGCACCGCCCCCGCGATCTCGGCATCCCACTCGGCGTTAACCTTCTCGCCGGGGGCCAGTCGCGCCGCCAGCGCGGCCAGCAACGCCGCACAGTCGCCGTTGATCTGCTCATCGGCCAGATAGTTGCGGTTGGCCGCCGCCGGATCGATGTCAATCTGCACCAGCGGGCGCGGCAGCGGCAGCGTCCAGGTGCGGGTTTCATTGCTGCGCAGCCGTGAACCGGCCACCAGCGTCAGGTCGCACTGCGTCAGGATCGCCTCGATGCTCGGCGAGTTGTGGAACGCCCGCAGGCTGCGCGGATGGCTGTCCGGTAGAATGCCGCGCCCGTGGGTGCTGGAGATCACCGCCACGCCGGCGTCCGCCAGCTTGCGCACCGCGTCGCCGCAGGCCAAGGCGCCACCGCCTAACCACAGCAGCGGACGCTTGGCCTGTTTCAGCCGCTGATGCAGCCGCTCCACCGCCGCATCGTCCGCCTTCGGCAGCGGCGCCGGCGCCAACGCTTCGGTCAGCACCGAACGGGAAACCAGGCTGCTTTGAATATCGATCGGGATCTCGACCGCCACCGGGCCACAGGGCACGGTTTGCGCATCCAGGATCGCCCGCTGGATCACCGCCACCGCCTGCTCCGGCGAATTGACCCGGTAAGCGCGCTTGGAGCAGGCGCGCAGGAAGCCGAGCTGATCGCGGGTTTCATGAATAAAACCGGCGTCGGCGTCCAGATAGGCTTTTTCCACCTGGCCGGTGATATGCAGCAGCGGCGTGTTGGCGTTGAGCGCCTCAATCATCGCCCCCACCGCGTTGCCCGCGCCGGCGCCGGTGCTGGTCAACGCCACGCCCAGGCCGGAGAAGCGCCCGTGCGCGTCGGCCATGGTGACCGCGCCCGCTTCGCCGCGCGCCGGCACGAAGCGAATTTTATCGCGCTGCCCCACCGCATCGGCGATCGGCAGATTATGAATCGAAATGATGCCGTACATCGCCGACACCGCGTACTGTTCCAGAGTCCGGGCTATCGCCTCGCCAACCGTGATTTTATCGCTCATCATCTGCCTTCTTAGGGTAGTCGTTATTAGGGTTATGCGTAGAGGTGTCGGCCTAGTCGCTCCAGCGGTTCACCTGATGGCTCAGCGCCAGATACACGCTTTTCTGCTGCATGTAGGCCTTGATGCCGTTCAGGCCCTTTTCGCGGCCCAGCCCGCTTTCCTTGAAACCGCCGAACGGTGTAGAAATCGAGAACGTTTTGTAGGTGTTGATCCAGACGGTGCCGGTTTCCAGCCGCTCCGCCAGCGCCATCGCCCGCGGGAAATCGCGGCTCCAGATGCCGGCCGCCAGGCCGTACACCGAGTCGTTGGCCTGTTCGATCAGCTGTTGCTCGTCGTCGAACGGCAGCGCCACCAGCACCGGGCCGAAGATCTCCTCCTGGCACACGCGGGCGTCGTTGTTCAAGCCTTCAATAATGGTCGGCAGGTAATAGCTACCGCTCGCCAGTTGCGGATCGGCCGGCGCTTCGCCGCCGATGATCACCCGGCCACCCTCCTGCCGCGCCAGCGCCACGTAGTCCGCCACGCTTTGTCGATGTTTGGCGCTGATCAGCGGGCCGAGATGCACGCCCGGCACCAGCGGGTTGCCGATGCGCAGCCCCGCCGTCAGTTCGGTCAAGCGCGCCAGCAGCGGCTGATACAGCGAACGATGCACGAACAGCCGCGATCCGGCGATGCACGCCTGGCCGGCGGAGCTGAAAATGCCGTAGCAGATACCGCGCGCCGCCTGTTCCAGATCGGCGTCCTCCAGCACGATGGTCGGTGATTTGCCCCCCAGTTCCAACGAGGTGGGGATCAGCTTGTCGGCGGCGATATGCGCCAAATGGCGCCCGGTGCTGGTCCCACCGGTAAAGGAGATCTTTTTCACCCGCGGATGGCGCGCCAACGCCTCGCCGATCACCGAACCTTTGCCCGGCAGCACGCTGAGCAGCCCGGCAGGCAGGCCCGCCTGTTCGAACAGCTCGGCCAGCTTCAGCGCCATCAGCGGCGTGGCTTCGGCCGGTTTGAGCACCACCGCGTTGCCCGCCGCCAGCGCCGGCGCCACCTTCTGCATTTCACTGGCGATCGGTGAGTTCCACGGCGTGATGGCGGCGATCACCCCCATCGGCTGATACTGGCTGAGCGTCATCACCTCGGCGCTGCGCGGGGTCGGCAATTCGCCTTCCAACACTTCGCAGGCGGCGGCGAAGTAGCGCGCGGTCGCCGCTGCGCTGGCCACCAGCCCGCGGGTCTCCGCCAGCGGCTTGCCGTTGTCGCGGGTCTGCAGCTCGGCCAGCTGTTCCTGCTGCGCCAGGATCAGGTTGCTGACGCGGTAGAGGATCGAGGCGCGTTGGTGCGGCACCAACCCACGCCACTCCGGCGCGCGCCAGGCGCGTTCCGCTGCCTCCACCGCCTCATTCACGTCCTCGACGTTAGCGGCACGCAGCCGCGCGTTGACGCTGCCGTCGGCCGGGAATACCGAAGCCATCTCTTCGCCACGCCCTTCGCGCCAGCGTCCGGCGACAAAAATATTCAATCGTTCCATGCTCCGCTCCTGCCGTTCAGGCAATAAAACCGCCGTCCACCAGACGGCGGCAGGCTTGTACCGCGCTCAGCGCCGCCAGGGTTGATGTTTTGGGATTGCTCGCCAGCGGGGTGCCGCTCAGCTCGATGTGAAACTCGCCAAAATCGCCGCACACCTGCAGGCGATGGGTATTGCGTCGGGTGGCGGGATCGACCTGCAGGCGTACCCGGGTGGCGTCCATCCCCAGGCCGTTGAGCGCAATGGTGGCCGCCACGTTGGCATTAGCCGGGAACAAACGCGCCGCTTCACGCGCCGAACCTTCAAAAAACACCTGCGCTTCACTCACCGCATCGAGATCGATCAACTGTTCCGCCGGGCTGCCGCGCCAGCTGGCCGGGCTTTTACTGGCCTGATAGGTCACGCTCTCCAGCCCGCCTTCGCGCGCCGACGCCAGCCCGTCCATCCCCGCCACCGCGCCGGACAGCACGATCAGTTGCCCGTGATGGCGGCGGCAAACCTGCTGCAGCCGCTGTTGCAATGCGGCGTCCGCCAGCGCGCCGGTCGAGATCAGCGCCAGCGGCCAGCCGCGCTGCAGCACCGCTTCGCCAAACTCCGCCACCGCCTGCTGGCTGGCGCACTCCAGCACCAGATCCGGCCGCTGCGAACACTGCCCAGGATGGGCCAGCGCCTGCACCCGCCCGCCAAAAGCCTCGGCGATCGCCGCATGATGAGCTGCGCGCGCCAGGATCCAACCGACCTCCACGCCTTCCGGCAAACGGGCGATCACTTCCTTCGCCATCGCGCCGTAGCCAATCATCATGATCTTCTTCATCTTTTTCTGCCCCTGCTACACATGGCGGTTAAAGCCGCCGGAAACGTCCAGCGCCGCACCGGTGGTAAAAGAAGCCAGCGGCGAAGCGAGGAACAGCAGCGCCTGCGCCGGCTCCTGCGGCTTGCCCAGGCGCTTCATCGGGATGCCGCGCCGTTCGGCGATCGCCGCCGTCCACTGCTCCCAACTTTGATCTTTATCGCTGCGCTCTTCGAAACGGCGGCGCCACTGACCCGACTCCACCATCCCCAGCAAGATCGAGTTAACGCGAATACCTTTGTCCACCAGCTCTTTCGATAGCGTCAGCGTCATGTTGAGCAGCGCGGCACGCGCCGCCGAGGTGGCGATCATGTGTTCTTCCGGCTGCAGCGCCAGCAGCGAGTTCACGCAGGTGATAGACGCGATCGCCGATCGTTCCAGCGCCGGTAAGAACGCCTGCACCGGATTGATCACGCCGAACAGCTTCAGCTCGGCCTCATGCAGCCAGGCCTCGCGCGGCGTCTGGTCAAAATGGGCGACGAAGCCCTGACCGGCGTTGTTGATCAGCAGATCCACGCCGCCGAAACGCGCCGTCACCTGAGCGGCGAACTGCGCCACCTGCTGTGCATCCAGCACGTCGCAGCGCAGCGCCAGGATCTCCGCCTGCGGGAAGTCCGCGCGCAGGCTGGCCTCCGCGCCGGCCAGTTTGTCCGGATCGCGGCCGCAGAACGCCACCTTCGCCCCTTCGGCCAGCAGCAGCTTCAGAGTTTCGAAACCGATGCCCGACGAGCCGCCGGTCACCACCGCCACCCGATCCTCAAGCTGAAAATTCATCGTTGGATTGCTCCCGTAAAATCCCGCAGATAGCGGTTGAAACACGCCGGCGCATCGAGGTAGCTGGCGTGACCGGCGGCGGCGATCAGACGCAGCGTCGCGTCTTGCTCACGCGCCAGCTCGGCCGCCTTCTCCGGCGGCGTAATGCGATCCTGTTCACCGCACCACACTTCCAGCGGGCCGCGATAGCGCGCCAGATAGCGGCCGATGTCGTCGTTAGCCAGCATCCAGGCGGCGCTCAGAAAACCGTCGGGATCGAGCTGTTGCATGCCGTTGCGCACCCAGGCGATGTCCTGCGGATCCGCCTCTTCATGCAGCAAGGCCGCCGCCCGCTGCTCGCCGTAGCCCACCGGCCCCAGCGTCTCTATCATCTGTTGGCGCTGGCCGTACACCTGCCGGCGTTTTTCCTCCGGCGCCGTGGCATAGCCCTGCGCCGGATCCGCCAACACCAGCCCACATAGCCCGTCCGGATAGCCGGCGGCGTAGGCGCTGCCGATCAGCGCCCCCAGTGAATGGCCGACGATCAGCGGCTGCGCCAGCTGCAGCTCAGCAATCAGCGCCGCCAACGCCGCCGCATAACCGGCGGCATCGGCCTGCGGGTCCGCCAACGGCAGGCTGCCGCCGTAGCCCGGCGCGTCCCACGCCAACAGGCGGTGACCGTCCGTCAGGCCGCTGTCGTTAAACTGCTTTATCCACGAGGCGGACCCGGAGCTGATGCCGTGCAGCAACACCACCGGCCGCCCCTGCCCGGCCTCGCGCCAGCTCAGGGTGTACGCCCCGCAGCGCGCCCGTTGGCGTTGCGCCAGGCCGTTCATCAGTTGCGCTTCACTTTGGACAGCGGGTGATCCGCCGGATAGGTTGGGATCTCCGGCTTGGCGGTGCCGAGCATCACGCACATCAGCGCCTCTTCCTCGCCGTGGTTGAACAGGCCGCGGTACACGCCCGCCGGCACCGAGATCAGATCGCGCTCTTTCAGCCTGGTTTCGTAATACTCTTCCCCATCCTGGATCATCAGCGTGATGCTGCCTTTCAGCATGAAGAACACTTCTTCCACGTCGTCGTGCAGGTGCAACGGGCCCTCGCACTTCGACGGCAGCACCATGGTGGAAAAGGTGAAGTTGCCCGCCGGAATAGTGTTGGCGTCGCTGGCCACGCCGGTGGCGCCGGTGCCGATGTAGCGCATCTGCGCGCGGCGGTATTTCGGGTCAAAGTCGGCCTGGAATTTCAGCGCGTTCCAGTCGTATTTGCGGCCCTCGAAACGGGCGATGCGCGACTCTACCCAGTTTTCCATCGACAGATCCTGCGGCTTGACGCCGGCTTTGTTCTCAACCTGAGACATGTTGTCACTCCTCTGTTGAATCAAATGGTTATCCCCTTCGTCTTTCACGCTGTGGCGTTGTTGGCTGCATTCGTTCACACCAGTCACTTACCGCAGTAAGCTCCTGGAAACTCACGAACTTGCCGCCTAGCCACAGCATGAAATCCATTGGGCTTAGCAATTGTTAATTCAGTACTTTCTCAGCAACGGCAGCAGAATGAGGCAGCCGACGAACGCCATCACCACCAGGAACAGCAGGCCGTTATCCATATTGACGGTGGCGGCGATCAACGCCCCCATCAGCACCGGCGCCAGCGCGCCGGCAAAATTGCCCAGTCCGTTGAAAATGCCGCCGGCGGTGGCGCTGACCTTGCTGCTGGTCGCCTTCGCCAACAGCGCGAAAATATTCGGCGCACCGGCGCCCCACATAAAGGTGCTGAAGGCCATGGCGGCGATCACGCTGTAGGTGCCCTGCAGGTGCAGCACCACCGCCAGACCGAGGCCGGCGCCGCACAGCGACAGGAAGCAGGCCAGCGCGCGGCGATCCAGCTTGTCCGACAGCCAGGCGCCCAGCACTTCGCCGAGCAGCATGGCGATGAACGGCAGCGAAGAGAGGTAACCGGCATGCTCCAGATGAATGCCTTTGCCCTTGATCAGGTAGCTCGGCAACCAGCCGTTCATGCCCCACAGGTAGGTCAGGAAGGCGATATTGAACAGGCAAATCATCCAGAAATGCGGGCTGCGCAGCAGCTCGCGGCGGTGCTGTTTGCGTTCGGACACCGCCGGCTTGGCCGCCGCCGCCGGGCGCGAGACGTTCAGGTGGCGCATGCCGAACAGCACCAGCAACATCACCGGCAGCGTCAGAAACGCCATAAAGAAGAAGGTGGTCTGCCAGTCGAAGGTATTGAGGATGTACAGGGTGACCGGGAAGCCGAGCGCGGCCCCGAGCGGCGTGCCGAGCAGCCACAGCATGGTGGCGCGCGCCTGCAGCTGCGGCGGAAAGGCCTGACGAATAATGGCGTAGGCCATCGGCAGCAGCGGCCCTTCGGCGATGCCGAGCAGAATGCGCAGCGTCATCATGGCGTGATAGGAACGCACCAGCCCCATCAATACCATCAGCACGCCCCACACCACCATCATGCCAATCAATACTTTTACCGGGTTAAGCCGATCGCCGATGCCGCTGAGCAGCATCGAGGAGATGCCGTAGGAGAACAGAAACGCGCTCATCAGCAAGCCCAGCCGCGCCGGGTCAAAGCCGATCCCTAACGCCTGCTGAAACTCGGCGTCGGAAAACAGCGCCGCGATGCTGATCTTGTCGAAAAACGCCAGCAGCACGCAGGCGAACAGCGCGATCGGCACCGACCAGCGCACCCGTTGCTGCGGATTTTCGGCAACGGCTTCCCCCGCCCGTCCAGCGCGGGCGTCAATGTCTTGCGTAGTCATAAAACGCTCCCGAGGTTCGGGCGTTATTTCAACGCCATCAAAGAAAACTCCGCATCCGCCAGCTGCTGCGGATCCAGCACCCGGCCGCTCGCCAACCAGCGCTTGCCGAGTTTGATGGTGCGCGCGTCGTTGAACGCCACCATCTGCACCAGCTGCCGATCGGCGTTCAGCGTGAAGAACACCTGCGACTGCGGCGTGCGGCGCACCACATGGTGCACGCCGCCGCTCGGCACGCCGAGGATCTGGATATTGACGTCATATTGATCCGACCACAGCCAGGCCACGTCGTCATACGGAGCGGCAAAGGCGTCGAGCATCGCGCAGGCGGTGCTGATGGCCTGATTTTGCGCGTAGGCCCAGGACTGCAGGCACAGGCCAAGCGTCGGGTGGCGCGCCACGTCGCCGGCGGCGAAGATCGCCGGATGGCTGGTACGCCCTTGGCCGTCGACCACGATGCCGGACTCGATCGCCAGCCCGGCGCTGCGCGCCAGTTCGAGATTCAGCTCGACGCCGATCCCCACCACCACCAGATCGAAGACCTGCGGATCGCTGACTTCGCTGCCGATCCAGGCGGCGCCGTCGCGATCTTCCAGCGAGATCTCGCCGCAGCCACACAACACCGTAACGCCCTGCCGGCGATGCAGTTCGAGCAACGCCTGCGAGACATCGGCGCCGACGCTGCGCATGCATAGCGCGGGCTGGCGTTCAAACACCGTCACCTCGGCGCCGAGACGGCGCGCAGAAGCGGCGATCTCCAGCCCGATCCAACCGCCGCCGACGATCGCCAGACGGCGGCAACCTTGCAGGCCCTGCCGCAACCGGGCCGCATCGTCCCAGGAACGCAGCGTCATCACGCGCGGATGCTGCGCCCAAGCGGCGCCCGGCACACGCGGCCGCCCGCCGGTGGCGATCAGCAGCTGCTCGAACTGCAGCCGTTGCCCGTCGCTGAGCGTGACGATTTGCTGTTCAGCGTCGATGGACTCGGCGCGCAGCGGGCGACGCCAGTCGATGTTCAGCTCCGCCACCGCCTGTTCGCTGAACAGCCGACTGAGGGGAGCCGCGGCATCCAGCAGCGCCGCTTTCGACAGCGGCGGCCGCTCGTAAAAATCGTAGGGCTCGTCGCTGACCACCGTCAGCCGGCCGCTGTAACCGCGGTCGCGCAGCGTCTTGGCCGCCCAGCCGCCGGCCTGGCCGCCGCCGACGATGACGATGCCCGTCTGTTCTGGCCGGTTCATAACGCTTGCGCCTTTTTATGCTGGCGGCGCGTATCGTGATCGATGCCGCCCTCTACCGCCCATTCGGTGAAGGAGACCAGCGAATGCTCCAGCTCGCGCGGCTGCCAGTTTTCCGTCAGATAATCGTCGTTGGTGTAATACTCGAACGCGCCGCCGGTCGGGCTGTTGACGTACCAGAAATAGGCCGAGGAAATCGGGTGGCGGCCGGGGCCGATAAAGGTGCTCCACTGCTCTTTGTTCATGGCGATGCCGCCGCCGATCACTTCATGGATATCGCGCACGGTGAACGCCACATGGTTCAGGCCGCGTGGGCGGTTAGGCAGCTTCAGCAGGAACAGGTTATGGTGGCCGCCGCGCGCCTGGGTGCGCAGGAAGACGGCGCGATCGATATAGCGATCGGAAACCTGGAAATCCAACAGCTCGCGATAGAAACGCTCGGTCGCCGCCAGATCTTCAACGAAGAACACTACGTGGCCAATATTGATCGGTTGCGCCTGCGAATAGACCGGGCTGGGTTGATCGATGCGGCGCACGTCGCCCCATTGGTTGATCGGCGTGACCGGCACCTCAACCGCCTGCTGGCGGCTGACGACGAAGCGCAGCGTCATGCCGTTGGGATCGAGGCATTCCAGCTCTTCTCCCACCTGACGGAAGCCGGGCATCAACGCCAAACGCGGCTGCAGGCGCGCCAGATCGGCGGGTGAGCCCACGCCCCAGGTCATGCGGCGCAGGGTAGAACCGCCTTCAAACGCCGCAGGCAGCGCCGCGCTTTGCAACGGGTACAGGACAACCTGCGCCCCGCTCAGGGTGGTGAATTCGCGCTGCGGTTCGCCCCAATGTTGCGTGGCGGGCTGCAGGCCGAAGTCTTGCATAAATTTTTCGCAGGTTGGCAGATTTTCGACGCCAAATTCCAGTTTTTCGATTCCGATTATGCTCATTGTTCAGCCTCACGTTCTCGCTGCATACGGTTTTCAGGCATGAGTGAACCCCGGCCCCTGTTTGCTGTGGGCCTTATCCCTGCCTGAGTGAAAGAGTCGGTCCTGTCGGTTAGCCGACGTTGGCCTGCGGCGGCGCGCCGAGGAAGCCAGAAATTTTCTCCGCCGCATCGCGCACTTCCATGCGCAGCCGCTCGCGATCCGCTTTCGGGATCTCATCGGACGGCACCATGATGCTGACCACCGCCTCGACCCGCTGCTCACGGTTGAAGATCGGGTACACAATCGAGGAGATGCCGTGGCGGAAGAACGATTCGCCGATCACATAGCCGCGCGCCTTGTCTTGCTGCACCATCTGCCACAGCATTTCGCGATCCGCCGGGGTGCCCGGCGCGTTGCCCGGCAGCTGCGCGTCCGGATAGAGTTGTTCGAACTCGCTGCGGGTGGCGCTGGTCAACAACATGCGACCGAGCGAGGTTTGGTGCACCGGCAAGCGGGTGCCGACGCTGACCTGATTGATCTGTGAACCGGCGGCGCTGACGCGGGCGATATAGATCACGTCGCGCCCGTCGCGGATCGCCAGATGGCTGCTGCACTGGCTGCGATCGCGCAACTGCTCGATCACCGGCTGGCCGGCCTGCGCGACGTCCAGCGACGCGATGTATTCAAAACCGAGACGCAGCACCTTGATGCCCAGTGCGAAGGTATTGGTGCGCGGATTGCGCTCCAGAAAGCCCAGGTGCTCGAGCGTCTGCACCACGCGGTAGGCGGTGGCCTTCGGCATATCGACCAGGCGATGCAACTCGGCAAAAGTCATTTCCTTATGCTGCTCGCCAAACGCCAGCAGCAACTGCAACCCGCGATCCAGTCCCGGGATCAGATACTTACATGCTTGCTCGTCCGCCATCTCTCGCTCCTGCGCTGTGCGCCTGCCCTGCGGGCCGTCAGTTGAATACGAAGCCGCCGTTGACCGGCAGCAGTTGGCCGGTGACGAAATCCGCCAGCGACGACAGCAGATAAAGTACCGTACCGTTCACATCGTCCGGGTGCTGCGCCCCGGCCAGCGCGCGCCCCTGCTCGTACAGCTGATGGCGCTCGGCGGGCACATACTCAGTGGCTTCCACTCGCGTCAGGCCCGGCGCGATGGCGTTGACGCAGATACCCTGTGGGCCCAGCTCGCGCGCCATCGATCGGGTCATCGCGATCACCGCGCCTTTACTGGCGACATAGGCCATCAGGCGCGGCGCGCCCCACAGCGCGGTGTCCGACGCCACGTTGACGATCTTGGCGTGCGGATTGCGCGCCAGCAGCGGCACCGCCGCCTGGCTCACCAGCCAGGTGCCGCGCACGTTGACTTGCATCACGCGATCCCACAGATCGATATCGTATTCCATCATGGTTTTACCGCCGACGCCGGTCGCCAGCGCCGCGTTGTTCACCAGACCGTCGATCCCGCCGCCAGCGGCGATCTTCTCGAACGCCAAGCGGATCGAATCCGGTGAGGCCAGATCGATCGTCTGCGTTTCCACCCGAGCGCCCTGCTCGCGCAGCGCGGCGCCGCTCGCCGCCAGCTCATCCGCCAAGATGTCGCACATCACCACCTGCGCGCCTGCTGCGGCGATGGCGGCGGCAAAGCTGTAGCCCAGGCCGCGCGCCGCACCGGTGACCACGATGCGCTTGCCGTCCAGCAAGCCGTTCACTGCGCCGCCTCCCGCTCGCGCAGCGTCGCCAGCTGTTTCTGCGCCTCTTTCTGCATCAGGCGGCGCAGGCGCGACAGACCGACGTCGTGCTGGTACAGGTATTCGCGGCCGCGGGCGTTAGGCGCCATGTTCTCGAGCACGATGCGATCCTGCTCGAGCACGTCCCAATGCAACGATTCCAGGCGATTACGGTACATGAAGCGCCACATGTCGCGCTGCCAGTCTTTGACCTTACGGATGCGCCAGAAGAACACCCGGCAGTGATCCTTGTCTTCCGGCACCACCATGCCGATGATCCAGAAGTGACCACCCGGCCCAAAGCGCTTCTTGTACGGGATCGACAGGCGCATCCAATACGCGCCGCTGCTGCCGAATTCCACCCAGTCGAAGTTAACCCCGATCTGTCCGTTCTTTTTGAAGATAAACCCGCTGTCGGTCGGCTCCAGCCCCATATCCGCCTTGCGATCCCCTTCCGCCATCGAGTGTGAGGAAGAGTGCAGGTAGGTGCCGTGCATCGGATCCATCACGTTTTCCAATGCGTACTGGTAGTTGCAGTCCCAGCTGGCGGTACACAGAAAATTACTGTACGACGCTTCGTCCGCCAGCTCTTGCGGGAAAGTCAGCGCCGCCGGCGCTTCATCCGCCGTCACGCCGAAATAGAGAAACACTGCGCCGTAGGCTTCTTTGGCCGGGTAAGACCGCAGGCATTTTTGCCCCACCAGCGGGCAGCGATCCACCGCCGGCACGTCTTTCACCGTTCCGTCGCCGCCGACTTCCACCCCGTGATACCAGCAGGCGATACGATCGCCGAGGTTCCACCCCATGGAAAGCCGCGCGCCGCGGTGCGGGCAGCGATCTTCCAACGCGTGGATCTGGCCTTCACCGTCGCGCCACACCACGATTTGCTGCTCGAGACGGGTGATGCCGACCGGGTTGTTGCCCACTTCCCAACTGGCCAGCACCGGATACCACATGCCGCGCAATCCCTGGTCAAGATAGTCCTGCAGGCTCTGTTCGGAGGATGTTGTGTTTGCTGTCATTGTCTTCTCCCGGATGTGGCTCAGAAACCGTTAACGTGAAGGAATTCGCGGAACGTCGCCTCATTCCACGGTTGGCCGCTGCGATCGAACAGGCGGCGCTGATTCAACGCGCTGACGATCTGCTCCAGCTCTTCCGCCCCCTGATCGAAGATCGTTTCCAGCGCCGCCACCAGCGCGGTTTCGAAACCGTCCGGCACCCGGGCGCGGTTTTGCCAGATGACATTGCGGAACTGGCCCGGCTGATGGATTTGGCCGTTGCCGCCTTCGCGGGCCGGCGTCACCTGTTGGGTGTCCGGCAGCCAGGGATTGAAATCGGTGATGTGCTGCATGATTACTCCTCCGCGATAAAGGTGATCTGGATTTGGTTGTCGACCACCCGGGTGGGATAGGTTTGCAGATCGCGGCCGCCTGGCTCGCGCAGGCACTGGCCGGTGCGCACGTCAAACAGCGCTTCGTGCAGCGGGCACTCAACCTTACCGTCGTCTACAAACCCCTGGCTGAGCAAGGCATAAGCATGCGGGCAGACGTCTTCCAGCGCGTAGTAGTTACCGTCGAGCAGGTACACCCCGATCTCTTTTCCTTCCACTTTGCCGGAGAAAGGAAAATCTTCTTTCACCTGAGACACTTCGCACACATTCTTCCAGCTCATTGCTTTTATCCTCTATCTGATTGTTTCATATATGAAACTCAGTTTCTTATTTAATACAGCCACTATAAGTCTGGCGAAACTTTCGTCAAGCGAGCGGAACGGCAAATGTTAATGAAAGGTTGTTTAAAAATGACAAATGCGGGAGGGATCACGAAATCATGCACCGATATGAAAAACCTATGTCAGTTGTGCGCTCTTCCGCTAATTTATGGCAAAAAATGCGTTGATCCCGGCAGCGCATTGCGCGTAAAAGTGTTTTCTCACTGTCTTTTACACTCAATTTAATAACAATTAATTTACATTGATCAGCCTCGTCCCCCGCGTTTGCGCGTAATGGCCTCCGCGGGCGAGTTTACTGCTGCCTGAATTCGTCAACCGCTCGCACTGAGGAACGCGCCGTGCAACAACGTCAACGCTGGTTTGGGGTGATCGCCCTGCTGTTTCTGATCGTTATCGCCTATGCGGATCGGGTTAATATCGCCGTGATGTTGGTCAATCCCGACTTCCTGCAACACTTTCAACTCGGCGGCGACCGCGCCCATCAGGGCACGCTGATGACGGTGTTTTTACTCGGTTACGGCCTGTCCGCCATGTTGCTGACGCCGTTTCTGGAAACGCTGATGGGCTACCGCCGCGCGCTGACGCTGAGCGTGGTGCTGTGGGCGCTGCTCACCGCCGCCTCGCCGCTGGCGGGATCGCTGATGCTGCTGTGCGTAGTGCGCGCGCTGCTTGGCGTCAGCGAGGGGCCGCTGTTCTCGCTGAAGACCATGTACATCAGCGATCATTTCGCCGCCGACGAACGCGGCAAGCCCAACGCGGTCAGCACGCTGGGCGTTTCATTGGGGCTGGTGCTCGGCTTTCCGCTGGTGAGTTTTCTGATGGCGCATTTCGGCTGGGTGATGTCGTTTCACCTGCTGGCGCTGCTCAACCTGCTGCTGGGGCTGGCGCTGGTGCGGCGGTTCGTTCATCCCCTCGCCCTGTCTTCACCCTCGCGCCCTGCTGCTCCGCAACCGGTGCTGAGCCGCGTCAGGCACACCTTTACGCTGGCCTGGCGCACGCCGATGCTCGGCTGGATCCTGCTGATCGAGATCGCCACGCTCAGCTATCTGTGGGGCTCCAGCTCCTGGTTGCCGGCGTATCTGACCGATGAAAAGGGGTTCTCCATCAAGCAGATGGGCTGGATGGCCGCGCTGCCTTTCATCGTCAGCATCGCCTCCAAATACCTCGGCGGCGTGTTGCTCGATCGTATCCGCCCTTATCAAGCGCCGCTGATCTTCGTCTGCGGCGGCGCAGCGACCGCGCTGTGCATCTATGGCGTGATGAACAGCCATCAGCTTGGCTGGATCGCCTTCTTCCTGCTGGCGGCCAATGCCTGTTGGGGCGCGCAGGGCGCGGCGATCCCTACCCTGCTGCAACATTATGCGCGGCCGGAGGCGGTCGGCAGCGCCTATGGGCTGATCAACGGCATCGGCAATCTATTCTCGGCGTTTGTGCCGATGGCGATGGGCATGGTGATGGCCAGCCAGGGCAAGGTGTCCTCGGGCTTTGCGGTACTGATTGCCTCACAGCTGCTGACGCTGCTGGCGGGCGGCGCGCTGTTTAGCCGCATGTTGCTGGCGCGCCAGGTGAAACGGGCATAAATCCGTTTCACCGTGTTCTACGGCGGCAAACCGAAAGCGTTGAGAGGGTGCTCATGGATCTGGACGCCAACAACCAGCAGACGGGGGCCCCCCCGTCGCCGGGTTGCCTTACCGTTCGGATTCGTAAGCCAAAATGGCCGCAACCTCCGTAGTGCCCGATCGGATCCGCAGCTCGCACAGCGTGCTGCGAGTTATCCATGCCAGTGATATTACCGTGGCACAAATAACCACCAGTTTTAACAGGCTCCGTTTGTTCGGCATCATGCCTTCTTCTCCTTGCCTCGCGGCGGGTAAGAGGCTAACTTAACGTTGCTGGCGTTAGAGTAGGCCTCGGGTTGATGAATATCGACTCGGGGCTTTTCTCTTTGTACCTTTCACGCAGGCTCTAGATACAAAGATCCAGAGCACCCGCGCGCAGTATATTCATCCTCCCCGTTATCCCGATTCCTTTTTACTGACTCCGTTTCATTTCTGCGCAAAATTGCGCAAAGGCGTTGCAACAGACTGAAAATCGCCGCACGGATGGCGAAAAATGAAATAAAAAAAGCGACCCCCATACGATGGGAGCCGCTTTTTCAGCGAGGCGTGGCCAAGCGTCAGGCGTGTTTCTTGGCCGCCTGCAGGTACAGCATCTCCAGACCCAACGTCGCCGCGGCCAGTGCGGTGATCTCGGACTGGTCATAGGCCGGCGCCACTTCCACTACGTCCATGCCGACGATGTTCAGCGACTGCATGCCGCGTACCAGTTTCAGCGCGCGATCGGAAGTCAGGCCGCCGATCACCGGCGTGCCTGTGCCCGGTGCGAACGCCGGATCCAGGCAGTCGATGTCGAAGGTCAGGTACACCGGCATATCGCCGACGATGCCCTTGATCTGGGTCAGCAGGTCGTCCACGCTGCGATCGTTCACCTGCGCGGCGTCCAGCACGGTAAAGCCGTTGTCGTGATCGAACTCGGTGCGAATGCCGATCTGCACCGAGTGGTGCGGATCGATCAGGCCTTCGTTCGGCGCATGATAGAACATGGTGCCATGGTCGAACTTGCTGCCGTTGGCGTAGGTATCGGTATGGGCGTCGAAGTGCACCAGCGCCAGCTTGCCGAAATGCTTGGCGTGCGCGCGCAGCAGCGGCAGGGTGACAAAGTGGTCGCCGCCGAACGAGAGCATGCGCTTACCGGCTTTCAGCAGTTTCTCCGCGTGCGCCTGCAGCTTGTCGCTCATATCCTGCGCATCGCCGAAGTTGAACACGATGTCGCCGCAGTCAACCACGTTCAGGCGATCGCGCAGATCGAAGCTCCACGGCCAACGGTTGCCTTCCCAGGCCAGGTTGGTGGACACCTGACGGATGGCCGCCGGGCCATGGCGGCCGCCGGCGCGACCGGAGGTCGCCATGTCAAACGGAATGCCGGTGATGACCCACTCTGCATCGCTGTCGTAAGGCATGAAGTTCAGCGGAAAGCGCAGGAAACCAAAGGCGTTGGACACTAATGAATTATCGGACTGATGGCCTAAGGTGCTCATAGTAAACCCTCGTAGTTCAACAAGTTGCCGGGCGCAGACGCCGGGCCGTTACAAAAAAAAATCCCTCCCGCGTCGTTAGCCCGACGAGAAAGGGATTTATTCGATGTGTGTTTCGGTGCTACCGATACGGCAGATTATGGCCGCATTTTGTTCATGCTTCAAGGGGGTCAACAGCGCCCCCCTGAAGAGGGCGGTTACTCGTCTTCCAGATACGTATAACCGTACAGACCGGCCTCAAACTCTTCCAGGAACTGCGCCTGCAGCTCGCTGTCCAGATCGGTTTCTTTGACCTGATCGCGGAACTTGGACAGCAGCGCGCTCGGATCGAGCTGCACATACTCCAGCATGTCCGCCACGGTATCGCCCTCGTCGGACAGCTCGGTCTCGACGCTGCCGTCCGGGAACACGTACACGTCAACCGAGGCGGTGTCGCCGAACAGGTTGTGCATGTTGCCAAGGATCTCCTGGTACGCGCCGACCATGAAGAAGCCCAACGCCGGCGGGTTCTCCGGATCGTACGGCGGCATCGGCATGGTGGTCGCCACGCCGTCGCCGTCGACGTAATGATCGATGGTGCCGTCGGAGTCGCAGGTGATGTCGAGCAGTACCGCACGGCCTTCCGGCGGCTTATCCAGCCCTTCCAGCGGCAGCACCGGGAACAGCTGGTCGATGCCCCATGCATCCGGCATCGACTGGAACAGCGAGAAGTTGACGTAGAACTTGTCCGCCATGCGCTCTTGCAGTTCGTCGATGATAGGACGGTGCGCGCGGTTGCTCGGATCGAGCTGCTGCTGGATCTTGTTGCAGATGTTCAGATACAGCTGCTCGGCCCAGGCGCGCTTGGTCAGGTCCAGCATGCCGTGCGCGTATTGGGTATGCACGTCGTGCAGATCCATCTGGCTGTCGTGCAGCCATTCGCGCAGCGAGCGGCGGTTCTCCGGCTCGTTCATTTCCAGCCAGGTTTCCCACATGCTTTCCAGCGCGCGCGGCGCGTCGGCTTCCGGCGGCTGCGGTTCGCTGAACTCGTTGCGCTCGACGCCAATCACGTTGGAGACCAGCACCGTGTGGTGCGCGGTCACGGCGCGACCGGACTCGGTGATCACCGTCGGGTGCGGCAGGCCGTGTTCGTTACAGGCGTCGCCGATGCCCCAAATCACGTTGTTGGCATATTCGTTCAGGCCGTAGTTGACCGAGCAATCGGACTGCGAACGGGTGCCTTCGTAGTCGACGCCCAAGCCGCCGCCCACGTCGAAGCACTGAATGTTGACGCCCAACTTGTGCAGCTCAACGTAGAAGCGCGCCGATTCGCGCACGCCGGTGGCGATGTCGCGAATATTGGCCAGCTGCGAACCCAAATGGAAGTGCAGCAGCTGCAGGCTGTCGAGGCGGCCCGCTTCACGCAGGGTCTCCACCAGCTTCAGCACCTGCACCGCCGCCAGACCGAACTTGGATTTTTCGCCGCCGCTCGACTGCCATTTGCCGGAGCCTTGCGATGCCAGACGCGCACGCACGCCCAGGCGCGGTATGACGTTCAGCCGCTCGGCCTCTTCCAGCACCAGGTTGATCTCGGACATCTTCTCGATCACCAGGTACACCTTGTGCCCCAGCTTTTCCCCGATCAGCGCCAGACGAATATATTCACGATCTTTATAACCATTACAGACGATCACCGAGCGGGTCATGCCGGCATGCGCCAGCACCGCCATCAGTTCGGCCTTGGAGCCGGCTTCCAGCCCCAGCGGTTCGCCGGAGTTCACCAGCGATTCAATCACGCGGCGGTGTTGGTTCACCTTGATCGGATACACCAGGAAATAACCGCCCTGGTAGCCGAAGGATTCACGCGCGCGTTTGAACGCGGCGTTGATAGAGCGCAGGCGATGCTGAAGGATCTGCGGGAAGCAGAACAGCGCCGGCAGACGTTGGCCGTCTTGCTGGCGCGTTTTCACCAGTTCTGCCAGATCGACGCGCGCCTGCGGGACATCCGGGTCCGGGCACACGCTGATATGGCCCAGCTCGTTGACGTCATAGTAATTGTTGCCCCAGTAGGCGACGTTATAAGTACGCAGCATCTTGCTGGCATTACGATCATTCATGGCAACCTCCTGCATGGAGCGCAAAGATAAAGACTCGCCCGCAACCGGCGGGCGGTGAATCAACAGATCATCAGACATGGTTCGCCTCACATTCCGCACTGACGAAACCGTCAGCCACTATCGCAGCTACAACCCGCGAGAACAACCCAACAAGCCGCGCCGGCGGCAGCGAAGAGAACTGCCGTTCGCGGTCAGCGATCGGTTTATCACTCATATAATTGTAAGACACCCTGTTCAAACCTCGTGAATCGGGCCAAGAAACATCCCACAGGAAGGCTGCAGGCTACCCTTGTTCAGTTCTTCAGACGACCGTTAGCCGGCCCGAGAATCCTGAGTAGCGGCCAAGTGTTTATCGCACCTGGTAAGTGACAGAGAGACAAGACGGGAAATAGCAGAAGAATGTGCGCCAGAACGGCACTGCTGTTGGGAACCAACAACCGGTAGACAACGGATCATTAATCCAACCACCTCCACGCGCGCCGTTCACAGTGAACGACCCAGCCTCTAAAATAGTGTAAGAACGTGACCGTTCGATGAAGCGGCGGCGCCACGGCGAACGCCCGCGACGGATAATAGCGCAACGCCGGCGAATGCAAAGCGGAAGTTTATCACACCTTCCCCAGCGCCAATCGCCGTACTGTGCAGCAAATGAACCGCGCGCGCAGTTTATACCGGTAAGAAGGTGAAAAAGCAAAATGAAAATTCGCCGAAAACTGTTTCAAGCGATGAAAATGGCGCCAACCCGTTTGCGCAAAAGAGCGAAAGCGCAAAAAATTACTGGCAATCTGGCTAAACCCTGACCTAAAATAGACGTCCAGATGTTAATCCATCTATACTGGTTAACTGATAAACTGCTTAACGGCTTTGCCTGAGGGGCGTTGCAGGATGCATCTCGCGCCATCAGCGGAAGACCCTTCGCTTCGATGCCGGATCTCCAGCGCTGTGCAGTAATTTCTAACCCGTCTTATGCAAGGTAAAGAACACAATGGCTAAACACCTCTTCACGTCCGAATCCGTCTCCGAAGGACATCCAGATAAAATCGCCGACCAGATCTCCGATGCCGTCCTCGACGCCATCCTGGAACAAGATCCGAAAGCGCGCGTCGCCTGCGAAACTTACGTGAAAACCGGTATGGTGCTGGTCGGCGGTGAAATCACCACCAGTGCCTGGGTCGATATCGAAGAGATTACCCGCAAGACCGTGCGCGAGATCGGCTACGTTCATTCGGACATGGGCTTTGACGCCAACTCCTGTGCAGTATTGAGCGCCATCGGCAAGCAATCCCCAGACATCAATCAGGGCGTTGACCGTACCGATCCTCTCGAGCAGGGCGCCGGCGATCAGGGCTTGATGTTTGGCTACGCCACCAACGAAACCGACGTGCTGATGCCTGCACCGGTCACCTACGCGCACCGTCTGGTGCAGCGCCAGTCCGAAGTGCGTAAAAACGGCACCCTGCCGTGGCTGCGCCCGGATGCGAAGAGCCAGGTGACCTTCCAGTACGACGACGGCAAAATCGTCGGCATCGACGCCGTGGTGCTGTCCACCCAGCACTCAGAAGACATCTCGCTGAAAGATCTGCAAGAAGCGGTGATGGAAGAGATCATCAAGCCGGTACTGCCGGCGGAATGGCTGACGGCGGGCACCAAATACCACATCAACCCGACCGGCCGTTTCGTTATCGGTGGCCCGATGGGCGACTGCGGCCTGACCGGCCGTAAGATCATCGTCGACACCTACGGCGGCATGGCTCGCCACGGCGGCGGCGCCTTCTCCGGTAAGGATCCGTCCAAGGTTGACCGTTCCGCGGCTTACGCGGCGCGCTACGTGGCGAAAAACATCGTTGCCGCCGGCCTGGCCGATCGCTGCGAGATTCAGGTGTCTTACGCTATCGGCGTAGCGGAACCGACCTCCATCATGGTGGAAACCTTCGGTACCGAGAAAGTGCCAACCGAACAGCTGACGCTGCTGGTGCGCGAATTCTTCGATCTGCGCCCATACGGCCTGATCCAGATGATGGATCTGCTGCAGCCGATCTACCGCGAAACTGCCGCCTACGGCCACTTCGGCCGCGAGCACTTCCCGTGGGAAGCGACCGACAAAGCCGCACTGCTGCGCGATGCCGCCGGCCTGAAATAAGCCCCGACATCAACATGAAAACGGCGAGCCAAGGCTCGCCGTTTTTTTTGAACGGATGGGTGCTCCTGGATCAACGCATCGACTGCCGGCCGGCGGAGGCAAAGCCCCCGCCGCCGGGTTGCCTTACCGTTCGGATTCGTAAGCCAAAATGGCCGCAACCTCCGTAGTGCCCGATCGGATACGCAGCTCACACAGCGTGCTGCGGGTTATCCATGCCAGTGATATTACCGTGGCACAAATAACCACCAATTTTAACAGGCTCCGTTTGTTCGGCATCATGCCTTCTTCTCCTTGCCTCGCGGCGGGTAAGAGGCTAACTTAACGTTGTCGTGCGTTAGAGTAGGCCTCGGGTTGATGGATATCGACTCGGGGCTTTTCTCTTTGTATCTTTCACGCAGGCTCCAGAGACAAGGATCCAGAGCACCCGCCCGCAGTATATTCACCTCCCCCTCTCTTCCCGCGTTCCTTTTCACGTTAAATGTCTTTCTTGCGCAGCGGCACGCAACGCCTTGCAAGGCGTTGAAAAAAGGCCCAGCAACGCTGGGCCTTTGATGGCGGAGAAAGCAAAGTAGGGCTGAAGCTTACGACGTCTGCTTACGCAACAGATAAACGAAGTACGGCGCACCGATAAAGGTCGCCAATAACCCGGCGGGGATCTGATACGGGAACAGCAGCATCCGCCCGCACCAGTCGGCAAACACCATCAGCAAGCCGCCCAGCAGCGCGGCGATCACCATTTGCGGCAGCGCGCGGCGGAAGCCCAGCATACGCGCCATATGCGGCGCCATCAGCCCGACAAAGCTCAACGGCCCGACGGTCAGGGTCGCCATGGCGGTCAGGGTGGCAGCCAGCAACAAAATGGTCAACCGCGCCGGCGTCAGCGCAATGCCCACCGAGCGGGCGGTGGCGCCGCCGAGCGGCAGGATGGTCAACCAACGGCGGCACAGCGGCGCCAATACCATCAGGCCGGCGGCCACCAGCGCGGTACGCAGCGCCTGCGCCGGCTCCACCGAATAGGTCGAACCGGAGAGCCAGGTCAGCAAGCCCCCCATACGCGGATCGCCGCTGGCCAACAGCAGGAAGATGACGGTAGTAAAGGCGGTGCTGAGCGCGATACCGGCGAGCAGCATGCGTTCCGTCGAGAAACCGCCGCGGCCTGCGGCGATCATGATGATCAGCAGCGTAGCGGCCGCTCCCAAACTGCCGGCGGGCAGCAGCCAAACGAAGGCGTCGCCCGGCACCATAAACAGCATCATCACGACGCCAAAAGCGGCGCCGGAGCTGATCCCCAACACTTCCGGGCTGGCCATCGGGTTGCCGGTCAATTTCTGGATCAACGTGCCGGCGACCGCCAGCATCATGCCCGCCGCCAGCGCCGACAGCACCCGCGGCCAGCGCCACGGCAGCAGGGAATCCAGCTCCGCACCCAGGCTCCAGTGCCAACCGCCGGCATTTTTGCCCAGCATCAGCGCCAGCGTCAGACCGATCAGCAATACGAGGCCACCCAGCAGGATCCAGCCGGGCAGATTCCCGCGCTCGGCAGGCACCTTGTCGCCAAGGTTCATCGGCGGCGGCGTGGTGGCGCTGCGCAAACGCGGCAACAGCCACAGCAGCAGCGGTGCGCCGAACAGCGCAGTGGCCGCGCCGGTCGGGATCTCACGCCACACCTGCGTCACCCCGAGCATCACCTGATCGGTCAGCCACAGCAGCAGCGCCCCCAGCAACGGCGCCAACATCATGCGGTGCGCCAGGCGGCGCGCGCCCAGCATCTTCGCCATCAGCGGCGCAAACAGGCCGATAAAGCCGATAATGCCCACCGCACTCACCAACATGGCGCTGAAGATAATGGCCAGCCCCAAGGCGCAGAAGCGCGCCATCGATAGCCCCAGCCCCAGGTTGCGCGCCACGCCGTCGTCCAGCCCCAGCAGCGTCAGCGGGCGCAGCAACAGCGCCGCCAGCAGGCCTGCCACCAGCAAACGCGGCAGGAGGAACTGTACGGCGCTCCAATCCTGTTGGTTCAGCGCGCCGGTGCCCCACAGGAACATGCCCTGCAGCTGATCGTAATGAAACAGCGCCAACAGGCTGTTGACCGCGCCGCAGTACAACCCCAGCACCAGCCCGGCCAGAATCAGCGTCACCGGCGACATCCGCTTGCCCCAGGCGATGCCGAACACCAGCCCGCCCACCACAATCGCGCCCACCATAGCGGCCAGCTGGCGGGTAAATTCGCCCCCCGGCAGCACCCACAGCGTGGCGATGGTCAGGCCGAGCTGCGCACCGGCGGCCACGCCGAGCGTCGACGGTTCCGCCAACGGATTGCGCAACACCTGCTGGAACAGCACGCCGACCAACCCCAGGCCGGCGCCGGCCAACAGCGACACCGTCAACCGAGGCAGCAGGCTGTAATGGAACAGCATTTGCCGCACGTCGTCGATGTCCGGCGCGCTGAGCGCCCGCGCCCATTGCGCCGGCGGCAGCTGCTGCGTCAGGTTGTATATCGTCAGGCCACCTGCCGCCGCCAGCAACAGCAGGATCAGCGTCAGCGGTAATTTCCGGATGCCCGCATTCATGCCGCATTCTCCTGAGCCTGCGCCAACAGGCGGCAAAACCGCATCGTCGACAGCGTGGCACCGTAGAACCACACGGCCGGCACCTGCCGCAGCTGGTTTTGCCGCACGAAGGGCAATGACTGCCACAGCGGCGTCGCGCTGACCTTGTCCATCATCGCCTGATTGCCGTGATCGAGATAGATGACTCGGGCGTTACGCACCGTGGCCAACCGTTCAATCCCCACCACCGCCGTGCCCCAAAAGTCGGTTGGCTCCTGCCAGGCATTGCGGATGCCCAGTTGGTCCATCGCTTCCTGGAACAGGCTTTTCTGGCCGATGATCAACGCATGGCGCGTGTCTATCAGGGAAAACAGCAGCAACGGTTGGCGGGTGTAGCTTTGCAGGCGCTGACGGGCGTCCTGCATAAAGCGGTCGAACTGCGCCAGGTGGTTTATCGCCCGGCTTTCTATGCCTAATCGTTGCCCCAGCGCCAGCAGCGACTGGCGGGCGACGGTCAGCGGTTTGCCGCTGCCATCGTTGAAGCCGAAGCTCATGGTTGGCGCGATGGGTTGGATTTTTCGCGGCGTCGGGCCATAGCCCTGCGACAGCAACACCAGCGAAGGCTGGAGCTGCTGCAGCAGTTCGAGATTCGGTTCGGTGCGCTGGCCGACGTCGACCACCGTCGCCGGCAGCTTCGGCTCCGCCACCCACAGGTTGTAGTTATGGACATCGGCCACCGCCAGCGGCGTCACGCCCAATGCCAACAGCAGCTCGATCGGCAGCCATTCCAGCGCCGCAACGCGCGCGATATCCGGCGGCGCATCCGCCGCTCGCCCGGGCAACGATCCCAACAGCGGCGACAGCGCCAGCGCCATCAACAGGCGGCGGCGCAGCGGATCGTGAGAAGAAGTGAATACAGAGGACATCAGTAGACAAAACTCACCGGCGCGCCGCCGCTCGGGTGCGGCAACGTGCCCATAGGAATACCGTAAATTTGCTCCAGCACCGGCCCCTGCATCAGTTCCAGCGGGCCGCCCTGGGCGATCATTTCACCGCCGCGCAGCGCAACCAAATGGTCGCAGTAGCGCGCCGCCATATTGATGTCGTGCAGTACGGCGATCACCGTGAGATCGCGTTCGCGGCTCAGGCGCTGGATCAGCGCCAGCACCTCGACCTGGTGCGCGATGTCCAGCGCCGACGTCGGCTCGTCGAGCAACAGACAGCGGCTGTCCTGCGCCACCATCATCGCCAGCCAGGCGCGTTGGCGCTCGCCACCGGACAGGCTGTCCACCAGCCGGTTGGCGAACGGCTTCAAGCCCACCAGCGCGATGGCCTCTTCCACCTGTTGACGATCGTTGGCGCCAAAACGCCCCAGCGCGCCATGCCACGGATAACGGCCGACGGCCACCAGCTCACGCACCGTCATGCCTTCCGCCGCCGGCAACTGCTGCGGCAGGTAAGCCACCTGGCGAGCGAAGGATTTGCCGTCCCACTGCGCCAGCGGCTGCCGATTGAGCAGTACCTGGCCGCCACTGGGGGCTTGATGCCGCCCGAGCAGTTTCAACAGGGTGGATTTACCGGAACCGTTATGGCCGATCAGGCCGCAGACTTTGCCCTGGGGAAAACTGAGCGACAGCGGTTGCAGCAGCACCCGGCCGGGGACGGCGAAGCTGGCGTTATCCAGCGCAAAGGCCGCGCCGGGATTAAGAAGTTTGTCCTGCATAGATCCTGCTTTGTCCGGGGCGACGCGGCGCCGCCCCGGCTATCCGGTTAGAAACGGAAGGTTGCGGTGGCGACCACCTGGCGTTCTGCGCCCCAGTAGCAGGCGTAGTCGCGGTAGCAGCTCGACACGTAGGTCTTGTCGAACAGGTTGTTGATGTTGACGCCCACGGACGAGCCCGGCAGGCCAAAGCGCGCCAGATCGTATTTAATGGTGGCGTCCACCAGCGTGTAGTCCGGCACCTTGAAGGTGGTGTTATCGCTGTTGAAGCTCGAGCTGGAGCCGACGTAACGCACACCGGAACCCAGCGTCAAACCGCTCACCGCCGTTTCGTGGAAGGTATAATCCGCCCACAGCGACGCCATGTGTTTCGGCACTTCGACGGTCGGTTTGCCCTGATAGGTGTTGTCCTTGGTGTATTTCGCATCGGTGTAGGTATAGGAGGCGATCAGGTTGACGTTGGCATTCAACGCCGCCTTGGCTTCCAGCTCCACGCCGCGTGAGCGGATCTCGCCGCTCTGCACGCTGAACTGCGCGTTATCCGGATCCGGCGTCAGGTTGTTGTTCTTGGTCAGCTGATACAGCGCGCCGGTCAGCACGATTGGGCGATCCTTCGGCACGTATTTCACGCCGGCTTCATACTGCTTGCCGATCGAGGGCTTAAAGGTCTGGCCATTGATTGACGTATCCAGGGTCGGTTCAAACGACTCGCTGTAGCTGAAATACGGCGTCACGCCGTTGTCGAACAGGTAATTCAATCCGCCGCGCCAAGTAAATTGCCCATCGGAGCGTTCGTTGGTGTACCCGAGAACGCGGTTATTGGCCGACGTTTTCGCCCAGTCATAGCGCCCGCCCAGCGTCAACAGCCACTGGTTCCACTCCCCTTGCTCCTGCACATACAAACCGGTTTGCTCCTGACGGTTCAAGTACTTGTATGGGAAGTTGATATTGACCACATCATTGCCATACTGCGGCCGGGTCATGCTCAGGCCGTCTGTGGAACCATAGTCGGAATTGATATCGTTGCGCATACGCGAATAATCTACGCCAAACAACAGCGTATGGTCGATATCCCCGGTTTTCACCTTCGCCTGCGCCTGAGTATCAACCGCAAAATTGTTCAGGTGCTCTTTCGACTGAACGTAAGCGCGATTGATCGTCGTCGGTGATGATAAGCCGAATCCGTAGATGCTCTTCATATCGGTGTCCACCTGCATATAACGCAGGTTCTGGCGCACCGCCCAGGTATCGTTGAAGGCGTGTTCGAAACTGTACCCGATCATCCGCTGCTTGCGCGCCATATAGTTGCTGGCTTCGCCTTCGTTGAAATCGGTCGGCAGTTTGCTGCCGTCCGGCAATGGGATCAGCGTGCCCTGCTTCGGCAACCAGCCGTAATAACCGGTATAGGGATCGTTTTGAATGTTGGCCAGCAGCGTGAAGTTGGTTTTGTCATCCGGGCGCCAGCTAAAGGACGGCGCGATCGCATAGCGCTTCTCTTTGCTCATGTTCTGCTGCGTATCGCTGTCTTTCGCCAGGCCGGTCAGGCGATAGGAATAGATGCCCTGATCGTCCAGCGCGTCGCTGAAATCGAAACCGGTCTGGAACAGGTTATCGGTACCCATTTTGAACTGGATTTCGCGCAGCGGCTCGGTGGTTGGCCGCTTGCTGACCATCGAGACCAAACCGCCCGGGTTGCTTTTACCGTACAGCACCGAGACCGGGCCGCGCAGCAGCTCGGCGCGTTCGAGGAAATAAGGATCGATGGACGCTTCGCTGTAGTTGTCGCCCAGCAACCGCAGGCCATCCAGATACTGGGTGGTGTTGGTAGCCGGGAAGCCGCGGATTGCCACCGCGTCATAGGTCGTGGAGCTGCCGCGGCTGGCGAATACGCCCGGCGCATAGGCCAGAGCACTTTTCACCGTATCCGGCTGGCGCATGTCCATCTCTTCACGCGTCACCACGGAAACGGACTGCGGGTTCTTTTCGATCGGCGTATCGGTTTTGGTGCCGGTGGCGCTACGTTTGGCGACATAGGTGCCGACCGGCCCCCAGGCGCTTTCCTGCTGGGCGGAATTGCTGCCGCCCACAACGGTAATCGTGTCTTCCTTGGCGGCCGGCTTGGCGTCGGCGGAAAAAGCCGGCATCGCCAGCGTGCCTAACGCCGCAGCGACGGTGATCGCTAACGCGCTGACGGGGAGACGGCCCTGCTTGGCCGCGGATGATGAAAGACGCTTGGTCGGCATGATTTATTTCTCTGATGAATTATTAAATGACGAATGTAAACGATAATAATTATTATAAGCGTCGCATTTTATGCAGAAGCCAAATTAAACTGCAAGCCGAATTCATAGGGCAAATAGGTTAAGGATTAGGCGCTTAGCCATGTAGTTAACAGGGAAATAAAACGAGCGGAAAACAAAAAAGCCCGCAACCAAGGTTACGGGCCTAATAACAAAGAAAAAATTTTCACCGGGGCCGACGCCCCGGTAGCGATTACTGACCGAACATATCCTTGATCCAGCCGGCGACGCCATCGCCATCTTTTTGCTCACCCGCCGCCGGTTGCTGCTGTTGCTGCACCGCCGCCTGGCTGGCCTGGCACAATCCCTGCGGATTGTCGGTCCAGACCGGGATGGTGCGCCAGCTGCCGCCGCCGCAGATAAAGTTGCCGGCAGAGTCGATGCTCATCTGGTTTATGCCTTCCGGCGGCTGCAGCATCAGCGGCAGCGGCGTCTGGTTTTCCAGATAGCGGCGATACAGGGTCAACGCGCCGTTGGCGCCGGTCAGCTTGGCCGGGCCGTTGTTGTCGCGCCCCACCCAGGCGATCGCCACTTCCTTGCCGTCGATGCCGGCGAACCAGCTGTCGCGCAGATCGTTGGTGGTACCGGTTTTCGCCGCCAGGTTGTAGTTCGGGAACTTCACCGACAGCGAGCGGGAGGTCCCGCGCGCCACGCCCTGCTGCATCGCGTACAGCGTCAGGTAAGCGGCCTGCGCCGGCACCATGCGCTCCGCCTGCGGGAAGCTCTGGTACAGCACCGTGCCGTCTTCGGCGATCACCGAACGCACCGCCGACAGCGGCGCACGGTTACCGCCGCTGGCGATGGTCTGGTACTCCTGCGCGACTTCCATCGGCGTCAGGCCGATCGCCCCCAGCAGCATCGAAGGCACCGGATTGATCTCCGCTTTCGGGATCCCCAGGCGTTGCAGCGTGGCGCTGATCTGATCCAGCCCGACCGACAGGCCGAGGTTCACCGTCGGCACGTTCAGCGAGTTGGCCAACGCATCCACCAGCATCACCTGACCGCGGAATTTACGGTCATAGTTGTTCGGCTGCCAGACGGCGCCGTTCGGCTGTTTCAGCGACAGCGGCGCATCCGCCAGCCAGGTGTTGAGGCGGTATTTATCCGGTTCGGACAGCGCGGTCAGGTACGTCGGCGGCTTGGCCAGCGAGCCTACCAGACGGCGCGCCTGCATGGCGCGGTTGAAGCCGGCGAACTGCGGGTTGGCGCCGCCGACCATGGCGCGCACTTCACCGCTGAAGCGATCGACGATCACCATCGCCGCTTCCAGATCCTGCAGGTGACGCGCAGCGCGCAGCGCCGGGATGCCGTCTTCGACCGCTTTTTCCGCCGCGTCTTGCGACACCGGATCCAGCGTGGTGAAGATCTTCACGCCGGACAGGTCATTGACCTTATCGCCCAGCTTGGTTTGCAGTTCCTGACGCACCATCTGCATAAACGCCGGCTGTGGCGTAATGACGCCGCCTTTCGGCTGCACGCCCAGCGGACGCGCGCTCAGCATGTCATACAGCTCGCCGTCGATCACGCCCTGGTTCTGCAACAGTTTGAGCACCAGGTTGCGGCGCTCCAGCGCCAGTTTCGGGTTGCGCCACGGGTTATACAGCGACGCGCCCTTGACCATGCCGACCAGCAACGCCTGCTGATCGAGGCTCAGCTCGTCCACCGGACGGCCGAAGTAATACAGGCTGGCCAGCGGGAAGCCGCGGATCTGGTCGCTACCGCTCTGGCCGAGGTACACCTCGTTCAGATACAGCTCCAGGATGCGGTCTTTGCTGTAACGGTAATCCACCAACAGCGCCATATAGGCTTCGTTGGCCTTACGCCACAGCGAACGCTCGTTGGTCAGGAACAGGTTCTTCACCAGTTGCTGCGTCAGGGTACTGCCGCCCTGCACCGCACGGCCAGCGGTCAGGTTGGCCAGCACCGCGCGGCCGATGGAGTACGGGCTGATGCCGTCATGCTCATAGAAATGGCGGTCTTCCGTGGCGATCAGCGTGTCTACCAACAGATCCGGGAAACCGGAACGCGGCACGAACAGGCGCTGTTCACCGTTCGGCGACTGCAGCATGGTGATAAGACGCGGATCGAGGCGGAAGAAGCCGAAGCTACGGCCGCTGTCCAGGTTTTCGATCTTCGCCAGACGGTTGTTCTGGAAATCGAGGCGGGCACGGATCTGCCCTTCTTTACCATCCGGGAAGTCGAACGGGCGGCGCAGCATTTCGATGCTGTTGGCCTGCACGGTAAACTCGCCCGGGCGCGTCATGCGGCTGACCTGGCGATACTGCATGCCTTCCAGCAGGTTGACCATCTCCTTCTTGCTGTACGGCATACCCGGTTCCAGGTTGACCATGCGGCCGTACACCGCCGCCGGCAGTTGCCAGACTTTACCGTCGATGCGGCTGCGGATCTGCGAGTCCAGGTAGACGCCATAGATTGCCAACAAGACGGCGATCACCAGGATCAGTTTGATAAACAGGCCGAGCCAACGGCGTTTTTTACGCGGCGGAGTCGCTTTTACCTTACGCGGCATGCGTTCCTCCTCCTCTTCATACTCATCATCGTCATACTCGTCTTCTTCGTAATCGTCATAATCGTCGTCTCGGCGACGGCGCGGCGGCTTGCGCGACGCGGTGCTTTTTGGTTGTTTTCCTTTGCGCCCGATGGGCTCGCGGTCATCCCCAGCCATGGCTGTTGTTCTCCGAGCTTGCCGACACTGCCGGCCATGATTAGTCGCTTAATCTGTGCCTACGCCGCAGCGCTGACCAGAAGAAACATCTGAATTCCAAACCTTAAATGATCGCGACCTACTGATATTTCTTCGTTCGGCGCGTCGGTACCGCCGTGGCCGGATCGTCCGGCCAAACGTGTTTAGGGTAGCGGCCCTTCATCTCTTTTTGCACCTCGCGATAGGCGCCTTGCCAGAAGGCCGCCAGATCGCCGGTGATTTGCAACGGCCGGTGCGCCGGTGAGAGTAACTCAAGCACCACCGGGATGCGACCCTCCGCCAACATCGGGCTGCGCTGCTCGCCGAACACCTCCTGCAAACGCACCGCCAGCGCCGGCGGTTTACCGGCCTCATAACGGATCGGTAAGCGGCTGCCGGTCGGCACAGTGTAATGAGTGGGTAGCGCATTATCCAGCCGCTGCTTTTGCTGCCAGTCCAGCAGACGGGACAGCGCCTCGGCGATGTTGACCTGCTTCAATCCGCGCAGATCGCGCACGCCGTTCAGCGACGGCAACAGCCACTGCTCCAGCGCCGCCAGCAGCGGCTCTTCATCCATCGCCGGCCACTCCGCCTCCGGCAGCCAGGCTTGCGCGCACTGCAGGCGCACCCGCAATTGTTCAGCGGCCCCCTCCCAGTTGAGCACCGCCAACCCCTGTGCGCGCACCCAGTCGAGCAGCGCCTGCTGCAGCTCTTCGTCCGCCGGTTTGGCCAGCGGCTGAGCGCGCAGCGTCAGACGACCGATCTGCTGGCGCTTCCAGGCGCGCAGCGTGCCCTTCTCTTCATCCCATTCCACCGCCGTGCGCTGCGTGACGATCGCCGGCAGCTGCGCCGCCAGGGCTTCGATGTCCACCGGCAGCGCCAGCAGGATACGCGCATCGGGGCTGTTGTGGCCCTGCAACAGGCTGGGAACGATAAGCCAGGGGGCGCGCGACAGCGCCTCGTCCTGGTTCATCGCCGCGCCCAGGCCGTTGGCCAGCAGGTAGCGGCCGTCCTGGCCACGGCGCTGGGCGATGCGATCGGTAAACGCCTGCGCTAACAGGCGCGGCGCCAGATCGACGTCGACTTGCCCCGCACGTTGCGGCAGGCGTTTGGTCAACTGCGCGGCGCGCTGCCGCCAGTTCGGTTGCGGGCGGCTCAGCCAGTAGCCGATATCCATCTGCCCGCCGCGCGGCGGTTCTTCCAGCAATGCCGCCAGCAACGCCGCCGTCGCCAGGCCGTCGGCGCTCAGTGCCGCCCCGGCGACCAGCATCGCCGCCAGCCGCGGCTCGCACCCCAGCGCGGCCATCTGGCGCCCCGGCGCGGTAAGTTTGCCGCCGTCATCCGTGGCTCCCAGCCGGTGCAACAGTGCCCTGGCCGCTGCCAATGCCGCCGTCGGAGGCGCATCAAGCCAGGTCAGCTGCGCCGGATCATGGCACCCCCATTGCAGCAATTCGAGCCAGAAGCCGGTGAGATCGCTCTGTAAAATTTCCGGTTCGGTATGTTCGGCCGCACGCTCCGCCTGCTCTTTGGCGAACAGGTGCCAGCAAAGGCCCGGCTCCAGGCGCCCGGCGCGCCCGGCGCGCTGCACCATCGAGGCCTGACTGATGCGCTGCGTCGCCAGCCGCGTCAAACCGTTGCGCACGTCGTAACGCGCCACGCGTTCCAGGCCGCTGTCCACCACCAGCCGGATACCCTCGATCGTCAGGCTGGTTTCGGCGATGTTGGTCGCCAGCACCACCTTGCGGTGGCCAGGTGCCGCCGGCTGAATCGCTTTTTGCTGTTGCACCAAAGGCAGGGCACCATACAGCGGGCAAAGATCGGTATCGCTCGCCACCTCGCCGGTCAATCGCTCCAGCACCCGATTGATCTCCGCTACGCCCGGCAGGAACAACAGCAAAGACCCCGGCTGTTCGGCCAGCAGACGCTTCACCGCCGCCGCTACGCCATCCTCCAGCCGCTGATGGCTGGCCAACGGCTGATATAAACGTTCAACCGGAAAGCTGCGTCCCTCTGACACCACCACCGGTGCCTGCGGCAGCAGCTGCGTCATACGTACGTTGTCCAGCGTGGCCGACATGATCAGCAGTTTCAGATCGTCGCGTAGCCCTTGCTGTACGTCGAGCAGCAGCGCCAGCGCCAAATCGGCCTGCAGACTGCGTTCGTGAAATTCATCGAGGATCACCAGCGACACGCCCTGCAGCTCGGCATCCTGCTGCAGCATGCGGGTGAGAATGCCTTCCGTCACCACTTCCAGCCGGGTCTGCGGCCCGCTTTTACTTTCGGCGCGCATGCGGTAGCCCACGGTCTGGCCGGGCTCCTCCCCCAGTTGCTGTGCCAGGCGGTAAGCGACATTTTTCGCTGCCAGCCGCCGCGGCTCCAGCATGATAATGCGCCCCGGCAATCCGGCCTTAGCCAGGATCTGCAGCGGCAACCAGGTGGATTTACCGGCGCCGGTCGGGGCGTGCAACAGCACCTGAGGAGCGGACTGCAGCGCAGCCAGCAACTCATCAAGCACCGCGCTGACGGGCAATGAAGACACTGAACTCTCCGTGGTGGTTAACGTTAAACGGCGTACAGTGTAGCATTAGCTTTGCCCCCGTAGCCTTTCAAACTGCGGCGTCGTTAGCTATAGTACGGAGCTCATCCATGCGCCCCGCTTCGCGCGAGACCGTTGCAAACCGTATTCAAGCCTGTTCCTGACGGATTTGTCATTATTTACCGAGCCCCCATGTCCAATTCGCGCCGCCTGTTTTTCGCCCTGTCTTTGCCTGATGCCCTGCAACAGCAGGTGATCCGCTGGCGCGCCGAGGCGTTTGCGCCGGAGGCCGGCCGACCGGTGGCGGCGGCCAATTTGCACCTGACGCTGGCGTTTCTTGGCGAGGTCACCGCGCAGAAAGAGCTGGCGCTGCGCAAACTGGCCGGCCGCATCGTTCAACCCGGCTTCAGCATGCGGCTCGACGATCTCGGCCATTGGCCGCGCCCCGGCGTAGTCTGGCTCGGCACCCGCCGCGCACCGCGCGGGCTGCTGCAGCTGGCCGAGCTGCTGCGTTCGCAGGCCGCCCGCAGCGGCTGCCACCAAAGCGCGCTGCCGTTCCATCCGCACATCACGCTGTTGCGCGCCGCCACCCAGCCGGTGGCCATCCCGCCGGCGACGCCGGGCTGGGCGTTCAGCGCCGACGCCTTTTCCTTATATGAGTCGGTGTTCGAAAACGGCCGCACCCGTTATCAACACCTCGAACAGTGGCCGCTGGCCAAGTAGGCATCCGCATGATTTTCTCTCCACCGCTGCGTTCCGCCACGCTGATCAAACGTTACAAGCGCTTTCTGGCGGACGTGATCACCCCGGAAGGGGAAACCTTTACGCTGCACTGCGCCAATACCGGCGCCATGACCGGCTGCGCCACGCCCGGCGATACCGTTTGGTACTCCACCTCGGACAACCCCAAACGTAAATACGCCCACAGCTGGGAGCTGACCCATACCCAACAGGGACACTGGATCTGCGTCAACACCCTGCGCGCCAACGCGCTGGTGCGCGAGGCGATTGAACACAATTTAATCAATGAATTATCCGGTTACAGTAAAATTAGTGGCGAAGTGAAATACGGCGGTGAAAACAGCCGTATCGATTTGTTATTACAGGCAGAAAATCGGGTTAACTGCTATATTGAAGTTAAGTCAGTCACATTACTGCAACAACAACGTGGTTACTTTCCTGATGCGGTAACGCTCAGAGGGCAAAAGCACCTGCGTGAGTTGCTCAGCGTGGTTGAAAGCGGGCAACGGGCGGTGTTGTTCTTTGCCGTGTTACACAGCGGTATTGAGCAGGTCGCACCGGCACATCATATAGATGAGCGCTATGCGGCGCTGTTGGCACAGGTCCGGCAGTTGGGAGTGGAAGTGGTTTGCTATGGGGCAAAATTATCACCTGACGGTATTTATCTCTGCGATAAGCTGCCGTTTTTTATCGATTAGCGCAGTCGGGTCCCTATAAATAGACAACCGGCCAGCACGATCGCCAAATACGCCCTCCTTCACACGATTGTCAAGCGGGCGACAGGAATAATTGCCAACCTACCTTCCTTCTGTTATTTATAGCGGCCTGTTTTTCCCCCGCATTGGGGATTCGATAGTGCGTGTGTATGTAGGAGAAGCAACATGCAAGAAGGGCAAAACCGTAAAACCTCGTCCTTGAGCATTCTCGCCATCGCTGGGGTGGAGCCGTACCAAGAGAAGCCGGGCGAAGAGTACATGAACGACGCCCAGTTGTCGCATTTCAAGCGCATTCTTGAAGCGTGGCGCAACCAGCTCAGGGACGAAGTGGACCGTACTGTATCGCATATGCAAGAAGAGGCAGCCAACTTCCCTGATCCGGCCGACCGCGCTACCCAGGAAGAAGAGTTCAGCCTTGAACTGCGTAACCGTGACCGTGAACGCAAACTGATCAAAAAGATCGAGAAAACGCTGAAGAAAGTGGAAGACGATGATTTCGGCTACTGCGAATCTTGTGGCGTGGAGATCGGCATTCGTCGCCTCGAAGCGCGTCCGACCGCCGATCTGTGCATCGACTGCAAGACGCTGGCTGAGATCCGCGAAAAGCAGATGGCCGGCTAATACCGTTGTTACCGCTGCGGCGTGCGCACCTGCGTGCGCCGCACAGAGAAAAGGGAACCTCTCCCCTCTGATATGCAAGAAAGTCATTATGTGGGGCGCTTTGCCCCATCGCCTTCCGGGGATCTGCATTTCGGTTCGCTGATTGCCGCTCTGGGAAGCTACCTTCAGGCTCGCGCCCAACGCGGGCAGTGGCTGGTTCGCATCGAAGATATCGACCCGCCGCGTGAAGTTCCCGGCGCCGCCGCTCGCATCCTGTCCGCGCTGGAACATTATGGTCTTCACTGGGACGGCCAGGTCATCTATCAATCCCAACGTCACGATGCCTATCGCGCCGCGCTGGATCTGTTGCAGCGCCAGGGGCTCAGCTATTACTGCACCTGCACCCGCAGCCGCATCCAGCACATCGGCGGATTGTACGACGGCCACTGCCGCGATTTGCAGCTCGGCCCGCAGGGTGCCGCCATCCGCTTGCGTCAGACCGCCCCCGTTTACCGGTTCCACGATCGCCTGCAGGGAGAATTGCACGCCGATCCGGCGCTGGCGGGGGAAGACTTTATCATTCGCCGCCGCGACGGGCTGTTCGCTTACAATCTGGCGGTGGTGATCGACGACCATTTTCAGGGCGTGACCGAGATTGTCCGCGGCGCCGATCTGATCGAACCGACGGTGCGCCAAATTGCCCTTTACCGCCAGCTGCAGGCGCCGGTGCCCACTTATGTGCATCTGCCGCTGGCGCTGGGTGCCAACGGCATCAAGCTGTCGAAGCAAAACCATGCGCCGGCATTGCCCGCTGGCGATCCGCGGCCGGTGCTGATCGCCGCGCTGAAATTTCTGCGCCAACCGCTGCCGGAAAGCTGGCAAGATCTTGACCTGCCATTATTATTGAGCTGGGCGATCGAACACTGGCGGTTGGAAAACGTGCCGCGTCAGGAGGCTATCCCTCTGGATGAAAACACGCCGGCATTCTCAAAGGAGCCATGGTGAGCTATGATTAGCCGCTATTTTTTGTTAGCTCCATTTTTATCAGTCACTATCGAGGTGTACCATTTTTACCCGAGTAGCCAACTTCTGTCGTAAGGTACTGACCCGCGATGACAAGCTGCCCCGCGACGACGCGGCGGCCGGCGATAAAAACGTAGTCCGCGAAGAGCGTGCCGCGGCGCCAAGCCGCCCTGCGCCGCAGCCGCGCGCCGCCGATAACGGCAGCAACGCCCCTGCCCGCCGCTCAACGCCGCGCAAGCGTCCGCCTTTTCCTATCGCCGAGAGCAACGACTCGATGACCGTGATCCCGCGCGAACAGCACTCGATCTCCCGTAAAGACATCAGCGAAAATGCGCTGAAAGTGCTTTATCGCCTGAACAAGTCCGGCTACGAGGCCTATCTGGTCGGCGGCGGGGTGCGCGATCTGTTGCTCGGCAAAAAGCCGAAAGACTTCGACATCACCACCAACGCCACGCCGGAGCAAGTGCGCAAGCTGTTCCGCAACTGCCGCCTGGTCGGCCGCCGTTTCCGCTTGGCGCACGTGATGTTCGGGCCGGAGATCATCGAAGTGGCCACCTTCCGCGGTCACCACGAACAGAATCAGGAATCCGACAAGAACTCGTCTCAGCAGGCGCAAAACGGCATGCTGCTGCGCGACAACATCTTCGGTTCGATCGAGGAGGACGCCCAGCGCCGTGATTTCACCATCAACAGCCTGTACTACGGCGTGGCGGATTTCACCCTGCGCGATTACGTCGGCGGCCTGAACGATCTGAAGCAAGGCGTGATCCGCCTGATTGGCGATCCAGAAACCCGCTACCGCGAAGATCCGGTGCGCATGCTGCGCGCGGTGCGCTTCGCCGCCAAGCTGGATATGCGCATCAGCGAAGAGACCGCCGAGCCGATCCCGCGCCTGGCCTCGCTGCTGCACGAGATCCCGCCGGCGCGCCTGTTCGAAGAATCCCTCAAGCTGCTGCAGGCGGGTTACGGTTTCCAGACCTACCTGAAGCTGTGCGAATACCAGCTGTTCCAACCGCTGTTCCCGCTGATCGCCCGCAACTTCACGCCGAACCACGATACGCCGATGGAGCGCATTCTGGCGCAGGTGCTGAAGAACACCGATCACCGTCTGCAGAACGACATGCGCGTCAACCCAGCCTTCCTGTTTGCCGCCATGCTGTGGTACCCGCTGCTGGAGCACGCGCAGAAGCTGGCGCAGGAAAGCGGCCTAGCGTACTACGACGCCTTCGCGCTGGCGATGAACGACGTACTCGACGAGCAGTGCCGCTCGCTGGCGATCCCGAAACGCATCACCACGCTGGTGCGCGATATCTGGCAGCTGCAGCTGCGCCTGTCCCGCCGTCAGGGCAAACGCGCGCACAAACTGATGGAACATCCGAAATTCCGCGCCGCCTATGATTTGCTGGCGCTGCGTGCGGAAGTGGAAGACAATCAGGAGATGCTGCGTCTGGCCGAGTGGTGGGGTGAGTTCCAGGACGCCACGCCGGCGCGGCAGAAAGCCATGCTGAGCACCCTGGGTGACGATCCGGCGCCGCGCCGCGCGCGTCAACGCCGCCCTCGTCGCCGGGCACCGCGTAAAGAAGGGGCATAATGATCCGCGTTTATATCGCGCTGGGCAGCAACCTGGCGCAGCCGCTGCAACAGGTTAACGCCGCGCTGGAGGCGCTGGAGCATCTCCCGCGCACCCGGCTGGTCACCTGTTCTTCGTTTTACCGCACCAAGCCGCTGGGGCCGCAAAACCAGCCGGACTTTCTCAACGCGGTGGTGGCGCTGGATACCCTGTTGCCGCCCGAACAGCTGCTCGACCATACCCAGGCGATTGAACGCAATCAGGGGCGCGTGCGCAAGGATGAACGCTGGGGGCCGCGCACGCTCGATTTGGACATCATGCTGTACGGCGACAAGGTGATCCATACCGATCGCCTGACCGTACCGCATTACGGCCTGAAAGAGCGCGAATTCATGCTCTACCCGCTGGCGGAAATCGCCCCCGAGCTGATTTTCCCTGATGGCGAACCGCTCGCCAGCTGCCTCAAGCGCGTGCCGGAAAACGGCATGGCGCTGTGGCACTCGCCAAAACCGAAATCCTGACCTACCTACAGCGCCAACCGCGCAACGAATCCCCCCGCCGAGCGATTGGCGAAACTGATCTGTAAACCATGCAAGCCGGCAATACGCTGCACGATAGATAACCCCAGCCCGCTGCCGGTTTGTTCCTGTCCCGGCGGGCGATAGAAACGTTCTCCCAGCCGCGCCAGATGCTCCGCGGTCACCCCCGGACCGTCGTCCTCTACCGTCAGCGAACGTTCGCTCAGCGTCACGGTGACGACGCCGCCCTGCGGGGTATAGCGCACCGCGTTGTCCAGCAAGTTGCGCAATAGCAGCGACAACAGCAAGGTTTCCCCCTGACGCGGCGGTGGCGTTCCCCGATGTTCATAGCGCAGCGTCACACCCGCCGCATGGGCTTGCCGATCCTGTTCCGCCAGGGTCATCGTCACCAGATCGTTCCAGTCGATCGGCGTCAGCTCGGCCAGATCCGACAGCGAATCCAGCCGCGACAGCGTCAGCAGCTGATCCACCAGCCGGGTCGCGCGATCGATGCCGACCGTCAGATTGTCCAGCGCGTGCTCGCGCATCGGCGCATCATCCCCCGCCAACTGCACCACTTCGGTCTGCACCCGCAATGCCGCCAATGGGCTGCGCAATTCGTGCGCGGCATCGGAGGTGAAGCGTCGCTCTCGCACCAGCAAAGCGTTGATGCGAACGAACAGCGCATTGAGCGCATCCACCAGCGGGCGCACCTCGGTCGGCACCTGGCGCGCATCCAGCGGCGTGGCGTCATCGGGTGCACGCCGACGCAAACCGGCGGCCACCGCACGCAGCGGCCGCAGCTCGCGCCCAACCATCAGCGCGATCAGCAGCATCAGCACCGGCAGCGTCGCCAGCCAGGGCACCAATTGGCCCGTCACCATGCCCAGCGCCATATCGCGCCGGTAATCCCACTCCTGCCCCACGACAATGCGGTAGCGCCCGTCCGGGCTGGTCAACCATACCAGGCGCCAGCTGTCGTCATCGCCTTTGCGCTCACCGTCGGTAAAACCTTCACGCTCCCCGTCAAACAGGAAATCAGCGCCGTTCTCGCCGTCGTTGAGCAGCATCTTGCCGTCGCGATCGAAGATGGCGAACGCCAGCGCGTCGTCGTCCTGCTCGCCGCGCTTGCCATGATGCACCAGCTTCTTGGTTTTCGGCAGGCTGCGCGCACTTTCATCGGCCAGCAGATCGCCGAGGTTGGCGGTCGCCAGCCGTTTGGCGAACAGCATCTGTTGGGTGTCGAACACTTCGTTGATGGTGTTGCGCGACATCACCCAGGCCACCACGCTGGCGGTGCTCCAGGTCAGCAGCGCCAGCAGGCTGAAGATCAGGATCAGGCGCAGCCGCAGGCTGAGACGCTTCACGGCGCATCCCCCAGCGTGTAACCCACGCCGTGGATGGTACGGATGAAGCCGTTGCCCAGCTTGCGCCGCAGGTGGTGAATATGTACCTCCACCGCGTTGCTGCTCACCTCGTCATCCCAGTTGTACAGCTTCTCCTGGATCAACGGCCGCGCCAGCACCCGCCCCTTGTTGTGCAGAAACAGCTCCAGTACCGCCAATTCGCGCGGCGTCAGCGTCACCGGCTCGCCGTTGCAGCTCACGCTGCGGGTGGCGCTGTCGAACACCACGTTGCCGTGCGTCAGCTGTGGCATCAGTTGGCCGTGGCGACGGCGGATCAGCGCCTGCAGGCGCGCCGCCACTTCGGCCAGCGCGAACGGCTTGCACAGGTAATCGTCGGCGCCGCTTTGCAGCCCGCTGACCCGCTGCTCCAGCGCGTCGCGGGCGGTGAGGATCAGCACCGGCACGTCCTGCCCCGCCTGGCGCCACTGGCGCAGCAGATCCAGGCCGTCGAGGCCCGGCAGGCTGAGATCGAGGATCACCGCGTCGTACGGCGCACTGTCCAGCGCATTTTTGCCAACGGCGCCGTCGGTGAACCAGTCCAGATTGAAGCCGAGTTTGGTCAGCCCGGCCTTGATGCCGTCACCGATCAGTTTGTCATCTTCGATCAACAGAATTCGCATGAGTATCCCTTTTGAGTCTTGGCGCCATTGCACCACAAGGTTCTTAAGAACCGCTTAAGCATGGCGATCCGCGCTACCCACCCCGATCGGGTTACAGTAGAATGGCTGCACTTTTTTGCAGCCTGGGCCTGCGTAAGCCGCACGGCCCGTTTCAGGAGACGTTGTGATGAAACCCACCACCGTGACCCATTTGCGCCAGTGGAAACAGGAGCAGCGCAAGTTTGCTACCCTTACCGCCTACGATGCCAGCTTTGCCAAACTGTTTGAAGAGCAAGGCATCAAAGTCCTGTTGGTGGGCGATTCGCTGGGCATGACGCTGCAGGGCCACGACTCCACGCTGCCGGTCACCGTCGCCGACGTGGCCTACCACACGCGCGCCGTGCGCCGCGGCGCGCCGGCCTGCCTGCTGCTGGCCGATCTGCCGTTCATGAGTTACGCCACCCCGGAACAGACCTTCGCCAACGCCGCCGAGCTGATGCGCGCCGGCGCCAACATGGTGAAACTGGAAGGTGGCAGCTGGCTGTGCGACACGGTGAAAATGCTCGCCGAGCGCGCCGTGCCGGTGTGCGGCCACCTGGGCCTGACGCCGCAGTCGGTCAACGTGTTCGGTGGCTATAAGGTGCAAGGGCGCGACGAACTGGCCGCCAAACAGCTGCTGCAGGACGCGCAGAATCTGGAACTGGCCGGCATTCAGCTGCTGGTGCTGGAATGCGTGCCGACCGAGCTGGCGCGCCAGATCACCGAAGCGTTGTCCATTCCGGTCATCGGCATCGGCGCCGGCAGCGGCACCGACGGCCAGATCCTGGTGATGCACGACGCCTTCGGCATTACCGGCGGCCACACGCCGAAGTTCGCCAAGAACTTCCTGGCGCAGAGCGGCGATATCCGCACGGCGGTGCAGCACTACATTCAGGAAGTGGAGCAAGGCCTCTACCCGGCGGCTGAACACTCTTTTAACTAAGCGATGGTTCCAGGAGTCACCCAATGATTATTATCGAAACCCTGCCGATGCTGCGTCAGCAGATCCGCCGCTGGCGCCAGGAAGGCAAACGCATCGCGCTGGTGCCGACCATGGGCAACCTGCACGACGGCCACATGACGCTGGTCGATGAAGCGCGTGCCCGCGCCGACGTGGTGGTGGTGAGCATCTTCGTCAACCCGATGCAGTTCGATCGGCCGGACGATCTGGCGCGCTACCCGCGCACGCTGCAGGAAGACAGCGAGAAGCTGACCCGCCGCGGCGTCGATCTGGTGTTCGCGCCGGCCCCGGCCGCGGTCTATCCGCAGGGGCTGGAGCAGCAGACCTACGTCGACGTGCCCGGCATCTCCAGCATCCTGGAAGGCGCAAGCCGGCCGGGCCACTTCCGCGGCGTTTCCACCATCGTCAGCAAGCTGTTCAACCTGGTGCAGCCTGATTTGGCCTGCTTCGGCGAGAAGGATTACCAACAGCTGGCGCTGATCCGCAAAATGGTGGCGGACATGGGTTACGACATCGATATCGTCGGCGTACCGACCGTGCGCGCCAAAGACGGCCTGGCCCTCAGCTCGCGTAACGGTTACCTGACCGCCGAAGAGCGCAAGATCGCGCCGCAGCTGAGCAAGATCATGAACGCGCTGGCGCAGCAGTTGGCCAATGGCGAACGCCATGTTGAAACGCTGTTGGAGCAGACCGCCGAGCAACTGCGCGCCGCCGGCTTTACGCCGGATGAGCTGTTTATTCGCGACGCCGATAGCCTGCAGCCGCTGACGGTAGATAGCCAGCGGGCGGTGGTGCTGATGGCCGCCTGGCTGGGCAAGGCGCGTCTTATCGACAACCAGCAGGTTGACCTGACGCTATAAGCCGTTTTTTATACTGTCGTCACCCTGAAGCCTTGGCCATTGGTAGACAATGGCGGAGCAATCGGTGACGATAGAGATTGCAGGGATGCAGGAGAGATGTTCAACCCCAGCGCCTGTGAAGGCCGATATTCAGTTAGGTAAAGCTATGATACGTACTATGCTGCAAGGCAAGCTGCATCGCGTCAAAGTCACTCAGGCTGACTTGCACTATGAAGGATCCTGCGCCATCGACCAGGATTTTCTGGAAGCCGCCGGCATTCTGGAATATGAAGCGATCGATATTTACAACGTGGATAACGGCCAGCGCTTCTCCACCTACGCCATTGCCGCCGAGCGCGGTTCGCGCATCATTTCGGTCAACGGCGCCGCCGCGCGCTGCGCCTGCGTGGGCGACAAACTGATCATCTGCTCCTATGTGCAAATGACCGACGCCGACGCCCGCCAGCACCACCCGAAAGTCGCCTATTTCGAAGGTGACAACAACCTGCAGCGCAAGGCGAAAGCCGTGCCGGTTCAGGTCGCCTGACAATAAAACGGGCGCCTTACGCGCCCGTTCTTCCCTACTGCACCACCACCGTACCCGGCTTGTTGGCTATCCGATCCGCCATGGTCTGGATCGAGTCGGTGCGCAGAATATACAGCCGCTTCAGCGTATAGGGGTTATCCCCCGGCTTCACCTTGCCCTGCACCGTGGTCACCGCCAGATGGAACCCGGCGTCCTGCGCCGCCTGAATCGCCCGTTGGTTATAGCCGCCGAACGGGTAGGACACATACAGCACGTGCGGGTTGAACTGCGACAGCGCGCGGCGCGAGCGCTCAAAATCGAACTCGATATTGTGCAACGAACGGCTCAGCAAAATCGGCTGGCGGTTACCGTCGGTGCGGTGCAGAAAATGGGTATGCGACTGCACGTCGAACACGTCCTGAATCTGCTTGAGCTCCGAAACGCTCATAAACTGCAGCGAGTCCGGGTTCCATTTCTGCGGGTGGCGTTTGATGCGCGAAGAGATGATGAACGCCGTGGCGCGGAAACCGTAATCCTTCAGCACCGGGTAAGCGTAGCGATAAACCGACTTCAGCCCGTCGTCGAAGGTCAGCACGATCGCCTTGCCCGGCAGGTTGATCTGATTTTTCAGGTAGGCTTCCAGCTGATACAGCGAAATGGTGTCGTAGCCCGCCTGCTTCAGATAGGTCATTTGGTTGCTGAACGCCACGTCTGAGGTGGTGGTCGAGGTGTGGCGGAAGCGTTTGTTCTCTTCGTTTTTCAGCAGGTGGTGGTAAGTCAGCACCGGTATGCCGTTATCGATCTCGCAGTCCAACTCATTAATGAACCCCAGCCGCTCGCCGATGTTGACCTCGTACCAGGTGTTGTTCAGGCGATCTTTCAGCTTGCCGATGATGGGATAGCGCAGGTTGCCTTCCAGCGTGCCCAAGACCTCGCTGTCCTTGTCCGCTGCGGTGTATACGTCGATCGTTTTTTGCGTGATCAGATTCTGGTTGGTCAGCGGTTTGTTCAGCTCGCCCAAATCGTCTTGCACCTTGCGCGACTTCTTCAATTCACGCACGTCGTCTTTATCGATAAAGCCGGTACCGTGCCCGAATTTGAATTCGTAGTATTCCGCATCCGCCGGGAAGACTTGGATCAGCTGCCCGCGCTTCACTTCCCCTACCGGGATCACATGCTCGCCCACCAACGCATAGACTTCGCTATCGCGCTGCGCTTCCATGTATTCAGATTTAACCGCGCCGTCTTCCGACAGCAGATTAGCCAGGCTCACAGGGGAAACCAACGACATCAGAATGCCGAGTAACCCAGCCGTTAACGTGTATTGAGACCGCATGATGATGTTCTGCTTACGAGTGCGTAATGACAAAAGTGAAGGAAATGTGGAGCGCCAGCATAGCACGATTTGAACAGCGGGGAACTAGCGGTTATTTGAGCAATTCTATTGATTTACGCGCCGCCTGCGCCAAATCAAGAAAGGCGCTCCCGCCGGGAAAGCGGGAGCGCGATATGATCAGCTGCGCAGGCCGCGGCCGCGCTCGATCAGATACCAGGACAGCAGATAGAACACCGCGATAAACGCCACCAGCACCGCCATGGTGAACGCCAGCGGCACATCGTTGATGCCGAGGAAGCCGTAGCGGAAGCCGCTGATCATATAGACGATCGGATTCAGCTTGGACACCGCCTGCCAGAATGGCGGCAGCAGCGACAGCGAGTAGAACACCCCGCCCAGGTAAGTCAGCGGCGTCAGCACGAAGGTCGGGATCAGGCTGATATCATCGAAAGTGGTGGCAAACACCGCGTTGATCAGCCCCGCCAGCGAGAACAGGATCGCCGTCAGCAACAGCGTCAGCGCAATCACCCACCAGGCGTGCACCTGCAGCGGCACGAAGAACAGCGAGATGATGGTCACCAGCACGCCGACGCAGATACCGCGGGCCACGCCGCCGCCGACATAGCCGGCGATCACCACGTGGGTCGGCACCGGCGCCACCAGCAGTTCCTCAATGTTGCGCTGAAACTTGGCGCTGAAGAACGACGAGGCGACGTTGGCATAGGAGTTGGTAATGACCGCCATCATGATAAGGCCGGGCACGATGAACTGCATGTAGCTGAAGCCGTGCATATCACCGATACGCGAACCGATCAGGTTACCGAAGATGATGAAGTACAGCGTCATGGTGATCACCGGCGGCACCAGGGTCTGGATCCAGATGCGCGCGAAGCGGTTTACCTCTTTGGCCCAGATGCTTTGTAAGGCCACCCAATACAAACGCGTCATGCTTTTTCTCCATTGCCGTTAACCAGGGTGACAAACAGCTCTTCCAGGCGGTTCGCCTTATTGCGCATGCTCAGCACCTGCACGCCCTGCGCGCTCAGCTGGGCGAACAGGCCGTTCAGCCCCTGCTCGCGCATCACCTCCACTTCCAGCGTCGAGGTATCCGTCAGGCGGCTGTGGTAACCATCCAGCTTCGGCAGCGGGCTCTTCGCCGCCAGATCGAGGATGAAGGTTTCCGACTTCAGCTTGGCCAGCAGCCCCTTCATCGAGGTGTTTTCCACCAGTTCCCCGTTCTGGATGATGCCGATGTTGCGGCACAGCATTTCCGCCTCTTCCAGATAGTGGGTGGTGAGGATAATGGTGGTGCCCTGGGCGTTCAGCTCTTTCAGGAAGCCCCACATCGAGCGACGCAGTTCGATATCCACCCCGGCGGTCGGTTCATCGAGGATCAGCAGCTTCGGTTGGTGCATCAACGCGCGGGCGATCATCAGGCGGCGCTTCATGCCGCCGGACAGCATACGGGCGCGCTCGTTGCGCTTGCCCCACAGATCCAGCTGATTGAGGTATTTCTCGGCGCGCGCCATCGCTTCACGCCGCGTAACGCCGTAGTAACCCGCCTGGTTCACCACGATCTGCAACACGGTCTCGAACGGGTTGAAGTTGAACTCCTGCGGCACCAGGCCGAGCTGGCGCTTGGCGTTAACGATGTCTTTATCGATGTCATAACCGAATACCCGCACGCTGCCGGCGGTTTTGTTCACCAGCGAGCTGATGATGCCGATGGAGGTGGACTTTCCGGCGCCGTTTGGCCCCAGCAGAGCATAAAAATCCCCCGCCTCGACGCTCAGGTCGATGCCGCGCAGCGCCTTGACGCCACCGGCGTAAGTCTTGGTCAGCTGCGCTAATTCCAGTGCATAATTCATATGTAAAATAGTACCTTATGACGATGAGTATGCCGCCGCGCCCCTGTTTGCGAGGCTTGAAACACTAACAATAATCCTAGCATCGACGGCGTTTTCACTGCGTCGAATCCGTGCGGTAAATGAGGTTGCACCACTGTTCCGATTTCCAAATTGTGACGCTTACCCTATATTACTCCAACGCAATCTGTTCGTTACGGGTCAATCACCTTCATGAAAGAAATCGAAGAGCTTATCGCCAACAACCAGGCCTGGTCGGCCAATATCAGTCAGGAAGACCCGGAATTTTTCGAACGTTTAGCCCAGGCGCAAAAGCCCCGCTTCTTATGGATTGGTTGCTCTGACAGCCGCGTTCCTGCAGAACGCCTGACCGGCCTCGAGCCGGGTGAACTGTTCGTCCATCGCAACGTGGCGAACCTCGTGATCCACACCGATCTTAACTGCCTGTCGGTGGTGCAGTATGCGGTAGATGTGCTGGAGGTCGAACACATCATCATCTGCGGCCACCTGGGCTGCGGCGGCGTGCAGGCCGCGGTGGAAAACCCGGAACTGGGGTTGATCGACAACTGGCTGCTGCACATTCGCGATCTGTGGTACAAGCACAGCTCGCTGCTGGGCGAGCTGCCGCCGGAACAGCGTTTCGACATGCTGTGCGAGATCAACGTCATTGAACAAGTGTACAACCTGGGCCACTCCACCATCATGCAGTCCGCCTGGAAGCGCGGCCAGAAGGTGATGATTCACGGTTGGGTGTACGGCATTCAGGACGGCCGTCTGCGCGATATGGAAGTGCTGGCGACCAGCCGCGAGAGCCTGGAGATGGGCTACCGCAAAGCGATAGCCAAACTGAAGCAGGATAAAGGCGTATAACCCCGCCGCGGGCGCGGCTTGCCGCGCCCCACATCCAATTACTCGTCCAGCAGCACCACTTTGCCGACGTACGGCAGGTGACGGTAGCGCTGAGCGTAGTCGATGCCATACCCCACCACGAACTCATCCGGGATCGAGAAGCCGACATATTCGACCGGCACCTGCACTTCACGGCGCTCAGGTTTGTCCAGCAAGGTGCAAATCGCCAGCGATTTCGGCCCGCGCAGCGCCAAAATCTCGCGCACTTTGTTCAGCGTGTTGCCGGAATCGATGATGTCTTCCACGATCAGCACGTCTTTGCCGCGAATGTCTTCGTCCAGATCCTTGAGGATCTTCACGTCGCGGGTGGTGGACATACCGCTGCCGTAGCTGGAGGCGGTCATAAAGTCGACTTCGTGCGGCACGTCGATCGCGCGGCAGAGATCGGCCATGAACATGAAGGAGCCGCGCAGCAGCCCGACCAGCACCATGTCGCTGCCGCTGTCGCGGTAATGTTCGGTGATCTGGCGGCCAAGTTCGGCGATACGGGTCTTAACTTCCTGCTCGGAAATCATTACGTCTACAGTGTGTTTCATAGTATTCAGGTCAGTTGCCGGAAGAAAGGCGCAGAGTTTAGCATAGCCTTTCGCCGGTGGCGACGCGAGCGCACCGCCACCTGAGCGATGAACCGCGATCAGTCGTCGACGGTAAAGCCCATCATCATGCCGGTATCTTCATGCTCCAACAGGTGGCAGTGGGCCATATACGCATGTTCGCTGCTTGCCGGATGATCGAAACGCACCAGCACTTCGCTGCGCCACCCTTCGACGCGCACCGTGTCCTTCCAGCCGCTGCGATGCGCCGCCGGCGGTTTGCCGTTTTCCGACAGGATACGGAACTGGGTGCCGTGAATGTGGAACGGGTGCAGCATCATGTCGCCCTCACCGGAAATGGTCCATTTTTCATACTGACCCCGTTTGGCGGCAAACATCGGTTTGTTCATGTCGAAGGCCTTGCCGTTGATCATGTTGCCGTGGCTGAAATCGAACGGTTTGGCTTTGCTCTGCGCGCCGCCGTGATCCATCCCGGCCATCTTGCCATGATCCATGCCCTTCATGTTGCCGTGGTCCATGCCCTGCATGCCGCCCTTCTCCATACCTTTCATGTCTCCAGCGCCCGTCCCGCCATGATTCATGCTCATGCCAGCCATCGCCTGGTGACCATAACGATCCATCAGCGCCTGCATGCCGAGCATATCCAGCTGCGGATCCATCATCAGCTGCAGCCAACGCTCCTGGATACCAGTGGTGGCAGGCAATGTCGGCAGCTTCACCAGGCTGTCCGGCATGGTTTTGATACCCTGTGCCAACGACGGCTGAATGCGCAACACCGGCAGCGGCTGATCGAACGGAGCCAGCGTCATGCCCATCTGTTTCACCGGCAGCGTCACGATATCGAACGCTTTCCCGTCGGAGGCATCCACCAGCACTTCAAAGCGTTCGCCCATCAGCATCGGCAGCTCGGTCAGCTTCACCGGCTCCGCCAGGAAACCGCCGTCGCTGGCGATAACATACAGCGGACGGTTGTCACTGGCCGCCAGATTCAACGAGCGGGCGTTGCAGCCGTTGAGAAAACGCAGACGCAGCCAGCCGCGCGGCGCCAGATGTTGCGGATACTGCGCGCCGTTGGTGAACATGCGATCGCCAAACCAGCCCACCGCCGCGCTCATCACGTCCAGACGGTATTCGATCTGCGCGTCTTTGCCCAGCCGCTTATCCTGCAGGATCACCGGAATATCATCCTGTCCCCAGGTTTTCGGCAGCGGCAGTTTGGCGCTTTCATCGTCTTCCAGCAGCACCAACCCCGCCAGCCCCATCATCACCTGGCTGCCGGTTTTACCGTGCGTGTGCGGGTGGAACCAGCAGGTAGCGGCCGGTTGATCGACGGTGAAATTCACCGTGCGCGTCGCGCCGGGGTGGATCAGCGCCTGCGGGCCGCCATCGACGTCGCCGGGAATTTCCAGCCCGTGCCAGTGGACGGTACTGGCCTCCGCCAGGCTGTTTTTGATATCGACCGTCACCGGCTGGCCACGCTGCAGCTTCACCGCCGGCCCGAGCAGCGCGCCGTTGAATCCCCAGGTTTTGGTGGCGGCGCCGGGCAACCAGCGGGTTTCACCCGTCTGCAGCGCCAGCGCAATCTTTCCCTGCGCGTCCGGCATCAACAGCGGCGGTACCGGCAAGACCGGCCGATCGGCCGCCCAGGCGGCCCGGCTCCATAACGGCAATGCGCTCGCCGCGCCCAGCGCAGCGCTTAATTTAATAAAATCACGGCGTAACATCGCTGACTCCCTTTTCTCAGTGATATAACTCAATGCCGTCAGCCTAAACCTTCCCCCAGGCGGAAGGTCAAGCCTTTCCTGGCGGTATTTTAAGCTATGCCTCACAATCAAGAGAGTATGACCGGCACGCGCGACGCCGGCCCGGCAGCAATAAAATTTGGTGCCTTTACAGGCAAGTGTGGTAACGTCAGCAGACGACAAACAGGCCTATTTCATGATGAAAAAAACAACGTTATCGATGCTGTTGCTGGCGATGCTGGGCTTCTCCAACGCCAGTCTGGCGCTGAATGAATCCGAGGCGGAAGATCTGGCCGATCTGACGGCGGTATTTATTTATTTGAAAAATGATTGCGGCTACAACGATTTGCCAAATGCGCAAATCAAACGCGCCATTGTCTATTTCGCGCAACAAAACCGCTGGGATTTGAGCAACTACAACAGCTTTAACATGAAGGCGCTGGGCGAAGACAGCTATCGCGATCTCAGCGGCATCGCCATTCCAACGCCTAAGAAGTGCAAATCGCTGGCGCGCGACTCTTTGAGCCTGCTGGCCTACGCCAACTAATTCCGCCCCTCTCCCCCACCCGCCTTTCGCTCTCTCTGTCTGAAATTCAACCGTGCATCGCCAGACAGAGTTAGCTATGATGTTGCGCCGATTTTTCATGGCTGTTATTACGGAGTTTCCCGCACATGACCCAGAAAGAAATTTGGTACGAAACGCTGCATACGGGCTTCGGCCAGTATTTCTCGGTAGAGAAGGTGCTGTACCGCGAGAAGACCGATCATCAGGATCTGGTGATCTTCGAGAACCCGGTCCTGGGGCGCGTGATGGCGCTCGACGGCGTGGTGCAAACCACCGAGCGTGACGAGTTCATCTATCACGAAATGCTGACCCACGTGCCGCTGCTGGCGCATGGCCAGGCGAAGAAAGTGCTGATCATCGGCGGCGGCGACGGCGGCATGCTGCGCGAAGTCAGCCGGCATCCTGGCGTGGAGCAGATCACCATGGTCGAGATCGACGCCGGTGTCGTCGAGTTCTGCCGCCAATACCTGCCCAACCACAGCGCCGGCGCCTATGACGATCCGCGCTTCAAGTTGGTGATCGACGACGGCGTCAACTTCGTGAATCAAACCGACGAAACGTTCGATGTGATCATCTCCGACTGCACCGATCCGATCGGCCCCGGCGAAAGCCTGTTCACCTCGGCGTTTTATGAAGGCTGCGCCCGCTGCCTGAATGAGGGCGGCATTTTCGTTGCGCAGAACGGCGTCTGCTTCCTGCAACAGGACGAGGCAATCAACAGCCACGCCAAACTGAGCCGCTACTTTAGCGACGTCAGCTTCTATCAGGCGGCGATCCCGACCTATTACGGCGGCATCATGACCTTTGCCTGGGCGAGCCAGAACCCGGCACTGCGCCAGATCGATCTGCCGACTCTGCAACAACGCTTTAACCAAAGCGGCCTACACTGCCGTTATTACAACCCGGCAATTCACGTCGGCAGCTTTGCCCTGCCGCAATATTTGCTCAATGCCCTGAACGTAACACGTTAAGCGAGAAGATAAAGGAGGTGGCCTAAATTGCATAAGCTAAAACTGCACGGCTTCAACAACCTGACCAAGAGCCTGAGTTTTTGTATTTACGATATTTGTTATGCCAAAACCGCGGACGATCGCGACGGCTATATCGCCTACATAGACGAACAATATAACGCCAACCGGCTGACCGAGATCCTGAGCGAGACCTGCTCGATCATCGGCGCCAATATTCTGAACATCGCGCGTCAGGACTACGAGCCGCAGGGCGCCAGCGTCACCATCCTGGTCAGCGAAGAGCCCATCGATCCGAAAGACGTCGATACGTCGGAACACCCAGGCCCGTTGCCGAATACGGTCGTCGCGCACCTGGACAAAAGCCATATCTGCGTACATACCTACCCGGAAAGCCATCCGGAAGGCGGGCTATGCACCTTCCGCGCCGATATCGAGGTCTCGACCTGCGGCGTCATTTCGCCCCTCAAGGCACTGAACTACTTAATTCACCAGCTGGAATCCGACATCGTCACCATGGACTATCGCGTGCGCGGTTTTACCCGCGACGTGAACGGCGTGAAACATTACATCGATCACGAGATCAACTCGATCCAGAACTTTATGTCGGAAGACATCAAGGCGCTGTACCACATGATGGACGTGAACGTTTACCAGGAAAATATCTTCCATACCAAGATGTTGCTGAAAGATTTCGATCTGAAGCACTACCTGTTTAACGCGGAGCCGGAGGCGTTGAGCGCAGCCGAACGCAAGCAGATCACCGATCTGTTATGGAAAGAGATGCAGGAAATCTATTACGGCCGCAATATTCCGCATCTGTGATGGAAAGGGCGCGGTACGCCGCGCCCTGATGCTTAGTACTTCAGCATGAAAGAACGATAGGCCTTCAACACCAGCAGGAAGTCCTCAACGCCGCAGAATGAGAGGCTTTCTTCGTCGTAGTAGTTCATCCCCTCTTCCATTTCATCGCCCTCGAACTCCAGCTGATTGGCACGGATCATCACTTCTTCACCATCCATCAGCAGCGTATATTCATGGCCTTCCAGCTGCCATTGACGCTCGCTGCCTTTGACCTCGGCCGCACCGGCTTCAATCCGGTCCAGCAGGTTGAAATCGCCTTTAACTTCTTCGTTGATCCAGTGGCCAATCGCTTCATGCCCCATCGAAAATCTGACGATCACCTGACCGGTGACGTCACGCAGAAATTCGTAATCCATAGCATGCCCTCCTGAGCCCTTTTTCTTAGTGTAAACATAAATGGCGGACTAACTCAGTGAGCGCTCGCAAAGTTGGCAACTGAGCAAAATAAAACGGGAGGCCAAGGCCTCCCGTTAAACAGTTGCGCAATATAGCGGCTTACACGGCGGTTTGGAAGATCACGCCGTCGGCTTTTTCGGTGTACTGCCCCAGCTGGTCAAAGTTCAGGTAGCGGTAGGTATCCGCCGCCGTCTTGTCGACCTGCGTCATATAGGTCTGGTACTCGTCCGGCGTCGGCAGGCGGCCCAACAGGGACGCTACCGCGGCCAGTTCGGCAGACGCCAGATAGACGTTGGCACCGGTGCCCAGACGGTTCGGGAAGTTACGGGTCGAGGTGGAAACCACCGTCGCGCCGTCCGCCACGCGCGCCTGGTTGCCCATGCACAGCGAGCAGCCCGGGATCTCGATACGCGCACCGCTCTTGCCGAAGACGCTGTAGTAGCCTTCTTCGGTCAGCTGAGCCGCATCCATCTTGGTTGGCGGCGCCACCCACAGACGGGTCGGCAGCTGGCCCTTGTGCTGATCCAGCAGCTTGCCGGCCGCGCGGAAGTGGCCGATGTTGGTCATGCAAGAACCGATGAACACTTCATCGATTTTGCTGTTGGCCACGTCGGACAGCAGGCGTGCATCGTCAGGATCGTTCGGCGCGCACAGGATCGGCTCTTTGATCTCGTTCAGATCGATGTCGATCACCGCTGCGTATTCCGCATCCGCATCGCCTTCCAGCAGTTGCGGATCCGCCAGCCATTTTTCCATGCCCTGAATACGGCGCTCCAGCGTACGGCGATCGCCGTAGCCTTCGGAGATCATCCACTTCAGCAGCACGATGTTGGAGTTCAGATACTCTTCGATCGGCGCCTTATCCAGCTTGATGGTACAACCGGCGGCGGAACGTTCGGCGGACGCATCGGTCAGCTCAAACGCCTGCTCGACCTTCAGATCCGGCAGGCCTTCGATCTCCAGAATGCGGCCGGAGAAGATGTTTTTCTTGCCCTTCTTCTCGACGGTCAGCAGCCCTTGCTGGATCGCGTAGTAAGGGATGGCGTGCACCAGATCGCGCAGGGTGATGCCCGGCTGCATTTTGCCTTTGAAGCGCACCAGCACCGACTCAGGCATATCCAGCGGCATCACGCCGGTCGCGGCGGCAAACGCCACCAGGCCGGAACCGGCCGGGAAGGAGATACCGATCGGGAAGCGGGTGTGGGAATCGCCGCCGGTGCCGACGGTGTCAGGCAGCAGCATACGGTTCAGCCAGGAGTGGATCACGCCGTCGCCCGGACGCAGCGAGACGCCGCCGCGGTTCATGATGAAGTCAGGCAGCGTGTGGTGCGTGGTCACGTCGACCGGTTTCGGGTACGCGGCGGTGTGGCAGAACGACTGCATGACCAGGTCGGCGGAGAAGCCGAGGCAGGCCAGGTCTTTCAGCTCATCACGGGTCATCGGGCCGGTGGTGTCCTGAGAACCGACGGAGGTCATCTTCGGTTCGCAGTATTCGCCAGGGCGAATACCGGCGACGCCGCAGGCGCGGCCGACCATTTTCTGCGCCAGCGAGAAGCCTTTGCTGCTCGCGGCAACCGGTTTGGCGATGCGGAACACGTCGCTGTGCGGCAGGCCGAGCGCTTCGCGCGCCTTGGTGGTCAGGCCGCGGCCGATGATCAGCGGGATACGGCCGCCGGCGCGCACTTCATCCAGCAGCACGTCGGTTTTCAGCTCGAAGTTGGCGATCAGCGCGCCGGTTTCGTGGTTGCGCACTTCACCTTTGTACGGGTAAACGTCGATCACGTCGCCCATGTTCAGCTCGGACACGTCCACTTCGATCGGCAAGGCGCCGGCATCTTCCATGGTGTTGAAGAAGATAGGTGCAATCTTGCCGCCCAGCACCACGCCGCCGCCGCGCTTGTTCGGCACGTGCGGGATGTCATCACCCATGAACCACAGCACCGAGTTGGTGGCGGATTTACGGGAGGAACCGGTGCCGACCACGTCGCCGACGTAGGCCAGCGGGAAGCCTTTCTTGTTCAGCAGCTCGATCTGTTTGATCGGGCCAACGCTGCCCGGCTGATCCGGCACGATGCCTTCACGTTCGTTTTTCAACATCGCCAGCGCGTGCAGCGGGATGTCAGGACGCGACCAGGCGTCCGGCGCCGGAGAAAGGTCATCGGTGTTGGTTTCGCCGGTGACTTTGAACACGGTGACGGTGATCTTTTCCGCCAGCTCAGGGCGCGACAGGTACCATTCGGCATCGGCCCAGGACTGCATGATCTGCTTGGCGTGCGGGTTACCGGCCTTGGCCTTATCTTCCACGTCGTAGAAGTTGTCGAACATCAGCAGCGTGTGGGACAGCGCTTTGGCGGCGATAGGCGCCAGCTTTTCGTTGTCCAGGGCATCGATCAGCGGATGAATGTTATAACCGCCCTGCATGGTGCCTAACAGTTCAATGGCTTTCTCGGGGGTAACCAGGGGGGATGTCGCTTCGCCTTTGGCGATGGCCGCCAGGAAACCTGCTTTAACGTAGGCGGCTTCGTCGACGCCCGGTGGAACACGGTTAATCAGCAGGTCTAACAGGAATTCTTCTTCGCCTTTTGGCGGATTCTTCAGTAGTTCGACCAGCGCGGCCATTTGGGTGGCGTCTAGCGGCTTAGGGGCGATGCCCTCAGCAGCACGCTCGGCTACGTGCTTACGGTATTCTTCTAGCACGACGTTCTCCTCGCTCTCATTGTCATTTATTGTGCCTGGCGTATATGCAAACCGGGTTTATACCCTTGGGGTTTCACTCTGTGGCTAGGCGATCGGCCCGTAGAGGCCCCGAAACGGTGATTGGGGCAAACAAGCACGGTCAAACAGCGTTACAGCATGAAAGACTGATGGGTAGAGCGCACGGCGATATTGATGCCATCTATCCTGACGGGGCACTGCTGTCGATGTCCTGGACTGTAAGGTACAGTGCCCGGTTCCGCTCAGCCAGCATATCAGGATTTGAAACGGTTGTTAATTCGTTCACATAAAAGCAACATTAAATCTTTGCTGAATCGTTGAGCGCAGCGTAATCGGCTGCCGGACTAGCAGAGCATTATATCCACATAATTAAAATGGATATAAGCATAAGGATCGGAATTTGGCGCAGCGGCCACAAAAATACCGCTTGGTGCATCTGAGCAAAAAAAAACGGCCCCTTCTCAGGAGCCGCTTGTTTACCGGTCAAACCAGCAGAATTACTTCTTCTTGGCTTTCGGGTTAGGCAGGTCGGTGATGCTGCCTTCGTAGATTTCCGCCGCCAGGCCCACGGATTCGTGCAGGGTCGGGTGAGCGTGGATGGTCAGCGCGATGTCTTCCGCGTCGCAGCCCATCTCGATAGCCAGACCGATTTCACCCAGCAGTTCACCGCCGTTGGTGCCGACAATCGCGCCACCGATGATGCGGTGAGTTTCTTTGTCGAAGATCAGTTTGGTCATGCCGTCTGCACAGTCGGAAGCGATCGCACGGCCGGAAGCCGCCCACGGGAAGGTGGAGGTTTCGTAGCTGATGCCTTTCTCTTTCGCTTCTTTCTCGGTCAGACCCACCCATGCCACTTCCGGCTCGGTGTAAGCGATGGATGGGATCACTTTCGGATCGAAGTAGTGCTTCATGCCGGCGATAACTTCTGCGGCAACGTGGCCTTCGTGCACGCCTTTGTGCGCCAGCATCGGCTGACCGACGATGTCGCCGATAGCGAAGATGTGCGGCACGTTGGTACGCAGCTGTTTGTCGACGTTGATGAAGCCACGCTCGTCAACTTCAACACCGGCTTTGCCGGCATCCAGCAGTTTGCCGTTCGGCACGCGGCCGATCGCCACCAGCACCGCGTCGTAACGCTGTGGTTCTGCTGGCGCTTTTTTACCTTCCATCGTGACGTAGATGCCGTCTTCTTTGGCTTCTACCGCGGTCACTTTGGTTTCCAGCATCAGGTTGAACTGCTTGCTGATACGCTTGGTGAAGACTTTCACCACGTCTTTATCTGCCGCCGGGATAACCTGATCGAACATTTCAACGACGTCGATCTGTGAACCCAGTGCATGGTATACGGTGCCCATTTCCAGGCCGATGATGCCGCCGCCCATAACCAGCAGACGCTCTGGGACGGTTTTCAGCTCCAGCGCATCGGTGGAATCCCACACGCGTGGATCTTCATGAGGAATGAATGGCAGTTGGATCGGACGAGAACCTGCAGCGATGATGGCGTTGTCGAAGTTGATGGTGGTTGGGCCGTTTTCGCCTTCCACAACCAGGGTGTTAGCGCCGGTGAACTTGCCCAAGCCGTTGACCACTTTCACTTTACGGCCTTTCGCCATGCCAGCCAGACCGCCGGTCAGCTGAGTGATGACTTTTTCTTTCCAGACGCGCACTTTGTCGATGTCGGTTTTCGGCTCGCCGAAAACGATGCCGTGTTCGGCCAGCGCTTTGGCTTCTTCGATCACTTTGGCAACGTGCAGCAGTGCTTTGGAAGGGATACATCCCACGTTCAGGCAAACCCCGCCCAGAGTGGAATAACGTTCAACCAGAACGGTTTCAAGACCTAAGTCAGCGCAACGAAAGGCTGCAGAGTAACCTGCCGGGCCCGCCCCAAGTACCACGACCTGAGTTTTAATTTCAGTACTCATCATGACCTCTTAATTGATTGTCCGGCGGGTCAGACGTCATTTTTATTGCTAATCGATCTCATAACGCCCTTCATCCACCGGGACGCTTACACCGCGAGCAGTTTACAGAATTGTTAATAATCTGCAAAGCGTGTTCGAGTGACCCGTGTCTCAACAATTTTGTCGAGTTGTGCAAAATCCGACAAAACTGCTACAGAATCATCAGGGGCGCAGCATGCTGCGCCCCTTTTGCATTACATCACCAGACGGCGAATGTCGGACAACATGTTGTTGATGATGGTGATGAAGCGCGCACCATCGGCACCGTCGATAACGCGGTGGTCGAAGGACAGCGACATCGGCATCATCAGGCGCGGCATGAACTCTTTACCGTTCCAGACCGGCTCCATCGCAGACTTGGAGACGCCCAGGATAGCCACTTCCGGCGCGTTGACGATCGGCGCGAAGTGAGTCGTCCCGATGCCGCCCAGGCTGGAGATGGTGAAGCAGCCGCCCTGCATCTCGCCCGCGGTCAGCTTGCCGTCGCGCGCTTTCTTGGAGATGGCCATCAGTTCGCGAGACAGCTCGGTGATGCTCTTCTTGTTCACGTCCTTGAACACCGGAACCACCAGGCCGTTCGGGGTATCTACCGCCACGCCGATGTTGATGTATTTCTTCAGCGTCAGCTTCTGGCCATCTTCGGACAGCGAGCTGTTGAAGCGCGGCATCTGCTCCAGAGCGGCAGCAACGGCTTTCATGATGAACACGACAGGCGTGAACTTCACGTCCAGCTTGCGCTTGGCCGCTTCTTCGTTCTGCTGCTTGCGGAACGCTTCCAGATCGGTGATGTCGGTTTTGTCGAAGTGAGTCACGTGCGGGATCATCACCCAGTTGCGGCTCAGGTTCGCGCCAGAGATCTTCTGGATGCGGCCCATTTCGACTTCTTCGATCTCGCCGAACTTGCTGAAGTCCACTTTCGGCCATGGCAACATGCCTGGCAGACCGCCGCCAGCAGCAGCCGGAGCTGCTTCAGCGCGTTTCACCGCGTCTTTCACGTAAGTCTGAACGTCTTCGCGCAGGATGCGGCCTTTACGACCGGTGCCTTTCACTTTCGCCAGGTTAACGCCGAATTCACGCGCCAGACGACGAATGACCGGGGTCGCGTGCACGTATGCCGCGTTCTCGGCGAACTCGCCTTTGTCGTCAGCTTTCGCAGCCGGAGCGGCGGCTTTAGCGGCGGCCGGCGCCGGCGCAGCGTCCGCTTTAGCGGCTGGAGCGGCGGCAGCGGCAGGCGCAGCGCCTTCCACTTCGAACACCATGATCAGAGAGCCGGTTTTCACTTTGTCGCCGGTCGCGATCTTGATCTCTTTCACGGTACCCGCGAACGGAGCAGGCACTTCCATGGAGGCCTTGTCGCCTTCCACGGTGATCAGAGACTGCTCGGCGGCAACCTTGTCGCCCACCTTAACCATCACCTCGGTCACTTCGACTTCGTCACCGCCGATATCCGGCACGGCGACGTCTTTGGCCGCAGAGGCCGCAGGCGCTGCAGCGGCGGCAGGAGCTTCAGCCGCAGCCGGGGCCGCAGCAGAAGCGGCGCCGGCCACTTCGAACACCATGATCAGGGAACCGGTTTTCACTTTGTCGCCGGTCGCGATCTTGATCTCTTTCACGGTGCCTGCGAACGGCGCAGGGACTTCCATGGAAGCCTTGTCGCCTTCCACGGTGATCAGGGACTGCTCGGCTTCCACCTTGTCGCCCACTTTCACCAGGATCTCGGTCACTTCGACTTCGTCGGCGCCGATGTCCGGCACAGCAACGTCTTTGGCCGCAGCGGCAGCCGGGGCAGCTGCTGCTGCCGCCGGTTTTTCTTCCGCTTTCGCCGCCGGTGCAGCTTCCGCTGCGCCTGCCGCTTCGAAGATCATGATCAGTTTGCCGGTTTCGGTTTTATCGCCGACCGCCACTTTAATCTCTTTCACCACGCCCGCCTGAGGGGATGGCACTTCCATGGAAGCCTTGTCGCCTTCCACGGTGATCAGCGATTGTTCCGCTTCAACTTTATCGCCGACCTTCACCAGAATCTCGGTGATTTCGACTTCATCTGCACCGATGTCCGGTACGTTGATTTCGATAGACATTATTCAGTACCTCTTAGGCCAGACGCGGGTTAACTTTTTCCGGGTTGATGTCGAATTTCTTGATTGCATCAGCAACCACAGAAGCTTCGATCTCACCGCGTTTAGCCAGTTCACCCAGAGCAGCAACCACCACGTAAGATGCATCGACTTCGAAGTGGTGACGCAGGTTTTCGCGGCTGTCCGAACGACCGAAGCCGTCGGTGCCCAGTACGCGATAATCGCTGGCCGGCACATAAGTACGAACCTGTTCAGCGAACAGTTTCATGTAGTCGGTAGACGCTACCGCTGGCGCGTCGCTCATCACCTGAGCGATGTAAGGCACGCGTGGCGTTTCGGTTGGGTGCAGCATGTTCCAACGCTCGCAATCCTGGCCGTCACGCGCCAGTTCGGTGAACGAGGTCACGCTGTAGGTGTCGGAACCCACGCCGTAGTCCTTCGCCAGGATCTGCGCAGCTTCGCGCACGTGGCGCAGGATAGCGCCGGAGCCCAGCAGCTGTACCTTGCCTTTGCTGCCTTCCAGCGTTTCCAGCTTGTAGATACCCTTGCGGATACCTTCTTCCGCACCCTGCGGCATCGCAGGCATGTGGTAGTTTTCGTTCAGCGTGGTCAGGTAGTAGTACACGTTTTCTGGGTTGTCGCCATACATGCGCACCAGACCGTCGTGCATGATCACCGCCACTTCGTACGCGTAAGCCGGATCGTAAGAGATGCAGTTAGGGATGGTCAGAGACTGAATGTGGCTGTGGCCATCTTCGTGCTGCAGACCTTCGCCGTTCAGGGTAGTACGGCCCGAGGTCCCGCCGATCAGGAAGCCACGCGCCTGTTGGTCGCCCGCTGCCCAGCACAGGTCGCCGATACGTTGGAAACCGAACATCGAGTAGTAGATGTAGAACGGAATCATCGGCAGATCGTTGGTGCTGTAGGAAGTCGCTGCGGCCAGCCAGGAAGAGGCTGCGCCCAGTTCGTTGATGCCTTCCTGCAGGATTTGACCTTTCTCGTCTTCTTTGTAGTAAGCAACCTGCTCACGGTCCTGCGGGGTGTACTGCTGGCCGTTCGGGCTGTAGATACCGATCTGACGGAACAGACCTTCCATACCGAAAGTACGCGCTTCGTCGGCGATGATTGGCACCAGGCGATCTTTGATCGACTTGTTCTTCAGCATCACGTTCAGGGCACGCACGAAGGCGATAGTGGTGGAGATCTCTTTGTTCTGCTCTTCCAGCAGCGAGCTGAAATCTTCCAGCGCCGGCATTTCCAGCTTCTGGGTGAACTCCGGCAGACGGGTTGGCACGTAGCCTTTCAGCGCCTGGCGACGTTCGTGCAGGTATTTGTATTCTTCGGACTCTTTCTCGAAGGTGATGTACGGCAGTTTTTCGATGTCAGCATCGGCAACCGGCACATTGAAACGATCGCGGAAGTGGTGAACCCCTTCCATGTTCATTTTCTTCACCTGGTGAGCGATGTTTTTACCTTCCGCGGTTTCACCCATGCCGTAACCTTTGATGGTGTGGGCCAGGATAACGGTCGGTTTGCCTTTGGTGTCCTGCGCTTTTTTCAGTGCAGCGAAGATTTTCTTCGGATCGTGACCACCACGGTTCAGCGCCCAGATTTCGTCGTCGGTCATGTCTTTGACCAGCGCCGCGGTTTCCGGGTAACGGCCGAAGAAGTGCTCGCGCACGTAAGCGCCGTCTTTGGATTTGAAGGTCTGGTAGTCGCCGTCCAGGGTCTCGTTCATCAGCTGAACCAGTTTACCGCTGGTGTCTTTGCGCAGCAGCTCGTCCCAACGGCCGCCCCAGATCACTTTCAGCACCTGCCAGCCTGCGCCGGAGAAGATGCCTTCCAGTTCGTTGATGATCTTGCCGTTACCGGTGACCGGGCCGTCCAGGCGCTGCAGGTTGCAGTTGATGACGAACACCAGGTTGTCCAGCTTCTCGCGAGTCGCGATGGTGATGGCGCCTTTGGATTCCGGCTCATCCATCTCACCGTCGCCCAGGAAGGCGTAAACGGTCTGCTCAGAGGTGTCTTTCAGGCCGCGGTGTTCCAGGTATTTCAGGAACTTCGCCTGATAGATGGCGCTGATTGGGCCCAGGCCCATGGATACGGTCGGGAACTGCCAGAATTCCGGCATCAGCTTAGGATGCGGGTAAGAGGACAGGCCGTTGCCGTGCACTTCCTGACGGAAGTTGTTCATCTGTTCTTCGGTCAGGCGGCCTTCAAGGAAGGCACGCGCGTAAACGCCCGGAGAGATGTGGCCCTGGAAGTACACCAGGTCGCCGCCGTCTTTCTCGTTGCGTGCGCGGAAGAAGTGGTTAAAGCAGACTTCATAGAAGGTCGCGGAAGACTGGAAGGAAGCCATGTGGCCGCCCAGCTCCAGGTCTTTTTTGGATGCGCGCAGAACGGTCATGATCGCGTTCCAACGGATCGCAGAGCGAATGCGGCGTTCCAGATCCAGGTTGCCTGGGTAGGCCGGTTCGTCTTCTACCGCGATGGTGTTGACGTAGTTGTGCGCTGCAGCACCGGCCGCAACGTTAACGCCGCCTTTGCGGGCTTCTCCCAATACCTGATCAATCAGAAACTGAGCTCGCTCAACACCCTCTTCACGGATGACCGATTCGATCGCCTGCAGCCAGTCGCGGGTTTCGATCGGATCCACGTCATTGTTTAAACGTTCTGACATGGTGGTATTCCTTATCTGTCTAATGGTTTGTTTGGAGCCTGTCTTCCTGTGCTCTGTGCAAAAACACACGAAGACAGGCCCATCAGTTTAGTTGCCGCTTAAGTACTTAACTAAGTACCTCGAACTTAACCCCCGCAGGCTGGTGTACCCTGAAGAGGACAGCTCTTAATCCTTGCGTTGCTGGAGACGCCGTAGCGATCTCTCGCGCCGAGTATGCTCCCGGCTGAGATCCAGCAAGATTTCCTCGATAAACGCCAAGTGGCGATGCGAGGCTTCACGGGCCTTTTCCGGCTCGCGTGCCACAATCGCCTCAAAAATTCCGGCGCGGTGGCTGCTCACTTTTGCCAACATCTCACGGCGCGAGTAGAGCAATTCAAAGTTCTGACGCACGTTCTGTTCCAGCATCGGTCCCATGCAGCGTAGCAGGTGAAGTAACACAACGTTGTGAGCGGCTTCAGTCACGGCGATTTGATACTGCATGACCGCATCGGCCTCGGCGTCGAGATCGCCGCTGTCTTGAGCCTGTTGAATCACGATGTGGCAATCGCGGATGCGCGCCAGATCTTCATCGGTGCCGCGCAGCGCCGCGTAATAGGCGGCAATGCCTTCCAGCGCGTGACGGGTTTCCAGCAGATCGAACTGTGATTCGGGATGGTCGGCCAGCAGCTCGGCCAGCGGATCGCTGAAGCTCTGCCACAGATTAGTTTGCACGAAGGTGCCGCCGCCCTGACGGCGCAGGAGCAGCCCTTTCGCTTCAAGGCGCTGAATGGCCTCTCTCAGAGAAGGACGGGAGACATCAAATTGTTTCGCCAGCTCGCGCTCCGGAGGCAGTTTTTCGCCTGGGCGCAGTGTCCCCTCGAGGATCAGGTATTCGAGCTGTTGCTCGATAACATCTGACAACTTGGGTTGGCGGATTTTGCTGTAGGCCATGAGTGAATTCTTCTCTGCGAATGGCGCGGAGTCAATTGGTAATACCAATTTCAAAAACGTGACGGTAAAGTAACAAAGTATTCACCTCCTGTCCATACGGGCCTTGATCGAAATCAGGTTACCCGCACATTTTAACACCCCGCTGAAAACCCCGCTGCAAACCGGTAACGCCGTGATGGTATTACCATTTACGCGGCGGGTTGGGGATTTAACTTTTACCAAACCTTACGCAAGGCAGAGTGCAAACTTTTTGCCCGAGTTTTATTGCATGGTTATGACGCTTTAATGAATGGCTATTTGGCGAGCAGCGCAACGGCGGTTCGTTCATTATTTGAACGCACCCCACCGTTCAGATCTACGTTATTTTTGCGCATTATGTGATTTGTTGCTTATTTCATGCACTGAATCCCCCCCGCCGTCACACAACCCGCATTTTGTTTCCTAAACTGCTGCAATCTTAATCACTCACACGACAAAGCAGGTGCAAACCGACGCGCATAACATTATTCTCTGCCAAACGGTAGCGGCGCCGTGGAATTAATAGCTATAACGCCGTAAATAAAACAAAACACACATCGTAACCACTGCTTTACAGGCAGGTGGGCATTCACAACGACAGAGGGTTAGATTGATGGATGGTCAACAGCAGGGTGACCAGCTGAAACGCGGCCTGAAAAACCGCCATATTCAGCTCATCGCCTTAGGTGGCGCAATCGGTACCGGGTTATTTCTCGGTATCGCTCAAACAATAAAAATGGCCGGCCCGTCAGTGCTTCTCGGCTACGCCATCGGCGGCTTCATCGCGTTTCTGATCATGCGCCAGCTGGGGGAAATGGTGGTGGAAGAGCCGGTCGCCGGTTCCTTCAGCCACTTCGCCTACAAATACTGGGGCAACTTCGCCGGCTTCGCCTCCGGCTGGAACTACTGGGTGCTGTATGTCCTGGTGGCGATGGCGGAGCTGACCGCGGTCGGCATCTACGTGCAGTACTGGTGGCCGGAGATCCCGACCTGGGTCTCCGCCGCGGTATTCTTCCTGGCGATCAACGCCATCAACCTCGCCAACGTTAAAGTTTACGGCGAGATGGAGTTCTGGTTCGCCATCATCAAGGTGGTGGCGATTATCGGCATGATCGTGTTCGGCGCCTACCTGCTGTTCAGCGGCATGGGCGGCCCGGAAGCCACCGTCACCAACCTGTGGGCGCAGGGCGGGTTCTTCCCGAACGGCGTCATGGGCCTGGTGATGGCGATGGCGGTGATCATGTTCTCCTTCGGCGGCCTCGAACTGGTTGGCATCACCGCCGCCGAAGCCGACAACCCGCAAAAGAGCATTCCGAAAGCCACCAATCAGGTGATCTACCGCATCCTGATCTTCTATATCGGTTCGCTGGCTATTCTGCTGTCGCTGTACCCGTGGGGCAAAGTGGTCGAAGGCGGCAGCCCGTTCGTACTGATCTTCCACGCGCTGAACAGCAACCTGGTGGCGACCGTGCTAAACGTCGTGGTGCTCACCGCCGCGCTGTCGGTGTACAACAGCTGCGTCTACTGCAACAGCCGCATGCTGTACGGTCTGGCGCAGCAGGGCAACGGCCCGAAAAGCCTGCTGAAGGTCGACGGCCGCGGCGTGCCGGTGGTGGCCATCGGCATCTCCGCCCTCGCCACCGCGCTGTGCGTGCTGATTAACTACCTGATCCCGGGCCGTGCCTTCGAACTGCTGATGGCGTTGGTGGTGTCGGCGCTGGTGATCAACTGGGCGATGATCAGCCTGGCGCACCTGAAGTTCCGCGCCGCTAAAAACCGCGAAGGCGTGGTGCCGAAGTTCAAAGCGTTCTGGTACCCGTTCAGCAACTACCTGTGCCTGCTGTTCATGGCCGGCATCCTGGTGATCATGTACCTGACGCCGGGCATTCAAATCTCGGTGCTGCTGATCCCGGTATGGGTGGCGATCCTGGCCGTCGGTTACGCCATCAAACAGCGCAGCCAACGCGTCGACGGCGTCACCAGCCGTTGAATCCCGTGACCGCGCAATAAAATGGCCCGCAGATGCGGGCCATTTTTTTCGTCTGAACGCCGCTTACTTGCGCAGCGCTTTCACCTGCTCGGCGGTGACGTCCGCCGGCAAACCGCCCCAGGCCACCCGCAGGTAATTTACCAGTTCCGCCACGTCGGCATCGCTCAGACGCTCGCCGAAGCCCGGCATGCTCTGCATGCTTTCACCGTTCGGGAACTGCTGGGCCGGCAGGCCGTCCAGCACCGACACGATCAGGTTCTTGCCGTCCGCCTGGCGCAGCGTGGCGTTATCGCGCATCGCCGGTGCGACGTGCGGTTTGCCTTCGCCTTCGCGCGCATGACAGCCGGCGCACTGATCCAGATAGGTCATGCGCCCGGCATCGCTGCCCTGCCCCATTTTCACCGGCATCGCCGCTGGCGGCTGCTCGCCCATCAGATACAGCGCCAGCGCCTGATGGTCTTCTGGCGTCAAATGACGGGTGCTGAGATCCACCACCATATGCATCTCACTGAAGGCCGAACCCTGCGGCGCGAGGCCGGTGCCAAGGAAGCGGCTGACGTCCTGCGGTGTCCAGCCGCGCTGCGCCAGGCCGTGCGGCGTAATGTCCGGCGCCATGAAGCGGCCGAGATCGCCGCCCTGCATCGGCTTGCCGAGATCCATCTGCCCCAGCGCGCCGCGCGGCGTGTGGCATTCGCCACAGTGGCCCAGCACGTCGGCTAGATAGCGGCCGCGCTGCCATTGCGACGAGCTGCCCTGCGAGCTGGCCGGCAGCGGATCCTGGCTGCGGAACAGCAGGTTCCAGCCGATCAGCGCCATGCGCTGGTTGAACGGGAACGGCATCTCGTTGGCCGGAATGGCCACGTCCACCGCCGGGCGCGTCATCAGGTAAGCGTAGATGTCATCGGCGTCCTGACGCGACATGCCCTTGTACGAGGTGTAAGGCATCGCCGGGTACAGGTGCCGCCCGCCCGGCGCCACGCCCTGCGTCAGCGCCAGGAAGAAGTCGTCCTTGCTCCAGCGCCCGATGCCGTGGTCGGCCGACGGCGTCAGGTTGCTGCCGTAAATCGTGCCGAACGGCGTGTCCAGCGGATAGCCGCCGGCCAACGGCGCCCCGCCGCTGGCGGTATGGCAGGCGGCGCAGTCGGCGGCCTGCGCCAGATAGCGGCCGCGCGCGATCTGTTCGGCGCTGGCGGTCACCTGCTGCACCGGGCCGTCGTAACGGCGGTTTTCCCGCCACCACAGCAGCGCAATCACCACGATCGCCACCAGCACAATCAACACTGCGAGACGTTTTTTCATTGCGCCGTCTCCTTCAGCAGGCCCGGCGTTTTCAGCACCACGTCGCGCACCGCTTCGTAGTAGCGCACGTAGCCGGTGCAGCGGCAGATGTGGCTGTCCAGCGCCTGCTCGATGGCGTTTTCCAGCTGTTCGCGGGCGATCGGCTCACGCTTGAGCTTTTCCACGAAAATGGTGGCGGCGTTGACGAAGCCCGGCGTGCAGTAGCCGCACTGGAAGCTGTAGTGCTCCAGAAACGCCTGCTGGATCGGCGACAGTTCAACCACCTCGCCCTGCTCGTCCACCTTGGCATGGCCTTCGACGGTACGCACTTTCTTGCCGTTGAAGAAATGCGCGCCGGTGATGCAGGTGCGCACCTCTTCGCTAGTGCCGCTCGGGTGATCGACGATCGCCACGCACGCGTGGCAAATGCCCTGCCCGCAGCCGAGGCGCGAACCGGTCAAATCGAGGTACTCATGCAGGAAATCGATCATCATCAAGCCTTCCGGCACCTCGATCGGGCCGTACTGCTTTTCGTTGATGGTCAGGGAAATCGGCTGGGTTTTAATGCTCATTGTAATACCTCACGAATATTTTCTGCACGAACGGGCAAATCACGGAAACGGTGGCCGGTGGCGTCGGCGATGGCGTTGACCAGCGCGGCCACGATCGGGATCATCACCACCTCCGCCATGCCTTTCGGCGGATCGGTTTCCGACAGCGCCGGCAGGATGTCGCCGCTCTGCTTCCACACCGCCACGTCACTAGCGCGCGGCAGGTGGTAACGGTTGAAGTTCCAGGTGCCGTTGCCCGGGCCGTCTTCGTACAGCGGTAAATATTCGTGCAGCGCATGGCCGATCCCCATCGCCAGCCCGCCCTGCAGTTGGCCGGAAACCAGTTCCGGCACGATCAGGTTGCCACACTCCATGATCGAGTGGTGATTCAGCAATTCCACCTGGCCGGTGGCGATATCCACCGCCACTTCCGCCAGCGTGCCAACGGCGCTGTAGTAGGTCACCGCCGCATTGTTGCGCTGGGTCGGCGGATAATAGACCTGCCCGCGCGCCAGCGGTTTGAATTCGCCGCTGGCGTTGCGCAGCGCCATGCCGTCGACCGGCAGGCGCTCGCTTTTGCCGTTCAACGTGAAATCGGCCTCCGCCCACTGCCAGCGGTTGAACACGTGCACCGCCGCGCCGGTGACGCCGCCCATCTGATAAGCCGTCTTGGCCAGCAGCTCGAGGCTCAGCACCGACATGCCCGCCGCCGTCAGGCCGCCTTCGACCCAACGCGCATCTTCGCGCCGCACCACCAGCGGCGCCGCCTGGCCGCCGCCGATACCGGCCTGCCACAGCGCCATCGCCGCCGGCCACAGGCCGTGATCGAAGATCAGGCGCGCCGCTTCGCGGGTGCTGTGCGAGAAGTAATAGGCCGAATTGCTGGCGCTCGACGGCGAACAGTAGCTCGGCGTCCAGTTGGGGTTGGTTTGCAGCTTGTCCTGCTCTTCTTGCGACATCAGGTAAGGATCGCCGCTGGTGACCATCGGCAGTACCGACCAGTCGGTGACCGAGAAGTGCGCTTCGTCGGCCGGTTTGCCCAGCCACTGCGCGCACAGTACCGACTGCGAGGTCGACATGCCGGTGCCCATCTCCGCGCCGCTGTGATGCAGGGTGATGCGCCCGTCTTCGCTCAGCTCCACCCGGGCGAACGAGGTTTCCGCCCCGGTGCCGAAGTCTTTCTGCACGCAGCCGAAGCCAACGCCATAGCGCTTGCCGGGATAGCGGCTCTCAAACTCGGCCTTGCGTTCGGCGCGCTTGAGCCACATCTCATGCTTCGCCGCCTTCACCAGCACTTCATCGGCGCGGATCGCACCGGCCGGGATCGCCCCTTGGGTGTTTTTCATGCCGGATTTCAGCACGTTGCGCAGGCGGAACTCGATCGGGTCGATCTTCAGCTCGGCGGCCAGCTCATCCACCATCATCTCGGTGGCGGCCATGCTCTGCAGCGTGCCGTAACCGCGCGCCGATCCGGCGTCGATGGCGCGTGAGGCCAGCCCGACCGACGACAGATCGCTTTTCGGGAAGTAGTAAATCGACTGGGCGGCGGTCGCGCCAACCATCACCACCGAAGGGGTAAAGTTGCTGCGGCCGCCGCCGTCCGCCGTCATGTCACCGAGGAACGACTGCATAACGCCGGTCTGGCGATTCACCGCGATGCGATAGTTCATGTCGAACGCGTGGCGCTTCAGCGCCGTCTGGAACTGCTCGAAGCGGTCATTGGCCAGGCGCACCGGGTGGCCGTCGCCGTACATCGCCGCCACTGCGCCGTAATAGGGGAAGTTGTAGTGATCTTTCGAGCCGTAGCCCACGGTGTAGCACGGGTGCAGGATCAGCTGTTTCACCGGCGGGTTGCGCTTGGCCAACATGCGCGGCATCTCGTCGGCCACTTCCTGCGGCGACTGGGTCGGCACCACCAGATGCAGGGTTTGCGTCTGCGCGTCGAACCAGCCGTTGGCGTTGTCCGGCTCCAGCGCCGAGGTATCGATCGACTGCGTGGTGTAGCGGCGTGACATCACCAGCCAGTCGGCCGGCGGGTTGGCCATCTCGTCGGCGATCTGGCCCGCATAGCGCATGCCTTCCTGATCCAGCTTGCCGCCCTCGCGCCCTTCCGGCCACACCGGCAGGTGCTTTTTCATCGATACCGGGAAGATTGGCGTGTCCTTCAGGCTGGAGAAGCGGTCATCGTCAAACGGCTGTTCTCCCCCCACCCGCACATAGCGGAAACTGCCCCAGGGATCGCGCTCGAGCGGGCCGGTCACCGCGCCGTATTTGATGGTTTCTTCGCGGAATTTCAGCTTGTCCTTGGCAAAGCGGAATCGGGCGAAGTCGTGATAGATCAGGATCGCCACCGCCTGGCCGAGGTAGGCCGGGGTTTTGCCGCTCGGCAGCAGCATGTCGTCACCGTAGAACGCCGGGAAGGCCAGGCCATCGCGCGCCAGATCTTCCGCCGTCACCAGGCGATCCGGCTGCAGGTCGTCCCCCAACAGCGACAGATCGACCCCTTCGAACAGCCGGTCGGCTTTGGTGACGCGCAGAATGAAGGCGTGCGCCTGTTTCTGCGGCCAGTGCGGCATGTCCACCGCGCGGATATCGCGCGCGAACACCTTCTGCCCCATGACCTTGGCGCGGCCATCGATGCGGAAACGGACGCGTTTGGTCTGCGGATCCCAGTTGGGCGACTGGAGGATTTTTTGCTCGAACAGCGCGGCGTAGGCGCGGCTGTACAGGGGGGCGAGATACACAGACACCCCCGCAATCACGGCGCTTTTGATAAAGCGGCGCCGCGACGGGTTGAAATTGCTCATAAATAAGTCCTTCACGTCTTTCTTGTAATTGGTTTTTGTTCGCGGTGTTGTTGCGCAAACGCTGACGACCTTGCCGTAGACGTCATAAGCATATGCTTATAACTAAAATTATGTGATGATTAACAGGCTGTTTTCAACAAAAAAACATTTGCAAAACACAGGTAGTTTGTAGGCTAATAAATAATTTGCGCAAACGCGGACTTCAAGCATGACCACGGGCATTGTCATTACCGCCGCCGGACGCGGGGAGCGCTTTATCCAGGCCGGCGGCCAGGGCAACAAATTGAACGCCGGATTCGCCGATGCAGCGGGCGAGCAGCGATCGCTGTTCGAACACACTCTGCGCCAGGCGCTGGCTTCCGGCCTGCCGGTACAGGTGGTAACCCGGCCGGATAATCTGCCGGTGCTGGCAGCCTGCGCCGCCAAGGAAGTGCCGGTCACCCTGCTCGCCAGCGGGGGCCTCGGCGACTCGATCGCCGCGGGCGTTGCGGCCACGCCGCACTGGCAGGGCTGGCTGATCCACCTGGCCGATATGCCGTTCGTCGGCGCCGACGTTTTCCGACAGGTGGCGGATGCCTTACGGCAACACGCGATCGTGCGCCCCTGCTATGCGCAACAGCCCGGTCACCCGGTCGGCTTTTCCGCCCGATTGCGCAAACCGCTTTGCCAACTGCGCGGCGATAATGGCGCGCGTGAACTGCTGCAAGGCGCGGCAGTGCACCTGCTGCCGCTTGAGCACCCCGGCGTCGTGCAGGATATTGATCTTCCATCGCAACTCCCGGCCAGCGAGTAAATTCACCTATGCAACATCTTGATGTCACCGTGGTCAGCCAGGCGATAAGCTGGCTGCAGCAACAGCCGGTCTGGTTATGCACCGTGCTCAGTACCTACGGCTCTTCGCCGCGGTCGCCGGGCGCGTTGATGGCCGCGACCCGAGACGGCCGCTACAGCGGTTCATTGTCAGGCGGGTGCGTGGAGGAGGACTTTCTACGGCGCGTAGCCGCCGGGGAGTATCAGGCGGCCAGCCAGGTGATCCGTTATGGCGAAGGCGGCATGACGCCCAACGTGGCGCTGCCCTGCGGCGGCGTGCTGGACGTGCTGATCGAGTATCTGCCGGCGGGAGAAGCCAGCGTCGCTTATCTGCAACGCATCGCCGGCGCGCTGGAAGGGCATCACGCGTTGATCAAACACCTGACGCTGCCCCACGCCTGCCACAGCCTTGAGCAGAGCCACTTCACCAGCGCCACCCAGGTCGAACGCCGGCTCGAGCAGATCACCCTGCACATCGCGGCCGCGCCGCGCCTGCTGATCGCCGGGTTGTCCAGCGTGGCGCTGTACTGCGCCGACTTCGCCGTGGCGCTGGGGTTTGAGGTGCTGGTGTGCGAGAGCCGCCCGGAGGCGCTGAATAACTTCGCCGCCGAGCTGAAACCGGGCGTGACGCTGCTGCGCCAGTTTCCGGCCAAGTTCATTGAGGACGGCGGTTGCCACGCCAATACCGCCGTCGTGGCGCTGACCCACGATCCGCGCATGGATGACCTGACGCTGATGGAAGCGATCCACACTCCGGCGTTTTACATCGGCGCCATGGGCTCGCTCAGAAACAGCGCGCGGCGGCGCCAGCGGTTGCAGCAGATTGCCGAATTCACGCCGCAGGAGTTGGAACGCATTCATGCGCCGATCGGCCTGCCGCTGGGCAGCAAAACGCCGGCGGAGATCGCCCTGGCAGTGATGGCGGCGATCGTGCAGCAGAAAAACCGGCGGCCGGCCGCCGACGGGATCAGTGCAACGGCACCACCGGCACCAGATGCTGCAGCTCCAGGTACAGCTCCTCTTTCCCGCTCAGCGAATAGCTGAACACCGTCATGTCCGGCCCGTCACCGCGGGCCAGCCCCATTTCGGGTAGCACCTGCGTGTAAATTTTAATGATGTGGTCGTTGAGCGCCACCGGCTTGCCGGAATAGCGAAAACGGCAAAACTCGCCGTGGATCTCCGGCAGCGGCTCCAGCGCCACGCCTTCGCGCAGCGGGTATTCCGTCGTCACGCCCAGGGTATAATCGACCCTGACCCGCTCGCCGTCCGGCACCAGCTGGGTAAACGAATAGGTTTGTGCCGGGCGCTCACCCAGCAAAGTATAGAACTGCCCTCGCAGCGCGCTGCGCTGCGGCAGGTGCGACTTGTCCAGCTTCTCGATATCCAGATGGTACGCGTAATGTTTGCCGTGAAAGGCATATTGCCCTCTGGCGATGCTGACGCGTTCGACCTGAATATCGCCGGGCTGGCTGGCCGCCAGCGAACGCACCAGATTGCTGAAGTCCTGCTTGCGGGCATGGCGATACACGCTGGGCGATTCGGCGAAGTGCTTTTTGAAACAGCGCGAGAATGTCTGCTGATTATCGAATTGATATTCAACCGAAATATCGAGGATGCTCTTCTGCGTGAAACGCAAGGCGAAGGCGGCGAGGTAGAGGCGGCGAGCGCGGATATACGAGGCTAACGATAATCCGGTCTGCTTTTTGAACATGCGCTGCAGGTACCATTTCGTGTAGCCTGACTTGGCAGAAACGATATCCAACGACAGCGGATTGGTCAGGTTATCTTCAATCCAGACCAGCAATTCCTTGATGTGACTTTCCTGCGTTCCCATGTGCTTGCCGAACCTTCTGTTGCCGATATTCCATTAGTCGAATTTTAGTGCTACCCGCGTAGGGTATACAGGTTAAAACTCGACGTCCAGCAAGCTACAGGACTTTACACACTCCCCTTCACCGCCCGCGGGCGGCGAAGGGGGCAGCGATTATTTCAGACAGCTGGAGCACTGACCGGCCTGAATCTTCTGGAAGAAGTCATTGCCTTTGTCATCCACCAGGATAAACGCCGGGAAATCTTCCACTTCGATTTTCCAGATCGCTTCCATGCCCAGCTCAGGGTACTCCACGCACTCCAGGCTCTTGATGCTCTGCTGCGCCAGCACCGCCGCCGGGCCGCCGATGCTGCCGAGGTAAAAGCCGCCGTGCTTGTGGCAGGCATCCGTCACCTGCTGGCTGCGGTTGCCTTTCGCCAGCATGATCATGCTGCCGCCGTGAGATTGCAGCAGATCGACGTAGGAGTCCATACGCCCGGCGGTGGTTGGCCCCAAGGAACCGGACGCGTAGCCTTCCGGCGTTTTGGCCGGGCCGGCGTAGTAGATCGGGTGATCCTTGACGTACTGCGGCAAGCCTTCACCGCGATCCAGGCGCTCTTTCAGCTTGGCGTGCGCGATATCGCGGCCCACGATGATGGTGCCGCTCAGCGACAGACGGGTGGAAACCGGGTACTGCGACAGCTGTTTGAGGATCTCGGCCATTGGACGGTTGAGATCGACCTTGATCGCCTCGCCTTCCCCGGCCTGGCGCAGCTCCTGAGGAATGAATTTACCCGGATTGTGCTCCAGTTTTTCCAGCCAGATGCCATCGCGGTTAATCTTGCCTTTGATGTTGCGGTCCGCCGAACAGGAAACGCCCATGCCGACCGGGCAGGAGGCGCCGTGGCGCGGCAGGCGCACCACGCGGATATCGTGCGCGAAGTATTTGCCGCCGAACTGCGCGCCCAGCCCCAGGTTTTGCGCTTCTTGCAGCAGTTCCGCTTCGAGTTCCAGATCGCGGAACGCCTGGCCATGCTCGTTGCCTTCGGTCGGCAGGCCATCGTAATACTTGGTCGAGGCCAGTTTGACGGTTTTCAGCGTCGCTTCCGCCGAGGTGCCGCCGATGACGAACGCCACGTGGTACGGCGGGCAGGCCGCAGTGCCCAGCGTGCGCATCTTGTCGACCAGGTAGTTTTTCAGCTTGCCCGGCGACAGCAGCGCCTTGGTTTCCTGATACAGATAGGTTTTGTTGGCAGAACCACCGCCCTTGGCGATGCACAGGAATTTGTATTCTTCGCCGTCCACGCTGTAGAGATCGATCTGCGCCGGCAGGTTGCTGCCGGTATTGACCTCTTTGTACATATCCAGCGCGGCGTTCTGCGAATAGCGCAGGTTCTCTTCGATGTAGGTGTTGTACACCCCGCGCGACAGCGCTTCTTCATCGCCGCCGCCGGTCCAGACGCGCTGGCCCTTTTTGCCGACGATGATCGCCGTACCGGTATCCTGGCAGGTCGGTAAAATACCCTTGGCGGCGATTTCTGAGTTACGCAGAAATTGCAGCGCAACGTATTTGTCGTTTTCGCTGGCGTCCGGATCGTCGAGGATATCGGCCACCTGCTGTTGATGCGCCGGGCGCAGCATGAACGAGGCGTCGTGGAACGCATGCTGGGCAAGCAGGGTTAACGCTTCAGGGGCAACTTTCAGTATTTCCTGGCCTTCAAACTCGCTCACGGAAACGTGGTCGCGGCTCAGCAGATAATATTCGGTATCGTCTTTCTTCAGCGGGAACGGATCTTGATAGTGGAACGGTTTATTCGACATTGATCTCTCACTTGCAACATCAGCTGCGTTAAATTCACACTTGTGGTGGCGCGCGAGGCGGCGCCTTATCAAAAAACTGCCTCCACCTTACGTATTTTTAATCAGTCAGTTATTGCGCCAAATCGCAAAATAACCGCTCTTTGCGTAAGGGATTACCACAGGCGGCGTTTCAACCTTGCTCGGTGAGAACTGCGGGTACAGGCTCATCATGCACGCTTTATTATCCCGCAGTTAACACATTGATTACAATCCATCGACGGCGATCGCTTTATCAATGTGGCGAAAAAACGCGGATGCGGATTTGCGTCGGAGCATATTGTCAGCCGCCGTGCCATTGCTTAAGCTAGCCGCAATGAACAAACCAAGAATCCCCATCGCGCTGCAACAAGCGGTGATGCGCTGCCTGCGAGAAAAGCTGCAGTTGGCACGCCAGCATTTTGCCGTCGAGTTCCCCGAACCCAGCATCGTCTATCAGCAACGCGGCACCAGCGCGGGCACCGCCTGGCTGCAAAGCTGGGAAATCCGTCTGAACCCGGTGCTGCTGCTGGAAAACCAACAGCCGTTTATCGATGAGGTGGTGCCGCATGAGTTGGCGCACCTGCTGGTGTTTCGCCAATTCGGCCGGGTGGCGCCGCACGGCCGCGAATGGCGCTGGATGATGGAAAGCGTGCTACTGACCCCCGCCAGCCGCACTCACCGTTTCGAAACCGCCTCGGTGCAAAGCAAAACCTTCCCCTACCGCTGCGGCTGCGGGCAGCACCAGCTCACCATTCGCCGCCATAACCGCGTGCTGCGCGGCGAAAGCGAATACCGCTGCCGCCGGTGCGGCGAAAAACTGAAATTTCTTGCTAGCGAGAACCTTTAGTTAAACGATTTATACGTTAAAACAAGCAAATATCGCCATTTGCCACTGCCGGCAAGTTCCGTTACCCTGCCTGCTTTTCCAATTTTGAGCTGTTTTGGAATATGCTTCGCAGAATTTTGTTTATGGCGGTTTTCGCCGCAGGCGCCGTACAGGCGCACGGCATCAATAACTTCTCTCAGGCCAAAGCGGCGGCGGCCAAGATTAATCAGGATGCGCCGGGCAGCTTTTACTGCGGCTGCCGCATCGACTGGCAGGGCAAGAAGGGTATCCCGGATCTCGCCGGCTGCGGCTATCAGGTGCGTAAAAACGCCCAGCGCGCACAGCGCATCGAATGGGAACACGTAGTGCCGGCCTGGCAGTTCGGTCACCAGCTGCAGTGCTGGCAGGACGGCGGGCGCAAAAATTGCAACAAGGACGCCACCTATCGCCAGATAGAAACCGATCTGCACAACCTGCAGCCGGCGATCGGCGAAGTGAACGGCGACCGCAACAACTTCATGTACAGCCAATGGAACGGCGGTGCAGGCCAGTACGGGCAATGCCCAATGAAGGTGGACTTCAAGAATAAACAGGCGGAGCCGCCCGCCCGCGCCCGCGGCGCCATTGCCCGCACCTACTTCTACATGCGCGATCGCTACCAGCTGCGGCTGTCACGCCAGCAAACCCAGCTGTTCGAGGTGTGGAACCGGCAATATCCGGTGAGCCAATGGGAATGTCAGCGTGAAGCACGTATCGCCAAGGTGCAGGGCAACCACAACCCCTATATTCAACAGGCTTGTCAGCAGCGGAAAAGCTAACCTACTATAGCCTTTATCTTTCATGGCGCCGCCAACCCGCGGCGCCGTTTCGTCAGGATCAGACTACCCATGCGCATACCCCGCATTTACCATCCGCAGCCGTTGACCGATCGGGCGGAGATCGCCCTCAGCGAGGACGCCGCCAACCACGTCGGGCGCGTGCTGCGCATGAGCGCCGGCCAGGCGCTGCAGCTGTTCGACGGCAGCAACCAGGTGTTCGACGCCGAGATAGTCCGGGTGGACAAAAAGAGCGTGCTGGTGCGCCTCGACGACGGCCGCGTGGAGGACATCGAATCGCCGCTCAACCTGCATCTGGGCCAGGTGATCTCGCGCGGCGAGAAGATGGAGTTCACCATCCAGAAATCCATCGAGCTGGGCGTCAACGTCATCACCCCGCTGTTTTCCGAGCGCTGCGGCGTCAAGTTGGACGGCGAGCGTCTGGCGAAGAAAATCCAGCAATGGCAAAAGATCGCCATCGCCGCCTGCGAGCAGTGCGGCCGCAACCGCATTCCCGAAATCCGCGAGGCGATGTCGCTGGAGGCCTGGTGCGCCGAGCAGGACGGCAGCCTGAAGCTCAACCTGCATCCGCGCGCCAGCCACAGCATCAACACGCTGCCGCAGCCGGTAGACCGCGTCCGCCTGCTGATCGGCCCGGAAGGCGGTTTGTCCGCCGACGAAATCGCCATGACCACCGACCACGGATTTACTGATATTCTGCTGGGACCACGCGTTCTGCGTACCGAAACCACAGCGCTCACCGCCATTACCGCTCTGCAGGTCCGCTTCGGCGACCTGGGTTAAAGGAGAAAAGATGATTAAGCTCGGCATCGTGATGGATCCTATCGATTCCATCAACATCAAGAAAGACACCAGCTTCGCCATGCTGCTCGAAGCGCAGCGCCGCGGTTACGAATTGCACTACATGGAGATGAACGATCTCTATCTGCACGCCGGCGACGGGCGCGCCCGTACCCGCCTGCTGAGCGTGAAGGAAGACAAGGAGAGCTGGTTCAGCTTCGGCGCCGAGCAGGATCTGGCGCTGCACGATCTGGACGTGATCCTGATGCGCAAGGATCCGCCGTTCGATACCGAATACATCTACGCGACCTACATTCTGGAACGCGCCGAAGTCAAAGGCACGCTGGTGGTCAACAAGCCGCAAAGCCTGCGCGACTGCAATGAGAAGCTGTTCACCGCCTGGTTCTCGGAACTGACGCCGGATACGCTGGTCAGCCGCAGCGCCGCACACATCCGCAAATTCCACCAACAGCACGGCGACATCATCCTGAAACCGCTGGACGGCATGGGCGGCGCGTCTATCTTCCGCGTGAAGCAGGACGATCCTAACCTGTCGGTGATCATCGAAACCCTGACCGAACACGGCAGCCGTTTCTGCATGGCGCAGAACTTCCTGCCGGCGATCAAGGACGGCGACAAGCGCATCCTGGTGGTGGACGGCGAGCCGGTGCCTTACTGCCTGGCGCGCATTCCGGCGCAGGGCGAGACCCGCGGCAACCTGGCGGCCGGCGGCCGCGGCGAAGCGCGTCCACTGAGCGAGAGCGACTGGAAAATCGCCCGTACCGTCGCCCCGACGCTGAAAGAGAAAGGGCTGATCTTCGTCGGTCTGGACGTGATCGGCGATCGCCTGACCGAGATCAACGTGACCAGCCCAACCTGCGCACGCGAGATCGAGGCGGCATTCCCTATCTCGATTACCGGCATGCTGATGGACGCGATTGAAAAGCGCCTGGCGGCGAAGTAATGCGTCATGCGGGCGGCATGCCGCCCGCTATCCTGTATCGCGCCTGCCAAAGCCCGCCTTTCCGGCAGCGGCTTGAAAGGCGGCGGGTATAGCCGCATACTGGCGGCTGTTTATTTTCTCACCCATTGATTACCTTATACTAACGCCATGAATTTACAGCACCATTTTCTGATCGCCATGCCAACGCTGCAGGATCCTCGCTTCAAGCGCTCGGTGATTTACATTTGCGAGCACAATGAAGAAGGCGCCATGGGTTTGGTGATCAATAAACCGGTGGAGCAGTTCACGGTAGCCACGGTGCTGAGCAAGCTGAAGATCATGCCGCCTGCGCGCGATCCGGCCATCAGCCTGGACAAGCCGGTGTTCGCCGGCGGCCCCCTGGCGGACGATCGCGGGTTTATCCTGCATACGCCGCGCCACGGCTTCGGCGCCAGCATTCAAATTTCGCCCAACACCATGATCACCACCTCGAAAGACGTGCTGGAAACACTCGGCACGCCAGAGCAACCGGACGACGTGCTGGTGGCGCTGGGTTATGCGGGCTGGGAAAAGGGCCAGTTGGAGCAGGAAGTATTGGAAAACGCCTGGCTGACCATCGAAGCCAACACCGACATTTTGTTCCGCACGCCGATCGCCAGCCGCTGGCGCGAGGCGGGGAACCTATTGGGTATCGACATTCGCAGCATCGCCAACCACGCAGGACACGCCTGATGAGCAACCGCACCATTATCGCCTTCGACTTCGGCACCAAAAGCATTGGCGCGGCCATCGGCCAGGAGTTGACCGGCAGCGCCCGCGCCCTGCCGGCCTTCAAAGCGCAGGACGGCTCGCCGGACTGGCTGAAAATTGAAAAACTGCTAAAGGAGTGGCAGCCGGATTTGGTGGTGGTCGGCCTGCCGCTGAACATGGACGGCACCGAACAACCCGTTACCGCCCAGGCGCGCAAGTTCGCCAACCGCCTGCACGGCCGCTTCGGCATCCAGATCGATCTGCATGACGAGCGCCTGAGCACCGTGGAAGCGCGCGCCAACCTGTTCGACCGCGGCGGCTTCCGCGCCCTTGATAAAGGCAGCGTGGATTCCGCCTCCGCGGTAGTGATCCTCGAGAGCTGGTTCGAACGGCAGCTGGGCTAAACACCCGTTCCCTCCCCCGCACAGTCCCCCAACACACCGGCGTCAATCCGCTGCTGCAAACCTTGCTCAAAGGTTTGCATGCCGGACTGTGCGCCGGTTTGCAACACGCTCGCCAACTGATGCGTTTTCCCTTCGCGGATCAGGTTGCTGACCGCCACCGTCGCCGTCAGCACTTCGAAGATCGCCACGCGTCCGCCGCCGGGCCGCCTCATCAGCTTTTGCGCGATCACCGCCTGCAGACTGCCGGCCAGCTGGGCGCGCACATAGGGTTTTTCTTCCGCCGGAAACACGTCCACTAACCGTTCCACTGCCTGCGACGCGCTGCGGGTGTGCAGCGTCGCCAGCACCAGGTGGCCGGTCTCCGCCGCGGTGAGCGCCAGCCGGATGGTGGTGGTATCGCGCAGCTCGCCCAGCAGGATCACATCAGGATCTTCGCGCAGCGCGGCGCGCAACGCCGCATCAAAGCTGTGGCTGTCGCGGCCGATCTCCCGCTGCTGGATCAGCGATCGCCGGCTGCGGTGCAGGAATTCAATCGGATCCTCCAGCGTCAAAATGTGCCGCTGCTGGTGCCGGTTGATCTCGTCGATCATCGCTGCCAGCGTGGTGGACTTGCCGCTGCCGGTGGCGCCGGTGACCAGGAGAAGCCCATCGTCGCGCCGCAGCAGCGCCGGCACGATGGCCGGCGCTGCCAGCTCGGCAAGCGAAGGCGATTGCCCGGCAATACGCCGCAACGCGAGAGAAATCCCCGCGCTTTGTTGAAAAATGTTGGCGCGCAACCGCTCCCCGCCCGGCCTGTGCAACGCCAGATCGACCTGCCCCAGCCGCCGCAGGCTCTCGCGCTGCTGCGCATTCAGCAATCCATCGCAGAGGGCCTGCGCGCCTTGCGCCGTCAGCGTTGGCGCCGCCGCCAGCGGCTGCAGTTCACCGTCGATGCGCAACATCGGCGGATGACCGGCACAAAGGTGCAGATCGGAAGCATTATGCTTTACACTAAGGGCCACGAATTCATCGATATCCATATCACTCTCCCGGGTCAATAATGAGCACTATCCAACAGAACCTGCAGGATGTCAGAAACCGCATCGCGGCCGCCGCGCAAAACTGCGCACGGTCGCCGGAAGAAGTTGCTCTGCTTGCAGTCAGCAAAACCAAACCTGTGGCGGCGATCGAAGAAGCCATCGCCGCCGGCCAGCGCGCCTTCGGCGAGAACTACGTGCAGGAAGGGGTAGACAAGATCCGGCATTTCGCCGAGTCGCCGCAGGGCGGTGAGTTGGTGTGGCACTTTATCGGCCCGCTGCAATCCAATAAGAGTCGGCTGGTGGCGGAACATTTCGCCTGGTGTCATACCGTGGATCGGCTGCGCATCGCCCAGCGCCTGAGCGATCAGCGCCCGGCCGACCTGCCGCCGCTCAACGTGCTGATTCAAATCAACATCAGCGATGAGCAGAGCAAATCCGGCATTGCATTAAGCGAACTGCCAGCGCTGGCCGAGGCGCTCGCTGCGCTGCCGAACCTGACGCTGCGCGGCCTGATGGCCATCCCGGCGCCGGAAGCGGATTACCAGCGGCAGTTGGCGGTATTCAACCAGATGAACGACGCCTTTCTCGCCCTGCGCCAGCGTTATCCGCAGGCCGATACGCTGTCGATGGGCATGACGGACGATATGGCGGCAGCGATTGCCGCAGGCAGCACCCTGGTGCGCATCGGCACCGCAATTTTTGGCGCCCGCGACTACTCGCAGGCCTGACAAACAGACGAGGGATTTGATGCAACATCGCAAGATTACCTTTATCGGCGCCGGCAACATGGCGCGTGCAATCATCGCCGGCCTGGTGGCGGGCGGCTATCCGGCCAAATCCATCAGCGTCTGCGCCCCTTCGGCGAAAAACCGTGACGCGCTGGCGGCGGACTACGGCATCGTCAGCAGCGGCGACAACGTCGCCTGCGCGCGTGAAGCCGAGGTGGTGGTGCTGGCGGTCAAACCGCAGATGATGGCCGACGTGTGTCAGCCGCTGCGCGAACAGGTCGATTTCGGCGGCAAACTGGTGCTGTCGATCGCCGCCGGTATTCAGGTCAGCCGTTTCTATCAGCTGCTCGGCGACCAACTGGACATCGTGCGCATCATGCCCAACACCCCGTCGCTGGTCGGCAAGGGCATGAGCGGGCTGTACGCGCCGGCGCAGGTCAGCCAACAGGATCGCGACTACACCGGCGATTTAATGGCGTCGGTCGGTAAAGTTTGCTGGGTAGATGACGAAAATGGCATCAACGGCGTGATCGCCGCCGCGGGCAGCGCCCCGGCTTATTTCTTCCTGTTTATGGAAGCGATGCAAAAAGAGGCCGAACGCATGGGCTTCGACAGCCAGACCGCGCGCGATCTGGTGCAGCAGGCCGCTTCCGGTGCTGCCGCCTTGGTGGAAGCCAACCCGGATACGCCGCTGGGCACGCTGCGCGAGCAGGTGACTTCCAAAGGCGGCACCACCGCCGAAGCGCTGCGGGTGTTCAACGAACGCCAACTGCCGGAAACCGTGGCGCAAGCGATGCAGGCCGCCGTTTCTCGTGCGCAAGAAATGGAAAAATTATTTTAAATAACCATGAGTTAAGGAGAAGGACCACTTCATGCTAACGCTGACTTTCCTGGTCAAGACCGTTATTGATCTGTACGTGATGGTGCTGTTGCTGCGCATTTGGATGCAATGGACGCGCACCGATTTTTATAACCCGTTCTCGCAGTTTGTGGTGAAGATCACCCAACCGGTGGTCGGCCCGCTGCGCCGCATCATCCCATCGCTGGGGCCTATCGACAGCGCTTCTCTGCTGCTGGCGTTCCTGTTGATGACCATCAAGTACCCGCTGCTGCTACTGATCCAGGGCGGCGCGATATCGCTCAGCCCGTATAACCTGCTGTTCGGCCTGATCTCGCTGGTCAAGTCCGCCGGCTACCTGATCTTCTGGGTGATGATCATTCGTGCGCTGATGAGCTGGGTAAGCCAGGGCCGCAGCCCGATCGACTACGTGATGTACCAGCTGACCGAACCGTTGATGGCGCCGATCCGTCGCATCATTCCGGCGATGGGCGGTATCGACTTTTCCGCCATGGTGGTGATCCTGATCCTCTATCTGATCAACTACCTGGGCATGGATCTGTTCGGCGAGATCTGGTTCCTGCTGTGAGTGCCGTCACTCCGGTGCTGGACGGGCTGGCGATCAGGCTATATATTCAGCCGAAAGCCAGCCGCGACCAAATTATCGGCTTGCATGGCGACGAACTAAAAGTCGCCATCACCGCCCCGCCGGTCGACGGCCAAGCCAACGCCCATTTGATCAAGTTTATCGCCAAGCAGTTCAAAGTGGCGAAAAGCAACGTCACCATCGAGAAAGGCGAACTGGGGCGGCATAAACAGTTACGCATCGTGAATCCGCAACAGATCCCCGCCGTGGTCGCGGCGCTCATCGAATAATTTTCAAGGTAGTCATTATGCAAAAAGTCGTTCTTGCCACCGGTAACCCGGGCAAAGTGCGCGAACTTGCCGACCTGTTGGCCGATTTCGGCCTGGACGTGGTCGCGCAAACCGATCTGGGCGTGGAATCCGCCGAAGAGACCGGCCTGACGTTTATCGAAAACGCCATTCTGAAAGCGCGCCATGCGGCACAGGTCACCGGCCTGCCAGCGATCGCCGACGACTCCGGTCTGGCGGTCGACGCGCTGGGCGGCGCGCCGGGCATCTACTCCGCACGCTACGCCGGTGAAGACGCCGACGATCGGCAGAACCTCGACAAGCTGCTGGCGGCGATGAAAGACGTGGCGCTGGGCAAGCGCGGCGCGCAATTCCACTGCGTGCTGGTCTATCTGCGCCATGCGGCAGACCCGACGCCGCTGGTGTTCCACGGCAGTTGGGCCGGCGAAATCACCGAACAGGCCGCCGGTGAAGGCGGCTTCGGTTACGACCCTGTCTTCTACGTGCCGGAACTGGGGCGCACCGCCGCCGAGCTGAGCCGCGACGAGAAGCGGGCGATTTCGCACCGCGGCAAGGCGCTGAAGCTGATGTTGGAAGCCATGCGCAATGCTTAAGCTGCCCCCGCTGAGTCTCTACATCCACATCCCGTGGTGCGTGCAGAAATGCCCGTATTGCGACTTCAACTCCCATGCGCTGAAGGGTGACGTACCGCATCAGGAGTACGTCGATCATCTGTTGGCGGATCTGGATGCCGACCTGCCGCTGGCCGGCGGCCGGGAAATCAGCACTATCTTTATCGGCGGCGGCACCCCCAGCCTGCTGAGCGCCGAGGCGATGCAGGCCTTGCTGGACGGCGTGCGGGCGCGCATTCGCGTCGCCGACGACGCCGAAATCACCATGGAGGCTAACCCCGGCACCGTGGAAGCCGATCGCTTCAGCGGCTACCAGCGCGCCGGCGTCAACCGCATCTCCATTGGGGTGCAAAGCTTCAGCGCCGAGAAGCTGACCCGCCTGGGGCGCATCCACGGCCCGGAAGAAGCCAAACGCGCGGCGACGCTGGCGACCGGCCTTGGCCTGCGCAGCTTCAACCTCGATCTGATGCACGGCCTGCCGGATCAGTCGCTGGAAGAGGCGCTGGACGATCTGCGCCAGGCGATCGCCCTCAATCCGCCGCACCTGTCGTGGTATCAGCTGACCATCGAGCCGAACACCCTGTTCAGCTCACGCCCGCCGGTCTTGCCGGACGACGACGCGCTGTGGGACATCTTCGAGCGCGGCCACCAGCTGCTGAGCGCCGCCGGCTATCAGCAGTATGAAACCTCGGCCTACGCCAAGCCGGGCTACCAATGCCAGCACAATCTCAACTACTGGCGCTTCGGCGACTATCTGGGGATCGGCTGCGGCGCGCACGGCAAGGTGACCTTCAGCGACGGACGCATCCTGCGCACCGCCAAGACCAAGCACCCGCGCGGCTTTATGCGCGGCGACTACATGGACAAGCAGCATGAGGTGGCGGCGGCGGATCGGCCGTTCGAGTTCTTCATGAACCGCTTCCGCCTGCTGGAAGCCGCGCCGCGCGCCGACTTCGTCAACTACACCGGGCTGGCGGAAAGCGTTATTCGCCCGCAGCTGGACGAAGCGCTGGCCAAAGGCTATTTGGAAGAAACCGCGGAGCATTGGCAAATTACCGAGAAGGGCAAGCTGTTCCTCAACTCGCTGCTGGAACTGTTCCTGGCGGACGACGAGTAAAAAAAAAAGCGCTGAATGATCAGCGCTTTTTTTCATGTTCAGGCGGCATTATGAGGGCGGTGCGTCACGTCGCCACGCCCCTTCAGCAATCCCTCAACGGAAACATCCTCGTCCAACGCGTCCCAATGGATGCCGCGAGCGCTGAGCTCATACCCCGCCCGCTGTTCTTCCGTCGCGTTCAACAAACGGGGAAACCAGGCCAGCGGCACGCCAATAATTCTGGCGTCACTTAGTTCGACCCACATCGTCGTATCGTCAAAGCTGACGCGTTTAGCCGAAATACTCATGCCAAGCCTCCAAAAACAATGCCTGATAGGTATCAACCAGACCAGCCAACTCTTTTAGCGTTCTGGCGTTAAAGCCATCATTACGCGCCAACTGCACGCCAGGAACCAACCAAAATTTCGCTTCAGCCTCAGCGTCTCTGATATGAACATGCGGCGGCTCAAGCGGGTCACCCTCATTTGAATAAAAAAAGAACCTATAGCCTTTATAACGGAATATCACTGGCATCAATGCAAAATCCTTTTGCCCATTGATTATAGTTTAGCCAGTTTCTCAGATAGCCGTCGTGAGGTCAAAGAACGCACGGCGGCTATGCCTATCCGTTACTTCAACGCCTTGAGCAGATCCTTGCGCTGGGTTTCCAGTGCGGTGACGCGGTTGCACACGTCATGACCGAAGTTCTGGAAGTCCTGCTCCTGGTTGTTCCATTCGTTCTGGATCGCCTTCTGCAAGCCGCCCAGGTTGCCCATGATCGCCTGCAGCGGGTTGCCGCCGCTGTTGGCGGCCTGTTTGACGCCCATCTCGTTCAGGCTGTCCTGCAGCACCCCGCCCATGCTCTGCTGCACGATGTTGCGGCCGTCCTGTTCCACCTGGTCAATCGCCTGGTGGTGGAAGGTCAGACCGTCGCTGCGGTGTTCGATGATGCGGTTCATCTGCTGTTTCAGCTGGCCGTTCAGGGTGGTCAGCCGGTTGCGCACGTTGCTGTTGCTGCCCAGCTCTTTAACGATCACCTTATCCAGCGCCGAGCGGGCTTTCTCCAGGTGCTTCTGCGCGCCGTCGTCGATCCACGGCAGCTGCTTGCGCAAGGCGCTCTGGTAACTGAAGGCTTTCTGCCGCTGGCTGTCATTCAAGCTTAGCGCCTGGCCGTTGCGGATCACGTCGCCATCCGGCGATATTTGCAGATCGCCGCTGGCGCCTTTCACCTGCACGCTCTGCGGGCTGATGATCACATCGTCCTGGGGTTTAACGCTGCACTGGTACTCGGCATGCGCCTGCGCGGCAGTCGCCGCCAGCAGCAGTAAGGCTAACCCGGTTTTCTTCAACATAGCTTCTCCTGACTCCCATCCAGACTGGGATTAAAAAATCGAACGACCGATACGTTGAGACAACAGTTCCAGCGCCGCAGTTCCCGCCAGCGAGTTGCCGGAAGCATCCAGTTCCGGCGACCAAACGACGATCGACAGTTCGTCCGGCACGATGGCCACGATGCCGCCGCCCACGCCGGACTTGCCCGGCATCCCCACCCGATAGGCGAATTCGCCGGCGCCGTCGTACATGCCGCTGGTCATCATCAGGGCGTTGATCTGCCGGGCCTGCAGCGGGCTGATCACCGCCTCGCCGCTGAGATCGCGGCCGTGATTGGCCAGATAGACGAAGCTGCGCGCCAGTTCCACGCAGCTCATGCGCAGCGCGCAGTAGTGGAAATAGGTTTGCAGCACGGTGATGACGTCGTTTTCGAAATTGCCGAACGACTTCATCAGATAGGCGATGGCCGCATTGCGATCGGAGTGTTCGAACTCGGAGCGCGCCACCCGCAGGTCATAGGCCAGGTCGTCTTCACCGGCCAACTGACGCACCACCTCCAGCATGCGCTGTTTGGGGGCGCTGAGCCGGGTTTGCAGCATGTCGCACACCACCAGCGCGCCGGGGTTGATAAACGGATTGCGCGGTTTGCCCTGCTCCATCTCCAGCTGCAGCAGCGAGTTGAACGGCAGGCCAGAAGGCTCTTTGCCGACGCGCCGCCAGATCTCAGGCTCCTGATAGCGCGTCAGCGCCAGCGTCAGGCTCAGCACTTTGGAGATCGACTGGATGGAGAAGCGCTCCGCGGCGTCGCCGGCCTGGAACAGTTCGCCATCCACCGTACACACGGCGATCGCCAGCCGATCGGCGGGCACTTCCGCCAACGCCGGGATGTAGTCGGCCACTTTTCCCTGGCCAATCAGCGGGCGCACCTGTTGCAGGATCTCTTCCAGCAACGCGTTATCCAATGTTGTTACCACCTCGGTCACACTCCGGGCAAAACAAAGGCGCCGTTAAGGCACCTTAGATCAATAAAACGGCGCGGCGCGAAGCCGCGCTCATCGGGCAAGCGCGATCAATCCCACCAGATATCGAACAGATCGCTGACCTTAACGTCGGACAGTTTGCGCGCTTCCAGCCAGTTTTTCACCAGTTCGCGATGCTCGTCGGTGCAGTGGCCGATCTTCTGCAGGCAGATCAGACCTTCCCACTGCAGGTAGCCGCTGCCGTCAAACGCCAGACCGTTCGGCTCGATCACTTCATCGATGAAGGTATCGAGCGTGCTGTCGATATCTTCCACCGACGTGCCTTCGGCGAAGCGCCAGGCTACGGAGAAACCCAGCTCCTGAAATTCTTCAATGTGCAACTTTTTACGTAAACGACGACTGCGGTTCTTAGCCATTATTCTTTCCTCTCAAACATCAAGTCCCAAACGCCATGTCCCAGGCGCTGGCCGCGTAATTCAAATTTCGTCAGTGGGCGCGAATCCGGACGCGGCACATAATCATTATCGCTGGAAAGATTACGGTAGCCTGCGACCCCGTTCATAACCTCTAACATATGTTCCGCATAAGGTTGCCAATCGGTGGCCATGTGGAAGACCCCGCCGGTCTTCAGCTTGCGCAGCACCAGTTCGACAAACGGCGTTTGCACGATGCGGCGCTTGTTGTGGCGCGCCTTGTGCCACGGATCGGGGAAGAACAGCTGCACCATGTCCAGCGAGCCGTCCGGGATCATGTTTTCCAGCACTTCAACCGCATCGTGGCACATCACGCGCAGGTTGCTCAACTTCGCCTCGTGGGCGTCGGCCAGGCAGGCGCCCACGCCCGGCGAGTGCACTTCGATCCCTAAAAAGTTCTGCTGCGGGTTGTTACCCGCCATGGTCACCAGCGAGGCACCCATGCCAAAACCGATCTCCAGCACCGTCGGCGCTTCGCGGCCAAACAGCGCGGTGAGATCGACAGCGTCAGTCTGATACTCCACGCCCATCACCGGCCAATAGTTCTCCAGCGCGTGCTGCTGGCCTTTGGTCAGCCGCCCCTGGCGGCGGACAAAACTGCGGATACGGCGCATCGCGCGGCCGTTCTCATCAAATTCCGGGGAGATGACGTCATTAATCATAGTGCTTTCTGTCTGTTTGGCTGCCAATTAGGGAAACGCGCATTATGCAAAGATACATTGGTTTAGCAAGTGTTCATCTTCTGTACCCGCCGTGCGGCGTCGGAAAGTTCCGGTTTACAGCACCATGACTCTATGCTGCAATCTCGCTTCATTTTCTGCCGGATAACGACGCTGCCCATGATGCAAGCACAACAATTCGCACAGGTGGTGCTTGACTGGTATCAGCGCTACGGTCGCAAGACTCTGCCGTGGCAGCTGGAAAAAACTGCCTATCAAGTATGGCTCTCCGAGGTGATGTTGCAACAGACCCAGGTTGCCACCGTCATTCCTTATTTTCAGCGCTTTATGGCCCGTTTTCCTAACGTGCGCGCGCTGGCGGAGGCCCCGCTGGACGAAGTGCTGCATCTGTGGACCGGTCTCGGCTATTACGCCCGCGCCCGTAACCTGCACAAGGCGGCGCAGACCATTGTCTCACAGCACGGCGGCGAGTTCCCGACAACCTTCGCAGAAATCGCCGATTTGCCGGGCGTTGGCCGCTCTACCGCCGGCGCGGTGCTGTCGTTGGCGCTGGGCCAACACTATCCGATCCTCGACGGCAACGTGAAGCGCGTGCTGGCTCGCTGCTACGCGGTGGAAGGCTGGCCGGGCAAGAAAGAAGTCGAAAACCGGCTGTGGAAAATCAGCGAAGAGGTGACCCCAGCTCAGGGCGTCGGCCAGTTCAACCAGGCGATGATGGATCTGGGCGCTATGGTCTGCACCCGCTCCAAGCCCAAGTGCGAGCTCTGCCCGCTCAACGTCGGCTGCCTGTCTTACGCCAACCACAGCTGGGCCAACTACCCCGGCAAGAAACCCAAACAGACTCTGCCGGAAAAAACCGCCTACTTCTTATTGCTGCAGCACGGCGACCGCGTGTGGCTGGAACAACGCCCGGCGGTGGGCCTGTGGGGCGGCCTGTTCTGCTTCCCGCAGTTCAGCGCGCGCGTGGATTTGGAACTCTGGCTGCAGCAGCGCGGTCTGAAAGGCAAGCGCCTGGAACAGCTGACCGCATTTCGCCACACGTTCAGCCATTTCCATCTCGATATCGTGCCGATGTGGCTGTCGCTCGACGCGGCGGGCAGTGGCATGGATGAGGGCGCGGGTCTCTGGTATAACTTAGCGCAGCCGCCATCGGTCGGGCTGGCAGCGCCGGTGGACCGCCTGTTGCAACAGCTGGCGAAGCAGCCCCCGATCCAACAAAACTTATATGGCGATAGCGCCATCGATGAGGAATTAGCATGAGCCGCACCATTTTTTGTACTTTCCTGCAGCGCGACGCCGAAGGCCAGGACTTCCAGCTTTATCCCGGCGACGTCGGCAAGCGCATCTACAACGAGATCTCCAAGGAAGCCTGGGGCGAGTGGATGAAGAAGCAGACCATGCTGATCAACGAGAAGAAGCTGAACATGATGAACGTGGATGACCGCAAGCTGCTGGAAGAGGAAATGATCAAGTTCCTGTTCGAAGGGCACGACGTACACATCGAAGGCTATACGCCGCCGAGCGAATAACGCTGTTGGGGCCAGGCGCTGGCCCGCTTCAATCCTCTTATACTTCTTCCAAACGGCTTTAAGATGAAGAAAATTTTAGCTTTGCTCGTAATAGCGCCTTTGCTGATTTCCTGTTCCGGCAAAAAAAGTGAAGAAATCAACGAAGCCTGGATCAAAGACACCAACGGCTTCGACATTCTGATGGGCCAATTTGCCCACAACATCGAGAACATCTGGGGTCTGAATGAAGTTCTGATCGCCGGGCCGAAAGACTACGTTAAATATACCGACCAATACCAAACCCGCAGCCACATCAACTTCGACACCGGCGCCATTACCATCGAGACCATCGCCACCACCGATCCGGCTGCGCACCTGCGCCAGGCGATCATCAGCACGCTGCTGATGGGTGACGATCCGGGTTCGATCGACCTCTATTCCGACGCCAACGATATCCAGATCAGCAAAGAGCCGTTCCTGTACGGCCAGGTGCTGGATAACAAGGGCGCGCCGATCCGCTGGGAATGGCGCGCGGCGCACTTCGCCGATTACCTGCTGCAGACCAAGCTGCAAAAACGCACCTCCGGCCTGCACGTGATCTACTCGGTCACCATCCAGCTGGTGCCGAACCACTTGGACAAACGTGCGCACAAATACCTGCCGATGGTGCGCAAGGCGTCGGAAAAATACGGCGTGGACGAGTCGCTGATCCTGGCTATCATGCAGACCGAATCGAGCTTCAACCCGTATGCGGTGAGCGGTTCGGACGCACTGGGCCTGATGCAGGTGGTGCAGCACACCGCCGGTAAGGATGTGTTCCAGATGCGCGGCAAGTGGGGCACCCCGAGCCGCAGCTACCTGTTCGATCCGGAAAACAACATCGACACCGGCACCGCCTATCTGGCTATCCTGCAGAACAACTACCTGGGCGGCATTCAGAACCCGACCTCGCGCCGCTATGCGGTGATCACCGCTTACAACGGCGGCGCAGGCAGCGTGCTGCGGGTGTTCTCCAGCGACAGAACGCGTGCGGTGGGCATCATCAACGGCATGCAGCCGGGCGACGTGTACCAAACGCTGACCACCAAGCACCCGGCCGCCGAGTCGCGCCGCTATCTGGTGAAAGTAAATACCGCGCAGAAGAGCTACCGCAGAAAGTAACGCTTCCCGCGTGGATAAATGAGAAGGGCCGGTGCGAACCGGCCCTTTTTCTATGGCTTGATCATGTAGCCGAAGATGCGCTTCCAGCCGTGATCTTTTTTCTCGATGTAGACCCCCTGCAGCTCCGGCGAGAAGCCCGGCAGGCGGTTGATGCCCTCTTCCAGCGCCAGGAAATAGCGCTGCACCGCGCCGCCCCACACTTCGCCCGGCACCACGCACAGCACGCCCGGCGGGTACGGCAAGGCCCCCTCCGCCGCGATGCGCCCTTCCGCCTGGCCGATCGGCACCAGCTCGACGTTGTCGCGGATAAACTCCACGTTGGCGTCCTGCGGGTTCATCACCACCGGCGGGAAATGATCCTGGCGGAACATCTCTTTTTGCAGCTGCTTGACGTCGAAGCTGACGTACAGATCGTGCATCTCCTGGCACAGCCGGCGAATGCTGTAGCCACGATAGCGCTGCTCGTTCTTGCGGTACACCGTTGGCAGCACCACGCTCAGCGGCGCGTCTTCTGCAACATAGCGCTCGAACTGCGCCAGCATCTCCACCAGCTGTTCCATCTTGGCCGGGTTTTCCGCCGGAGTCAGCAGGAACAGGATCGAGTTGAGATCGCACTTCTCCGGCACGATGCCGTTCTCGCGCAGGAAGTTGGCCAGAATGGTGGCCGGCACGCCGAACTCGGTGTATTGGCCAGTCGCGGCGTCAATCCCCGGCGTGGTCAGCAGCAACTTGCACGGATCCACCAGATACTGATCCTGGGCATAGCCTTCGAAGCCGTGCCACGTTTCCCCCGGTACGAAGGTGAAGAAACGCGCGTCATTGGCAATCAGATCGGTATCGTAATCCTGCCAGTCCTTGCCCGCCACCTGCAGCGGAATAAACGGCTTCAGCTGCGAGCAGCGCGTGAGCAGCTGTTTACGCGTCTCGATGCCCAGCTTGACGCAGTCCATCCACATGCGACGTCCGGCGGCGCCGGCATGCATCTTGGCGTTGACGTCCAGCGCGGCGAACAGCGGATAGAACGGGCTGGTCGACGCATGCAGCATGAACGCATTGTTCAGATGCTTATGGTTGCAGTGGCGCTTCTGCCCTTTGATATGGTCGTCTTTCTTGTGGATCTGCGAGGTCTGCGAGAACCCCGCCTGCTGTTTATGCACCGACTGGGTGACAAAAATGCCCGGATCGTGCTCGTCCAGCTCCAGCAGCAGCGGCGAGCACTCTTTCAGCATCGGAATAAAGCCTTCGTAGCCCACCCAGGCGGAGTCGAACAGGATGTAATCGCACAGGTGGCCGATGGTGTCGATCACCTGGCGAGCGTTGTAAATCGTGCCGTCGTAGGTACCGAGCTGAATGATCGCCAGCCGGAACGGCCGTGCCGCTGCGGCTTTCTCCGGCGCCACTTCGCGGATCTGCTCGCGCAGGTAGCGTTCGTCGAAGCAGTGCGCATCGATACCGCCGATAAAGCCGAACGGGTTGCGGGCGGTTTCCAGATAGACCGGCGTGGCCCCAGCCTGGATCAGCGCCCCGTGGTGGTTGGATTTGTGGTTGTTGCGATCGAACAGCACCAGATCGCCACGGGTCAGCAGCGCGTTGGTCACCACCTTGTTGGCCGCCGAGGTGCCGTTGAGCACGAAGTAGGTTTTATCGGCGTTGAACACCCGCGCCGCGTGCTTTTGCGCATCCTTGGCCGATCCTTCGTGGATCAGCAGATCGCCCAGCTTGACGTCGGCGTTGCACATATCGGAACGGAACAGGGTTTCACCGTAGAAATCGAAGAACTGCCGGCCGGCCGGGTGTTTGCGGAAGAACTCTCCGCCCTGATGCCCCGGGCACGCAAAGGTCGAGTTTTCCATCTCGACGTAGGTCTTCAGCGTTTTGAAGAACGGCGGCAGCAGCGCCTGCTCGTAGGCGTCGGCGGCGGCCTCCAGCTGCGCCATGTAGAATGGCTTGCTGGCGCCGGCCAGCAGCGCGAAGACCCCGCTGACAAACGGCAGATAATCCGGGGAAAGATGCTCGTCCCCTTCCACCGCCACGAAGGTCGGAATATCGAACCCCGTCGCCTGCAAGCGCGCCAGAATGCCGGCGTCCACGTCGGCGACCGACACCACCACCGCCGCCACGTCGGTGTAGTCCGTCTGCTCTACGCGCACGATCTGGCGCAGCGTCTCAATGGTGGCGACCAGGCTGGCGCTGGTCGCGATTTTCAATTCTTTCATCATGCTGACTCTCAAACGGTGAAGGATGAGGGTGTGCCACCGGCACGGTAATGAGATAACGCGGTTATCCCGGTAAAAGCGATACCCGGGCACGGCAGCATAAGCGGCGTGCGTGACCGGCTCATGATCGGGGGATCATCAGGCGGCTATCGGGGGAACTGGTCTTGGCAGCATCCGACAGGCATCAGTAAAATCAGGGCAGAAGCGCTGGCTTTACGCATGCCTAACAGCGAGCATCAGGCGGCCTTACCGCATGGCCGGCAGGCGTATTCGGGCGGAGGACGTGCGGAGGAAACAACGACGGAACGGTGACGGCGTCAGATGTCTGGTGCGCAGCAGCGCTTGAGCAACAAAACCAGTCATGCCAATAACCCTCTGGCTTATAAGAAGCGGGAACACCGTCAGGGAACGGAGAGTGCTAAAATTTGCGCAATGATTGCATGATTCGTTGCGGGGTTCAAGCAAGAATCGTCTTGATTGAACGCCTATTGAACCAAGCATAACTAATTGTTATTTAATTTAAAAACAAGAAATCACGCATTTTAAAGTGGTATAAATACACGTTTTATATGCATATTTATTGAGTAGCGTTGGCTCCCTGCGCCACTCCCCTTTTGGTTATCTGCCTGAAAATAGAGCAACCGATCGGCTTTGTGACAGAAAGCGATTGACGCCATCCGGCCAATACGGTTTAATGCGCCCCGTTGCCCGGATAGCTCAGTCGGTAGAGCAGGGGATTGAAAATCCCCGTGTCCTTGGTTCGATTCCGAGTCCGGGCACCATATTCAGAAGAACCCGCCTATGGCGGGTTTTTCGCTTTCTGGAGTACGGACTCTCCATCGAACTGCGTTCGATTATTCGGTCTGAAGACCTCACCCTGCGGGCCAGCGCTGAAGCGCTGTTCAACACGGCGCCAGCGCCGGTTGTCCGAGTCCGGTCGCCCTATTCAGAAGAACCCGCCTATGGCGGGTTTTTCGCTTTCTGGAGTACGGACTCTCCATCGAACTGCGTTCGATTATTCGGTCTGAGACCTCACCCTGCGGGCCAGCGCTAAAGCGCTGTTCAACACGGCGCCAGCGCCGGTTGTCCGAGTCCGGTCGCCCTATTCAGAAGAACCCGCCTATGGCGGGTTTTTCGCTTTCTGGGGTACGGATTCCCCATCGCTTCATCCGATGGGGTGTAACTTCGCATTACAGGTGGACTCTCTCGAAAGAGCGCCCCTAATCCCCAACTACCCGAACGTCAAACGAACGCGCTCATATTCCGTGTTTATTGAGTGTTTTATTGTCGAACGGTGATGGGAGACAGTTACGAACATATAACCGCATCCCATTGTTAAATAATAATATATTGCACAAAAACTAGGAACATTCCGAATAAAAACGACATTACTGTCAATTCATTCATATAGGGCTATGCTGAATTTTACCCATTGATAAGGCATTTTTAACCTATTCCGCTGCCAACACGAAATAATGGAGGATCCGGCGACAATGGCCATTGATATGTATATGAAAGTTGAAGGAATGACGGGCGAGTCCCAAGACAGCAATCATAAAGGATGGACCGACGTACTTTCGTTTAACTGGGGCGCTTCACAGCCAGGAAATATGGCTGTTGGCGGCGGGGGTGGCTCTGGAAAAGTGAATTATCAAGACCTCCGTATTCAAGCCCTTATCGACAAATCTACGCCCGCTATTCTCAAATATTGTTCCAGTGGAAAACATGTCGCGAAAATCGAGCTTTCCGTATGCAAAGCGGGCGGCAACCAGGTGGAGTATTCCAAAATCGTTCTCGAAGACGTTCTGGTGACGCAAACCGATTTTAACGGTGTAGGCCAAAATGATGCGATCGTGGTTGATTACGCCTTCCAGGCGTCAAAAGTCACCATGAGTTACTGGGAACAAGGCAGCAGCGGCACTAAAGGCGCGGAAAGCAAATCTGGTTGGGATATCAAGCAGAATAAAGAGAGCTAAGCGCATTCTGGCACCTAACAATACGTTAATGATCGGGTGATAAAATCATGGCAATGGATATGTTTTTAAAAGTTGAAGGCATTAATGGTGAATCGAAAAATGCGAATCACAAGCAATGGATCGATGTCTTTTCCTTTAACTGGGGCGCGCGACAGCCTGGCAATATGGCCGTTGGCGGCGGCGGCGGTGCGGGTAAAGTGAACTTTCGCGATCTGACCGTACAGGCTCTGATAGATAAAGCGACACCTGCCTTATTGAAATACTGCTCGGCCGGTAAACATCTCGCCAAGGTGCAGTTGTCTCTTTGCAAAGCCGGTGGGCAGGAAGTGGAATATACCCGCATTACCCTGGAAGATGTATTGGTGACTCATACCGACTTCATCGGTGTCGAGCACGGTTCCACGCTAGGCATTGAGTACTCTTTTCAGGCCGGTAAAGTGTCGATGGAATACTGGGAGCAAGCGAAGCAAGGTAATAAAGGGGCTTCGGTGCAGATGGGCTGGGATATTAAGCAAAATAAAGAAAGCTAATCACATTACGGTGCATATCGTAATGACGGGGGCATTATGGCATTTCCTAAGTCACATGAAATTTTAGCTCTGACATCGCAACACGAATCGAATAATCGGGTGTCGGCCAACTTTTTGACCCGCGAGATTTTAAATGAGGCGCTGATCCTCGTCAGGTCTCTGTCACCAGAAGAAGTCTTTCGATTAACAAAAACGGAGACCGGCCAGATCGCGTTTACGCTGGGTGAACTCAAAGATGAAAACAACCGCCGGTTGACAGCCAATACTATTGAGTCAGGACAACGACCAGGCGGAAGAATTAATCACCTGGATAACCGAATTAATGTCTCTTTTCCCGGAACCTCATGGCAAATGGGAGCCCGTGTTCAGCATTTTGAGAATATCGCATCGAGTACCGTAGGTGGGGCCGGTCTGGTTTTGATCGCGGGATTATGGACGGGAGCCGGTTCTGGCGTTGGCAGCATTTTAGGCCGAAATGCCGCCCAGCTCGCTGTAGTGACAGGCACTTATTTGGGTAAACGCTTCGTGACCAATAAAACCATGGTCGTGAATCAGATGGCGGCGCATATCAAAAACCTTGCCGATATGTTTAACTCTACCCACAATGCCTTTAATGATTTCAAGTTTGAAAGCACAGCCAAACGCGCACAATACAGCCCCGATCCTCAAGCAGAGTACCCTATTACATTTGAACAAAAAGTCACGGATAATAATGCAGTTCCTGCTAACTATGCCGAGACCATTCAGGCCATCGTGCGCCGTTTTGTAACGGGAACCTACGAGCGTGTAGATATCGTCGGCCAGGGCGATATGTTTATAAAAGTTTTTTTCAGCGATGGGGAACTGGACATTTCGAAAGCCCAGTATGACTATCTCAGCAATTTGAAGCTCCCGTGATTGATCAACCTGGCAGGTCTTCACGCTTGTGGCGCAACGGTAGCCATTCAGTCCAGGGGGCAAAAATGCCTCGAGCTGACCAAAAGATTTTTATTGTCGGTAAGAATGGTCAATGATGATGACAAGGCAGATTGCCGGATCGGATTCAACCGTTGCGCCAGCGTGGCCAGGTTTTTCACACTCGCCTCGAGCAAGCGTCCTCTCCGGCCAGCCTTTGCCCGGCATTAATTAAACGAACCCTAACACCGGTAGTTAACGCGAACCATCCGCGCCCATAGGGTGATGCAACTCGGGGTAAAATATTGCCATTCGGGGGGCAACAAGAAGAGATAAAGGTACAGAAGTGTGCGTATCACCTTAGTGAAAGAGTGTGATACCCTGCCGCAAAAAATAAAATAACACATTGAATTTAATGATAAAAACTAAATCACAACGCGCAGATTTCATAATTTCACTTCCGATTTCATCTTTGCAAAAAGCATCCTGCCTCTAATATCACGTTATTTCACCTTCCCCGTGCCTATTTTAAGGCTATTCTAAGCAACGAATACACCGATCCCGGCAATGCAATGGCATAGACACCAGAAAAGCAGATAAGAACTCATACGGTGGGCATCCTCCCTGGTGGCCGTTTTTATGGCTTGATGAATCAGGGAGAGATCGGATTTTTACTTAGGAATATTCATTAAATACACGCGCAAAACCTTCATAGGAATTTTCATGGAAAGAAATACACCCGTAGCCTTTACCTAATGCGCTACCGAATTCTAAACGGGCATTTAAAAGTGCGGTATTTTTGGCCTGCACACCGTTTAATTACATTTAATTCGTGAAGCTTACTTATAAGAAAAAGGCAGCCTGGTTGCTATAAGCCACCCTATCTGCGGCCGTATTTCTGGGTATTATTCTCATTATACTGGAGCTTATTAATGAATCAGCATTTGGATATCATCGGTATTGGCCTTGGCCCGTCGAATCTTAGCCTGGCAGCCTTAGGAAGTGAAATAGAGGGATTTACGGGACAATTCCTTGAACGCAAACCTCATTTCTCCTGGCACCCAGGGATGATCCTGGCGGACTGCAGTATGCAGACCAACTTTTTAAAAGATTTAGTGAGCGCGGTTGCCCCAACCAATCGCTACAGCTTTCTCAACTATCTGGTAAAAAACAGAAAATTTTATCGTTTCCTGACGACGGAGCAGCGCACCGCATCGCGCGAAGAGTTCGCCGATTACCTCACCTGGGCCGCCGCCGGGATGGGATCATTGGCATTCAATCAAGACGTTCAGCGGGTCGAATTTGACGATCGGCAGCGCCAGTTCGTGGTGACCACCTCGAATAAGGTCTTCCACGCCAGGCACGTAAGTATCGGTATTGGCAAGAAAATAAAGCTGCCTGATTGCGTGACGACGCAAAGCGATCGCTGTTTCCACGCCAGCGAAATGATGCTGCGCAACCCCGATCTGACCGGCAAACGCGTGGCGATCGTCGGTGGCGGCCAGAGCGGCGCAGACCTGTTCCTCAATATTTTTAAAGGGGAATGGGGGCAACCGGAGCAGCTCGACTGGATATCGCGCCGCAACAACTATAATGCGCTCGATGAAGCGGCCTTTGCCAACGAATACTTCACGCCCGATTACGTCGAGAGCTTTTACTCACTGGATAGCGCGGCCAAACGGCATATGCTGGCCGAACAGAAAATGACCTCAGACGGCATCACCAGTGAGTCGCTGCTAGCGATTTATCGCGCCATGTACCACCGCTTCGACGTCCTGCGCGAGAAATTATGGGTGCGCCTGCTGCCCAGCCGTTCGCTGACGGCCGTGAAACACACGCTGGATAACGCCTACCAACTCGAAACGCGTCATCATCTCGATCACGGCGAAGAAGCCTTCAAGGCGGACGTGGTGATCTTTGCCACCGGTTATCAATCGGCCACGCCAGAGTTCCTTGAACCTTTGGCCCACCGCTTACTAACCACTGCGGAGGGCGAATACCGCATCGCCCCAGACTTTACCTTTGAGTGGGAAGGCCCGGCGGAGAACTGCTTATTCGCCATGAACGCCAGTATGCACAATCACGGCATTGCCGATCCGCAGTTGAGCCTGATGGCGTGGCGGTCGGCTCGCATTCTTAATCGGGCGTTAGACCACAAGCCATTTGATCTGGGAACAACGCCGACAGCCATTCAATGGCGCAGTGAAAGCGCACCACCCGCGTTTTAAATACAAGAACGACTTAATCATTGTCACTACGCTTTGATGGAATTACGTATATGAAAAGACAAGTCATTAAATTTATTACGAAGCAGCTGGCCGTATTGGCCCCCGAATTCAAGGCCAGATTGCTCTACAAAAAAGCATTTGGCAAACCGTTAAACTTGCAGGCGCCGTCCACCTGGAATGAAAAGATCAATCACCTGAAATTGAATGGCTATAGTCACAATGCGTTGGTGAAGCAGTGTGCAGATAAATATGCGGTAAGACAGTACATCAAAGATCAAGGGTGCGAAGAGATCCTTAATGAATTGTACTTTGCCTGTGATTCAGTAAACGATATTCCGTGGGACGCATTGCCGGATAAGTTTGTGATCAAAGGGAATCACGGTTCCGGGTATAACCTGATTTGCCAGAATAAAAAATTGCTGAATATCAAGAGCGCAAAAAAATTGATCGACGGTTGGATGAAAGACGATTATTGGAAAACTTATGTAGAGCTCAACTACAAAGGGATACAAAAAAAGATCATTGGGGAGAAATATATCGAATCGGCCAATGGTCACGGACCTGAAGACTATAAAATCTATTGTTTCCGCGGTGTACCTTACTGCACGTTGCTGTGTGTCGGCAGAGAAACCGGGTCGCCGAAGTATTACTTCTTTGACAAAGATTTCAAGTTTCTGTGCTACAGCGATGACTGCCTGGCCTTGAGCCAGGAAGAAATAGACGCCTTCGTGAAGCCAGAAGGCTACGATGAGCTGTTTGAGTACGCCTCACGCTTGTCCGCGCCCTTCGAGTTTGTTCGCGTTGATTTCTACATCTCCAAAGGCCAAATCATTTTCGGCGAATTGACCTTTACCCCATCCGCCGGGCTGGATACGGATATTCTGCCGCCAACCGATGTTTTGCTTGGCGAGATGTTGACGTTGCAACAGCACTGATTTTCACCTGGTCCCACATCCCACAGTGAAGATCGGCTGCGCCTGAGGATAAATACCGGCCGGCCTTTTTGCAGCCCGCGGGCCGGTATTGCCCTGAGGGATATCGGGCCGATGACCTCGCCTGTTCATGCCACCGTTACAGCAAAATCTCTGCTGCCTATCCCTGGCAGCCCACACCCGACCCAAGTGCAATACGCCAGTCAGATCACATAACCATTTGAAAAAAAATGGTATTAAGTGATTAATAAGAATCACTTACATATTTATAATAAAATGTTCTATATGTATAGGAAGCTATAATATAAGATCCAGGAAAGTTTCCCTGGTGTTGTTGTGTGTCTTTGCCCTATTTTATAGGGCTTTTTTCGCTAAAAATCGTTGATAACCGTGTGTTTTTACCTACCTTCACCATTTCCCCCTCCATAAAAACCATAACTATTTCTAATTAATTGTAATCCCTCTTATTCCTGACTTACCAATAATAACAATGAGTTGCTATTAACCTGGCAAAGCAACGGCTGGCAGCGCTTCGCGACCGGAATGTCCGCCCTAAAGGTAGGTTTTTACCGGGCGCGAACGGATGCTACTATCGGCCTTTTTCGAGGATGTTGATCCGCATGTTATTGTCCAACCGGCATTTTATCTCCGCGCTTCTGGCGCTCGCCATCGGCCTTTGGCTGCCGGGCTCCGTGATGGCCAGGCCCGATTTAGAACGCAAGATCGGCACTACCGTAGCCGATAGCGATACTGCGGATTACCGCTTCAGCGATCTGCGATTCACCTCCGCCGATGGCCAACGGCATTATCGTGTTCGCATCGCCCAACCGCGTCAGGCGCCTGTGCCAGACGGCTATCCAACGGTTTATTTCCTCGACGGCAATGCGGTGCTGATGGAGTTGAACGCCGCCTTACTGGCCAAATTGGCAGCAACGAAGCGGCCACCGGTGCTGGTGATGATCGGCTATGACAACGATCTGCGCATCGATGCCGCCGGCCGCACCTACGACTATACGCTCCCTCTGCCGGCAGGCATGAAGAAACCGCCGCGGGCCGTCGGGGGCGCGGATGCGTTCCTGCAATTGATTGAGACCCAGATCAAACCGGCGATCGCCGCCAAACTGGCGGTCGATCCTCAGCGGCAAACGCTGTGGGGGCACTCCTACGGCGGGCTCTTCGTTCTGCATACGTTGTTCACCCATCCCACCGCCTTTCAGCGCTACATCGCCGTGGAACCCTCGCTGTGGTGGGGCGACGGCATGATCCTGCAAGAAGCACAGCAGATGACAGAACGGCGCGCGGCGCCGGCGGCCAGGTTGCAACTGTGGGTTGGCCTGGCAGAACGCGATCGGGCTGCCCCGCCCGGCGTGAAGAGCCCCGCTCTGCCGGCGGACGCAACGCGTTTATTGGCCGAACACCTGGCACAGCTCGACGGTCTCACCGTCGGCTATCGCGAATGGCCTGCCCTGGGACACGGCGCCATGCTGGGTGCGGCCATCGAGCCGGCGCTGGGCAGCGTCATTGCAGAGGACTAAATCAGCGGATCAGAAGCTATCGGCCATATTTTCATCTGCGGCGCATATCTTCTGATAAGAAGAGTGTTTACTATCTGAGACAGAGAATGGCGGGCGCGGGTGGGGGCGTCAAAAAACAAAGTGGCTCCCCCGTCGGCAAGTGAGCTTGCTCTATCCGGTGGAGCCATACAGTACTGCAGTTTTCCCGGTGGGGCCCTGGTGAGGCGCAAGTAGGAAAAGATGGTGTTAGCAGGGCATTTCAGCGTTTTAATACCGCCTGTTTCACTATTTTCTTCTCCCTGTGGCACCTACTATAAGCGGCCTCTCACCTGGCGGAAAAGGGTGAAAACCACCCTTGAAATACATTAATGAAAGTGATATTAGAAGCGGTTAGGGCGAAAGCGCCTAGTTCAGTTTTGAATAATTAAATCAGGGAATTATATTAAAAATGAATATTAATATCACCGACAAACCCAACCCGCAGGATGAAGAGTTCGTTATCGACAGCCTCTGGGCTCACAACCATAAAACCCAGCCCGTAGACATTCACCCACTGTTCCTGACCGTCACTGACGACAACCAGCAGATCGTCGGTGGCCTGGTCGCACGCACCTGGTGGGGCGGCCTGGAAGTGCAGTATCTGTGGGTCGGCGATCAATGTCGCAAAAGCGGTTACGGCCGCCAGCTGATGCAACTGGCCGAAGAAGAAGCCCGCAAGCGCGGTTGCCATATGGCCTATGTCGATACTTTCGATTTCCAGGCCCGAGGCTTCTACGAAAAACTGGGCTACCGGGTCTACGGCGAGCTGGGCGACTACGCGCATCGCCACACCCGCCATTACCTGGCTAAAAGCCTGTAACGCGGCCTGAGCGGCGCAGAGGTAGGTATGGATTCATCGCATAAAAATAATGAATCTTATTTTAAGGGCCTCATCACCATGATGGAGCACCTGAGCGAGCCCTGGGGCATCAAAGACCAGCTGTCCCGCCACCTCTATATGAACCGTGCCGCTTATCTCTATACCAATACGCCGCTGAATTTCGACGTCGCCGGCAAATATGACCACGAATTCCCCGCCGACTGGGCCGACTCCGCCGCCGACTTTATCGAGCATGACAAGATGACCGAAGCAGCGCGCGATCGGGTCACGGTCATAGAAACCCACTACTGGTACGGCAAAGACAGCCTGACGCCGTTTATCAGCGAAAAGCTACCGGTGTACAACGATGACAAACAGGTGATTGGCGTGATCTGGAACGCCAAGCCGATGAACAGCCTGTCACCGCTGAAATACATCAATCAGCAAAAACCCAGCGTGTTGACCACCGAAGTCAATAACGAGCTGTTCACCCGTGCCGAACTCGATGTCATTTTTCTTATGCTGCAACGATTTACGGTAAAAGAGATCGCAAAAATCTATAACGTCAGCAATAAGACCATCGAAAACCGCATTTATAACATTTACCAGAAGGCCAACGTGCATACTCAGCAACAATTTGAGGAATACTGCAAATACGCCAATCTGGATAACTACATTCCCGATCGCCTGATAACCAAAGGCATTCAGTTTATTTGAACCGCAAGGAAGATCTCACCGTGATAAAGATCGAAGATTATCCGCTCACCCGGGTGCCGCAGGATAAAAGAGTCTCGTTTTTAAGCGTGGCCATCGTGCATATGGGCATGTTGACCGCGCTGGACCAGTTCATGCTCGGCGCCGTACTCGGCAACTCCATGACGCTGATTGACGCTTTCACCGCCATTTTCGTCGGCAGCCTGATCTTCGGCGTGGTGACCTACGGCCTGGGGCTGGCGGGCATGCGTGAAGGCATTTCCGGCAGCCTGCTGGCGCGCTGGTGCGGCTTCGGCCGTCTGGGCTCGGTGCTGATCGGCGTGGTGGTGGCCGTCAGCCTGCTGGGATGGTTCGGCATTCAGAACGCCATTTTCGCCAAGTCGCTCGACTTCGCGCTCGGCAATAAGCTGGGCTTTGGCTTGGCCGCCGGGCTCTCGGGCACGCTGTTGACTATCCTGGTGGCATTCGGTTTCAAGGCGCTGCGCATCGCCGCACGTATCGCGGTGCCGATGTTCATCATGCTGGTGGCCTTTATTTCAGTGACCGCGCTTTCCGGGCATAACCTGCAGGAGATCATCCAGCTGGCGCCGCCGGGTGAACCGCTGACCATCAGCGCCGGCATCACCATCGTCGTCGGCGGCGCCATCGTGGCCAGCCTGATGACCCCCGATCTGACCCGTTACTCCAAAAACGGCAAGCACGTGCTCGGCGTCACGCTCTTCACCATCATCGCCGGCGAGTTCGTGGTAAACGGCCTGGCGATCCTGATCGCCAAAACCCTGGGCACCGCGGATGTAGTCACCATCATGTCACAAGCGGCCGGCGGCGCCGGTTTGCTGGTAGTGGTGTTCTCCACCCTGCGCGTCAACGATCTCAACCTGTATTCCTCTTCGCTGGGCATCGTCAACGCGGTGGAAGGCATCACCGGCAAAAAGCTGAAGTACACCTACACCACGTTGGTGATCGGGATTCTGGGCACTACGCTGTCGGTGCTGGGCATTCTCGACCGCTTCGTCGACTTCCTGACGGTGCTTGGCGTGGTCTTCCCGCCGATTATCGGCATCATGTTGGTGGACTATTACCTGCTGCGCAGCCACCGCAAGATCCTGGACGAGAGCCGCCGCATGGGCCAGTTGCCGAACGAAACGCCAACCATCGGCTGGGCGGCGATCGTCGCCAGCATCGCCGGCGGCGCCGTTGGCCTGGCGACCGAATGGGGCGTACCGACCATCAATTCCCTGGTAGCGGCCAGCCTGCTGTATTGGGTGCTTAAACTGGCCTTCAGTCGGGCGCAAAAACCGCTGGCCTCGCAGAAGTCTCTCTGATTTTCGCGCACGCGGTAATGCACTCCTCCGGTATCGGGGGAGTGTTTGACGCTCGAAAAGGGGATTCAATGCAAAAGATGGGGCCGATCGCGCAGACAAACGGCCGTGGTGTTTAGGGTCCCTGGTGTCGGTCAAGCTATCCATTTATGCTCAGAGTGTGGCAATGCCCCCTCTGAGCTTTTTATTATAAAAACTGTCGGCTTCCGTATTTTGATCGTAAAGAAAAACTTCAGCTTGCATGAACAGTAGCCCATGAAATCGGCTTTGGTCAACATAAAAGTAAACATAAAACCGGCTTTTGTGTTCACTTTTCTATAAGTAAAACCTAATCAATTGATTTGCACGGCTTTATCTTTCTCGCAGAGGAAGCAGGCTACCCCCGCTGACATCACTGCGCTAAACGGCTGACGGTAAACAATAATTACCGCTAATAATCAGTTCGTTACCCGCTCGTCTGCGCCTTTTTATCTGGACAACGCCAATGCGTAAGATATAGTGAAGCCTGCGTAATGTTTGTAAGGACAGCCAATGAAAACCACCAACGCACAGCGCAAAATCAACATCATTAAAAATATTGAATATCTGATGCGTACCCGCGGTGAAACCAAGGCTTCCTTTTCCAATCGCAGCGGCCTGACGCGCACTACCCTCTACAAAATTCTTGACGGAAGAGTGAACAACGTTCAGCAATCCACCGTGAATCGGATCTCCGACTTCTTCGGTGTCTCCTGTGAAGAGATCGAAGACTACGATCTGGAAAAACTGGAGCTGCTCAACGAAACGCTGTCCACCGAAAGCAACAAGAACCCTTCCGCCATTCCGGTGATCCCCCAGTCGCGCTATCTGGCCGTCTCGCAGCGCAAGATCGGGCAGCTGGTCACCGAGTTTCCTCTGACTTATTTCTTCGGCGATGAGTCGAACATGTTGGCAATGAAAATAGAGACCGAAATTAAAGGGTCATTTATTCCCGGCGAGGTCATCATCATCAAAAGGCCGCCGGTACTGATTTGCGATTCACCTTTGCTGTATCACTCGGGAAAACGCGGCTTCTTTGTGGTTGACGACAAAGACAGCGAAAGCATGGACAAACGCCCTCAGGACACCGTGCAATTCCTGGGTTACATCGTTGGAGAAAGGTTATAAATGGAACCGAATCAGAAGTTCAAGCTGTTGGGCTTCACCCGGCATGGCACCATCGCGGCCAATGTCATGGTATTGGCCACCGGCAAAACCATTACCATGGGGCTGAATGAGCTGGCCGACAGCGAAATATCAGAAGATCTGAGCCGGCACGAGCTGCAGGCGCTGTACCGCAAACTCTATGGCGATAACCAACAAAAAACCGCCTACGAGCTCAGCGATCGCCACGAACGCTCCTGGTACGCCTACCTGATTATTACCGTGGCGCTCAGCGTGATTTATATTTTCTCAACGCTGTGCGGCGTCAAGCCGATCCAAATCCCGGTGCTGAATCTCATCACGCCGCCGGCGATCTTCATCTACCCGCTCACGTTCATTCTGGTGGATATCCTCAACGAATTCTACGGGTTGCGGCTGGCACGGCGCACGATTATCATCTCGTTTATCGCCAACCTGACCTTCGTCCTGGGGGTCTGGGTAACAACGCTGGTGCCGAGTATTCCGCAGTGGGAGTACAGCGAGACCTACAACGGTATCGTGCACAGCATCATGGCGGTGCTGGTGGCCTCGTCGGCGGCCTATCTGATCTCCGAGAACGTCAACTCCTACCTGCTCTGCAAAATCAAAGAGTTGACCAACTCCCGCTACCTGTTTGTGCGCGTGATCACCAGTACCGTAGTGGCGTCGGCCATCGACAGCGTGGTGTTCTGTACGCTGGCGTTCTACAACGTGCTGAGCTGGGACATCATCAAAACCATGATCCTGTCGCAGTTCCTGATCAAGGTGGTTTACGCCCTGCTGGGCGTCGGGCCGATCTACGCCACCCGCAGTCTGTTTAACCGCTACATCAATACCGAACAAGCAAAGGGCAATGAATATGCATATCCAAAAGCAAGATAAGATCACCCATCTTGGCGCGAACTCCGATTATCCGGATCAATATGCACCCGCATTGCTCGAAGCCCTGCCGCGCGCGCGCGGCCGCGATCTGATCGGCGTGGACGAGCAGCAGCTGCCATTCAGCGGCTTCGATCTGTGGACCGCCTTCGAGTTGTCGTGGCTCAACGGCAAGGGCAAACCGGTGGTGGGCATCGGCGAATTTACCTTCCCACACTCTTCTTCCAACCTGATCGAATCCAAATCGTTCAAGCTGTATCTCAACAGCTTCAACCAAACGCGCTTCGACAGCGTGGAACAGGTGAGCGCCGCCATGCAGAAGGATCTGTCGCAGGCGGCCAATGGCCAGGTCACCGTCAAGCTCTATCCGGGTTTGGAAGGTTACCCCGCGCAGATCGATCGTCTGCCGGGCATCAACATCGACGATCTGGATATCGCGGTCGACGACTTCGCCTTCAAACCGGAATACCTGAGCGGCGCGGCCGATCAAGGGGAGCACGTAGCGGAGACGCTGTCTTCCAATCTGCTGAAATCCAACTGCCTGGTCACCAACCAGCCGGACTGGGGCAGCGTGGTGATCCACTATGAAGGCCGCAAAATCGATCGCGAAAGCCTGCTGCGCTACCTGATCTCCTTCCGCCAGCACAACGAATTCCACGAGCAGTGCGTCGAGCGCATTTTCAACGACATCAAGCAGAGCTGCCGCCCGGAAAAACTCAGCGTGTTCGCGCGTTACACCCGCCGCGGCGGCCTGGACATCAACCCCTTCCGCAGCGATTTCGAAACGGCGCCAGCGCTCGGCCGCCTGATCAGGCAGTAAGCGTTACTCCCCAATGCTCCCGCCAGGGAGCATTGTTTCCTCGCTTTCATCTCCCTGTTATTTTTCGCCATTATCGTCGTCAGCGGCTATCTTCAAAGCACACTGACGGAGATTAACGACGCATGCCTGACCTTTCTCGCAGAGACCTACTGCGGGCCGCCGCCATTGGATCGGCTTTCACGCTGTTGCCCGCCTCGATTCGCAAAGCGCTGGCCATTCCCGCCAATAACCGCACCAGCACCCTGCGCGACGTCGAACACGTGGTGATCCTGATGCAGGAGAATCGCTCTTTCGACCACTACTTCGGCACCCTGCCGGGTGTACGCGGCTTCAGCGATCGCTTTACCATCCCATTGCCCGGCGATCGCCTCGTCTGGCAGCAGCAGGGCGCCGAGCGGCTGGTGCTGCCCTACCATCTGGACAGCAAACGCGGCAACGCCCAGCGCGTCACCGGCACGCCGCACTCGTGGGTGGATGAGCAAGCCGCCTGGGATCACGGCCGCATGAGCGCCTGGCCCACCTACAAAACGCCGGCCTCGATGGGCTACTACCGCCAGCAGGAGCTGCCGTTCCAGTTCGCACTGGCCAACGCCTTTACCCTGTGCGACGCCTATCACTGCGCTATCCACGCCGGCACCAACACCAACCGGCTGTTCCACTGGACCGGCACCAACGGCCCGTCCGCCGCCGACGTGGCGGTGGTGGTCAACGAGTGGGACAGCCCCGGCCCGGCGGAGATCGGCTACCAGTGGACAACCTATCCGGAACGGCTGGAGGCGAGCGGCGTCAGCTGGAAGGTGTACCAATTCCTGCCGGACAACTTTACCGACAACCCGCTGGCGGGCTTCCGCCAATACCGCGCCGCCAGCATTCAGGTGGGCAACCCGGCGCGGCCGCCAAAAGGCTTCAACGCCTTCGTGCCTTATCGCGACGAGCTCAACGCGACCGCGCCGCTGTACAAGGGCAACGGCAACACCCTGCCGGCCGCCGACGGCAACGATCTGGACGCCATGCTGGCCGGATTCCGTGCCGACGTGCAGCAGGGCAAACTGCCGCAGGTCAGCTGGATCATCGCGCCGGCGGCCTATTCGGAACATCCCGATCCCTCCAGCCCGGTGCAGGGCGGCTGGTTCACGCAAGAGATCCTCAACGCGCTGACCGATAACCCGGAGGTGTGGAGCAAAACCGTTCTGCTGGTCAACTACGACGAAAACGACGGCTTTTTCGATCATATGCCTTCGCCTTCTGCACCGTCGCTGCGTGAAGACGGCAGCTTCGCCGGTAAATCGACCGTGCCGTTCGACACCGAGATCTTCCAGCACGTGGCGCCGCCCGGCTCGCAGGATCAACCGCCGCCGGACGGCCGCATCTACGGCCCCGGCCCGCGGGTGCCGATGCTGGTGCTATCGCCCTGGAGCCGCGGCGGCTGGGTCAATTCGCAGGTCTTCGATCACACCTCGGTGCTGCAATTCCTGGAAAAGCGCTTTCAGGTGCATGAACCCAACATCAGCGCCTGGCGCCGCGCGGTGTGTGGCGATCTCACCTCAGCGTTCAACTTTGTCGACCCTAACGGCGAAGCGCTGCCAAGCCTGCCCGCCACCAGCCGCCACGCCGCCGATGGCCTGCGCCAGCGCCAGGAACAGCTGCCGCAGGTGCCGCTGCCATCGCCCGCCCACCAGCGTTTGCCGCACCAACGCCGCCTGGCGCGCCCTTCCCGCGCACTGCCCTACCAGCTGCACGTCGAGGCCACCGTCGCGACCGAGCAGCGCCGCGTGACGTTGAACCTGTTCAATACCGGCGAGCAGGGAGCGGTATTTCACGTCTACGACCGGCGAGACCTGACGCAAATCCCGCGCCGCTATACCGTCGAGGCCGGCAAGGCGGTCAGCGACGACTGGCAGGCGGACAATGAGTACCATCTATGGCTGCTCGGCCCCAACGGCTTTCATCGCGAGCTGCGCGGCGTCCTGAGTCGGCCGCAGCCGGAAGTGCGTTTGCGCCCAACGGGCCGCAGCCTGCAGCTGCAGTTGAATAATCCGGGCACCGAAGCGATAGCGGTCACCCTCGAACTCTGCCCTTACACTCAGCAAGGCCCGTGGCCTATTACGCTGCCTGCGGGCGGCAGCCACCAGCAAACGTTTGACGCCCGCACCAGCGGCGGCTGGTATGATCTTACGCTGCGAGGCCCCGGCTGGCTGCGACGCCTGGCGGGGCGGCTGGAGGACGGTGAGCACAGCGTCAGCGACCCGCTGATGGGCCAGGGATGATCTATCGGCATCAAGGGAGTTAAAAAAGCGAAAGGATATCGCTTATCATTGCGTTCTCGTTCTTCGCCGATTACCCAAGGATCTTCATGCCCGCTGTTCTTATCGCTAAAGCCGGCCGCTGGTTGGCCGCCTGTGTGTTGCTGTTGGCCGGCACCGCTCAAGCCGCGCCGATCGTCGTCACCGATGTCGCCGGCCGCCAGGTCACCCTGCCGCAACCGGCCAAACGCGTTATCCTGGCCGATGCCCGTGCGCTGCTGGCGCTGAATATTCTGCATCCGCAGGAGCCGCTGAAAAACATCATCGCCTGGGACAACTCGCTGAAGGTCAAAGCGCCGGATCTGGTGGAGGCCTACGCGAAAAAATTCCCGCAGGTCATGCAGATCCCCACCTTCGACAACCCCTACACCAGTGATTTCAGCGTGGAAAGCGCGGTGGTGCGCCAACCGGATCTGATCATTTTCGACATCGGCCTGCTGAGCAAATTGAAAGACAGCGGCGTGCTGACCCAGCTGGAAAAAGTCGGCATCCCGGTGCTGATCATCGATTTTCGCCAGCAGCCGCTGACCAACACCGTCGCCAGCATGGCGCTGTTGGGAAAAGTGTTTGACGAGCAGCCCAACGCCGATGCTTTTATCCGCCTCTATCAGCAACGCCTCGAACTGGTGCGCCAGCGGGTCGCCACGCTGAAACCGGAGCAGCGCCCCAGCGTCTTCATCGAGCGCAGCGCCGGCATCAAAGGCGAACAGTGCTGCAACACCTTCGGCAAAGGCAGCTTCGGCCAGTTCATCGATACCGCCGGCGGCAACAATATCGGCAGCAAGCTGTTTTCAGACATGGGTGGAGAAGTGAACGTCGAGCAGGTGATCAGCAGCAACCCGGATTTCTATCTGCTGACCGGTGCCGACTGGAGCCGTGGCCATCGCGGCACGCTGGCGGTACCGCTGGGTTACACCACCGATATGGCCACCAGCCAAAAGAAACTGGCGCATCTGCTGGATCGTACCGGTATTAACGTGCTGAAAGCGGTGAAAGAAAAACGCGTGATGGCGATTTATCATCAATTTTACGACACACCGCTCAACTTTATCGCGGTTGAAGCGATCGCCAAATTCCTGCACCCGGCGCTGTTTAAAGATATTGATCCGCAAGCGGATATCGAAATGGTGCACCAGAAATTCACCGCGCTGGATTACAGCGGCGTCTTCTGGCTTACGCCACAATAACCTCCCGCAGGGCCCGCCAGTCGGGTCCTGTTTCCCGCATTCATTATTTAGTTACCCACTTAACTATCCCGTAACAATTCTATTTACTTGCCAATAATTATCATTAAGATTGTCTTTTCTAAAAAAACACATCCGGGTCTGAAACTCTTAAGGCATTATTATGTCACCTCTTTTTCGGCTTTCCCTGCTGACGGCTTCCATCGCCATCGCATTCCCTGTCCTTGCTACTGATAACTCATCTCAGAACGATACCGACACCGTGACCGTCGTCGGCAACTGGCTGGACAACCCTGATACCAGTTCAGTGCTGCTCAACCATCCGGGCGCGCGTTCCATCGTCACCCAGCAGCAGATGCATGAGCAAGGCGACCAAACCATCGCCGACAGCCTGCGCGGTGTGCCCGGCGTGCAGGTGCGCGACAGCAACGGCACCGGCGGCAGCGATATTTCGCTCAACGTCGGCGTGCGCGGCCTGACATCGCGTCTTTCTCCGCGCTCCACCATTCTGATGGATGGCGTCCCGCTGGCGGTTGCGCCTTACGGCCAGCCGCAGCTGTCGATGGCGCCGCTATCGATCGGTAACCTGCAATCGGTGGACGTGGTGCGCGGCGGCGGTGCGGTGCGCTACGGGCCGCAAAACGTCGGCGGCGTGATCAACTTCGTTACCCGCGACATTCCCAAAACGTTTGGCGGCACCGCCAGCGTACAAACCCAGGGCGCCAGCCACGGCGGCCTGAAGACCCTGACCAGCGCCTCCGTGGGCGGCACCGCAGACAACGGCCTCGGCGCCGAGCTGCTCTATTCCGGCCTGCACGGCCAGGGCTACCGCGACAACAACGACAACACCGACATCGACGATTTCATGCTGAAAACGCGTTATGCGTTCACCGATCGCGACGAACTGCTGGCCAATTTCCATTACTACGACGCCAAAGCCGGCATGCCGGGCGGGCTGAGCAGCGCGCAATACGCGCAGAACCCGTTCCAGTCCACGCGGCCGTGGGATCAGTTCGAAGGCCGCCGCAAGGATATGTCGTTCAAATACAAACATCAGGAAGACGACAAGCAGTTCGAAGTGTTGACCTACTTCACCGACAGCTACCGCGGCAGCAACATCGAATCGGAAGGCACCGGCAAAAACGCGGGCCAGCGGCGCATGGTCTCCTATCCGCGCCACTATTCAACCTGGGCGATCGAACCAAGCTATTCGCAGCTGTTTCGCTTCTGGAATATGGCGCACGAGATCACCCTCGGTTACCGCTACCTGAATGAAACCATGGACGAAAAAGCATCGCGTTCCGCCTGGTATAATCCGGCGAATATCGGCTCGACGCCGGATACCCCGGACTATTACCAGCATACCTCCGGCGGTACCGCAGCCAACGCGTTCTATATCGACGACACCATTAACGTCGGCAACTGGACGGTCACGCCGGGCCTGCGTTATGAAAGCATTCGCACCCACGTGGACGATTCGTTCAACAACATCAGCCGCGAGAAAAGCTACAGCGAGCCGCTGCCGTCATTGAACGTGATGTACCACCTGTCCGACGCCTGGAAACTGTTCGCCAACGCCAACACCTCGTTCGGCAGCATGCAGTATTTCCAACTGACCAAAGGCGGCAACGGCAACCAGCCGGCGCCGGGGCTGACGGCGGAAAAAGCGCGCACCTATGAGTTCGGCACCCGCTACGACGACACCGTGGTCAAGGCCGAGGCCACGCTGTTCTACATCGACTTCGATAACCAGCTGCAGTACATCAGCAACGACGTGGGCTGGACCAACATGGGCGCCACCAAGCACAAAGGCATCGAGCTGGCGCTCAGCTACGATCTCAGCGAGCTGAATCGGGCGCTCGACGGCGCCAGCGTCTACACCAACTATACCTACACCAAAGCCAGCACCGACAAGGGCGACTTCGCCGGTAAAGATCTGCCGTTCTACTCGCGCCAGGTCTATACCGTCGGCACGCGTTACGCCACCGGCAGCTGGGTATGGAATCTGGACGGTTATGCGCAGTCGAAACAGCATTCGCCGGGCACCGGGCCGGAGTACATCACGCAGGAAAGCGCCGATGGCCAGTTCGGCAACATCGCCGGTTACATGGTGTGGAATATGCGCGGGGAATATAACTTCGGGCCGCAGCTGTCGAACCTGACGCTGGGCGCCGGGGTAAAAAACCTGTTCGATCAGCGCTACTTTACCCGCTCCAACGACAATAACTTCGGCAAGTACGTCGGCGAACCACGCACCTTCTTCGTGCAGGGGTCGATCGCCTTCTGATACCCAGGCCCCCGATGGGGCCTCGGTATCACCGACAATAAAGACGAAACAGGCGCGCCAAGTGCGCGCCCATCGGCGTCAGGGTGGTGTCCTTGCGTTGGATAAGATAAAACGTCGCTTTCGGCAGACTCTCTTCCAGCTCAAGCGGCACCAAATGCTTGCCCAGAATCGGATCCGAAATCACGTCCACCGACAGAATGCTGACAAAATCGCTCTGCGCCACCAGGCTGGTACAGGCCATAAAGGTCTCACAGGTTACGCTGATCGACGGCGCCATGCCCAAGTCCCCGAACAGATCGTGCAATAGCCGGTAATAACTGCCTTTCGGCGTCGGCATGGTCCAGTCGCAGTGCTGTAGCTGTTTCAGCGAGGTTGCCCCCTCCATCGGATGCCCTTTGCGCACCACCACCCGATACTCTTTTTCCATCAGCCGTTCGTACTGCAACTCGTTGTCGAGGCTGCTGGGGTAATAGGTATTGACGGTAAAATCCAGCTCGCCCTGACGCAGTTCAGGGATCATCGACACCAGCTGCCCCTCGACGATGCGCACCTTCACGTTGGGATACTCACGATGAAACTGAGTGACCACCTGCGGCATCACAGTACGCGCAATGCTGCCACCAACGCCGATATTCACCGTGCCGCCCGCCAACCCCAGCCGCTGCTGGATATCTTCCTGCGCCACCCGCAGCTCCTCAAGGATCAGGCTGGCATGCTGGAAAAAGTTATCGCCACAGTCGGTCAATACCACACCCTGGCTACGGCGAATAAACAACTTGGCGCCCAGCACCTCTTCCAGCTCCTGAATGGCTTTGGTCAGTGCAGGCTGGGAAAGGCGTGAGGTACGGCTAGCGGCGCGGATGCTGCCCTGGCGGCTAACGTCCACAAATGCACGTAATTGGTGCAATTTTATCGAGGCTGGCATAGGCGAAAGGCGATAACCGTTATTTATCAATAGCAAGATATTGGCATCTTATTTAGCCAGATTCCATTGTGTACATTCGGAAAAAACATAATAAATAACCAAATTCTTATTTCGCTTAATTAAGCGCATTTTCTGCGCCAATAAGCGCCATTCACGGCAGTTAGTAACCAAATACACCTTTTTATTTGCAAGAGCATCACCGTCTGATTTCAGTTCAGAGCATAACTGCTGCCTGGAGCGATCCAGCGCGCGATAACTTATGAGATATCACTATGACTAATTCGCTTTCGATGTTGGTGGCCGATCTGTACCCGCAATTGCAGGCCTGGCGCCGCGACTTCCACCGCTATGCCGAATCCGGCTGGTTTGAGTTCCGCACCGCCACCCTGGTGGCGGAAGAACTCGATCGGCTGGGTTACCGCCTGCAGCTAGGCCGCGAGGTCATCAAGGCCGAGGCGCGCATGGGACTACCCTCGTCCGATGAGCTGGAGGCGCAGGAACTGCGCGCCCGCAATCAGGGCGCGTTGGAAAAATGGTTGCCGCATTTTTCCGGCGGCTTCGCCGGCATCGTCGCAACGCTCGATACCGGCCGCCCCGGCCCGACTATCGCCTACCGCGTGGATATGGACGCCCTCGATCTCAACGAATTGCTGGAACCCGAACACCTGCCGTTCCGTGAAGGCTTCGCCTCTTGCAACAGCGGCATGATGCATGCATGCGGTCATGACGGCCATACCACCATCGGCCTGGGGCTGGCGCACGTGTTCAAAAGCCTGGAGTCCCTGCTTAGCGGCACCGTCAAATTGATCTTCCAGCCGGCGGAGGAAGGCACACGCGGCGCAAAATCGATGGTGGAGGCCGGCGTGGTGGACGACGTCGATTTCTTCACCGCGGTGCATATCGGCACCGGCGTGCCGGCCGGTGAGCTGGTATGTGGCAGCGACAGCTTTATGGCCACCAGCAAGCTGGACGTTACCTTCCGCGGCGTCGCCTCCCACGCCGGCGCCAAGCCGGAAGACGGTCGCAACGCACTGCTGGCGGCGGCGCAGGCTGCGCTAGGGCTTTACGCCATCCCGCGCCACAGCGAAGGCAGCTCGCGCATCAATGTCGGCGTGCTGCAGGCCGGCACCGGCCGCAACGTGATCGCCGATCGGGCGTTTATGAAGGTGGAGACGCGCGGCGCCACCAATGAGATCAACACGTTCGTCTATCAGCAGGCCCTGAACGCCATCGAAGGCGCCGCCAAAATGCACGGCGTCGCCTGCGACATCGTGCTGATGGGCGCGGCGCAGAGCAGCAAACCGACCCAACCGTGGGTGGATTATATCCGCCGCCAGGCGCAGCAGATAACCGAGCTGACCTCGGTGGTCGATCGCCGCGAACAGGCGGCGGGTTCAGAAGACGCCACCTACATGATGGAACGGGTGAAATCCCGCGGCGGCCAGGCCTCATACGTCATTTTCGGCACCGAGCTGAGCGCCGGGCACCATAACGAGAAATTCGACTTCAACGAACAGGTGATGGCGGTGGCGGTGAAAACGCTGGCGTCGCTGGCGCTGAACCTGCCGACATTCGGGAGCGGAGCATGAGCAACTCAGAACTGCAGGCATTTATCGACGACTACATTGACCAACGTCAACCCCGCTTCAGCACGCTGAGCGACGCGATTTGGGATCACCCGGAAACGCGCTTCAACGAGACCTATTCCGCCACGTTGCTGGCCGATGCGCTGGAACAGGAAGGCTTCTCGGTCGAACGCGGCGTGGGCGACATCGAGACGGCGTTTATCGCCAGCTACGGCAGCGGCCACCCGGTTATCGCGCTGCTGGGCGAGTACGACGCGCTGGCCGGGCTGAGCCAGCAGGCGGGCTGCGCCACGCCGCAGCCGCTGGTGGAAAACGGCAACGGCCATGGCTGCGGCCACAATCTGCTGGGCACCGCGGCGCTGGCGGGCGCCTTCGCCGCCAAGGCGTGGATGCAGCAGAACCGGCTGACCGGCACCCTGCGCTTCTACGGCTGCCCGGGCGAAGAAGGCGGCTCCGGCAAAACCTTTATGGTGCGCGAAGGCCTGTTCGACGACGTCGACGCCGCCCTCACCTGGCACCCGGAAGGCTTCAGCGGCATGTTCAACACCAGCACGCTGGCCAACATTCAGGCGGCGTTTCACTTCAAGGGCGTCGCCGCCCATGCCGCCAACTCGCCACACCTGGGGCGCAGCGCGCTGGACGCGGTGACGCTGATGAATACCGGCGCCAACTTCCTGCGCGAACATATCGTGCAAGAAGCGCGACTGCACTACGCGGTCACCCACACCGGCGGCAACTCCCCCAACGTGGTACAGGCCGACGCCGAGGTGTTGTACCTGATCCGCGCACCGCAGCTCGACCAGGCGCAGGACATTTACCAACGGGTGATTAACATCGCCAAGGGCGCAGCGCTGATGACTGACACCCAGATGGACGTGCGCTTCGACAAGGCCTGCTCCAACTATGTGCCGAACCGCAGTCTGGAACGCGCGATGTATCAAAACCTGTGTGATTTCGGTCTGCCCGAGTACAGCGACGCCGAACGCCGCTTCGCCGAGGAAATCCGCCAGACGCTGAGCCGCGACGATCTGCGCAACGCCAAACTCAACATAGCCCGCACCGGCGGCGCAGCCGGGCGCGAGTGGGTACAACTGCTGGGAGATAAGGTGCTGATGGACGAGGTCGCTCCTTATGTGGAGTCCGACGACCTGCTGTACGGTTCTACCGACGTTGGCGACGTGAGCTGGGTGGCGCCAACCGCCCAATGCTTTAGCCCCTGTTTCGCACTCGGCACTCCTCTGCACACCTGGCAACTGGTGGCGCAGGGCCGCACCGCTATCGCCCATAAGGGCATGTGCCTGGCCGGCAAGGTGATGGCGGCGACCGCCATCGATCTGCTGAGCGACAGCGCCCTGCTGGCGAGCTGCCGCAGCGAGTTTGAGCACCAACGCGCCGAACAGCCGTATCGATGCCCTATCCCACAAGGGGTAAAACCCTCCCCATTGAAATAGCATGAACAGACAGGGCCCGGTTCACCGGGCCACTAAGCATAATTATAAATAAATCAAATAATAACAATCACACAACAGAGCAAACACAGAGGGTAAAATCATGAGTGAGGCCACAACGCCAATCAATAAAAGCCCCGGACGCGTTTTTTACTGGGTGGAACGCATAGGCAATAAGATCCCTAATCCGTTTTTACTGTTCGTCTATTTGATCCTGGTGCTTATGCTGGCCACCGCGCTATTTTCCTGGCTCGACGTGGCGGTGAAAAATCCGGCCACCGGCGAACTCATCAAGGTGAATAATCTGATGAGCGTGGCGGGCATGCAGTGGATATTTCCCAACATCATCCATAACTTCAGCAGCTTTGCGCCGCTGGGGGCTATTTTGGCGCTGGTGATAGGCGCCGGCCTGGCGGAAAAGGTCGGCCTGCTGCAGGCGCTGATGTACAAAATGGCCTCGCGCGTCAGCGCCCGCTACGCCAGTTATATGGTGCTGTTTATCGCCTTCTTCAGTCATATATCGTCGGACGCCGCGCTGGTGGTGATGCCGCCCCTTGGCGCACTGATGTTCGTGGCGGTGGGCCGCCACCCAATAGCCGGACTGCTGGCGGCGATCGCCGGCGTCGCCTCCGGCTTTACCGCCAACCTGTTGATCGTCACCACCGACGTATTGCTTTCCGGTATCAGTACCGAAGCCACCAAAGCGGTGGATGGCGCGGTTCACGTCAGCGTGATCGACAACTGGTACTTTATGGCCACCTCAGTGGTCGTGCTGACCATCGCAGGCGCGCTGCTCACCGACAAATTTATCGAGCCCCGTCTGCCGAAGTGGCAAGGCAGCGCCGAAGACAAAATCGCAGCGCTGACCCCGCTGCAAAACCGGGGGCTGATGATGAGCGGTATCGCCGCGCTGGTGTTTATCGCCATCATCGCCGCTCTGGTGGTGCCGGAGGCCGCGCCGCTGCGTGACCCAAACACCGGTTCGGTGATCCCTTCCCCGTTCATCAAGGGTATCGTGCCGATCATCATCCTGTTTTTCTTCACCGTCGCCATTACCTATGGCGTAGTCACCAAACAGATCCGTCGGCCGGACGATATTCCCCATCACTTGCTCGATCCGATGAAAAGCATGGCGGGTTTTATCGTGATGGTATTTCCGCTGTCGCAGTTCGTGGCGTTCTTTAACTGGAGCAACATGGGCAAGTTTATGGCCGTCGGCCTGACCGATATGCTGGAAGCCGCCGGCATGAGTGGCGCACCGGCATTTCTCGGCCTGATGTTCCTCTCCGCCTTCCTGTGCATGTTCATCGCCAGCGGCTCGGCGATCTGGTCAATTTTAGCGCCGATCTTCGTGCCGATGTTTATGCTGCTCGGTTTCCACCCGGCGTTCGCCCAGATGATCTTTCGCATCGCCGACTCTGCGGTGCTGCCGCTGGCGCCGATGTCGCCGTTCCTGCCGCTGTTCCTCGGCTTCCTGCAGCGCTACCGCAAAGACGCGCAGCTCGGCACCTATTACGTGCTGATCCTGCCCTATCCTTTGGTGTTCTTCAGCGTGTGGATTTTGCTGCTGCTGGTCTGGTATGCGCTAGGCTTGCCAATCGGTCCCGGCGTCTATCCGAAGCTGGGCTAAACGCTCTGCTATCTCGCCCCGCGCTGGTTCGCGGGGCAGATTCCCTCCCCCCAAGCCCAGTAGAAAGATTGATCTTCCTCACTGCCCAAGCGGCTCTGAGGATTATTTCATTGCCTTGCTAAATCGGTTCTTCTATTTTAGCTAACCATCTGACAACGACAAAAATAGGGATTAAGCATGATGAATCGCGTATGGGTACTGGGCGACGCCGTGATCGACCTGGTGCCGGAAAATGCCAACGGTTATCTCAAATGCCCCGGCGGCGCGCCGGCGAATGTGGCGGTGGGTATCGCCCGGCTCGGTGGCGACAGCGCTTTTATCGGGCGTGTGGGGCAAGACGGCTTCGGCGCCTTTCTGCAGCAGGTACTGAGCGATGAAGGGGTGGATATCGGTCATATGAGACCGGATCCCGACCACCACACTTCCACGGTGGTGGTGGATCTCGATCTGCAGGGTGAGCGCTCATTCACGTTTATGGTGCAGCCCAGCGCCGATCTGTTTTTGCAGCCCGACGATCTGCCGGCTTTCCAACGGGGCGAATGGCTGCACCTCTGCTCCATCGCGCTTTCACAAGAACCCAGCCGCAGCGCGGCCTTTGCGGCGATGGAACGCATTCGGGCGGCCGGTGGCCGGGTCAGTTTCGATCCCAACATCCGCGAAGAGGTCTGGCGCCAGCCGGAAGCGCTGCGCCCCTGCCTGCAAAAGGCGCTGTTGCTGGCGGACGTGGTGAAACTGTCGCGCGAAGAGCTGGCTTTCATCAGCCACCTTGACGATGTAGAGAACGGCATCCGCTGGATGATGCAAACCTACCCGACACGCCTGCTGCTGGTGACGCTGGGCGGCGACGGCGTCTGCGTACACGATGGGCATCGCCTGCGCCATTTCCGCGCGCCGTCGATCGTGCCGGTCGATACCACCGGCGCCGGCGACGCGTTTGTCGCCGGTCTGTTAGCGGCGCTGGCACGCCTTCACGAATTGCCGCAGGAAACGCAGTGGCCGGCGGTTATCGCCCAGGCTCAGGCCTGCGGCGCACTGGCCACCACCGCCAAAGGCGCCATGACCGCCCTGCCCCGCGCCGAAGAGCTCACCGCTTTTCTGCGCTGATCCCCTGCATCCACGGCGATCCCCTGGGCGCCGTGGTCTTTTACTCCCCACGATTTGCGCACTCGATCACAATAGCTGAATCGGGTTAGCAAACTTGATTGCCAGCCCGCTTCTTGATCGTTATCTTTCGCCTTGAAAAACCGGTTTAGCAATTTAGCAAAAAATAATAACAACCCTTACCCGGATGATAGACGATGATGAAAAAACTCAGCTATTTGGCGATAACAACAGGGCTTTTCCTCTCTGCTTCCAATGCAGCGGCCTCGGGCAGCGGCAGCATCGAGGCGCGCCTCAACGCGCTGGAACAGCGCCTGGCGCAGGCGGAACGGCGCGCCGCACAGGCTGAAACCCGCGCGACGGCGGCGGAACGCCGGGCGCAACAGCTGGAGCAGCGCACCGCCAACACGGAACGGCAAACCGCGCAGATTGCGCAGCATACCGCCGCGCCGCAAACGCCAATTGCCCCGATCAGCGCACTGAAACTGAATGGATTCAATGATCTGAAACTGTACGGCGACGTGGAGTTCAATCTGGACGGCGCCAGCCGCAGCGGCCAGCTGACGTCGCTGAAAGGCAGCGACCACAAAGACTGGAAGCCTGGCAACAAAGAACGCTGGGATATCAACGGCCGCATTCTGGTCGGGCTGGACGGCTACCGCCGCAATCCGGACGGCAACTTCTCCGGCTTCAGCGTGCAACCGCTGGCAGACATGAGCGGCAAAATGAACCTGGATGACGCCGCCTTCTTCTTCGGCAATGAAAAGAACTGGCAAACCAAAATCGGCCGCTTCGAAGCCTACGACATGTTCCCGCTGAATCAGGACACTTTCATTCAATACTCCGGCAATACCGCCAACGATCTGTACGCCGACGGCTTCGGCTATATCTACATGATGAAAGAAGGCCGCGGCCGCAGCAGCAGCGGCGGCAACCTGATGTTGAGCAAATACGCCGGTGATGTCTATTTCGAGCTGAACACGCTGGTGGAGGACGGCACTTCGCTGTTCCAGGACAGCCGCTATCACGGCAACGCCCTGGACAATAAGAAAAACGTCGCCTATTTGCGCCCGGTGATCGCCTGGAAAAAAGACGCCTTCAGCATCGCGGCGGCAATGGAAAGCAACGTGGTAAATAACGCCTACGGGTATCAGGACAGCCAGGGCCGCTTCGTCGATCAGTCCAAGCGCAACGGTTACGGCATGACGATGAGCTGGAACAACAGCGCCGCCAACCCGGATAACGGCGTGGTGGCCAACCTGAGCACCGCCTATCTGGATGCCTCAGGCGAGCAAGACTTCACCGCCGGCGTGAACGTGCTGTGGCGGCGCTTCGAACTGGGTTATATCTATGCCCATAACAATATCAAAGAGTTCAATACCGCCGGGATCGCCGCCGATATCCACAACCCGCTCAGCGAACCGGGCAACTACGACATCCATACCGTTCACGCGTCGTATCAGATACCTAACATTATGAATATGAAGAATTTCAATCTGTATTTAGGCGCCTATGTGTCGCTGCTGGAAGCCAACGCCGACAACAAGATCGCCAACGGCGACAACGATCAACGTTACGGCATGCGCGCCAGATTCAAGTATTTCTTCTGACATCGATTCACGACGCTGCGTCGCAAACTGCGCGGCGGCATTTTTATTTAGCAAGGGGACAACATGGACATTACCGCAACCGCCAACGCGCTGTTGCCGCTGCTCGGCGGTAAAGAGAACATCGCCAGCGCCGCCCACTGCGCCACGCGCCTGCGTCTGGTGCTGGTGGACGACAGCAAGGTGGACAAAGAGGCCATCGGCAAACTGGACGGCGTCAAAGGCTGCTTCAGCAACGCCGGTCAAATCCAGGTAATCTTCGGCACCGGGCTGGTCAACAAGGTGCATGCGGAATTCATCAAGGCAGCGGGCGTCAGCGAATCCAGCAAGGCCGAAGCCGCCGATATCGCGGCGAAAAAGCTCAACCCGCTGCAGCGCATCGCCCGCCTGCTGTCGAACATCTTCGTGCCAATCATCCCGGCGATCGTCGCTTCCGGCCTGTTGATGGGGCTGCTCGGCATGGTGAAAACCTACGGCTGGGCCGATGCCAACAGCGCGCTGTTCATCATGCTGGATATGTTCAGCTCGGCGGCGTTCATTATCCTGCCGATTCTGATCGGCTTCACCGCCGCACGCGAATTCGGCGGCAATCCCTACCTGGGCGCCACGCTCGGCGGCATTTTGACCCATCCGGCGCTGACCAACGCCTGGGGCGTCGCGGGAGGGTTCCACACCATGAACTTCTTCGGGCTGGACATCGCCATGATCGGCTATCAGGGCACCGTGTTCCCGGTGCTGCTGACGGTGTGGTTCATGAGCCTGTTGGAGAAACGGCTGCGCAAGGTGATCCCCAACGCGCTCGATCTGATCCTGACGCCGTTCCTGACGGTGGTGATCTCCGGGTTTGTCGCCCTGCTGTTTATCGGCCCCGCCGGCCGCGCGCTGGGTGACGGCATCTCCTTCGTGCTCAGCACGCTGATTGCCCATGCGGGGTGGTTCGCCGGGCTGCTGTTCGGCGGCCTCTATTCCGCTATCGTCATCACCGGTATTCACCACAGTTTCCACGCGGTAGAGGCCGGGCTGCTCGGCAACCCCACTATCGGCGTCAACTTCCTGCTGCCGATCTGGTCGATGGCCAACATCGCTCAGGGCGGCGCCTGCCTGGCGGTGTATTTCAAAACCCGCGACGCCAAAATCAAAGCCATCGCGGTGCCTTCCGCCTTTTCCGCCATGCTCGGCATCACCGAGGCGGCGCTGTTTGGTATCAACCTGCGCTTCGTGAAACCCTTCCTGGCAGCGCTGGCGGGCGGCGCGCTCGGCGGCGCCTGGGTGGTGGCCAACCACGTCGGCATGAACGCGGTCGGGCTGACGGCGATCCCTGGCATGGCGATTGTGCAGGCCAGTTCGCTGGTCAGCTATATCATCGGCCTGGCGATCGCGTTTGGCACCGCCTTCATACTCTCCCTCCTGTTGAAATATAAAACGGACGCGCAATGATGGAAGAACTCAGCTTAATCAAACAGGCGATGCAGGCGGTCATGAACGGCCAGCCACGCGCGCTGCGCGATCCGCACCGCCCGGCCTGGCATCTGGCGCCCAGCGTTGGCCTGCTGAACGATCCCAACGGCTTCATCCAGCACAACGGCGTTTATCACCTGTTCTATCAGTGGAATCCGCTGGGCTGCGATCATCGCAACAAGTGCTGGGGACACTGGCAGTCGAGCGACTTGCTGCGTTGGGCGCATCAGCCGCTCGCCCTGGCACCAGGTGCCTGTTACGACAGCCACGGCTGTTATTCCGGCTCGGCGGTGGTGGCGGAAGATAAAATCACGCTGATCTACACCGGCAATGTGAAATTCCCCGACGGCTCACGCACTGCCTATCAATGTCTAGCTCAGGAAAGCGATCGGGGCGAATACCGCAAGCTCGGGCCGGTGCTGCCGCTGCCGGACGGCTACAGCGGGCACGTACGCGATCCCAAAGTGTGGCGTCATCAGGATACCTGGTACATGGTGCTCGGCGCGCGTGACTTGCAGGATCGCGGCAAGGTGCTGCTGCTTCGTTCCAGCGATCTGCGCGGCTGGCAACCGCTGGGCGAGATCGCCGGTTCCGGCCTGCACGACCTGGGTGAATTCGGCTACATGTGGGAGTGCCCAGACCTGTTCTCGCTGGAGGACGCCGACGTGTTGATATGCTGCCCGCAGGGGCTGGCGCCGCAGCCGGAACGCTATCTCAACCGTTATCAGGCCGGCTATCTGCTCGGCAAGCTGGATTACCTGCAGCCGGCCTTCAGCCACGGCGAATTTCGCGAGCTGGACGCCGGCTTCGAGTTCTATGCACCGCAGACGACGCTGGCGGAAGATGGCCGCCGCCTGCTGTTCGGCTGGATGGGCGTGCCCGAGCAAGATGAAGAAGCCCATCCGACGCGCCGTTACGGCTGGATCCACACCATGACCTGCCCACGCGAGCTGTCGCTGCGGCATGGCCGCCTCCACCAGCGCCCGGCGCGCGAGCTGCAACAGCTGCGCGGCGAGCGAGCATGCTGGCAAGGCTGTGCCGATGATGCCCCCGCCTATGCGCTGGGGGCTGCGGAGCTGCAGTTGACGCCGCAGGGCGCGTTCAGCGCCGCGTTTGGCGAGGCAATGACGCTGAACTGGGACGGCGAAAGGCTGCAGCTGACGCGCGCTTCCCTGGCCGACGGCCAGCCGGAGCACCGTTACTGGCGCGGCCCGGTCACGCATCTGCAGTTGCTGTTCGATCGTTCCAGCGTGGAGATCTTCATCAACCGCGGCGAGGCGGTGATGAGCGCGCGCTACTTCCCGGCCAGCGAGCCGCAACTGCGGCTGTCCGGAAGCGCGCCGCTGGCGTTGGAATACTGGCCGCTGACGCCATGCATGCTAGAATGACGCATCCTCCGATGACTTCAGATGGCGTCAGTGAAAAAAAATAAACGCATTACCATCAGTGACATCGCCACGCTGGCCGGGGTGTCGAAATCGACCGCCAGCCTGGTGCTGAACGGCCGCAGCAAGGAATATCGGGTGTCCGACGACACCCGCGACCGCGTTCTGGCGCTGGCGCACGAACACCATTATCAGCCCAGCATCCACGCCCGCTCTTTGCGCTCCAACCGCAGCCACACGCTGGGGCTGGTGGTGCCGGAGATGACCAACTACGGCTTTGCGGTGATTTCGCGCGAGCTGGAAACGCTGTGCCGCGAAGCCGGTCTGCAGCTGCTGATCGCCTGCACCGATGAAAACCCGGCGCAGGAGATGATGGCGGTGAACAGTCTGGTACAGCGGCAGGTGGACGGCTTGATCGTCGCCTCCAGCCAGTTGAACGATGCCGAATACCAGAAGATCAACGCCGGGCTACCGGTGGTGCAGATGGACCGCCTGATCGCCGGTTCCGAACTGCCGCTGGTGATCACCGACTCGGTTAATGCGACCGCCGACCTGGTGGAAAAGGTCGCGCGCCAACATCCGGATGAGATCTATTTTCTCGGCGGGCAGCCGCGCATTTCGCCGACCCGCGATCGCCTCGCCGGCTTCCAGCTTGGCCTGGAGCGCGCCGGCATCACGTGCAAACCGGAATGGATCATCAACGGCAGCTACCACCCCAGTTCGGGTTACGAGATGTTCGCTCAGCTGTGCGCACAGCTGGGGCGTCCGCCCAAAGCGCTGTTCACCGCCGCCTGTGGCCTGCTGGAAGGGGTGTTGCGTTATCTGACGCAGCATCAGCTGATGGAGAGCGATATCCACCTGTGCAGCTTCGACGATCACTACCTGTTCGATTGCATGACGCTGAAGATAGATACGGTCGCGCAAGACTGCCGGGCGCTGGCGCAGCATAGCTTCGACCAGGTGACCGCGCTCATCGACGAGCGGCCGCTGGAACAGCATGCGCTTTATCTGCCGGGCCGTATCCACTGGCGTCATGCCGGTTCCCGGGCGTTGTTGGCCGGGGAGTGATATTTCTGAATCAATAAAAAAGGGCGCCTGAGCGCCCTTTATCGTTGTGCTACCGCTACTTGGCGGCGCCTTCCATGCCCACCAGCCCCACTTTCAGGTAGCCGGCTTTACGCAGGGTGTCCATCACGCTCATCAGCGTTTCATAGTCCACGCTCTTGTCTGCCTGGAAGAAGATGGTGGTTTCTTTGTTCGCCTGAGTGCGTTGATCCAGCACCGAAGTCAACTGATCGGCATTCACCGGCTGATCGCCGACGTAGAGCTGCTTGTCGGCCTTCACCGACAGGAACACCGGTTTTTCCGGCCGCGGCTGCGGTTTGGCGGAGGAGGCCGGCAGATCGACGCGAATATCTACCGTTGCCAGCGGCGCGGCCACCATAAAGATGATCAACAGCACCAACATGACGTCGATAAACGGCGTCACGTTGATTTCATGCAGTTCGCCGCTGTCGTCCAGATCTTCATTTAAGCGCATCGCCATGACTCACCCCGCCCGCAGTTGGTGTGCGTGCTGTGAGCGCTTGGCTTCCGCCGTTGCGGCCAGATCCAGATCGCGGCCCTGCAGCAGCAAGACCTGCGCCGCCACGTCGCCTACCTGGGCGCGATGGCCGCTGATGACGCGGGCGAAGATGTTGTAGATAACGACCGCAGGGATCGCCGCCACCAGGCCCATCGCAGTCGCCAGCAGCGCCTCTGCGATGCCCGGCGCCACGACCGCCAGGTTGGTGGTCTGCGAATGGGCGATGCCGATAAAGCTGTTCATGATGCCCCAGACGGTACCGAACAGGCCGACGAACGGCGAGATGGCACCAATGGTGGCGAGGAAGCCGTTGCCGCGGCCCATGTTACGGCTGTAGGCCGCCACGCGGCGCTCGAGACGGAAACCGGTGCGTTCTTTGATGCCGTTGTTGTCGTTGGATTCCGCAGACAGCTCCAGCTCATTTTGCGCATCGTTCAGCAGTACCGCACTGACGCTCTCCGGGGAGAAGTTTTGCGCCAGCTCGGAAGCTTCATCCAGCGAGCGCGCTTCGGCCAGTGCCAACTGCTCGCGACGCAGACGGCGCTTGGCGCGCAGCAGTTCACTGCCTTTAGCGAACAAAATGGTCCAGGTCACGATAGACGCCAGCACCAGGCCGATCATCACCGCTTTCACCACCGCGTCGGCGTGCTGGTACATGCCCCAAATGGACAGGTCCATGCCGCGGGTTTCCGGTGGCTGGATCGTCGGTGCCGGGTTCACCGGCGTGATGCTTTCCGGCGCAGCGGCTGCAGGTGCAGGCGCGGTGGTCGGCGCAACGCTTTCGGTAACGGCCGGATTGGCCGCCGGCGCTGCCTGCGCGCTGCCGGCCAGCCCCACAACCAGCACCATAGAAGCCATCAGGCTGCGGCCAAAGGCCTTGCCCCACTGCGCCCGGCCCTGACCGAACGATCCTTGATTTAAATTCTTGCCAGCCGTTTTCACGCTGTGCCTCCACCCATTACCGATCAAAATTAAGGAATAATTCAGCGTGCGATCATATCAAACCAACCGGGGATTGATAGTAGTTCTCATTATTATTTACCAAATAAACGCGAAAATTTTAGCCAGCCCCGCGGCAAAGCGCCAATCCGCGCCCGTTCACCGCCAAACGCTCCTTTTATGGGGTTATTTCGTTACTTTTCTCCCACAACGGTGCAACAAGACCACCCTGCCGAACGACGTCTCGACCGATGAATGGGCTTCTCTCTCGCCGCTCGGCAGAAGGATGAGGCGAGAAATGCGCCGCTGACAGCCAATTATAGCCGTTTCTATATCCAGAAGTTAAAACGTCTGGATGGCTATATCAACTCATGCTAACGTAAGGGCTATCGTAAACGGGCACGTGCAGAGCAACCAGAGGTGAGCCAGGTACCATGACGTCAAAACACATCGAAACCACGCTGATCGGCGCCGGCCGCGGCAAACGCTACACCCAGGGCTCCGTCAATCCCGTCACGCAACGCGCCTCTTCTTTGGTCTTCGACTCCGTCGCCGCCAAAAAGCACGCCACCGCGCAACGCGCCCACGGCGAGCTGTTTTACGGCCGACGCGGCACGCTGACCCACTTCGCCCTGCAAGATGCGATGGTCGAGCTGGAGGGCGGCGCCGGCTGCGTGCTGTACCCCTGCGGCGCGGCGGCGGTGGCCAATGCGATCCTGTCGTTCGTCGGCGCCGGCGATCACCTGCTGGTCACCGGTTCGGCGTACGAACCGACCCAGGATTTCTGCACCCACATCCTCGGTCGCATGAACGTCAGCACCACCTATTTCGATCCGTTGATCGGCGCCGATATCGCCACGTTGATCCAACCCAATACCCGCGTGGTGTTCCTGGAATCCCCCGGCTCCATCACTCTGGAAGTGCAGGATATCCCGGCCATGGTGCAGGCCATTCGTGCCGTGGCGCCGGAGGTGGTGATCATGATCGACAACACCTGGGCGGCAGGCGTGCTGTTCAAGGCGCTGGATTTCGACATCGATATCTCCATTCAGGCCGGCACCAAATACCTGATCGGCCATTCCGATTACATGCTCGGCACCGCCGTCGCCAACGCGCGCTGTTGGGAGCAACTGCGCGAGTACTCCTATCTGATGGGGCAGATGGTGGATGCCGACACCGCCTACATGGCGAGCCGCGGCCTGCGTACCCTGAGCGTGCGCCTGAAGCAGCACGAGCGCAGCAGCATTGAGGTCGCCAACTGGCTGGCCGAACGGCCGGAGGTGGCGACGGTCAATCACCCAGCCCTGCCCAGCTGCAAGGGCCACGAGTTCTACCGCCGCGACTTCAGCGGCTGCAACGGGCTGTTCTCTTTCGTGCTGAAAGAGCGACTGGATGATGCCCAGCTGGCCGCTTACCTGGACAACTTCAGCCACTTCAGCATGGCCTACTCCTGGGGCGGCTTCGAGTCGCTGATCCTGGCCAACCAGCCGGAAGAGCTGGAAGCCATCCGGCCGGAGGGCGGCGTCGATTTCTCCGGCACGCTGGTGCGCATACACATCGGCCTGGAGAACGTCGAAGACCTGATCGCCGATCTGGCGGCCGGTTTCGATCGCCTCAACGGCGTGCGCTAAGGCGGATTCCGGTAATTTTCTTCGTCTCGTTTAATGTCGGCTTAAGCTATTAGCGGTACACTAACCGGATAACTGTCAGATACGGTAACCGCCGCATCCTGGAGAACGTGACCCCGGGCGCAACCGGCATGCAACAGGACATAAAATGGATGTATTACGAGAGATTATTCATGCGCTTTGGCAACAGGACTTTATCGCCCTCGCCGATCCTAGCGTGATTTGGGTGGTTTATGCCGTGCTTTTCACCACCCTGTTTTTGGAAAACGGACTGCTGCCCGCCTCCTTCCTCCCCGGCGACAGCCTGCTGCTGCTGTCGGGTGCGCTGATCGCCAAAGGCGTGATGGGCTTTGCCCCCACCCTGTTGATTCTGACCGCCGCCGCCGGCCTCGGCTGTTGGCTGAGCTATATCCAGGGCCGCTGGCTGGGCCACACCGGCCTGGTGAAAGGCTGGCTGCTGCAATTGCCGGCGCAATATCACCAGCGCGCTCATAACCTGTTCAATCGCCACGGGCTGACGGCGCTGCTGATCGGCCGTTTCCTCGGCTTCGTGCGCACGCTGCTGCCGACCATGGCCGGAATTTCCGGGCTCAACAGTTCGCGCTTCCAGGTGTTCAACTGGCTGAGTGCGGCGATCTGGGTCTGCGCGCTGGTCGGCCTCGGCTACGCGTTCAGCCAAATCCCTCTGGTGAAACGCTACGAAAGCCAGGTGATGACCGGCCTGATGCTGCTGCCGCTGTTGCTGCTGTTCGTCGGCCTGCTGGGCGCCATGCTGGTGATCTGGCGTAAAAAGCGCGCCTCCTCCTCCTGATCCAGGCGCACTACAGCGCCTTCTCGACCAACGCCAGACTGGCGGGCAACTTGCTCACCAGCGTATCCACCGCCAGCCGCACCTTCAGCGGCAGGTGGGGCGTGTGTGGCCATACCGCATGCGCATCAAAGGCGGTGCCCGGCCGATCGCGCAGTAAGCGCACCAGCGCCCCGCTCAACAGCTGCTCACGCACCAGCCAGCACGGCAGCCAGGCGATGCCGAAACCCGCCGTCGCTGCATCCGCAATCGCCTGCAAATCGTCCATCTGCAACCGGTTATTCGGCATCACGTCCTGCGGTTTGTCGTTCTCGTCCAGCACCCGCCAGCTGCGCCGCGCTCCGGCGCGCATATAGGTCACCGCCTCATGCTGGGCCAATTGCTCGATGCTGTGCGGTTCGCCGCATCGCTGCAGATACGCCGGCGAGGCGCACAGCGTCATGCGGTGATCGCCGATACGACGCGCCACCAGCCCGCTGCTGTTGGCCAGCGTGCCGTTACGGATCGCCATATCGAAACCGTCCTCAATCAGATCCACCACCCGATCGCTGAACGACAGCTCCAGCTCCAGGCCAGGGTGCTCACGCGTCAGATCGGTCAGCAACGGCGCAATACATATGCGGCCAAACAGCACCGGCATCGACACCCGCAGCCGGCCGCTGACCTGCCGCTTGCCCGACTCCAGCAACGTTTCCGCGCTGCGGATCTCCTCCAATGCCCGCAGGCAGCGCTCATAGAACAACGCACCGTCGTCGGTCAGGCTCTGGCTGCGGGTGGTGCGATGAAACAGCCGCACGCCCAGCCGCTGTTCCAGCCGGGCGATGGTTTTCCCTACCGCCGAACGCGACAGGTGCAACCGACTGGCCGCCAACGCAAAACTGCCCGCCTCCACGGCGGTGACGAATACCGAAATGCCGCTCAATCGATCGCTCATGATTTGTCGCTCTGAAAGAAACAATCTGCGGAAATCTTATCGCCACTGGCGAACCTCTATCAACGATATTATCGACAGGTCGTTAATCGCTGACTTTGGAGAACATCATGACCGACACGATGCAACGCTGGACGATGGACGCCCTGGGGCGTGAACACCTGCAGCTGACCACCGACGCGATCCCGCAGCCGGGGCCACACGAAATCAGAGTGAAAGTGAAGGCGGTAGCGCTCAACTACCGCGACAAAATGATGATTGAAAGCGGCATGGGGCTGACGCTGCCGCAGTCGTTCACCCCCGCCTCTGACATGGCCGGCGAGGTCGACGCTATCGGCCCCGGCGTCAGCCGGTTCCAACCCGGCGCCCGGGTCATCTCTACCTTCAGCCCCGGCTGGCTCGACGGCCGGCAAAAACCGTACGGCGATGCGCGCCAGGTGCCTTACCACACCCTTGGCGGCTTCTATCAGGGCGTACTGGCGGAATACGTGATTTTGCATGAAGACTGGCTGGTGGCGGCGCCGACGTCGCTGGACGACGCGCAGGCCAGCACCCTGCCGTGCGCCGGGCTGACCGCCTGGTTCGCGCTGGTAGAGCAAGGCAAACTGCATGCCGGCGAGACGGTGCTGGTACAAGGCACCGGTGGCGTGGCGCTGTTCGCGCTGCAGATCGCCAAAGCGCACGGCGCCGAGGTGTACGTGACCTCCGGCAGCGATGAAAAGCTGGCGCGCGCCCGGGCACTGGGCGCCAGTCACGGCATCAACCGGCTGAACGGCGATTGGGTGGAGGCGGTTTATGCGCTGACGCAGGATCGCGGCATCGACCATGTGATCGACACCGTCGGCGGCCCGAATCTCGGCAACTCAGTACGCGCCGTGGCGGTGGGCGGCCGCATCTCGGTGATCGGCGTGCTGGCGGGCGCCGAGATTTCCGCGCCCGCCGGCCTGCTGCTGCTGAAATCGGCGCAGATCCAGGGCATCGGCGTCGGCCATCGCCGCGCGCTGGAAGATCTGGTGCGCGCCGTGGACGCCGTCAACCTGCAGCCGGTGATCGATCAGGTATACCGCTTCGACCAGCTGCCGCAGGCGTTGGATCATCTCGATCGCGGGCCGTTCGGCAAGATCGTTCTGACCCCGTAAACGCGGCTCAGCCCTCCAGCAGCAGCGGATTGGCGTCGCGCAGCCGGGCGACTTCATCGCTCGGCGTCATGCCGAACAGCCGTTTGAATTCACGACTGAACTGCGACGCGCTCTCGTAACCGACGCGGATCGCCGCCGTGCTGGCCTTCAGACCGTCATGCACCATCAACAGGCGCGCCTTATGCAGCCGGTACGATTTCACGTACTGCAGCGGAGAGGTGTTGGTCACCGCCTTGAAGTTATGGTGAAACGCCGACACGCTCATGTTGACCTCGCTGGCCAACTGCTCGACGTTGAGATTGTCGGCATACTGATTTTCTATGCGCCGCAGCGCCTTGGCGATCTGGCTGAAGTGGGTATGCCGATTAACCAGCTCCTGCAGCGACGCACCGCAGGTGCCGCGCAGCACATAGTAGAGGATCTCGCGCACGATCTGCGGCCCCAGCACCCGGGCGTCGAGCGGCTTGGCCATCACGTCCAGCAGGCGTTCAGTGGCACACAGCAGCGCTTCCGTCAGCTCGGCCAGATTTACCCCGTTGCTCTCCGCCCGCGGCTGCATCAGGTAGTCGTCGTCGCCGATGTCGATCAGCAAATCCTGCAGCATTTGGGTATCGATATTGACCGCCAACCCCACCAGCGGCAACTCCGGGCTGGCGAAGGTTTCGCACTCGAACGGCAGCGGCACCGTCATCAGCAGGTAGTTGCGCGGATCGTATTGGAACACCTTGTTGCCGCAATAGCCGACCTTGTGCCCCTGAAAGATGATGACGATCCCCGGTTCGTACATTACCGGTTGACGCGGGCAGTGGCGATCGACATACAGGATCTTCACCCGCGGCACCGGTGACGGCGTGTAGCCGTTGCCGGTGGCGATAGCCATCGCCTGGCGTGCCATGCGGCTGCGCAGCGCATCGATTTCAGTCACGGAAACACCCTCTTACAGTCAGAACGATTCGGCATAAATCATAATTTAAAGCTCTCCATTTCTACAGGCAGTTGTAGAAATAGGCAAGAACCAAACAGGAATGTGCATTGTGCGTTGCCGCCAGGTTCCTGACAATACGGGCCAGACACCTTTGCGCCGCGTTGGCGCCCGCCTGACAGAAAGAGAGAAATCAACCATGCAAAACTTCATTCTGCATACCCCAACCAAAATCCTGTTCGGCAAGGACCAAATTGCCGACGTAGCCGGCCAGATCCCAGCGGACGCACGCATCCTGATCACCTACGGTGGCGGCAGCGTGAAGAAAAACGGCGTGCTGGATCAGGTGTACAGCGCGCTGGCCGGCCGTGACGTGCGTGAGTTCTCCGGCATCGAGCCGAACCCGACCTACGAAACGCTGATGAAAGCGGTCGAGGTGGTGAAGGCGGAAAACATCGATTTCCTGCTGGCGGTCGGCGGCGGTTCGGTGGTTGACGGCACCAAATTCATCGCCGCCGCGGCCCGTTATACCGCCAACGGCGACGCCTGGCATATCCTGCAGACCGTCGGCAGCCACATCGCCGACGCGGTGCCGATGGGCTGCGTGCTGACGCTGCCGGCCACCGGTTCCGAGTCCAACAGCGGCGCGGTGATCACCCGTAAAAGCAGCGGCGACAAGCAGCACTTCTTCTCGCCGCTGGTGCAGCCGCGCTTCGCCGTGCTGGATCCGGTCGTGACCTACTCGCTGCCGCCGCGCCAGGTAGCCAACGGCGTGGTCGACGCCTTCGTACACACCCTGGAGCAGTATCTGACCTACCCGGTCGACGCCAAGGTGCAGGATCGCTTCGCCGAAGGCCTGCTGCTGACCCTGCTGGAAGACGGCCCGCGCGCGCTGGCCGAGCCGGAAAACTATGCGGTGCGCGCCAACGTGATGTGGAGCGCTACCATGGCGCTGAACGGCCTGATCGGCGCCGGGGTGCCGCAGGACTGGGCGACCCACATGCTGGGCCATGAACTGACCGCCATGCACGATCTCGACCACGCACAAACGCTGGCCATCGTGCTGCCGGCGCTGCTGCACGAGAAGAAAGCGCAGAAGCGCGAAAAACTGCTGCAGTACGCTGACCGCATCTGGGACCTGCGCGAAGGCAGCGAAGACAGCCGCATCGACGGCGCCATCGCCGCCACCCGCGCCTTCTTCGAACAGATGGGCGTACCGACCCGCATGGCGGATTATCAGCTCGACGGCAGCAGCATTCCGGCGCTGCTCGACAAGCTGCATCAGCACGGCATGACCGCCCTGGGCGAGCATCAAGACATCACCCTGGACGTCAGCCGCCGCATTTATGAAGCGGCGCGTTAATCGCAAAACGGCGATTTTTTGCTAGGCTTTAGTCTCCGTCAGCCATTTTTCGCCGCATCCGGCGCCCGGCCGATCGCCGGGCGTCGTCGGGCGCCTCAGCGCGCCGCCGATCGTTTCGCACCCTTCGTCTTACCGCTCATTCGCAGGGAGAGCGGGGAGAGAATCGCCCTCCCGCCACCGCTGAAATTAGGCTGGCAAACCCGGCAACCGCCCACTTTGCCAACTAGAATTTATCTATAGCCGTTTCGGTGCCGCAGGCGCCGCAATCCGTACACAAGGAGATGCGCATGACAACGCAACAACCCATCATCAAACTCCACGATGGTAATCTGATGCCGCAGTTGGGTCTCGGCGTTTGGCAGGCGAGTATTGAAGAGACCACCCGCGCGGTCAGCAAAGCGCTGGAGATCGGTTACCGCTCCATCGACACCGCCGCGATCTACAAGAACGAGGAAGGCGTCGGCGCCGCGCTGCAGTCCAGCGCGCTGCCGCGCAGCGACCTGTTCATCACCACCAAGCTGTGGAACGACGATCAGGGCGAGCCGCTGGCGGCGCTGGAAACCAGTCTGGAAAAGCTCAAGCTGGACTATGTGGATCTGTATCTGATCCACTGGCCGCGCCCACAGCAGGATCAATACGTTTCCGCCTGGCGCGAGCTGATCAAACTGCGCGAACAAGGCCTGGTGAAAAGCATCGGCGTATGCAACTTCCATACGCCGCACCTGCAGCGTCTGTTGGATGAAACCAACGTGGCGCCGGTCGTCAACCAGATCGAGCTGCACCCGCTGCTGCAACAGCGCCAACTGCGCGCCTGGAACGCTACGCACCATATCGCCACCGAATCCTGGAGCCCGCTGGCGCAGGGCGGTGAAGGGGTATTCGACCAGCCGCTGATCAAGGCCCTGGCCGAGAAATACGAGAAAACCCCGGCGCAAATCGTGGTGCGCTGGCACCTGGACAGCGGTCTTATCGTGATCCCGAAATCCGTCACGCCGTCGCGCATTCGCGAAAACTTCGAGGTATTTGATTTCAAACTCGATAAGGACGAACTGGGCGAGATCGCCAAGCTGGACGTCGGCAACCGCCTGGGGCCGGATCCGGATACCCTGTAAACCCACGCTCAAGCCCTCTCCCGCCGGAGGGGGCTTTTCCTTCCCACACATTGCTCCTTTGCGCCGCCTGACGTTATGATGACGACGCCGGAGGCTCCGGCCACCGGTTAACGCCGTTAAAAAACAGACAAGCACGGAGCACCATGAAATTCTCTTTCTCACACGGGTCACGGCTGGGCATGCTTTGCATCATGCTGGTGCTGGCGGGTTGCGCCGGCAAGAAACAGCGCGTCAGCTACGATCGCCACGCCTTCGATAGCGCCATCAAAGACGCCGCCAGCGAATACGGCGTGGACGCCAAGCTGATCACCGCCATGATCCAGGTGGAGTCCGGCTTCAACCCTTCCGCAGTGAGCAGATCCAATGCGATCGGCCTGATGCAGCTGAAAGCCGATACCGCCGGCTGCGATGCCTACCGCTACAAAGGCAAACGCGGCTGCCCGGACGACGATGACCTGCGGGATCCCGACACCAATATCGATCTCGGCGCCGCCTATCTGGCCACCTTGCAAAAACAACAGCTTAAAGGGATCGCCAATCCCGTCACGCTGCGCTACGCCACCATCATCGCCTACGTCAACGGCACCGGCGCGCTGCTGCGCACCTTCTCCAGCAACCGCCAGCAGGCGATCGCGATGATCAACAACCTGTCGCCAGAAGCCTTTAACTGGCACGTGCGCAAATACCATCCCGCACCGCAGGCGCCGCGCCATTTGATGAAAGTGGAAGCCGCTTACGAACGGTTGTAATTAGCTAAAGTAAAAAGGAGAACCCGGGGGTTCTCCTTTTTGTTTGCGCACGCGGCGTGGTCGTTACGGCTTGGCCTTGCGAATCGGTTTGCGCGGCGGCCGGTTGGACGGCGTGCGCTGCCGATTAATATCGGTATGTTTGGTCAGCGCCGGCCGGGTATGGCGCTGCAGCCGTTTCGCCTCGCGCTGCTCGTCGATGCTCGGCGCCGGCACCAGACACTCGCGGCGGCTGCCGATCAGGTGCTTCAGCCCCATCTCTTCCAGCGCGGTGCGGATCAGCGCCCAGTTGGCCGGATCGTGGTAACGCAGCAGCGCCTTATGCAGGCGACGCTGGCGCTCGCCGCGCGGCACCACCACGTCTTCGCTCTTGTACCCCACCTTGCTCAGCGGGTTTTTGCCGCTGTAATACATGGTGGTGGAGTTGGCCATCGGCGAAGGATAGAAGTTCTGCACCTGGTCGAGGCGGAAACGGTTCTTCTTCAGCCACAGCGCCAGGTTCACCATGTCTTCATCGCGGGTGCCCGGGTGCGACGAGATGAAGTACGGGATCAGGTACTGCTCTTTGCCCGCCTGCTTCGAATAGTGATCAAACAGCTGTTTGAAGCGATCGTAGCTGCCCATACCCGGTTTCATCATTTTCGACAGCGGGCCTTCTTCGGTGTGCTCCGGCGCGATCTTCAGGTAGCCGCCGACGTGGTGGGTCGCCAGTTCCTTGATATAGCGCGGATCTTCCACCGCCAGATCGTAACGTACCCCGGAGGCGATCAGGATCTTCTTGATGCCCTCCAGCGAACGCGCGCGGCGGTAAAGCTTGATGGTCGGCTCGTGGTTGGTGTCCATGTAGGTGCAGATCTCCGGATACACGCACGAGGCGCGGCGGCAGGTCTGCTCGGCGCGCGGGTTAGTGCAGCGCAGCATGTACATGTTAGCGGTCGGGCCGCCCAGATCGGAGATCACGCCGGTAAAGCCCGGCACCTTGTCGCGGATCTCTTCGATTTCGCGAACGATCGAATCTTCCGAACGGCTCTGGATGATGCGCCCTTCATGCTCGGTGATCGAACAGAACGAACAGCCGCCGTAGCAACCGCGCATGATGTTCACCGAGAAACGGATCATGTCATAGGCCGGAATGCGATCCTGGCCGTAAGACGGGTGCGGCACACGCTGATAAGGCAGGGCAAAGACGCTGTCCATCTCCGGCGTGGTCAGCGGGATCGCCGGCGGGTTGATCCACACGTAGCGGTCACCGTGTTTCTGCATCAGCGCGCGGGCGCAGCCTGGGTTGGTTTCATGGTGCAAAATGCGCGAGGTGTGCGCATACAGCACCTTGTCGCCCTTCACTTTCTCAAAGGACGGCAGCAGCACATAGGTCTTCTCCCACGGCTTCGGCTTGGCGGCGCGCACCGTGACAGGCTTGGCTTCCGGCTCTTTCGGTTTGGCGCCGTCGGCGCACGGCAGATCCTCGCCGTACGGGTTCGGGATAGGTTCGATGCGGCCCGGCTTGTCGAGGCGGGTGGAATCCACGCCGCTCCAGCCCGGCAGCGCTTCTTTACGCATCACCGCGGTATTGCGAATATCGTGGATATCGCCGATCTTCTCGCCGGCGGCCAGACGGTGCGCCACTTCCACCAGCGGGCGTTCGCCGTTGCCGTAGATCAGCATGTCGGCTTTGGAGTCCACCAGTACCGAGCGGCGCACGGTATCCGACCAATAATCGTAGTGGGCGATGCGGCGCAGACTGGCTTCGATGCCGCCCAACACGATCGGCACGTCTTTATAGGCTTCTTTGCAGCGCTGGCTGTAGACCAGGGTCGCGCGATCCGGGCGTTTGCCGCCGACGTTGCCGGCGGTGTAAGCATCGTCGTGGCGCAGTTTGCGATCGGCGGTATAACGGTTGATCATCGAGTCCATGTTGCCGGCGGTGATGCCGAAGAACAGGTTCGGTTTCCCCAACCGCATGAAATCTTCTTTGTTGCTCCAGTCCGGCTGCGCGATGATGCCGACGCGGAAGCCCTGCGCTTCCAGCATGCGGCCGATGATCGCCATGCCGAAGCTCGGGTGGTCAACATAGGCGTCGCCGCTGATGATGATCACGTCGCAGCTGTCCCAGCCCAGTTGATCCATCTCGGCTCGCGACATCGGTAAAAATGGCGCGGTGCCATAACATTCAGCCCAATAAGGCTTATAGGAAAACAGTTCACGATCGGGTTGGATCAGGCTGGTGGTGCTCATTCTGCCGCTCTTTTTACAGGTTAATTAATCGCCGGGCGGCGATTATACGCACTAGTGACAAAAAGAGCATGGTTATTTCGCTAACCATTCACCTCGAATTCATAAACATCGCTGCGGCACAAGATATCACTGTACTCCAATGCCTCGCCCCGGGCGTTGCGGCTGGTCTGGATGATGTGCAACAACGGCGCGCCGCACGGTACGTTGAGCAGTTCGGCGACCTCGTCGCTGCAGGATACCGCCTTCAACAGAAAGTGTTTATCTTCAGGCACGATGCCGCGCGATTGCCATAGCGCATACAACGAATGTTCCAGCTGCCCCGGTTCTGGCAGGAAGCGCGGCGGTATATAGGTAGTTTCCAGCGAGACCGGGCTGCCGTTCAGCAAGCGCAACCGCCGCAGTTTAATCACCTCGTCTCCCTCCGCCAGCCCCAGCGCCGCCGCGGCCTTGGCCGGTGCGCCGACCCGGGTGCGCAGCAGCCATCGATTGCTGACGCGGCTGCCGTGGCGCAGCGCCTGAGCGGTGAAACCGCTGTCCTTATCGAGGGAATAACCAATGTGCATCGCCACGCGGGTACCAACGCCCTGCTGCCGAGAAATCAGCCCCTTCTCCTCCAGCAGCTTCATCGCCTTGCTGACGGTGACGCGCGACAGCGCCAGGCCTTCCGCCATCTGCCGTTCCGGCGGCAAAAACGCCTCCGCCGCCAACACCTGCTGCCTGATTGCAGTTTCTATCGCCGTCGCCAGCTGAATATAACGCGGCGCTACCGCCCCCTGCGCCAGATGGCCACGCAGCCAGGCCATAAAATCCGTCATTCGCCCGCCCTCCTGCTTATGCCATTTGTCTGAATTTCATTTTTATCCTATCGCCTGTCCAGCGATAAGCCCCTCACCTTAACTAAAATATCGCTAATGTTTTCAGAGTGGCATCACAATTTTTGCCTAATGGACTTTCATTGGATCTAGATCGCGCGTAATCTGTGCTTATTGATGTTGATACATCAATAGCACCAACACCAGGGACCCACTTTAAAAACAATAAAAAACCCGCTGCCAGCCCTAAAGGATACCCTTGATGGCCGGCAGCGGGCATATACTGCCAGCACAAACGGCCGATAATAAGCAACGGAGCTAATGGATAGCTTGCTCACGGCTCATAGCCGCGTCACAGGATCCTATCGCGTGAGCGAACCGGACTGATGTCGGCAAATAGAAACGTACCCGCTTCGCCAACCCCCGCTGCAGACCCACTCTTTGGCTACACTCATTGGCGCCGTGCGGCCGACGTGCCTCACCCGATAAGGCGGATACCGCCCTCATTTTGACAGACCTGGCGGTCTCAGCCGCTACACACTGCGCGGAATCGGCGTCGTCCCCCGACAACGGGATAGCCGGCCTCAACCGCGCCAACGGAATCGATTTTCAGTCAACTGCGGCGGCCCTCGCGGCCCTGCGCAACAGGGATCATTTGCTATGACCGATATCAATCGCAATGAAGCATGGAAGGTAGAAAGCACCGGTATCGACCGGGTGCCGGACGCGGAGCAGACCGGCAAGCCCATCGAGCTGTTTTGGATCTGGTCGGCGGCCAATATCGGCATCCTCGGCGTAGTGTACGGCGCCATCATCGTCGGCTTCGGCTTATCTTTTCTGCAATCGGTGCTCGCCGCGCTGGTCGGCGTCGCCAGCTTCGTGCTGGTCGGCCTCACCAGCTTCGCCGGCAAGCGCGGGCGCACCTCTACGCTGACGCTGTCGCGGGTGATTTTCGGGCTGAAGGGCAACGTGGCGCCCACCCTGTTCAGTTGGATCAACCTGATGGGCTGGGAAGCGGTCAACGTGATCACCGGCACCCTGACGCTGGCGGCGCTGTTCGAGGCCTTCGGGTTGGGGGCCAGCCACCTGCTGACCGCGCTCAGCCTATTGTTGTTCGGCGGGCTCACTGTCGTCGTCAGCCTGCTGGGGCAAAATACCGTGGTCTGGATGCAAAGCTGGTTCAGCCGCATCTTCGGCACCATGACGCTGATCGTGGTGCTCTATATCCTGTTCAACACCGAATGGAGCCAGGTGCTGGCGCTGCCTTCCGGCAGCTGGTTGACCGGCTTCCTGCCGGCGGTATCGGTGATCGCCGCCGGCACCGGCATCAGTTGGGCGATCGCCGGCGCCGATTACAGCCGCTATCAAAGCCCGAGCTCGTCGAGCAAAGGCATTTTCGCCGCGGTGATGGGCGGTGCCTGTTTGCCGCTAATGCTGCTGATGCTGGCCGGTATTCTGCTTTCCGTGCAGCTGCCCGATCTGGCCAGCGCCGCCAACCCCATCGCGCTGATTGGCTCGGTGCTGCCCGCCTGGATGGCGATCCCTTATCTGCTAGCCGCCACCGCCGGCATCGTCACCATCGCGGTGCTCAGCCTGTATTCCGCCAGCCTTAATCTGCTGACCATCGGCGTGCAGGTCAAACAGTGGTTGGCGGTATCGATCGACGCGGTCGTGGTGCTGGGCATCGCCCTGTATGTGCTGTTCATCTCCGGCGACTTTATGGGGCCGTTCATCTCCTTCCTGGTGTTCTGCGGGGTGTTCCTGGCGGCCTGGGAGGCGATTTTCCTGCTCGATTACCTGTGCCTGCGCCGTCGCCACGGGTATGATGGCAACGCTTTGTACGGCCTGCATGGCCAGAACCGCGGCGTGCGCAAAGCCCCGCTGTTTTGCTGGTTCCTCGGCGCCCTGTGCGGCCTGCTGGTCACTAAAACTGGTTTTATCGACGGCCCGCTGGCCAAAGGCTTGTTTGCCGATTCCAGCCTGGGGCTGTTTGTGTCGTTTGCGGTGAGTCTGATCGCTTACGGTCTGTACCTGACCCAACGCAGAGAACATCAATGAGTGAGTGGGAAGCTGTAACACCTGTCCTGGTGATTGGGGGCGCGGTCGGCGATCTGGTGATGACGCTGCCCCGCCTGCCGACCAGCGGCGAAGATATCGAAGCCCAGCCGCAGGCGCGGCAAATCGGCGGTTGCGCGTTCAACGTGGCGCGCGCGCTGACGCGCCTTGAAGTGCCGGTGATTAACGGCATGCCGGTTGGCAACGGCGAATGGGGCGCGGCTGTCGAAGCCGCCATGGGCGAACTGGGGCTGGAGGTGCTGTTGCGCCACGGCCAGATGGACAACGGCTGGTGCCTGGCGCTGGTGGAGCCGAACGGCGAACGCACCTTCATCACGGTTTCCGGTTGCGAAAGCCAATGGAATAAAGCGCAGCTGGCCACGCTGCCGCTGACGGAACACACCCTGATCTACGCCAGCGGCTATGAGCTGGCGGGCGAAAACGGCGAAGCGCTGCGCGAGTGGCTGACGCGCATGCCGTTCGACCAACCGCGTCTGATCGATCCCGGCCCGCGCATCGCCCAACTCAGCGAAGATTTCTTCGCCATGCTCAGCGACAGCCACACCCTGCTGACGCTCAACCGCGACGAAGTGGCCGCGCTGTGCGGCGCGGGTGACGCCGTGGATGCCGCGCAGCGCTATGCCGCCGCCCGTAACCTGACGCTGATCTGCCGCCTAGATCGCGACGGCGCCTGGATCTGCGACGGCCGCACGCCGCCGCTGCACGTTCTCGCCTATACGGTGGACGTGGTCGATACCATCGGCGCGGGCGATGCCCACTGCGCCGGTTTGCTGGCGGGGCTGTCCGCCGGCTGGCCGCTGCCGCGGGCGGTCGATCTGGCCAACCGGGTCGCCGCCTGCGTGGTGGCCAGCCTCGGCGCCGCCAATCCGCCGGACCGGCACCAACTGCAACAGCGCTTCTCGCAGGCCTGACGTTTCAAGGCGCCGTCACTCGGCGCCCTCAGCCTTGCTGCGCCGCCGCCGCCGCCGCCGCACTCTCCTGCGGCGAGTGGCGGTAGTTGAAGCTCAACGCGAACACAATCCCCAGCACCAGCGTATACAACGCAAACACCAGCCAGATGCTCTGCCAGTCTTTCACGCCGTCATGGCTGAAGAAATCCACCACTTCGCCGCTGGCGAGCGCACCCACATAGGCGCCCAGACCATTGACCATGGTCATGAACAGCCCCTGCGCACTGGCGCGGATGCGGTGGTCGGCCTCCTTCTCGACGAAGATGGCGCCGGAGATATTAAAGAAGTCGAAGGCGCAGCCGTAGACGATCATCGACAACAGCAGCAGCACGAAACCAAAGCCGACCGGCGTGCCGTAAGCCAGAAACAGGAAACGCAGCGTCCAGGCCGCCATGCTGATCAACATCACCTGCTTGATGCCGTAACGGCGCAGGAAGAAGGGAATGGTAAGGATAAAGAACACTTCGGAGATCTGCGACAGCGACAGCAGCACCGCCGGATACCGGACGCTGAGGCTGTCCTGATACAGCGGATTGAGCGACAGATCGTGCAGAAACGGGTTACCGAAAGTATTGGTTATCTGCAGCGCCGCGCCAAGCAACATGGCGAACAGGAAAAACAGCGCCATGCGCCGCTGGCGGAACAACACCAGCGCATCTAGCCCCAGCACGCTCACCCAGCTCTTCGACTCGGCCGCGCGGTTGGTCGGGCAGCGCGGCAGCGTCAGCGAATAGGCGGACAGCAGCAGCGACGCCGCAGAAGCCAGATACAGCTGCAGATTGCTGAGCTCGATTTGGCTGAAACCGACCAGCCACATTGCCAGAATGAATCCCACCGTGCCGTACACCCGCACCGGCGGAAAGTCCTTCACCGTGTCAAAGCCGTGCTTCTCCAGGCAAAAATAGGAAATGGCGTTGGAGAGCGCGATGGTCGGCATATAAACCATGGCGTTGAACAGCATCACCCAGAACATCAGCATCGGTTGCTCGACCTGCGCCGCGCAGTACAGCGCCAGCGCCCCGAACAGGTGGCAAAGCGCATACAGGTAGTTGGCCTTCATCCATCGATCGGCGATGATGCCCGCTAGCCCCGGCATGATCAGCGCGGCGATACCCTTGGCGCTGTAAACCATTCCCACCTGCATACCGCTGAAATGCAGCGTGTTGATCATGTAGGAGCCCAGCGTCACCAGCCAGGCGCCCCAAATAAAGAACTGCAGGAAAATCATGACTTTTAATCGTGTTTTTATCGCCATCGCCATCACCTTGTTATTATGCTTTCAACGATGATTGGTGCAGCAGGCCCCCTGCAGCCCGCCGCCGGTTTGCTTGCGGTCTTACAGCGTTTTGAACAGCTCGCGGATAAGGCGCATGAAATCGTCCGCCGCCAGCGCCGCGCAGCTGAGCGTTTGTTCATGGGAGAGCGGCGTGTCCGACAACCCTTCGGCGTAGTTGGTCATCGCGGACACCACCAACACCTTGAGACCGCAGTGGCGCGCCGTCAGGACTTCCGGCACGATCGACATGCCCACCACGTCGCAGCCCAGGGTCTGCATCATGCGGATCTCCGCCGGCGTTTCGAAATTCGGCCCGGTGTAGGCGGCGAATACCCCTTCCGCCAGCGGGATGCCCGCGCTTTCGGCCACCGCCGCCAGTTGGGCGCGCAGATCGCGATCGTAGGCGTTCGCCAGGCTGAAGAAGCGCGGCCCGAAGCGCTCGTCGTTGGCGCCGACCAGCGGCGATTCCGGCATGAAGTTGATGTGATCGGTAATGGCCACCAGGCTGCCCGGCGCCACCGAGCGGCGCAGCGAACCGGCGGCGTTGGTCGCCAGCAGGAATTCGCAGCCCAGCAGTTTGAAGGTGCGCACTGCGGTGGTCATCACCTGCATGCCGCGTCCTTCATAGAAATGACCACGCCCTTTCATGCACAGGACCGGCACGCCCTCCAGCTTGCCGGCAACCAGTTGCCCAGCGTGGCCGGCGACGCCGCTCACCGGGAAACCCGGCAGCTCCGCGTAGTCGAGGGTGACGGTTTCGGTCATCACCTCCGCCAAAGCGCCGAGCCCGGAGCCGAGAATCAAGGCCGCTTTCGGCTGGAAGCCCGGCAAACGGGTGCGGACGACATCGGCGCAGGTAAAAGCATCTTCTTGATTAAACATCGTATTCTCTCTTTCAGCGGGGGATAATAATCCCCATAGTAGAGAGCGAGGCGCGGCCGAGACCAATACATTCTTGGCGGCCGATTTATTCCATTTACCTATAAGTTGAGCTGCGTCACAGGAGGCCTTACCCCGGATGAACCCGCCCCAAGCCCTGCCCGATCCCGGCCGGATTAACTTCCGCCTGCTGCACTATTTCCGCGTGGTGGCGGAAGAGATGAACTTCACCCAAGCGGCGCGACGGCTGAATATGTCACAGCCGCCGCTCAGCAAGCACATCAAGGATCTGGAAAGCCAGCTCGGGGTGGTGCTGTTCAAACGCACCACCCGCTCCATGACGCTGACGCCGGCCGGCCGCACGCTGCTGCGCAACGTCGAGCGACTGCTGGATCAGGCCGACAGCGCGCTGCATCAGGTGCAACAGATGGGGCGTGGCGAAGGCGGCCATATGGTGGTCGGTATGGTCGGCACCTCGGCCTGGGGCGGCCTGATCGCGGCGCTGCGGCGATTCAGCGAGCGGAGCGCCGGCGTCACCTGGTCGTTGAACGAGCTGACGCCCAGCCAGCAAATCATCGCGCTGCAAAAGCGGCATATCGACATCGGGGTCTGGCGAGAGGCACAGCAACAGACGCTGCCGGGGTTGACCTGCCAACGGTTGGCAAGCGAAAGCATCGCCGTCGTGCTGCCGCTTGATCATCCGCTGGCGCAGCAGGAAAACATTCCGCTGGCGGCGCTGCAGAACGATAGCTTCATCGTGCTGCCGCCGCATGAGGCCAGCCTGGGGCTGTATCTGCACAATCTGTGCCTGCAGCAGGGATTTTTGCCGGACGTCGCTTATCAGGTTAACGAGCCGCAAACCCTGCTGGCGCTGGTGGCGGAAGGCTGCGGCATTACGCTGCTGCCGGACAGCTACGGCCGCATTCCGTGGCCCGGCGTACGCTTTTGCTCGCTGCAACAGGCGCCGCCGGCGGATCTGTACGCGGTTTACCGCGCAGACAGCGTCACGCCGGTGGTGCAGGCCTTCCTGGAGATGCTGCGGGCGCCCTAAGCGGCCCGCAGAGCGGGTTACATTGTCGGCTGTACCATCAGCTGGCCGGCGGTGCCGCGATCGGCCATCTCCAGCGTCTGGCTGTAATACAGGAACGGGAAGTGTTCGGAGGTAGGTTGGTTGAAATACACCAACAGCTCGACGTCGCCATCGACCCAGACGGTGTCCTTCCAGCCGCGATCTTCCGCCATCGGCTGCGCGCCGTTGACGCGTTTGATCAGGAACTGCACGCCCTGAATATGGAACGACTGCGGCGTATCCGCGTGAATGTTCCAACGTTCCCAGGTGCCTTGCTGTGCCTGTACGTCGATGCGGTTCATGTCCCAAATCGCGCCGTTGATGCCGGCGCCGCCGTCGCCCAGTCGGAAATCGCGGGTGCGACTGGCGCTGCCGTCCAACAGCTGATCCGCCAGCAGGCGCATCGGCAGGTTGTCGGTCACCAGCGGCAGCAGGCCGGTCGGGCGCAGCGTCAGCACCTGGGTGGACACCAGAATGCTCGACGGCTCGAACAGGCCGCGCAGGCGATCCATGATGCCCGCCGCTTCACCGGCGGTGATGGTCACCTCCTCGCCCTTCGACATGTCGATCAGCACTTCCCGGCGTTCGCCCGGCGCCAGCGAAAGCTGTTGCACCGCGACCGGCGCAGGCAAGAAGCCCTGATCGCTGGCGATCACGTTGAACGGCCGCCCGTCGCTGAGCTGCAGGGTATAACGCCGCGCGTTGGAGGCATTTAGAAGGCGCAAACGCACCCAGCCGCGCGATACGTCGACATACGGGTTTTGCACGCCATTAACCAACAGCGTATCGCCGACGAAGCCGCCCTGCGACGGCGCGTCGTATTGTGGCGTGCCGAAGTTATCGAAGCGTTTGTCTTGAATGATCAACGGGAAATCGTCGACGCCATAGTGGTTGGGCAGCGGCAGCGCTTTGCTGACGGCATCCTCCACCAGCCACAGCCCGGCCAACCCGTTGTAAACGTGCGGCGCCATACGGTTTGGGGTGTTGGCGTGGTACCAGCAGGTAGCCGCCGCCTGACGGATGGGCAGCACCGGCGACCAGTCAACGTTGGGTGACATCATGCGCGGCGCGCCGCCCATCAGGGTGCCCGGCACCTGCAGACCGCTGATGGTCATCGCCACCGGCTCCTGCAGACGGTTGCTGTAAATCAGTTTGACGTCGTCACCGCTGTAAACCCGCACCGTCGGCCCCAGGTACATGCCGTTGATGCCCCACACCGCCGCTTTGCGGTTATCCATAAACGCCCAGTGGGCGCGCTGCAAGGTCAGGAACAGCGGCTGACCGCGGCGAGACTCCAGCAGCGGGGGAATGGGTAACGGGGTCTGCGTTCCGCTCGCTTCAGCCCTCAGCGGCACGGCGCCCGCGCACAGCGCCAGGCCCGATGCCTGTAAAAACTGACGTCGACTGAGTGACATATCTTCTCCATGAAAAGCAATAACTAAACCGTGTGCAAAACCCAAACGCCCGCCAATCAAGATTAGCAGGCGTTCAGGCGTTAACGGCGCTGAACGCCAATTAAAACCTTATTCTTTGAAGCCGGTAGACTCTTATTTTTTGGCGGCGTTGCGCTGGGCGACTTCAGCGTCCAATTCGGCGATTTTCGCCTCCATCAGCTCGCGGCAATGGGCCGCCAGCTCGCGCACGTTTTCTTTGCCGTATTTGCTGGTATCCACCGGCGCCAACATCTCGACGATCACATGCCCGTTATTCCAGCGATTAAGATTTATATTACCGCTGGTGGTGGATACACAGATCGGTACAATCGGCACGCCGGCGGCGATGGCCGCGTGGAACGCGCCGGTTTTAAACGGCATCAGCCCACGGCCACGGCTGCGGGTTCCTTCCGGGAACATCCAGATAGAAATGTCTTTCTTTTTGAACTGCTCCGCCACCTGGGCGATGGTGCCGTGCGCCTTGGCGCGATTATCACGATCTATCAGCAGATTACCGGTCAGCCAATACAGCGGGCCGAAAAACGGGATCCATACCAGACTTTTTTTACCGACGGTCACGGTGCGCGGCTGCACAATATTAGAAGCCGTCACCATGTCGTAGTTATTTTGGTGGTTGGCGATATAGATGCACTTGCCGTTGTTGGCCGCATCGGCCGGCACGCGGGTTTCAACCTTGATGCCGAACAGCGTCGACAGGCGGCCGAAAAGATGGCCGAAGGTCGCCACATGGCGGGGGTTGCGCGGGCTGAACAAGCAATAAATAGAACCGAAAATACACACCAGAATACAGAAGAGAGTGGCGAGAACGGCACGCAAAATCAATAACATAACAACCTCATTAGCACACTGCCAACGCAGTTTACTTCGCTGCGCAGATTCCTTTACTCATTATTTGCCGGCCGGGCGATAAGCACGCCCATGTCGCCCGCATTTCTCGCTATTTTCCTGCCAGGCGGCAGTACGCACAATAATTTTATGCGCAGAAATGTTAACTATTTGGAAAATAAACGCCAGCAAAAATAAATAAGGCGGCCACAGCATGCTGCGACCGCCCGTTAACGCTAGCGCCAACGCTTACTCTTCGCTGTCGCCACCCGACGCCCGCACCGGCGCATCCACTTCGACGCGATCGATGCGCTGCAGGCCACGCGGCAGCTGGGTCCCCTTGCGGCCGCGCTCCGCGCGGAACTTCTGCAGATCTTCCGGGCGCAGCGTCAGCTTGCGTTTGCCAACGTGCAACGTGACGGACGCCTGCGGCGGCAGCACGAACAGCCAGGCCAGCTTGTCTTCACCGGCTGCGGCCTGCGCCGCCGGAATGGAGACGATCTTGTTGCCCTTGCCCTTCGACAGCTGCGGCAGATCGGCGACCGGGAACATCAGCATGCGCCCGGCGGCGGTGATCGACAGCAGCATATCGTCTGCGCCGTGAATTTCCATCGGCGGCAGCGCTCTGGCGTTGTCCGGCAGCGTGATCATCACCTTGCCGGCGCGGTTGCGCGCCACCAGATCGTTGAAGGTACAGACGAAGCCGTAACCGGCGTCGGACGCCATCAGCAGCTTCTGATCGTCGGCCGCCATCAGCACCTGCTCAATGGTGGCGCCCGGCGGCGGTGTCAGCTTGCCGGTCAACGGCTCGCCCTGCCCGCGTGCCGACGGCAGCGTCATCGGATCGAGCGCATAGCTGCGCCCGGTAGAATCGATGAACACCACCGGCTGGTTGCTCTTGCCGCGTGCCGCACCACGGAAACTGTCGCCGGCCTTGTAGCTCAACCCGGCAGGATCGATATCGTGGCCCTTGGCGCTGCGCACCCAGCCCATTTCCGACAGCACAATGGTCACCGGCTCGGACGGCACGAAGTCATGCTCGCTCATCGCCTTGGCTTCCGCACGCTCGGTCAGCGGTGAACGGCGATCGTCGCCATAGGTTTGCGCATCGGCCTGGATCTCTTTCTTGATCAGCGTATTCAGCTTGCGCTCGGACGCCAGCAGCGCCTGCAGCTGATCGCGCTCTTTCGCCAACTCATCCTGCTCACCGCGGATCTTGACCTCTTCCAGTTTGGCCAGGTGACGCAGTTTCAGCTCGAGGATCGCTTCCGCCTGGGTATCGGAGATGCCGAAACGCTGCATCAGCACCGGCTTCGGCTCATCCTCGCTGCGGATGATGTGGATCACCTCGTCGATGTTGAGGAACGCCACCAGCAAACCTTCGAGGATATGCAGACGTTTGAGCACTTTCTCGAGGCGGTAGTTCAGGCGGCGGCGCACCGTATCGCGACGGTAGGCCAGCCATTCGGTGAGGATCTCCACCAGCCCTTTCACCTGCGGGCGGTTGTCCAGACCGATCATGTTCATGTTGATGCGGTAGCTGCGTTCCAGATCGGTGGTAGCGAACAGGTGATTCATCACCTGCTCCAGATCGATGCGGTTGGAACGCGGCACGATCACCAGACGCGTCGGGTTTTCGTGGTCGGATTCATCGCGCAGATCCTCGACCATCGGCAGCTTCTTGGCGCGCATCTGGCTGGCGATCTGCTCCAGCACCTTGGCGCCGGAAACCTGATGCGGCAAGGCGGTGATCACCGCGCTGCCATCCTCTTTCTTCCACACGGCTCGCATGCGCACCGAGCCGCGGCCACTCTGGTAAATTTTGCGAATCTCATCGCGCGGAGTGATGATCTCGGCTTCGGTCGGGAAGTCCGGCCCCTGCACGAACTCGAGCAGATCATCGAGCGAGGCGCCCGGTTTGTCGAGCAGCGCCACCGCCGCGGCGGCGACTTCACGTACGTTGTGCGGCGGAATGTCGGTCGCCATGCCGACCGCGATGCCGGTGGTGCCGTTCAGCAGGATGTTTGGCAGACGCGCCGGCAGCATCTTCGGCTCTTGCAGCGTGCCGTCAAAGTTCGGGATCCAGTCGACCGTGCCCTGGCCCAGTTCGGCCAGCAAGACTTCGGCGTATTTGGACAGGCGCGATTCGGTATAGCGCATCGCCGCGAACGACTTGGGATCGTCCGGCGCGCCCCAGTTCCCCTGGCCGTCCACCAGCGGATAGCGATACGAGAACGGCTGCGCCATCAGCACCATGGCTTCATAACACGCGCTGTCGCCGTGCGGGTGGTATTTACCCAGCACGTCGCCCACGGTACGGGCGGATTTCTTGAATTTGGCGCTGTTGTTCAGCCCCAGCTCAGACATGGCGTAGATGATACGGCGTTGTACCGGCTTCAAACCGTCGCCAATGTACGGCAACGCCCGATCCATGATGACGTACATGGAATAGTTCAGATAGGCGTTTTCAGTGAATGTGTGCAGCGGTAAACGCTCTACACCGTCATGAGTCAGATCACTCATTACTCAATTATCCTCAGACCGTGGCTTGGCAATCCCTTGGACGACAAAAGGCATCGCTTGTCGATTCTGCCCGCGATAGTAACCCATCTGCGGGGTAGCTGTCACAGTTGGCGCAAGGATCGCCGGCGACGGCCAATTCCGCGATGCGGTTTATGCAAAATTTCGCTACCTGGCGGCTTCTTTATTGACTGGCAGTCAACACTGTTGTGCGCCGGATCGCATTTTTACTTGCCTGACTAACGATTACACTCGTCACCAGCGAAATGGTTTCCGCCTTTTCGGCGGGAAGCATGCCATATCTTAACTCTGACGGGAGCCGCGAAAGATGAGCAATATCCTGATTATCAACGCTAAAAAACAATTCGGCCATTCCAACGGCGAACTCAACCAAACCCTGAGCGACGTGGCGGAAAGCTTCCTGCGCGATCTGCAGCACGATGTGCAGGTCACCGTGGTCGACGACGGCTATGACATCGAAGCCGAAGTACAGAAATACCTGTGGGCTGACGCGGTCATCTATCAGATGCCGGGCTGGTGGATGGGCGAACCCTGGATCCTGAAAAAATACATCGATGAAGTGTTCACCGCCGGCCACGGCAGCCTGTATGCCAACGACGGCCGCTCTCGTTCCGACGAAAGCAAAAAATATGGCTCCGGCGGGCTGATCCAGGGCAAAAAATACCTGCTGAGCCTGACCTGGAACGCCCCGCTGGAGGCCTTCACCGATCCCGATCAGTTCTTCCACGGCGTCGGCGTCGACGGCGTTTACCTGCACTTCCACAAGGCCAACCAGTTCCTGGGGATGGAAGCGCTGCCGACCTTCATCTGCAACAATGTGATCAAAGAGCCGAATATCGCGGACGACATCACGCGTTATCGCGAGCATCTGGCGAAAATTTTTGCTTAACTGACGCAGAACATTCTCATCAACGAGGTAAGCATGATCACCGTAATCGCAGAAATCAAAGTGAAACCCGGCCACCGCGCCACCGTACTGCAAGCCATTGAAAAACTAGTGCCGCTGGTGCTGGCGGAAGACGGCTGCGGCGAATACACGCCGATGGTCGACAGCAATACCCAGGCGCCGTGGCAGAAGCGGTCGCCGGATTCGGTGTTCATGCTGGAGAAATGGGAAAGCATGGCGCATCTGGAAAAACATCTGGCCATTGAACACATGCTCAAACACCGCGACACCCTCAAAGACAGCGTGCTGGACACCGAGATCTACATCCTGGAAAACGCCCTGTAAGCCCCGCCTTATAACGTCTGCGCGTCGATGTGCGCGCTGACGTAGTCAAGAAAACAGGTGATGCGCGCCGCCAATTGCGTATTGCGGTAATACACTGCATTAATCGGCTGGCGCACGTCCAGCGTCTCCTGCTCCAGCAACGTCACCAACTTGCCCGCTTCCCGATCGCGTCGGGTCATAAAGTCTGCCAGCTGTACGATCCCCTCGCCCCGCAGCGCCAATTGCCGCAGCGTTTCACCGCTGGACGCCGAGATCGTTGGCGTGATGGTGAAATGCGGCGCCTGGCGATAGCGCAACGGCCACTGGTTCAGTGATTCCGGCTGGGTAAAACCGAGCAAACAATGCCGATGCAACGCCTCCACACTCTGCGGCGTGCCGTGCTGCTGCAGATAAGCCGGGCTGGCGAGGATGCGCAGCCGGCTGGCGCCCAGCGCGCGCGCATGAATGGTCGAATCGCGCAACGCACCGATGCGAATAGCGATATCCGTGCGTTTTTCCAGCAGATCGATAACCAGGTTGTCGGTGTTCAGCTCGAGCGAAATTTGCGGATAACGTTCCCTGAACCCCGCTACCAGCGGCACGATGACGTGCTCCATAAAAGGCGCAGCCGCATTTATCCGCAACCGCCCGGCCGGCATCTGCCGACGCACCGCCATTTGTTCTTCGGCATTTTCCACCGAGTTGATGATCGTACGCGCATGGCTCAGGAAGCTTTCCCCCTCTTCGGTCAGCTCCAGGCGACGCGTAGTGCGGCGCATCAGGGTGGTATCGAGTTTGTTCTCCAGGCGGCTGAGCGCGCGGCTGATGCCGGATGTCGTCTGGCCGAGCCGATCGGCAGCGGAGGTGATGGAACCGCTGTCGACCACCGAGGTGAACGCCAGCAATTCTTCGAGCGTGATCTTCATGCATTTCGGCCCAGGTTATCGGGCGCCGCATGAACGCCCTGCGGGAAAGCAGGCCCGGCGTTCACCGGGCCAGGGTCAGGCTCAGACCGCCAATTCGGCCATGTCGCCCTTGTCTTGCAGCCAGTTACGGCGATCTTCCGAACGCTTCTTGGCCAACAGCATGTCCATCACCGCCAGCGTCTGATCGACATCATCTTCCGCTACCGTCAGTTGCACCAGCCGGCGGGTATTCGGATCGAGGGTGGTTTCGCGCAGCTGCAGCGGGTTCATCTCACCCAGCCCTTTAAAGCGCTGGACGTTCGGCTTGCCCTTCTTGCGCTTCAGCTGTTCCAGCACGCCGGCCTTCTCTTCTTCATCCAGCGCGTAGAACACTTCTTTACCGAGATCGATGCGGTACAGCGGCGGCATGGCGACATAAACGTGGCCGCCTTTCACCAGCGAACGGAAGTGGCGTACGAACAGCGCGCACAGCAGCGTGGCGATGTGCAGGCCGTCGGAGTCCGCATCCGCCAGGATGCAGATTTTGCCGTAGCGCAGCTGGCTGAGATCTTCGCTGTCCGGATCGATGCCGATCGCCACGGAAATGTCGTGCACTTCCTGCGAGGCCAGCACTTCGTCCGAGGACACTTCCCAGGTATTCAGGATCTTGCCCTTCAGCGGCATGATCGCCTGATATTCGCGATCGCGCGCCTGCTTGGCCGATCCGCCCGCCGAGTCCCCTTCCACCAGGAACAGTTCGGTCATGGCCAGATCCTGCGAGGTGCAGTCCGCCAGCTTGCCCGGCAGCGCCGGCCCGCTGGTCAGCTTCTTGCGCACCACTTTCTTGGCCGCGCGCAGGCGGCGCTGGGCGCTGGAAATCGCCAGCTCGGCCAGCTGTTCCGCCGCCTGAACGTTCTGGTTCAGCCACAGGCTGAAGGCGTCTTTCACCACGCCGGAAACGAAGGCCGCACACTGACGCGAAGAGAGACGTTCTTTGGTCTGCCCGGCGAACTGCGGATCCTGCATCTTCACCGACAACACGTAGGCGCAGCGATCCCAGATATCCTCCGCCGACAGCTTCACGCCGCGCGGCAGGATGTTGCGGAATTCGCAGAACTCGCGCATCGCGTCCAGCAGCCCCTGACGCAGGCCGTTGACGTGGGTGCCGCCCTGCATGGTCGGGATCAGGTTGACGTAGCTTTCGGTCAGCAGCTCGCCGCCTTCCGGCAGCCACAGCAGCGCCCAGTCCACCGCTTCGGTATCACCGGCGAAATTGCCGACGAACGGCGCTTCCGGCAGGGTGATCAGGCCGTTAACCGCTTCCATCAGGTAGTCGGTCAGGCCGTCCTGGTAGCACCAGCGCTGCTCGGTGTTGTTCACCTTGTCGATGAAATAGATCTCAACGCCGGGGCACAGCACCGCTTTGGCTTTCAGCAGGTGAGTGAGGCGCGATACCGAGAAACGCGGGCTGTCGAAGAACTGTTCGTCCGGCCAGAAGTGCACGCTGGTGCCGGTGTTGCGTTTGCCGCAGGTGCCAGTCACCGTCAGGTCTTGCACTTTGTCACCGTTTTCGAACGCGATGCCGTAGACGTTGCCGTCGCGGCGCACGTTGACTTCCACCCGCTTCGACAGGGCGTTGACCACCGAGATCCCAACGCCGTGCAGGCCGCCGGAGAACTGGTAGTTTTTATTCGAGAATTTACCGCCGGCGTGCAGCCGGCACAGGATCAACTCAACCGCCGGCACGCCCTCTTCCGGGTGGATGTCCACCGGCATGCCGCGGCCGTCGTCGATCACTTCCAGCGACTGATCGGCGTGCAGGATCACGTCGATACGCTTGGCGTGACCGGCCAACGCTTCGTCGACGCTGTTATCGATCACCTCTTGGCCGAGGTGGTTTGGGCGCGTCGTGTCGGTATACATGCCGGGACGACGGCGCACTGGTTCTAGACCGCTGAGTACTTCAATGGCATCAGCGTTATAGCTGGATTGAGTCATCGTTGATTATTTTTTCGTGGTTAAAGGGAGGTGCCGGAACGGTCCGTCAGACCGCGTTTAGCCCTAAAAAATCCACAATCTGGGGGAAGTAGTGCTCGAAACCGACGAAGGCGTGGTTTCCACCCGACTCCACCGTTTGCCGACACGCGGTGTAATACGCCACTGCCTGGCCGTAATCGAGAATTTCATCGCCCGTTTGCTGCAGCAGCCAGATTAAATCCGGCGACTCCAAGGGATCGATCTGCATCACTTTCAGATCGTAAACGTGCCGAGACTCTAACACATATTGCTGGCCGGTGTAGGGGTTCTCGTTGGCGCCGAGATAGTCCACCAGCAGCTCAAACGGCTTGACCGCCGGGTTGACCACCACCGCCGGCAGGGAAAAACACTGCGACAGCCAGGTGGCATAATAGCCGCCCAGCGATGAGCCGACCAGCCCGAGCGTTTGCCCGGCGCGTTCCAGCACCATATTTTCCAGCATCTCGGCGGCCTCCGCCGGAAAGGCCGGCAGCTGCGGCACCAGCATCTCGATGTCGGGATGGTGCTCGGCCAGCCAGGCCTTGAAGGCCACCGCCTTGGCCGACTGCGGCGAACTATTGAAACCGTGCAGGTAGAGCAGCGTCGAAGGCATCAGTATCCATCCGAGTCCATATCGGGGCGGAAATCGTCGTTTTCCAGGCGGAACACCTGCGTCTCGACGCGGCCGTCCGGCAGCAGATCGAGGTAACGCCAGCCGGGCGAGACGTCGTCGATGGTAAAGTTAGTGCAGTGCGGCTTGAATTGCACGCAGGTGGACGGCGTCGCCAACAGGCGCCGGCCCTGCCATTCCAGATCCAGATCCTGATGAATGTGCCCGCACACTACGGTATTCACTTTCGGATAACGCAGCAGGATCGCGCCCAGCATATGCGGGTTGCGCAGGCTGTGCTGATCGAGCCAGGTGCAACCGGACGGCAGCGGATGATGGTGCAGCAGCAACAGCGTATAGCGCTCGGGGTGAGCCTGCAGGCAGCGCTCCATCCACTCGAGCTGATACTCGCTCAATTCGCCGTGCGGCACGCCGAACACCTGGCTGTCCAGCATCAGCACCTGCCAGTCGTCGCCCAGCAACACCTGTTTGGAAGGGGCAATGCCGGCGGCGGCCAACGCGTTGACCATCGCCGGTTGGAAATCGTGGTTACCCGGCAGCCACACGCAGGGGGCCGGCAATTGCGCGATGCCGGCGGCGAAGTGGCGGTACGCCTCTTGCGAATGATCCTGCGCCAAATCTCCCGTGGCGACGATCAAATCAACGTCGCGGCGCTGCGCCTGGATGGCGTCCAGCACCGCGTGATAGCTGCGATAGGTATTGATGCCGAGCAACGTCTCGTGTTCGCCGGCAAAAAGGTGGGTATCTGTTATTTGTAGAATCCTGACCGCGGCCCCACTCGCCACGGGCAGTTTAAACAGGCTTTCCAAATGGTGTCCTTTGTTATTTCAGTCTGTCTAACAAACCGGAACCGCCATCGCTCCATGCGCCAAACAGTAGCGCAGCCAATCAGCAAGAAACTGGTTAATTTGATGCTTTTCGTCGCGTTGATGCAACTTTTTATTAGGATAATCATAACGCGCTTTAAAGCGGTAGATCTGCTGACTGGAACACACTTCCGCAACCATGGCGTCATGGTACAACCGCACCGTCATCGCGGGCAGGCTCCAGTAGCTGACCGCCGGAAAGATCTGCTCGATCTCCACCAGCGACGTGTAACGCGTGGACTCAACGATGGTCAAACGATAGCCGGCGCCGTTCACCTGATAAGTCACCGTTTCGCCCGCTTCATCGTTGCGCGGCAGCAAGCGGCGCAATTGCGCGAAGTTGGTTTCGCACAATCTCATCATTTCGGGGAAATCAGGGGTATAGCGCTGTTTCATTAGTTGGCCCACTCTTTTCTCAACGATTCATGGTGCAACGCCAGCCATTGCAATGCAATCACTGATGCGGCGTTATCGATCGCGCCCTCCTCTACCCAGCGGTAAGCCTGCTCGCGGCTGACCACGTGGACGCGGATATCTTCATGCTCTTCCGCCAGACCGTGGATGCCCTCGGCGGTGCGGGCGTCCACTTCGCCGACCATGATCGACAAACGTTCGCTGGTACCGCCGGGGCTGGCCAGGTAGCTCAGCACCGGCTTACAGCGCCCGACCACCACGCCGGCCTCTTCCTGCGCTTCGCGGCGGCACACGTCTTCGACGCTTTCGCCGGTTTCGATCATACCCGCCACCATTTCCAGCAGCCAGGGCGAATTACGGGTATCGACCGCGGCGATGCGCAGTTGTTCAATCAGCACCACTTCATCGCGCACCGGATCATAGGGCAGCAGCACCGCCGCATGGCCGCGCTCGAAAATTTCACGCGTGATTTCAGGGCTCATTTCGCCATTGAACAACCGATGGCGAAACCGGTATAAATTGAGTGAAAAAAAACCACGGTACAGCGTCTCGCGTGCAATAATTTCTACATCTTTTTTATCGAAAGTAACGGGCGATGGCTGCGAACGGTTCATGCGCGAATTCTCCTGCTTGAGTATGCCGATAAAATAAACGGTTTTGATGACAGAAACAGCGGGACTCTCCGCCGCGGCTTTATGTTAGGCTGTTTCTCGCCGCCGGATGCGGCACGTTTGTGCGCTCGCAGGTAATAGCGGGAAACAATCCGGATTGTCAGCCATAATATCAGCTGCAGTCGACCGGGGCAGTACGCCAAGGTAAATGGGCGGTCTGAAAGGTAAAAGTTACGTGAGATGGCACATTCAGCCACCTGATGCGTACCGCAGACTCTGCTAGAATCGGCAACTATTTCGTCTATCGTCAGCGCTAACATAGCAATATTGCTGCACAACAAGGAATGCAAATGAAGAAACTGCTCCCCCTTCTTATCGGACTGAGCCTGGGCGGCTTCAGTGCAATGAGCCAGGCAGAGAACCTGCTGCAGGTCTACAAACAGGCCAGGGAAAGTAACCCGGATCTGCGCAAAAGTGCTGCTGACCGCGACGCCGCATTCGAAAAGATCAATGAAGCGCGCAGCCCGCTGTTGCCGCAGCTCGGTTTAACCGCAGGTTACGATTACACCAACGGTTATCGTGACAGCAATGGCGTTAACAGCAACGTGACCAGCGGTTCGCTGGCATTGACGCAAACCCTCTTCGACATGTCGAAATGGCGCCAGCTGACGCTGCAGGAAAAGACCGCCGGCATCTCCGACGTCACCTTCCAGACCGCAGAGCAGTCGCTGATTCTCAACACCGCCACCGCTTACTTCAACGTGCTGAAAGCGATCGACACGCTGTCCTATACCCAGGCGCAGAAAGACGCGGTCTACCGCACGCTGGATCAAACCACCCAACGCTTCAACGTGGGCCTGGTGGCGATCACCGATGTGCAGAACGCCCGTTCGAACTATGACACCGTGCTGGCGGCCGAAGTCTCCGCCCGCAACGATCTGGATAACGCGCTGGAAACGCTGCGCCAGGTGACCGGGGCCTTCTACCCGGAGCTGGCCTCGTTGAATACCGATCGCTTCAGTACCCAGCGCCCGGAAGCGGTGAACAACCTGCTGAAAGAAGCGGAAGCGCGCAACCTGAGCCTGCTGTCCGCCCGTCTGAGCCAGGATCTGGCGCGTGAGCAAATCCGCGCAGCCCAAACTGGCTATATGCCGACGATTGACGTCAGCGCGTCGACCGGCATCAGCAATACCAAATACAACGGCTCCAACACCGGCGGCGCGAATGCCGCACGCTACAGCGACTCCGATGCGGGCCAAAATAAGGTCGGCATCAGCTTCAACCTGCCGCTATACAGCGGCGGCGCGACCAACTCGCAGGTCAAACAAGCGCAGTACGGCTTCGTCGGCGCCAGTGAGCAGTTGGAAAGCTCCCACCGCAGCGTGGTGCAGACCGTGCGTTCGTCGTTCAACAACGTTAACGCCTCGATCAGCAGCATTAACGCCTACAAACAGGCGGTGATCTCCGCGCAGAGCTCCCTGGACGCGATGGAAGCCGGTTATCAGGTCGGTACCCGCACCATCGTCGATGTGCTGGACGCCACCACCACCCTGTATAACGCCAAACGTCAACTGTCCGACGCGCGTTATACCTATCTGATCAACCAGCTGAACATCAAGTCGGCGCTCGGCACGCTGAACCAGAACGATCTGCTGCTGCTGAATGGCGCGTTGGGCAAACCGGTGTCGACCGCGCCTGACGCCGTCGCACCGCAAAACCGCGCGCAGGACGCCTATGCGGACGGTTATCAGGACAATGCGCCGATGCAACAAACCGCGGCGCCGGCACCGGCGGCCACTCGCGTATCCGCGCCGGCCGTTACCTCCAGCCAACCGGCTCGCCACAGCGGCAACCCATTCCGCAACTGATGCGCGCACGTTGATAAACACGGGGTCCGGCCTGCGCCGCGCCCCGTTTTTTTTTGCCCCGATTTCCCCGCTTCTGCCCACCGCCTCACAGCCGCCGCTACACCAGGTGGTATCATCTTCACTCTCGTTTTCGCAGTCTGGATGAGGTTCGATGGACAACGATTCACGCTGGCAGCGGCTGATTAACGACGGTGAACTGCCGCCGCCGCTGCGCCCGACACAAGCCGTTTACGCCTCCTGGCTACGCTGCCGCAGCCTGATGCAGCCAGACGTTTGGCAGGCACCGCACCGCGCTCAGGGCGCCACCTTCGAATCGATTTGCCGCCGCAAGAACGATCTGCTGACGCTTGGCCAGGCGGCGCTGGAAGACGCCTGCGAATACATGGAGCCGCGACGTTGTCTGTTGCTGATCCTCGACGAGAGCGGCTGCACGCTGTGGCATTGCGGCGACGCCCAAACCTGGGAGCATTTGCAGCAACTGGGATTCGCCCCCGGCGCTTACTGGGCCGAGGGACAGATCGGCACCAATGCTCCGGCGCTGGCGGCGGCGGAAGGCCACCCGGTACGGGTGAGCGGTGAAGAGCATGTGCGCCAGGCGCTGCACGGCTGGTCGTTCTGCGCCACGCCGGTCTACGACAACAGCGGCCGCCAGCGCGGCTCGATCGCCCTGGGTTGCCTGCTGCCCGATTGCGCCGCCGGCGATCTGTCGCTGACGCTGGCCATCGCCCGCGAAATCGGTAACTCGCTGAACGCCGACGGCCTGCTGGCGGAATCCAACCGCCATCTGAATCAGCTTTACGGCCTGCTGGACGGCGTGGACGACGGCGTCATGGCCTGGGATCACCGCGGCTACCTGCAATACATCAACCAGCGCGCCGCCGGCCTGCTGAAGCTGGACGAACAGCAGAGCCAGGGCAAGCCGCTGACGCAGCTGTTGACGCTGCCCGCGCTGCTCAAGCGCGCCATCGCCGATCGCCAACCGCTGCAACACGTCGAAGTCACCTTCGAAAGTCAGCGACAATTTATCGCCGCATTGCTGACGCTCAAGCCGATTTTCGACGGCGATCGCTGCAGTTTCATCGCCCTGCTGCACCCGCTCGAACGGCTGCGCCAGTATGTCAGCAGCCAGCTGGGGCGCGTCAGCCACAGCTTCGAACAGATGCCCTCCACCTCGCTGGAAATGCGGCGACTGATCCGTTACGGGCAGCAGGCGGCCAAAGGCCAGCATCCGATCCTGTTGCGCGGAGAAGAAGGCGTTGGCAAAGAGCTGCTCAGCCAGGCTATCCACAACGCCGGCGAACGCGCCGCCGGGCCGTATATCGCCCTCAACTGCCAGCTGCTGACGCAGGCGCAGGGGCTGCGTGAGCTGCTGGGCAACGACGCCAGCGAAGAAGAGGCGGGCCAGCTCAGTAAATTCGAATTGGCCAACGGCGGCACGCTGTACCTCGAACAGATCGAATACCTGCCGGCGGAGATGCAGTCGGCGCTACTGCAGGTGTTGAAAACCGGCGTGGTGATCCGCCTCAATTCCAGCCGGGTGATCCCGGTCGATGTGCGTGTGATCGCCGGCAGCGCCGCCGATCTGCCGCTGCTGGTGCAGCAAAACCGCTTCCGCCGCCAGCTGTTTTACAGCCTGCAGGCGTTCGAAATCCTGATCCCGCCGCTGCGCCAGCGGCTGAGCGATATTCCGCTGCTGGTCAAACACCATCTGCGCACGCTGGAGCAGCATTTTCAGTGTCGCTTCCGGGTCGATGACGAGGTGATGGCCCAGTTGGCGCTTTATCTATGGCCGGGCAACGATTTGGAACTGAAAGGGGTGGTGGAGCGCGCGGCAATGATTTGCCACGGCCACCACATCCAGTTGGCGGATCTGCCGGCACACTTGCTCGGCCAGCCGTCGCTGCTGGAAAGCGACCCGCAGCCCGGCGCACCGCTGTTGACGCTGACGGACATGGAACGCCAGGCGATCCTGCGCGCGGCGACCGTCAGCCGTGGCCAGGTGACGGAGATGGCGCAGCTGCTGGGCATCGGCCGCACCACGCTGTGGCGGAAGATCAAACAGCACGGGATCGACATCCGCCAGTTCAAGCTGCGTGCCTAGTGGCTGAGCTGCAATACCCCGCGCGCGGCGTCCAGCATCGCCTTCTGCCCGCTGCGGGTTTTGCTCAGGCAATCCTGCATGCCGACCACCATCGGAATGCCCATCGCCTTCGCCAGAATGGCGCTGTGCGACAGGGCATTGCCGCCGCTCAGGCAGATGCCGAGCACCAGCCGCCTGTCGAGCATCACCACCTCCGAGGGCATCAGCTCGTCCATCACCAAGATTGACGGTTCTGCGAGCGCCATGGCCGGCAGCGGCAGCCCCTGCAGATGGCACAGCGTGCGGCGCAGCATGTCGCGCACGTCCAATTCGCGCGCCCGCATGTAGTCGTCATCCAGCTCACGGTACTCTTCGGCGATCGCCCCCAGCACCTGCCGCCAGGCCTGCTCGGCGCAGCACAGCTGCTGCGCGATGCGGGTGTAAGCCGCCTGCTGCAGATCCGGATCGTCCAGCAGCATGCTGTGGGCGCCGAAGATCGCCGCCTGCGGCTTGCCGATCAGCGTGCCGGTACGCTCCGCCAGCCGGTTCAGATCGCTCAGCGTGTGCTGTAGCGCCTCCCGCAGGCGTTGCTGTTCGCCCAACACCTCGTCCGCACCAATCCGTCGATCGACGGTTGGCGGCCAGAAGCTGTGGGCCTGGAACACGGGTCCGCTGGTGACGCTTTCCGCCACCGGGATACCGTGCAGCGAAGGCTGCTGCCGCTCGGAGACCGTCTCGCCGAAATGTTGTTCCGCCAGCGCTTTGAACGCCGCCAGCGCCTCGTCCGCCTGCGCACCGTCGGCGATCAGGCGAACGGTGTCGCCGTGACGCACCTGCAGCAGCGCCAGCTGATTGAGGCTGCGCGGATCGACGCACTGCCCCTGCTTTTCCAGCACCAGCTCGGCCTTGAACGGCGCCAGCGTCTCGACCAGCCGCGCCGCCGGGCGCGCATGCAGCCCGTGCGGGTTCTGCACCGTCCAGGTTACGCTTTTGCCCTGCGCCAGCGGTAAGGCCACGCTTTTCGCCGTCGGAGAAGCCTCACCCAGCTGTGCCTGTTTGGCCTGCAGCGCCCCCTGCGCCTCCGCCACCACCTGTTCCAGCGAAGCACCGGAGTTGGCGGCCACCACCGCCGCCAGGGTGCCTTCAACCAGCGGCGCCGCGCACAGCCGCACTTTGGCGGCCAGGTCCGGGTCCAGCAGATCGAGCGCGGTTTCGGCACTGAGCAGCGCGCTGCCCAGATCCATCAGCACCAGAACGCCGTCGCCGTCGGCGACCGCTTCGATCGCCTCCATCACTTTGACCGCGTCGGTACCGATCGGGTGCTGCTCGTCATCCACGCCCGCCGCCAGCGCCAGTTTGCAGCCGTCACCGCGCATCATCTGCCGCGCCAACTGCTCAACGCCGCGCGCCAGCAACGCGCTGTGCGAAACCACCACGATATTAATCATCTCGCCTCCTGCTAACTGCCGGCGACCTCGGCCAGCGTTTTCATCATCAACATCACCGAAGTGGCGCCGGGATCCTGGTGGCCGATGCTACGCTCGCCCAGGTAACTGGCCCGCCCTTTACGCGCCTGCATGGTAATGGTGCTCTCCACCGCCCGCTCGGCGCTGTCGGCGGCACGCTGCAGCGCCTCCGCCACGCTCAGGTTCTGCTGCGCGGACTGGCCGAGGCTTTCCACCACCGGCCACCAGACGTCGCACATGGTCTTGTCGCCCGGCTCCGCCTTACCGCGCATCACCACGCCTTCCACCCCTTCCTGCATCACCTGATGCAGCTCCACCAGATCCAGGCTTTGCTTGGCGTTCGCCGCCTGCGCCGCGCGGATGAAGAAGGTGCCGAACAGCGGACCGCTGGCGCCGCCCACGCTCGACAGCAGCGTCATACCGGTGTTTTTCAGGATAAAGCCGATATCCTTGTCCGCCACCGACGGCAGCTTTTCTACCACCTTATTGAAACCGCGATTCATGTTCAGACCGTGGTCGGCATCGCCGATCTCGGTGTCCAGTTGGGTGAGAAAATCGCGCTCCCGGTTGAATACTTCGCCGCAACGCATCAGCCAATCGACGACCTGTTGTTTGGTCAACGCCATAATTCCTCCTCAGCAACCCCAACGCAGCGCAGGCGTTTTCACCGGCGCATCCCACAAGGACAACAGCTCGTCGTCCACGTTCAACAACGTGATGGACACGCCCTGCATATCAAGCGAGGTGCAATAAGAACCCACCAGGTTGCGTTCGATAATGATGCCCGCCTCGGCGCAACGCTCCGCCAATCGATGGTAGACGCCATACAGCTCGGACAGCGGCGTGGCACCCAGGTTATTGACCAGCGCGATCACCCGATCGCCGCGCGTCAGCGGCTGCTTGGTCTGCATCTCGTCGCGCCACTCGCCCTGCTGACGATCCCAGACGCGGATCGTGCGCTGATAGTGGCCGTGGTCGATCAACGTATGGAACATGTCGTCCACCGCCGCGTTGAGCGTGGTGAACGGGCGGCGCGCAATGCCCGGCTCGCCGTGAATGCCGACGCCGAACTCCATCTCGTTCTCCGCCAGGGTGAACGACGGTTTGCCGGCGGCGGGGACGGTACAGGCACCCAGCGCAATGCCAATCGAATGCCCGTGGTTGTTGATGCGATGCCCCAGCGTCACCACGCTGTCCAGATCGTCGCCGCGCGCTGCGGCGGCGCCCAGCAGTTTCTCCATCAGCACGGTGTTGGCCACCCCACGCCGCCCAGCAGTGAACAGGCTGTCTTTGACCGCCACGTCGTCATCCACCAGCACCGTCGCCACCGCGACGCCGCTGTCGTGCAGCAGTTCGGTGGCAGTTTCGAAGTTGAGCACGTCGCCGGTGTAGTTCTTAATCAGCAGCAACACGCCGGCGCCGCCGTCGATCGCCTGACCGCACTCGTACATTTTATCCGGCGTCGGCGAGGTGAAAATCTCGCCCGGACAGGCGCCGTCGAGCATCCCTTCGCCGACGAAACCGCAGTGCATCGGCTCGTGGCCGCTACCGCCGCCGGACAGGATCGCCACCTTGCCCGCCACCGGCGCGTCGGCGCGGGTCACGAACACCGGATCCGCGTGCACCAGCAACTCGGGATGGGCCTCCGCCAGCCCCTGCAACTGCTCTTCCAACACCGACTCGACCTGATTAATCAGTTTTTTCACGATGATTTCCTCTGTAAGCCCAGGGGCGCGGCTCACCGCGCCCCAACGGTATCAATGACGCTGCAGCCAGGCGGTGCCCAGCCTGTCCGCCGTCAGGATCGCCGCCTGCACGCCCGTAGGGGTGACCTTGAACGGCATGTTGTGAATGGTTTCGCCGGCAGCGCAACTGGCCTCGGCCACCGCCATCATCTTCGCCGTCGCGTCGCCGGTGACGCCCATCTGCGCCAGCGTGATCGGCAGGCCGATGTCATGGCAAAACGCCAACACGGTTTCAATCTGCGCCATCGGGCTGTTCTGCAATACCAGCTGCGCCAAGGTGCCGAACGCCACTTTTTCGCCGTGATACAGGTGGTGGCACTCTTCCAGCACGGTGAAACCGTTGTGAATGGCGTGCGCCGCCGCCAGCCCGCTACTCTCGAAGCCGATGCCGCTCAAATACGTATTGGCCTCAATGATGCGTTCCACCGCCTCCGTTACCACGCCGGCCTCGACCGCCAGCTTGGCCTTCACCCCTTCGGCCAGCAGCGTGTCATAGCACAGCCGCGCCAGACTGAGCGCCGCCAGCGTCGATTTGCCGCCGGCCATGCTGGTGGCCTGAGCGTCGAAGCAGGCCTGCGCTTCGAAATAGGTGGAGAGCGCGTCGCCCATGCCGGCTACCAGCAGGCGCACCGGCGCTTTGGCGATGATGGCGCTGTCCATCACTACCATGTCCGGGTTGCGCGGGTAGATCAGGTATTCGGCGAATTCGCCCTGTTCGGTGTAGATAACCGACAGCGCGCTGGTCGGCGCATCGGTGGAGGCGATGGTGGGAATGAGCACCACCGGCAGCCGTTGGTAGTGGGCGACGGCCTTGGCGGTGTCGAGCGTCTTGCCGCCGCCGACGCCGATCACCCCGCAGCAACCGTGGGTCTGCAGCTCGCGGCCAAGCCGGTCTATCTCTTTACGGCAGCACTCTCCGTTGAAGCGGGCCGCATGATGTTTCACGCCGTGCTGCTGCAGGCTGCCCATCAGGGTGTCTCCCGCCAACTGCATCACGAAGTCGTCGGCGATCACGAAATAATGGTCGGCGAGGGATTTGGCGTATTCGCCGACGGCGGCCAGCGCATTGGCGCCCTGAATGTATTTGCCTGGTGACTGGATGATTCTCAACATAACCGGATCCTTGTAGGGAGTTGGCGATGGTAACGTTCAGATATCAGGTGATGACGCGCCGACTTCGCCGCCGGCTTGTTGTTGTGCTTCGACTATGAGCGCCTGCCGCCCGCCTGGCGAGCCACGCGATTTTTGTTCCATTATGGAACATCATCATAGCGATAACGTTTCATGATGAAACGCCAACGCGCGTTTTTTCGCCGCGAAAGCGAACTGGCGCACACCCCAACGTATAACTGCGTAAAGAGTGGATTCTGCGGGCGTTTCAGCTTTAATTTTGACCATGTTTCCCCTATCCTTAGCGCCACTACTGGGAAAGGGCGAAAACAGCCCGCATGATGGGATTGATAACGATGAAACGGACAAAAAACATCAACCAAGAGACGTTCCGCAAATCCTGGCGCAGCTACCGTGTCGCGCCCGTGGCCTTGGCGATCAGCGCCGTCTTTATGCTGGCCGGCTGCGAGAAGAGCGATGAAACGGTCTCCCTGTATCAGAATGCCGATGACTGTTCGCGCGCCAACCCTTCGATGAGCGAGCAGTGCACCACCGCCTACAACAACGCCCTGAAAGAAGCGGCGAAAACCGCGCCGAAATACGCCACCCGCGAAGACTGCGTCGCCGAGTTCGGCGAAGCGCAGTGCACCCAGGCGCCGGCTCCGGCGCAGGCCGGCATGGCGGCGGAATCGCAAAGCAGCGGCAGCTTCTGGATGCCGCTGATGGCGGGCTACATGATGGGCCGCCTGATGGGCGGTTCCGGCTTCGCGCAGCAGCCACTGTTCACTTCCAAGAACGCCGCCAGCCCGGCGAACGGCAAGTTTGTCGACGCCAGCGGCAAGAGCTACGGCCCGGCCACCGCCGGCGGCCGCACCATGACGGTGCCGAAAACCGCCATGGCGCCAAAGCCTGCGGTCACCAACACCGTGACCCGCGGTGGTTTCGGCGAGACCGTGGCCAAGCAGACCAGCATGCAGCGCAGCAGCGCCACTTCCAACTCCGGCTCTCGCAGCATGGGCGGTTGATGCATGAAACGTATTGCTATTACCGAGCGCCCGGACTGGCGTGAAAAAGCGACCGAGTTCGGTTTCCGTTTCCACACCATGTACGGCGAGCCGTACTGGTGTGAAGACGCCTATTACCAGTTCACGCTGGCGCAGATTGAAGAGATCGAAAACGCCACCGCCGAGCTGCACCAGATGTGCCTGCAGGTGGTGGAAAAGGTGGTCGGCAGCGATGAGCTGATGGCCAAGTTCTGCATTCCGAAACACACCTGGGAGTTCGTGCGCAGTTCCTGGCGCACCAACCAGCCGTCGCTGTATTCGCGTCTCGATCTGGCCTACGACGGCGTCAACCCGCCGAAGCTGCTGGAGAACAACGCCGATACGCCAACCTCGCTGTATGAGGCGGCCTTCTTCCAGTGGCTGTGGCTGGAAGACCAGATCAACGCCGGCAAGCTGGATCCGGAATCGGATCAGTACAACAGCCTGCAGGAGAAGCTGATCGAGCGTTTCGCCGAGCTGAAAGCGCATCACGGCTTCGGCCTGTTGCACCTGGCCTGCTGCCAGGACAGCGAAGAAGATCGCGGCACGGTGCAATATCTGCAGGACTGCGCGCAGGAAGCCGGTCTGCCGACCGAGTTCCTGTTCATGGAAGAGATTGGTCTTGGCGAGAAAGGCCAGTTTACCGATCTGCAGGATCAGGTGATCGGCAACCTGTTCAAGCTCTACCCGTGGGAATTCATGCTGCGCGAGATGTTCTCCACCAAGCTGGAAGACGCCGGCGTGCGTTGGCTGGAGCCGGCCTGGAAGAGCATCATCTCCAACAAGGCGCTGCTGCCGCTGCTGTGGGAAATGTTCCCTAACCACCCTAACCTGTTGCCGGCTTATTTCGCGCAAGACGATCATCCGCCGATGGATCATTACGTCACCAAACCGCTGTTCTCACGCGAAGGCGCCAATATTCAGATCGTCGAAAACGGTCAGGAAGTGGCGCGCGTCGATGGGCCGTACGGTGAAGAAGGCATGATCGTGCAGCAGTTCCATCCGCTGCCAAAGTTCGAAGACAGCTACACGCTGATCGGCAGCTGGCTGGTGAACGATCAACCCTGCGGCATCGGCCTGCGCGAAGATCGCGAGCTGATCACGCAGGATCTGTCGCGCTTCTATCCGCACACCATCCTCGGCTGATCGCCCCGCTGAAGACAAAAACGCCAGTCTCTGACTGGCGTTTTTTCTTTACCCCACCTGCACCGACAGCATGCTCAGCGCCCCCATTTCGATACCGTCGATCGGCACGCTGATGGCTTCTTTTCCATCCCAGCCGCCGAGCACGTACAGCAACGGCAGATAGTGTTCCGGCGTCGGGTTTGACAACGCCGCGCCCTCATGGCGCATGAAATCCACCAGCGGGTGGTTGTCGCCCCGATAGCGCAGGTTATCCCGGACAAAGTTATTGAACGATTCCGCCCACGGGTAGGCGCTGGTATCGCCCTGCCATTTCACCATGCGCAGGTTGTGTACCACGTTGCCGCTGGCGACGATCATCACACCCTCATCCCGCAGCGCCGCCAGTTTACGACCCAGCTCATAGTGATAGGCTGCCGGCTGCGTGCCGTCGACGCTGAGCTGCACCACCGGGATATCGGCATTGGGATACATCTTGATCAATACGCCCCAAGTACCGTGATCCAACCCCCACTCACCGAGATCGGCCGTCACCGGCACCGGCGCCAGAATGTGCTGCAGCTGCGTGGCCAGCGCGGGAGAGCCCGGCGCCGGATAACGGGTATCAAACAGCGCCTGCGGGAACCCGCCGAAGTCGTGAATGGTTTTGGGTTTTTCCATCGCAGTGACCGCAGTGCCACGGGTATACCAATGCGCAGAAACCGCCACGATCGCCTTCGGCCGCGGCAATGACTCACCCAACGCACGCCATGCCCGGGTGTAACGGTTGTCTTCCAGCACGTTCATAGGGCTACCGTGGCCAAGAAACAGTGCCGGCATACGAGAGGTGTTCATAGGGGGATCCTCAGTTCAAATTGTGCTATGCCGCTACATTACGCGCTTTGACGCAGCAACACAGCCGGATAACCGTGATGAAGATATTCAATAAATTTGAAATAAAAGCCGGAAAAATAGACTGGCAAACAAAAAGTTAAAAAATGCATATTTTTCAAATAATTAATAATCAACGTGAATACCATGGCATTACTGCCACACAGATCTAATTTGTGAACAATTTATGTACTCTTTGTTAACGCGATCTATACACTCCTCCTTCAGTCGACAGGGTGTTGGCAGCCCGTCGGCGCTACGGGAATCACGTCTCACCAAGGAGGAATTCATGTTCAGACTCACACTGGCAACCCGCCTGGCGCTTTCCATGACCTTGTTCGCCACGGGGGCAGTCGCCGCCGGCGCGGTGGACAACGCGCCGCTGACGCAGCGCGAAGACCCTTACTTCCTTCAGGCGCAAGCCCAGCTGCAACAGCGGCTGAAGCAGACGCCAAACACCAACCGCGCCAAAAACGTCATTCTGGTGGTCGGTGACGGTATGGGATTTTCCACCGTGACCGCCGCCCGCATTTTTGAAGGGCAGCAGCGCGGCGTGGATGGCGAGTCCAACGTGCTGGCCTGGGAAGCCTTCCCCTATTTGGCGGCGGCCAAAACCTATTCCGCCGACGCCCAAATCACCGACTCCGCGCCCAGCGCGGTGGCAATGACCACCGGCGTCAAAACCATCAACGATCTGATGGGCCTCAACCATACGGCCACCCTCAACAATTGCGAGGATCAGCAAACCAAGGCCGTCACCACGCTCTGGGAGATGGCCGCAACGCTCGGCATGGCCACCGGCGCCGTGACAACCGCGACCATTACCCACGCCACGCCGGGCGCCACCTATGCCCATATCGCCAACCGCGACTGGGAGTCTGACGCCAAAATGCCGGCGGACGCCCTGGCCGCAGGCTGCCGCGACATCGCGCGCCAGCTGGTGGAAATGAAATACGGCAACGGCCTGAACGTGGCGATGGGCGGTGGGCGCGCCAACTTCCTGCCCGACAGCGTGAGCGATCCGGAATATCCCGGCAAAACAGGCACCAGAAAGGATGGCCGCGACCTGACGCAGGCCTGGCTGCAGCGCTACGGCGAGCGTGGGCAATACGTATGGAATCAGGCACAGTTCGATAAAATCGAGCCGGGTAAGGTCGACCACCTGTTGGCCCTGTTCGAGCCATCACACATGAACTTCGAGCACGATCGACGGCAAGACGCGGCGGGAGAACCTTCACTGGCAGAGATGACCGGCAAGGCCATCGATATTCTGGCCAAGAACCCCGAAGGCTACCTGCTGCTGGTGGAGGGTGGACGCATCGATCACGGCAGCCACAACGGTAACGCCTACCGTACGCTGAGCGACGCGGTCGCCCTGAACGAGGCGGTGAAAACCATCGTCGGCAAGGTCAACCTGGACGAAACGCTGGTGATCGTGACCGGCGATCACAGCCACACGCTGACCATCGCCGGCTATGCCAAGCGCGGCAATCCTATCCTCGGCATTTCCGTCGGCGTCGACGGTAAACCTCGGCTGGGCAGCGACGGCAAGCCCTACACCACCCTCGGTTTCGCCAACGGCCCCGGCGGCACAATCCCGCTGGCCGAGCGCCCGGCATTGACCATGGAGCAAACCACCGCGCCCGACTTTATTCAGCCGGCACTGGTGCCGCTGAAAAGCGAGACGCACGGCGGGGAAGATCTCGGCATCTACGCCATCGGCCCCTGGGCGCATCTGTTCCAGGGTACGGTTGAGGAGAACTACACCTTCCACGTGATGAATTACGCCAGCCGCATCGGCGAACGCCTGTCAAAACGGTAGCCACAAAAAAAGCCGCGTAACGCGGCTTTTTTATCGTTGAAAGCGGCCGGCTATCAGCTGGCTTTTTTCTCGTGCGCCTGGCGGTAGGCCACCAGATCTTCGATGGTCAGCACTACCATGTCGTGCTGTTTGGCGAAGGTAATCACTTCCGGTGCATGCGCCATGCTGCCATCGTCGTTGGTCAGTTCACACAGCACGCCGGCAGGTTTGAAACCGGCCATGGAGACCAGATCGATGGTCGCTTCGGTGTGGCCGCGACGGCTCAGCACGCCGCCCGGCTGCGCACGCAGCGGGAACACGTGGCCCGGACGGTTCAGGTCGCTCGGCTTGGCGCTGTCTGCCACCGCCGCGCGGATGGTGGTCAGGCGATCGGAAGCGGAAACCCCGGTGGTCACGCCCTGCGCCGCTTCGATGGTCACGGTGAAGGCGGTCTGGAACTGGCTGGAGTTGTTGGTCACCATCATCGGCAGCTCAAGCTGCTGACGGCGTTCTTCGGTGATGCACAGGCACACGATACCGCTGCCGTGGCGAATGGTCAGCGCCATCTGCTCAACGGTCATGGTTTCCGCGGCGAAGATCATGTCACCTTCGTTTTCACGATTTTCATCATCGAGCACCATTACGCCGCGCCCGTTGCGCAGTGCGTCAATCGCGCGTTCAACGCGTTCTGTCGGCGTGCCGAAGTCTGAAAGTAGCGTCTGATTCATGGTAAAAAACCTCATTAAAAATTATGGATTACCAGAACCAGGGCGATCTTGAGGAGTAGCTAGCAATAGCTAAAAAAATAACGCAAGCGGGCGCATGCCCGGCAGATACCGTTACTCTCTCCCATCCGGACTATAACCGTCGGCCCCGGAATTACACCGGATCTGCTGACCTCTAACCGGCCTTTACAGGCTGGCTGAGCGCTCGCGGGCTTTCACCGTAGAAGGTGATTTACCGCCGGTGGGGACTTTCACCCCGCCCTGAGAATAAGCAAGATGACTATAACGCTAATGGATAGACAGGGCAATTGGCAAAAGCACAATTCGGCCACGCGCGGCGAATGCGCTTAATGGTGTTTATCCGGCGGGCAACTCGCATTACACTAAGCGGCAGCTATTAAACTCTGAAAGGGATACGCCATGATTGACCCGAAAAAAATCGAACAAATCGCACGCCAGGTTCATGAGTCCATGCCTAAAGGCGTTCGTGAATTCGGGGAAGACGTTGAGAAAAAAATCCGTCAGGTCCTGCAATCGCAGTTGACCCGCCTGGATTTGGTTAACCGCGAAGAGTTCGACGTGCAGACTCAGGTGCTGTTGCGCACCCGCGAGAAGCTGGCGCTGTTGGAACAGCGCATGGCCGAGCTGGAAAGCAAACTGAGCACGGCGCCGGCAGCCAAGCAGGAAGACGAATAATTCCCGCCAAGGGCGCGCACCTGTATGAACCGCGCGCCCTTGTTCTTTAGATTACCCGGCGTTAGCCGCGCCCGTCTTTAATCGCTTTGATGATGTTGGTGGTCGACAGGCCGTCTTCAAAGTTCAACACTTTGACATCGCCGCCGTTGGCCCACACTTCCGCACTGCCGGCAATCTCTTCCGGTTTGTAATCGCCGCCTTTCACCAGCAGATCCGGCAGAATGTCGGCGATCAAGCGCTGCGGCGTGTCCTCTTCGAACGGCACCACCCAATCCACCGCTTCCAGCGCGCCCAGTACAATCATGCGGTTCTCCAGCGCGTTGACCGGGCGTGTTTCCCCTTTCAGGCGCTTGGTCGACGCATCGCTGTTCACCGCCACGATCAGGCGATCGCCCAGCTTGCGGGCGTTGGCCAGATAAGAGACGTGGCCGGCATGCAAAATGTCGAAGATGCCGTTGGTCATCACCACTTTTTCGCCGCGCTGACGCGCCTGCGCGACGGCATGCTTCAACTGCGCTTCGGTCATCACGCCAAAACCGGTCTCGGCGCGGCCGCGCACCGCGTTTTCCAGCTCGATCGGCGACACGGTGGAGGTACCGAGCTTGCCCACCACCACGCCGGCGGCGGCGTTGGCCAGGAAACAGGACTCTTCCAGCGAGTTACCGGCGGCCAGCGAGGCGGCCAGCACGCCGATCACGGTGTCGCCGGCGCCGGTCACATCAAACACTTCCTGCGCCTGGGTCGGCAAGTGCAGCGGTTCAACGCCCGGCTGCAACAGCGTCATGCCGTGTTCTGAACGGGTAACCAGCAGCGCCGACAGCTCGAAATCCGCCACCAGCTTCATGCCGCGTTCCACCAATTCCGCTTCATCCTTGCAGTGGCCCACCACCGCTTCGAACTCGGACAGGTTCGGCGTCAGCAGCGTCGCGCCGCGATAGCGCTCGAAATCGGACCCTTTCGGATCGATCAGCACCGGCACCTTGGCGGCGCGCGCCAGTTGGATCATGCCCTGCACCTGGCTGAGCGCGCCCTTGGCGTAATCGGACAGCACCAGCGCGCCGATCTGCGGCAGCGCCTGCTGAATACGCTCCAGCATCGGCTGTGGATCAACGTTGGAGAAGCCTTCTTCGAAGTCGAGACGGATCAGTTGCTGGTTGCGGGACAGCACGCGCAGCTTGGTGATGGTCGGATGGGTCGGCACCGAGACGAAGTCGCAGCGCACGTTGACTTCATTCAGCTTGGCGCTCAGCGCCCGCGCCGCATCGTCGATGCCGGTCAGGCCCACCAGACGGGAAGTGGCGCCCAGCGAAGCGATGTTCATCGCCACGTTAGCCGCGCCGCCGGGACGCTCTTCGATGGTATCGACCTTGACCACCGGCACCGGGGCTTCCGGTGAAATGCGGCTGGTCGGCCCATACCAATAGCGATCCAACATGACGTCACCGACCACCAGCACACCGGCGCGGCGAAAATCAGGCAGCGTAACTTTCATCCGATAACTCCAAAAAAGAACAAAATTTTAGTGGCGCAGATATTACCACAGACCGCCGGAATACCCGCAAAAAGGTATTAATCCAGCCATTTGGCCCAGCTGGCGCGTACCTGTTCGCGCTCGGCGGCAAACAGCCCGCTGCCGACCTTGCCGGAATGCTCCTGCAGCGCCAGGTGGTGGATCTCGTCGCGCATGGTGACATAGGCCTGGGTCAGCGCGCGCGCTTCCTCTTCCGGCATGATGTCGTAATTGGCCATCAGCTCGAAGATGCGCACGTTGTCCGACCAACGCGTCAGGCGCGGTTCACCCGGCGCATAGCGTAAGACCAGATATTGGGCGATAAATTCGATGTCGGTTATGCCGCCCTCATCGGTTTTGATATCAAACAGATCGCGCTGCTTGCTGCCGAGATGGTTGCGCATCTTTTCGCGCATCTCGCGCACTTCGCGCTTCAGGGTCTGCGCATCGCGCGTTTTGCACAGGATCTCGCGCCGGATTGCGTCAAACTGCTGATGCAGCGCCGGATCGCCATGCACGATGCGCGCACGCACCAGGGCCTGATGCTCCCAGGTCCAGGCTTCGTTTTGCTGGTAGTCGGCGAACGCTTCGACGGTGCTGACCAGCATCCCCGCCGCACCGGAAGGCCGCAGACGCGCGTCAACCTCATACAGAATGCCGGAGGAGGTGCGGGTGCTGAACAGATGCATCACCCGCTGTGCCAGCCGCAGGTAGAACTGACGGCCGTCGATGCAGCGATCGCCGTCGGTCATCACTTCCGGCGGGCAATCCAACAGGAACACCAGATCGAGGTCGGAACTGTACCCCAGCTCCCAACCGCCCAGCTTGCCGTAACCGATCACCGCAAAGCCGCGCCCTTCGCGTTCCTGCAGATGGGTCGGCTGGCCGTAACGCGCCACCATGTCGCTCCAGGCCTGTTGCACCACCGCGTCGATGATCGCCTCCGCCAAATAAGTCAGATGGTCGCTCACTTTCATCACCGGCAGCGCGCCGGCGATATCCGCAGCGGCGATGCGCAGCTGCTGCGCCTGCTTGAACTGGCGCAGCGCCTCCAGCTTTTGCTCTTCGTCGTCTTCCGGCACCCGCAGCAGATACTGGCGCAGCTCGCTGCGGTAGGCGTCCAGCGCCACCGGCTGATACAGCGTGGCCGGATCCAGCAGTTCGTCCAGCAACAGCGGGTAACGCGACAGCTGGTTGGCAACCATCGGCGACGCGGCGCACAGGCGGATCAGATGGCTGAGCGCCGCGTGGTACTCCACCAACAATTCGAGGTAGGTGGTGCGGGTGACGATGCTGAGCAGCAGCTGCGCCAGCCGCACCAGCGCGGTCGGCGCGTCCTGGCGCGGGCACACCTCCGCCAGCAGGCGCGGCATCAGTTGATCGAGCACGTCGCGGCCGCGCGGGCCAATGGTGCGCTTGTCGACGTCGTGGCGGAAATCGGCGATGGTGCGCAGCATCTGTCGACGGCCTTCTTCATCGAGGTGTGGCGTCAGCGGCGCCAGCTCGTTCTCCTCCAGCGCGTCCTGCCACAGGCTGTGGTAGTGCTGGTAATCGGGATCTTCGCCGACATCCGGGCTATCGTCGCCGATCAGGTCGTCGAACACCGCGCGCACCGCCTGCATGTGCGCGTCCAGCGCCGCCATCAGCGCCGGCCAATCCGCCAATCCCATACCGTAGGCCAACCGCGCCTGATCGAGTGCCTCCTTCGGCAGCGTCTGGGTTTGCTGATCGCCGATCGCCTGCAGCAAGTTCTCCAACCGCCGCAGGAACAGGTAGGCGGCGCTCAGCGCCCGTACCTGCTCGGCCTCCAGCAGCCCCAGCTCACCCACCGCCTGCAGCGTCGGCAGCAGCGAACGCCCCTGCAGCGCCGGCTCGCGGCCGCCGCGGATCAGCTGGAATACCTGAGTAATGAATTCGATTTCGCGAATGCCGCCGGCGCCCAGCTTGATGTTGTCCTTCAGGCCGCGACGCCGTACTTCACGGGCGATCATGCCCTTCATGTTGCGCAGCGACTGGATGACGCTGAAATCGATATAGCGGCGGAACACGAACGGCCGCAAGGTTTTGCGCAGCTCCTGGCTGTAGGCGTCTTCCGCCCCGCCCATCAGGCGCGCTTTCACCATCGCATAGCGCTCCCAGTCGCGCCCCTGCTCCTGATAATAATCTTCCAGCGCCGCGAAGCTCATCACCAACGGGCCGCTGTCGCCGAACGGTCGCAGCCGCATGTCGACGCGATAGACGAAGCCGTCGATGGTCTGTTGATCCAGCGCCTTGATCAGCCGCTGGCCGAGGCGGGTGAAGAACTGGGCATTGTCCAACTCGCGCCTTCCGCCCTGGGTCTGGCCGTTTTCCGGGTAGGCGAAGATCAGATCGATGTCCGACGAGAAGTTCAGTTCGCCGCCGCCCAGCTTGCCCATGCCGAGGATCAGCAGCGGCTGCGGTTCGCCGGCGGCGTTGCACGGCGTGCCCCACTCGCGGCAGCAGGTTTGGTACAGCCAGTCGCGGGCGCTGACGATCAGCGTCTCCGCCAGCCCGCTCAGCTGCAGCAGCGTTTCTTCGGTCGAACACAGCCCCTGCGCCTGCGCCCAGGCGATACGCACCAGCGTCTCGCGGCGAAACAGGCGCAGCGTGCGCATCAGCTGCGCTTCGTCACGCACCTCTTCCAGCTCGTCCTGCAGCCAGGCGGCATAGTGTTGCCACTCGCCGGGCGCCGGCGGCTGCTCGCGCAGCGTCGCGAGCCAGGCCGGCTGGGCGAGCAGCGCGTCGCTGACGAAGTCGCTCGACGCCAGCACCCACTGCTCCTGCTCGCTAAAGGCGCTGTCCGCGCCGTGAACTTCCTGAAAACGCTGCACAACCTGCTGTGCCTGAGCCTGTAACGCGGCTGAAAGTGGCGACATAGTGTATGACCCGTTCTGCGGCCCACGGCTGGCGGGCCGACTGGATTAACGAAGCGCGCCGTTTAACCAGAATGGCGCATGCGATAAGGCCTGTTTGCGGCTGGCTTCATACCAGCCCTGGCGGCGCTCGCTCAGCGCCGCCTGCAACTCGCGCCAGGCGTCGATATAAGGCCCGGTCTGCTCGTCGGGGTAAGCGCCCGACAGCAGGATCAGCGCCGAAATCTGACGCGTCAGGCGCGGCAATTGTTCCTGATATTCATCTTCGTTCAGCGTACGGCTGAAGGCTTCTTTCAGCTCCGCGCCGCTGCGCCCCAGCATGATGTCGCTAAAGCGTTTGAAAGAACCGTCCAGCTTGGTCTGCCCTTTGGCATCGATAAACGGCCTCCAGGCGCCGCTCACCAGCCATGATGTGAGCGCCAACTTACATTGCAGGTAAGCTGTGCTGTAGCACAGGGTCTCTGGTTGCGCGGCTTTATCCGCCAACAATGGTTCGAGTTCGGTCAGACGGGCGCGCAGATCGGCGCTGGCCTTGCGCGGCACCAGGCCGCCGAAGATCACCAGCGCCTGGCGGATCGTGCCGACCGCTTCGATGACCGCCCCGCGCGCCTGCGCGTCGCCGCGCAGCCACAGCTCTTCATGGTACTGCCAGTGGTTCAGCGCCAGTTCGAAGGCGGCGATCATCCCCTGCTCCACGGTCGCCTTCGCCGCCGGCTTCAACACCTGCAGCGAGCGCACCTCGCGCGGCGGATTGCCCTGCGCCAGGTGGTAACCACGCGCCGCCTTGCTCAGGCTGCCCTGACGCAGCCCATCGTGCGCCGCCAGCTCACCGGCCAATGCCAGCAGATCGGCGGTGTTGCCTTTCAGCAACTCCAGTTCTATCTCGCTCAGGGCTTCGCTGAGATCACCGGCGCGCACCTCACCCTGATCCAGGCCAATCTCTATCTCACTTTGGCCGTAAGTAACCACCCACTTCTCACGCACAAAATCGGTACGGAACAGCGGTTGCAACGCCTGCTGCAGCGCCGCGATATCGCAATCCTGCGGCCAGATGTCGGCAGGAAACTGCGCCAGCGCCAGCTGCGGTTCGGCGATGGCGACATTGTATTCCGGGCGCTGGTGCAGGCCGGCCACCACTTTACCTGCGGTTTTGATGGTCATCTCATAGCGATCGTCGAAACCGCGAATGCGCAGCCCCATGTCGTGACGGCGCAGGAAATTGTCGGCCGTTTCGAAGTAAATGTTGGTCAGTTTTTGCGGCGCGGAATGCTGATGCGGCCAGGCGGCGAGCCAGTGTGGCAGTGCGGCCACCGCTTGCGGCGCGGCGATGAATTTCAGTTCAATTTCAACGGTCATAATTCTTTAACACCAATAAGTTACGCATTCACGTCGGTTTCAGCGCGGCGCGCTCGGCCCGCCGTATGCTGCCCACTGACGCACAGTTGCCGTTATCTTACCGCGATTCCCGGCGCCTTAACCCTGCTAACTGTAGAAAAAACCTGTTACGTTATAAAACGCTGCGCAACTCACAGAATCAGCCACAGTAAGATAGTTCTCATTCCGGTTTTGGCGTTGCGTCGTCAGACTGAACCCTCTACTATCGTTCCATAAATTCACCCAGAAACGATGAACTAATGCAGAAATTACGCCTGATTTTCCTTGCCGCGCTGAGCTTCAGCATCACTTGGGCCGCACATGCCGAAGATAAACGCTATATCTCCGATGAGTTAAGCACTTACGTCCATAGCGGCCCAGGTAATCAGTACCGTATTGTCGGCACTCTGAACGCCGGTGAAGAAGTGACCCTGCTGAGCGTCAACGACAGCACCAATTACGGCCAGATCCGCGATCCCAAAGGCCGCACCACCTGGATCCCGCTCGATCAGCTCAGCCAGACGCCAAGCCTGCGCACCCGCGTGCCGGAGCTGGAACAGCAGGTGAAAACCCTGACCGACAAACTGGCCAACATCGATAACACCTGGAACCAGCGCACCTCGGAAATGCAGGAGAAAGTCGCGGGCAGCGACAGCACCATCAGCAGCCTGCAGAAGGAAAACCAGGATCTGAAAAACCAGCTGGTGGTCGCGCAGAAGAAGGTCAACGCCGTTAACCTGCAGCTCGACGATAAACAGCGCACCATTATTCTGCAGTGGTTCATGTACGGCGGCGGCGTTGCCGGCGTCGGTTTGCTGTTGGGCCTGCTGTTGCCGCACCTGATCCCGCGCCGCAAGAACAACAATCGCTGGATGAACTGATCTCAGTATCGTTCAGTTTGAGTATGGGCGCCTGCGGGCGCCCTTTTCATTGGTGCCGACATCCCGCGGTCAATTCATGTAATCTGATAGACAGAGCCTTACACGATATTCAGGAGTCAACAGTGCAGATTTATCTGGTCGGCGGCGCCGTTCGCGACAGCCTGCTCAATATTCCGGTGGTCGATCATGATTGGGTGGTAGTGGGCGCCACGCCGGCAGAGCTGCTGGCATTGGGTTATCAACAGGTCGGCAAAGATTTCCCGGTGTTCCTCAACCCCGATTCTCATGAGGAATACGCGCTGGCGCGCACCGAGCGCAAATCCGGCCAAGGGTACACCGGTTTTACCTGCTATGCCGCGCCGGACGTCACGCTGGAGGAAGATCTGCTGCGGCGCGATCTGACCATCAACGCCATCGCCCGTTCCGCCGAAGGGGAGCTGATTGACCCTTACGGCGGCGTGGCCGATCTGCAGGCGCGCGTGCTGCGCCACGTTTCCGACGCGTTCGGCGAAGATCCGCTGCGAGTACTGCGCGTGGCGCGTTTCAATGCCCGCTTCGCCCACCTGGGTTTTCGCATCGCCGACGAAACGCTCGCCCTGATGCGCCAAATGGCGCACGGCGGTGAACTGGCTGCGCTGACCGCCGAACGCGTCTGGAAGGAAACCGAAAAGGCGCTGCAAAGCCAGAGCCCGCAGGTCTATTTTCAGGTGCTGCGCGATTGCGATGCGCTGGCGGTGCTGTTCCCGGAAATCGACGCGCTGTTCGGCGTGCCGGCCCCCGCCAAGTGGCACCCGGAGATCGACACCGGCGTGCACACGCTGATGGCGCTGGCGATTGCCGCCCGCCTCACGCCGGAGGTGGACGTGCGCTTCGCCACCCTGTGCCATGACCTCGGCAAAGGGTTGACGCCAAAAGAGTTCTGGCCGCATCACCACGGCCACGGCCCGGCGGGCGTACGGCTGGTCGAGGCGCTGTGCCAGCGGCTGCGGGTGCCTAACCCGGTGCGCGATCTGAGCAAGCTGGTGGCCGAGTACCATGATCTGATCCACACCGTGAACAAGCTGCGGCCGGAGACTCTATTGAAGCTGTTCGACGCCATCGACGTCTGGCGCAAGCCCCAGAGGCTGGAGCAGATGATCCTGACCAGCGAAGCGGACGCGCGCGGACGCACCGGCTTTGAGAAGAATCCCTATCCGCAGGGCGACTATCTGCGCCAGGCGTATCAGGTGGCGAACGCGGTATCGATTAAAGAGGTGGTAGCCAGCGGGCTGCAGGGCACCGCGATCCGCGACGAGCTCAAACGCCGCCGCCAGCAGGCGCTGGCCGAGTGGAAGCTATCCCAAACGATTATCAACGATCAGGCATAAAAAAACCCCGCAGAGCGGGGTTTTTTCTTGGTATCGGGCTTACAGGAACACCATGTAAACCACGGCCGCCACGATAAAGCGGTAGATGGCGAACGGCACGAACGAGATGCGTTTGATCAGCGACAGGAAGGTCTTGATCGCAATCAGCGCCACCACGAAGGCAGTAACGAAGCCGACGGCAAACATCGGCAGATCGCCCCAGGTCAGGAAGTGCAGGCTCTTGTACAGATCCAGGCCGCTGGCACCAATCATCATCGGCACCGCCAAAATGAAGGAGAACTCGGACGCCGCATAGCGGTTCACGCCCACCAGCATACCGCCGGCGATAGTGGAACCCGAACGGGAGAAGCCCGGCCACAACGCCAGACACTGGAAGCAGCCGATCATGAACGCCTGGCGGTAGGTGATGTCATCCAGCCCTTCCGCGCTCGGTTTCTTCGGCTTCAGCCATTCCGCCGCCAGCAGCAGCAGACCGCCGACCACCAACGCATACATCACGTTTTTCGGCGCGAACAGCGACTTGATGAAATCATGGAAGGCCAGGCCCAGCACCACCGCCGGGATCATCGCCAGCAGGATGTGCCCCAGCTTCAGCTGACCGCTGGTTTTGCCCTCGTGCTCCACCGGCTTGCCGCCGAAATGGATGCCGATCAGGCCGAACAACCGGCGCCAGAACATCACGACGACGGCCAGGATCGACCCCAGCTGGATGATGACTTCAAAGGTTTTGGCTTTGTCGCCGGTAAAGCCCAGCCACTCGCCAACGATAATCATATGCCCGGTGGAAGACACCGGCAGAAATTCGGTTAACCCCTCGACAACCCCAAGAACAAACGCAATAAACAGTGAATGCATGTCAGCCATGTGCTTCGCTCACCCTATAAAATAACGGCTATCACATAAAAAAGCGGCAGTGCTTAAAGACAATGCCGCTAAAACAATTCTCAGGATTAAGACCAGCTTAACGGTCTTTCGTTGCAAGCAGATGACATAAAATCATGCGGGACGGGTGCCGCGCTCAATGATCACGCCGACCCGATTGGCATGTGCTACAGCGCCCGGTTTGCTGACCTTAATACGGACCCACGGGGAATTGAAGCGCTGAAGCAAAATTTCAGATATTTCCTCCGCCACGCGTTCCACCAGGGCGAAGCGGTTCGACTCCACGTGTTGGATCACGGCATCGCTGACGTCGGCATAGCTCAGACAGTCAGTTACGTCGTCGCTGGCGGCGGCCGGCCGGTTATCCCAGCCCATTTCGATATCGAACACCAGCTTCTGACGAATGCCCTGTTCCCACTCATAAACGCCAATGGTGGTAATTACGGTAAGCTCTTCAATAAATACGATATCCATCACGTCATTCTCTGTTTTTGGCCTTGCCGGATACCACTTCCAGCGGAATGTGCGTATTATCCATAGATGTTGCGAGTAAAACGACCATTATTAAACGGAACCGCGTTATGAGTGCTACCGCGCTTGGCATGATTATCTTCGCGTATCTGTGCGGCTCGATTTCGAGCGCGATCCTGGTTTGCCGGATCGCCAGGCTGCCGGACCCGCGTGAGCATGGCTCAGGAAATCCCGGGGCGACCAACGTCCTGCGCATCGGCGGCCGGCTGGCGGCAGCGGCGGTGCTGGTGTTCGATATTCTGAAAGGGATGTTGCCGGTCTGGCTGGCCTACAAACTCGATGTACCGCCGCTGTACCTCGGCCTGACGGCGATCGCCGCCTGTCTGGGGCACATCTATCCGGTGTTCTTCCACTTCCGCGGCGGTAAAGGCGTGGCGACGGCGTTTGGCGCCATCGCGCCTATCGGCTGGGATCTGACCGGCCTGATGACCGGCACCTGGCTGTTGACGGTGCTGCTCAGCGGCTACTCTTCGCTCGGCGCCATCGTCAGCGCGCTGATCGCCCCGTTCTACGTCTGGTGGTTCAAACCGCAGTTCACCTTCCCGGTAGCGATGCTCTCCTGCCTGATCCTGATGCGGCATCACGACAATATCCAGCGCCTGTGGCGCGGCCAGGAAGGCAAGATTTGGGGCAAGTTCCGCAAGAAGAAAAACGACGCGGATGAGGATAACGGCGACCAGCCGGAAGACGAATAACAGAAGGGCCGGATTATCCGGCCCTTTGCTTTATACCGCAGGCAGTTCCGCCAGCGGCCAGCGCGGCCGCACCGAAACGCTCAGCTCCGGGTTGGCGCCGCTCTTCAGCCGCACCATGCCGGCATAGGCGATCATCGCGCCGTTGTCGGTGCAAAATTCCGGGCGGGCATAGAACACTTCCCCGCCGCGTTTCTGCATCATCTCCGCCAGCTTGGCACGCAATGTGCGGTTGGCGCTCACGCCGCCGGCCATCACCAGGCGTTTGAAGCCGGTTTGCTCGAGGGCACGTTTGCATTTGATCGCCAGCGTATCCACCACCGCATCCTCGAAGGCGCGGGCGATGTCGGCACGCGTCTGATCGTCGTTGCCGTTGGAGCGAATGGTGTTGGCGGCGAAGGTTTTCAGCCCGGAGAAGCTGAAGTCCAGCCCCGGACGATCGGTCATCGGCCGCGGGAAGGTGAAACGCCCCGCCGTGCCCTGCTGCGCCATCTTCGACAGCATCGGCCCGCCGGGATAATCCAGGCCGAGCAGCTTGGCGGTTTTGTCGAACGCTTCGCCGGCGGCATCGTCGATCGACTCGCCCAGCAGTGCATACTCACCGATGCCGGTGACGCTGATCAGCTGAGTGTGGCCACCGGAGACCAGCAGCGCGACGAACGGGAACGCCGGCGGGTTATCTTCCAGCATCGGCGCCAGCAAGTGGCCTTCCATGTGGTGTACCGGCACCGCCGGCACGTTCCAGGCGAACGCCAGCGCACGCCCGACGGTAGCGCCGACCAGCAGCGCGCCTACCAGGCCCGGCCCGGCGGTATAAGCCACGCCGTCGATATCGGCCGGAGTCAGGTTGGCCTCTTTCAGCGCCGCCTGAATCAGCGGCACGGTTTTGCGCACGTGATCGCGGGAGGCCAGTTCCGGCACCACGCCGCCGTAGTCGGCGTGCAGCTTCACCTGGCTGTATAATTGGTTGGCCAACAAACCGGTTTGATCGTCATACACTGCAATTCCGGTTTCATCGCAGGACGTTTCTATACCCAGTACTCGCATTACATTTCCCATCATTCACGTGCGGCCGCCAGTCTACCACATTCCGCCGCATTTACCGCCGATGCGGCGCATCTTGTCACCGGCTTGCGCCTATGTCGATGATTCATCCAGAAAATGCCCGGGCGATTAAATACGAGCATTTTTTTCTGATTAGTCTATAATCAGCGCCCGGTGCAAAATTGCGCACGTTGCGGCAGAGCGACGCGGGTTTCAATTTGCTGTGATGCTTTACAAAGCAGCATCCATTGGAGTAAAATTCCGCACCATTTTGAAAAGGCTGGCGCTTGGCCAGCAGCAAACCGAATTTTATTGAGGTGAGAGGCACATGCCGGTAATTAAAGTACGTGAAAACGAGCCATTTGACGTTGCTCTGCGTCGTTTCAAACGCTCTTGCGAAAAAGCGGGTGTTTTAGCTGAAGTTCGTCGTCGTGAGTTTTATGAAAAACCAACTACCGAACGTAAACGCGCTAAAGCTTCTGCTGTGAAACGTCACGCGAAGAAACTGGCTCGCGAAAACGCACGCCGCACTCGTCTGTATTAATTCTTCGGGGGCAACCCCACCGCGTGAATTTCTGATTTTCAAAATCGCGCAGACCGAGTAGTTGCATACGAAGGCCGTGCTTTCCGAAAGGAATGCGCGGCTTGTTCTCGTTTATAGGCTAATGAAGTAAGGGCTTATGGCTGGACGAATTCCGCGCGTATTTATCAATGACTTGCTGGCTCGCACCGACATCGTCGATTTGATCGACGCCCGCGTGAAGCTCAAGAAGCAAGGCAAGAACTACCACGCGTGCTGTCCGTTCCACCACGAAAAGACGCCTTCCTTTACCGTTAATGGCGAAAAGCAGTTTTATCACTGTTTTGGGTGTGGTGCGCACGGCAACGCCGTCGACTTTTTGATGAATTACGACCGACTCGAGTTTGTCGAAACCATCGAAGAGCTGGCGACCATGCACGGGCTGGAAGTGCCTTACGAAGCGGGCACCGGGCCGACCCAGATCGAACGCCATCAGCGCCAGAGCCTGTACCAACTGATGGAGCAGCTCAGCGCGTTCTATCAACAGTCACTGCAGCAGTCCTCCGGGGCACCGGCGCGCAGCTATTTGCAGCAGCGCGGATTAAGTGACGACGTTATTCGCCATTTCGCCATCGGCTTCGCGCCGGCGGGATGGGACAACGCCCTGAAGCGTTTCGGCCGCGATGCCGACTCGCGCCGCGCATTGAACGATGCCGGCATGCTGGTGACTAACGATCAGGGGCGTTCGTACGACCGTTTCCGCGAACGGGTGATGTTCCCCATCCGCGACAAGCGCGGGCGCGTGATCGCCTTCGGCGGCCGCGTGCTGGGCGACGGTATGCCGAAGTACCTGAACTCGCCGGAAACCGAAGTTTTCCATAAGGGCCGCCAGCTGTACGGCCTGTATGAAGCACAGCAGAACCACCCTACCCTCCAGCGGCTGCTGGTGGTGGAAGGGTATATGGACGTGGTGGCGTTGGCGCAATTCGGCATCGATTATGCCGTCGCCTCGCTCGGGACCTCGACGACGGCTGAACACATTCAGCTGCTGTTCCGCGCCACCGACAACGTCGTTTGCTGCTACGACGGCGACCGCGCCGGCCGCGAAGCGGCCTGGCGGGCGCTGGAAACCGCGCTGCCGTACCTGAACGATGGGCGCCAGCTGCGGTTCATGTTTTTGCCCGACGGTGAAGACCCGGACACCCTGGTGCGCAAAGAAGGCAAAGAAGCCTTCGAACAGCGAATGGAGCAGGCGCAGCCGCTGTCCACTTTCCTGTTCGAAAGCCTGCTGCCGCAGGTGGATTTGAGCAGCCCGGACGGGCGCGCCAAGCTGAGCACGCTGGCGCTGCCGCTGATTACTCAGGTGCCGGGCGAAACGTTGCGCTTGTACCTGCGTCAGGAGCTCGGCAACAAGCTGGGGCTGCTGGACGACAGCCAGCTCGACAAGCTGATGCCCAAGCAGGCGGAAAATGCGAATCCTTATCAGGCGCCCCAGCTAAAACGCACAACCATGCGTATACTGATAGGGTTACTGGTGCAAAATCCGCAGTTGGCTACACTTATCCCTTCGCTGGAAGGGTTGGAGCAGACCAAACAGGCGGGATTGCCGCTGTTCGTCGAACTGGTGCAGACCTGTTTGGCGCAGCCGGGCCTGACGACCGGGCAATTGCTGGAGCTGTATCGCGACAACAAATTCAGCCAGCAGCTTGAAACCTTGGCGACATGGAACCATATGATCGTTGAGGACATGGTCGAACAGACCTTTTTGGATACGTTGGCCAGCCTGTACGACTCGGTGCTCGAGCAACGGCTGGAAACGCTGATCGCCCAGGCCAGAACGCGCGGCCTGAGCCCGGAGGAACGTGAGGAAGTCCGTTCTCTCAACCAGGTTTTAGCGAAGAAAAACTGAATACCAAACGGCTTAAGTGCCGATAATTGCGAGGGCAGAGCCCTGCACAGTGCCGCCATAGTGGGCCGCGGCGATAACGAAAACGCCCCAAATGCTATTGTTGGCGGTTTCGCCGACCGACACCAACCTAAATACTCTGAAGTGTGGATACCGTCTTATGGAGCAAAACCCGCAGTCACAGCTGAAGCTACTTGTCACCCGTGGTAAGGAGCAAGGCTATCTGACCTATGCTGAGGTCAATGACCATCTGCCGGAAGATATCGTCGACTCCGATCAGATCGAAGACATCATCCAGATGATTAACGACATGGGCATCCAGGTGATGGAAGAAGCACCGGACGCCGATGACCTGCTGCTCGCCGAAAACTCGAACAGCACGGACGAAGATGCGGAAGAAGCCGCCGCACAGGTTCTGTCCAGCGTGGAATCCGAAATCGGCCGCACCACCGACCCGGTGCGCATGTACATGCGCGAAATGGGTACCGTCGAACTGCTGACGCGCGAAGGCGAAATCGACATCGCCAAGCGCATCGAAGACGGCATCAACCAGGTGCAGTGCTCGGTTGCCGAATACCCGGAAGCCATCACCTACCTGCTTGAGCAGTACGATCGCGTCGAAGCGGGCGAAGCGCGCCTGTCCGATCTGATCACCGGCTTCGTCGATCCTAACGCGGAAGAGGACATCGCCCCTACCGCGACCCACATCGGTTCTGAACTGTCGAGCGAAGAGCAAGACGACGACGAAGAAGATGAGGACGCCGAAGACGACGACACCGAAGACGACAACAGCATCGATCCTGAGCTGGCGCGTCAGAAGTTCGCCGAGCTGCGCGATCAGTATGAAGCGACGCGTCTGGTGATCAAAAAGAACGGCCGCAGCCACGCCAGCGCAGCGGACGAGATCCTGAAGCTGTCTGAAGTGTTCAAGCAGTTCCGCCTGGTGCCGAAACAGTTCGACTTCCTGGTCAACAGCATGCGCACTATGATGGACCGCGTTCGCACCCAGGAACGCATCATCATGAAGCTGTGCGTTGAACAGTGCAAAATGCCGAAGAAAAACTTCGTCACCCTGTTCGCCGGCAACGAAACCAGCGATTCCTGGTTCGAAGCCGCAGTGGCGATGGCCAAGCCATGGTCGGAAAAGCTGAAAGACGTTGCCGAAGACGTGCAGCGCAGCCTGCAGAAACTGCGTCAGATCGAAGAAGAAACCGGCCTGACCATCGAGCAGGTCAAAGACATCAACCGTCGCATGTCGATCGGTGAAGCGAAAGCCCGCCGCGCGAAGAAAGAGATGGTTGAGGCCAACCTGCGTCTGGTTATTTCCATCGCCAAGAAATACACCAACCGCGGCCTGCAGTTCCTGGATCTGATCCAGGAAGGCAACATCGGCCTGATGAAAGCGGTAGACAAGTTCGAATATCGCCGCGGCTACAAGTTCTCGACGTACGCCACCTGGTGGATCCGTCAGGCTATCACCCGCTCCATCGCCGATCAGGCGCGCACCATCCGTATTCCGGTGCATATGATTGAGACCATCAACAAGCTCAACCGTATTTCGCGCCAGATGCTGCAAGAGATGGGCCGCGAGCCGACGCCGGAAGAGCTGGCCGAGCGCATGCTGATGCCGGAAGACAAGATCCGCAAGGTGCTGAAGATCGCCAAAGAGCCAATCTCGATGGAAACGCCGATCGGCGACGACGAAGATTCGCATCTGGGCGACTTCATCGAGGATACCACCCTCGAGCTGCCGCTGGACTCCGCGACCTCAGAGAGCCTGCGTTCCGCTACCCACGATGTGCTGGCCGGCCTGACCGCGCGCGAAGCGAAAGTGCTGCGCATGCGTTTCGGTATCGACATGAACACCGACCACACGCTGGAAGAGGTAGGCAAGCAGTTTGACGTTACCCGTGAGCGTATTCGTCAGATCGAAGCCAAGGCGCTGCGCAAGCTGCGTCACCCGAGCCGCTCCGAAGTGCTGCGCAGCTTCCTGGACGATTAAGTCCGGCTGCCGCACCAAAAGCAAAAACCCCGGCTTGCCGGGGTTTTTTTATGCCTCAGAACATGCTGTTGCCGCTGGCGGTCTTCTCCGGCACCGGCTGCGTCACGTCCCAGTGTTCGACGATCTTCCCGGCGCTGTCGAGACGGAAGATATCGACGATCGCCGCGGTCTTGCCGGCCTCGCGCCCGCTGACTTCCACATGCAAAATCACGAAGTCGCCGTCGACAAACGCCTGTTTCACCTCACTGTGCGAATTGGGGTAACGCGTTTTCAGCAGCTCGACAAATTGACGAAAACCCGCCACGCCGTCTTTAGCGTTGGGGTTATGCTGCTTGTACTGCTCGCCCAAAAACGGCCGCGCCGCCGCAAAATCCTTGTTGTTCAGCCCCTGCCGATAAAACTCCAGCACGTTCTGCTTGTTGCGCGCCTCCTGTGGCGAATGCCCCGCCTGTGCAGTGCCGGTCACCAATAACAGCGCCATCACACAACCTTTCATCATCGATGTCATCGCATACTCCCTTATGTCATTGCAGCGCCAGGAACAGCTCGCGATAGCTGGCGGTCAGTTGCTCCAGCGTGGCGCGGTTCAATCCGCTGGGGTTGGGCAATACCCACACCTCGGTTTGCCCCAGCACCATCGTCTGCTTGCCCCAGGGCGCGTTTTTCACCCCGAAGGCGGTGGTGAACGCCTGCTTGCCCAAAATCGCCAACGCGCGCGGCTGGTAGCGCAGGATCTTCTCTTGCAGCGCCTCGCCGCCGCTGCGCAACTCGTCGCGCGACAGCTCGCTGGCCGCCACCGTCGGGCGCGCCACCAGCGCGGTAATGCCACAGCCGTTATCCTTCAACTGCTGCCACTGCTCCGGCGCCAGTTGGCGCTCGGTAAAGCCGGCCTGATGGATCACCTTCCAGAAGCGGTTGCTGCCGTTGGCGAAAGGGTAGCCCTGGTGGGCGGAAGAAAGGCCGGGGTTGATGCCGCAAAACACCACCCGCAGATTGGGCGCCAGAAGTTCCATGAGTGTCGTGAGTCCATTGCAGGGATTTACTGCGGTTATCGCAAAATCCGCCAGCAATTACAACAGGCTAGAACTGTGCAGAAAAGCAACATACGGGCGGGTAACAGTAGACCGCCGCTTAAGGATTCCCTATAATCTCGCGGCTTGGCCCCTTAGCTCAGTGGTTAGAGCAGGCGACTCATAATCGCTTGGTCGTTGGTTCAAACCCAACAGGGGCCACCAAATTTTAGCTTTAAAATCATATAAAAAAGCCACTTCCCTCGAAGTGGCTTTTTTATTTCTTGCTCACAGTGGCGGCAAAATGGCGGCGGTATGCCGGCACTCTCAGCTATCTTTCCCCTCTTAACCAGCCTATAGCCAGACTTACCAGGAAGCCGGCAAAGAAGATCGCGACAGCCGCAGCGATAGATTTCCACCACTCATCAAACCAGAACAAGGCAACAAATGCCGCTATAGAGAACAGGCCAATGACTATGGACTCAGCCAAGTCAGCAGTTTGCCGGCCAACAAATTTAACGAACTTCACAAGAAAGGATTTTAGCCAGTTCATTGATTTTCTTACTTAACGATAGGAAGTCATCATCACTTGATCATTAGTTAAAATCCAACCGCTGGCTTTTGATTGATTTATCCGCTATCGCTCGCCTCTCACAAGGCTACACAAAGCAATAGTGACAAACACCAGCAACAGGAATATTGCCGCGCTTAGAATTCGTTGCCACCATTCGTCGAACCAGAACAGTGAGCCAAACGCAGCGATAGAAAATATCCCGCCCAAAATCGCTTCCACAAGGTGCGACAATCCTTTACCGAGCTTACTGCCCCAAGACTTTAGATAGCTCATGATTCACACCTTCACAGAACATTTTCGATTTGCTGGTATAGGCAACAAAGGGTTCAAGATACTCCTCCGCCAGAAAGTAGATCATGTCCAAATTTCGTGGCGTGAGCTTATGGTACGTTGAGGGATATTGTTCCCGCAAACGACGCGAAGAAACGGCGGCCTTTTCAATAATTCCTTGTAAAAGAATGATGTTTAGCCCAGCAATGGTGACACCTTTGAATACCCATTTGAAAAGTGTGCTGCCGATAACCTTTTTCAAAATATGGTGTGTGATTTGCTGAACCAGAATGAACTGCGTCCCCATACGTCCTGTAAGATAACCCTCTGCATGGTTAAATTTTTGGCTTAGCGCGGTTTGTGTTTGCAGATCCATCCGCTGATAGCAGTCACGGATAATCACCACTATCAGCTCACGTAGCGGGGTTTCGATACCATAACCGGCACGAACGACCTTAATAAATCGTTCCGTTTCAATTTCATTGCGGTGCTTAAGCTCTCGGCCGCCGAGCCCTGCTCCCTGCCATGTCCTACGAGCACTATAGGCAATGCCCCTTGGTAAAGACTCTATTCCCTCAAGAATTCCTTGAGCTACGGCTTTCGCATCCATAACAATCCCTTATCAGCGCCCTGGCCGTACCCTATACTAACTTCGCTTAAAATATCAACATCCCTTTCATCCTAATGAAGGGCGCCCCTCGGCATAATGGCTTTTTTGTTTCCCGCCGCCGTGCCACACTTCCCTCTCGGCATTCCTGATTTATTCCGACTCATAAGGCCCCTGCATGATCGTCAACTGCGACCACGACAACCTCGACGCCTGGCTGGCGCTGCGCTCGGCGCTGTGGCCCACCTGCCCGTTGGAAGAGCACCGCGCGGAAATGCGCGAGATATTGGCTTCGCCGCACCACACCGCGTTTATGGCGCGGGGGCTGGACGGCGCTTTCGTTGGCTTTGCCGAGATCGCGCTGCGCTACGATTATGTCAACGGCTGCGAATCGTCGCCGGTGGCGTTTTTGGAAGGGATTTATACCGCCGAACGCGCCCGCCGCCAGGGCTGGGCCGCGCGCCTGATCGCGCAGGTGCAGGAGTGGGCGAAGCAACAGGGGTGCAGCGAGCTGGCGTCGGATACCGACATCGCTAATCTGGATTCCCAACGCCTGCATGCGGCGCTGGGCTTTGCCGAAACGGAGCGGGTGGTGTTTTACCGCAAAACGCTGGGCTGATCAGGCACCTTGCGTTGCCGCTGATGCGTCAACGGCTCGGCGCGCAGCAGTCTCTTCCCCACCAATATTAACCAACCCCCTTCCTCATCCAGCGTTTTCGCCGTGGCACTCTCATCGGCACAGCAATCGTATCGGTCGCCCATCAATATAAGGCCATCAAATACAATCACAATGAGCGTAATTGGTTCTATTTTGATTGGATTTGTCGCCTTACTTTATTTTGAAAAACTTATAATGGGGACATCACATACCCGCAGATACCGCTCAATAGAACAGGAGATTGGCATTTATGAAACTGACCAGCCAAAGCTTTAAAGAAGGAGAGTTCATTCCCGGTGAGTTCGCCTTCGCTATCCCCGATGCCGCCAACCATGTCGCTTTATCGAGAAATCGCAACCCCCATCTGGCCTGGAGTGAAGTGCCTGCAGGCACGCAGTCTTTCGTGATCGTCTGCCATGATCCCGACGTACCAAGCCGTGGTGATGATGTGAATCAAGAGGGTCGGGTTGTGCCCGCATCGTTGCCGCGCGTTGATTTCTTTCACTGGCTGCTGCTGGATATTCCGGCCAGTACCGTGGAAATTGCGGCGGGCTCTCAATCGGACGGCGTAACGCCGCGTGGCAAAGCCGGGCCAAACGCCCCTTCGGCCTATCGCCACGGCATCAATGACTATACCGGTTGGTTTGCCGCCGACGAGCAGATGAAGGGGGAATACTACGGTTACGATGGCCCATGCCCACCGTGGAACGATACGTTAGTTCATCATTATATTTTCACGGTTTATGCGCTTGCTACCCCCGGTTTGGATGTACAAGGGCCTTGGACAGGGGCTAATGTGAATGCTGCCCTGGCGGAAGCGCCGGTGTTAGCCCAGGCGAGCCTGACAGGCCTTTACAGCCTGAACCCTAACGTAGCATCAACGGCGAAATAATCGCATAAAGGAGTCGAATATGAGCCGGACCGGTTCCTTCGGATCAGTGCGAACCAGACGCGAGCAGGGCGCGAAACTTTTGCACTGGCACTCTCCGTCGGGGGCTCCGGTGTTGAGGCGCCGCTTGTGCGGGGTGTGCCAGCCGACATTGAAACGCCAGCTGCACACGCCGCAGTTCGTCTTCCATGAAGCGACGGTCTTGCTGATCGTGGCGGGCCAACTCGGTATCACATCGGCTTCACAACATTTGTCTCTGGAGACCCCCGGCGAACTGCTCCTGGTCCCCCCCAACACCCGCGCAGATTTAGTCAAAACGCCGGGCGATATCGATCGGCCTTTTCGCTCGATACTCCTGACGCTGTCGGCAGAACTGCTGGATGTCTTTCACCGAACCCGGCAGGCTTCACCCCCTATTCCCCCGAAAGATGACGCGTGGAAAACGCTGCCTCTGGACGAAGACCTGTCGGCGACGTTTTATCACGTGATTGAAAGCGTGGAAAAACAGGAAATCAGTGATATTCGCCTGCAATACCGCCTTCTGGACTTTTTGACCGCGCTGGCCGAACGGGGACATGTTTTTACGCATTTGCCATTGGATAGCCCATCACAGCGCCTGCGCACCTTGATTTTTGAGGCTCCGGAACAAAACTGGACGGCAGAAACAGCGGGAAAAACGTTAGCGATGAGCCCGGCAACGTTGCGGCGGCGCCTTGCCGCCGAACAGACGCGCTTCGAAGACTTGCTGATAGACGTCCGTATGCATCACGCCATGATGTTGCTTCAAACCACCCGATGGGATATTACCCGCATTGCAGAGGCCTGCGGTTACAAATCCAGAGCGCGTTTTAGCGAACGCTTTCAAAAGCGTTTTGGTTACGCGCCTTCCGCCATCCGATAAAACGCTGGGCTGATCAGGCGATCTTGCTTTGCCGCTGATGCGCCAACTGCTCGGCGCGCAGCAGGATCTCCTGCAGATCGTCCTCGTCGATATCGAACAGATCCCCCTCCATCAGCGCCTCGTGCAGATCGGCGCGGGTGATGGAAACGGCATCGATCGGCAAATTGGCCGGTTTGGCCTCCGCCGGCGCCAGCGCATGCGGGTAGCGTCGTCCGGCCAGGTTATTGAACAGAATGGCCAGCGCCGCCAGCAGCACCGAGTTAAGCAGCACCGGGTACAGTACGAAGTCATAGCCCATCTGGTGAATGCCGGGGCCGCCGAGGATGGCGGTCAGCGCCACCGCGCCGCCGGGTGGATGCAGGCAACGCAGCTTGAACATCAGGCCGATGGCCACCGCCGCCGCCGCGCCGCAAGCCAGGCCCGGATCGGGGATCAGCAGACCAGCGCTGACACCCACCGTTGCCGCCAGCGCATTGCCGCCGACGATCGACCAGGGCTGCGCCAGCGGGCTGTTGGGCACGCCGAACAGCAGAACCGCCGAAGCGCCCATCGGCGCGATAAACCACAGGTTCACCTCGCCCAAAATAAAGTGGCTGATCCAACCGGCGAGCATCAGCCCCAAACCGGCGCCGACGCTGGAAATCAGCATCTCTCGCTTGCCCACCGCCAGCGGGTGCGGCCACAGGCGCGCAACTCCCACTTTTACCCGTTCAATCCACTGCGTCTTCATGTTACCCGATACGGCTCAATTCACTTGTTGGCAACAAATATATCACATCATCCTGAAGGAACTCACGGCGCCGTAAACCGCGCCGCCCAAGAACTTTTAGCTAACAGATTGATTTTTAGCCTCCCCTCGACAATGATGAATGTTCCCCCCTTAACCCCGAGGAACCGCCGATGTCTCAACCGATCACCGAGCTTTATACCGACAGTGAATTTTTCAGCCCGTACGCCATGTCCGCCTTTGTCGTGCTGACGGAAAAAGGCATTCCGTTCACCGTGAAGCCGGTGGATCTGGCGAAGGAAGAGAACAAAGAGGCGGCCTACGCGGCGCTGTCGCTCACCCGCCGGGTGCCGACGCTGGCGATCGGCGAATTCCAGCTCTCGGAGTCTTCGGCGATCGCCGAATACCTGGAAGACATCCACCCGGCCCACGCCGTATACCCGCGCGACGTGAAGCTGCGCGCCAAGGCGCGCGAGATCCAGGCCTGGCTGCGCAGCGATCTGCTGCCGATCCGCGCCGAGCGCTCGACCGAGGTGGTGTTCAACAACGGCAAGTTCCCGCCGCTGTCCGAAGCCGCGCAGGAGGCCGCACGCAAGCTGATCGCCGCCGTGGAAAAACTGCTGAGCCACGGACAGGACAATCTGTTCAGGGAGTGGTGCATCGCCGACACCGATCTGGCGCTGATGCTCAACCGGCTGGTGATGCACGGCGATCCGGTGCCGGAGCGCGTGCGCCACTATGCGCACAAGCAGTGGCAGCGCCCGTCGGTGCAGGCGTGGCTGGCATTGTCGGAAAAACGGCGCGCCTGAGAAAAAAATCGGCGGCCACGACGCCGCCGTTCTCAATGCCGAGAAACAACATCACTGCTTGAGGGAAGGCAAATCACCATCCAGAGGGCAGATAGCCTAACAATGAAGCGATGGCGTACACCGCGCTGGCCAGATACAGCAACACAATGCTGACCTGCAGCAACGGGTGCGTGATCCAGTTGCACTGCCAGCGCGGGGTCTGGTCGCCCTGTTTGCGCGCGCCGCGCAGGATCAGCATCGGCATGATCGACAGGATCACCCCGCTGAACACCCCGGCGAAGTAGAGCGCGTTGACGAACGACACCAGCCCGCTGTAGGCCAGCACGAACGGCGGCACCACCACCAACAGCAGCACGCCGAAGCGGCGCAGCGGCAGCTCGTCGTTGCCCAACCGGAACTTGTCGAAAATATTGGTCAGGAAGCTGCCGCCCAATCCCCAGTACGAGGTCAGCATCGCACACAGCGCGAAGATGTTGGCGGAGAAGAACGCCCACTGCCCCAGCGCCTGGCCCCAGGAAATGGTGGCCACGTCGGAGATGTCATCCAGCCCGCTGAGCGCGATCACCGACATCGGCACCGCCGCCAGCAAAATGAAGGTCACCACCATGCCGACGATGATCGCCTTCGGCAACTGCTCCGGCTTGTCGGCGAAGCCGCGCGCCATTTCCGGCACGATGTACTGCGCCGAGAAGCAGAACACCACCACGTTGAACACCGGCACCATATAGCGCCAGTCGCCGTCCAGCAGGTTGCGCATCTGGGTGGTGTCTTTCAGCAGCGTCGCCGCCACCAGCGCGGTCAACATCACCACCATGCCGATGCTGATGAACTTCTCGCCGCGGCCGATCGCTTTCAACCCCAGGTACAGCACGCCGGCGGCGGGCACGAAGAACAGCAGGCTGCCCAGCGCCGGCGAGATGCCGAACAGCGATTGCAACAGCTTGCCGCTGCCGGTCATATAGGCGGTGAGCGCCCCAACGCTGTTGACGCACACCGAAGCGAACATCAGCCAGGCGCCCAGGCCGCCGACGTAGCGCTTCGCCAGCCCGCTCAGCTGCAGATGCGCGCGGGTGCGCAGCGTGGATTCGGCAACGTACAGCATGGTGATGGTGGTCAGGCTTCCCACCAGCACCAGCCAGAACAGCAGCGGCAGAAAGCCGGCCTTGCTGGAGGCGTAGGCGATGGAGAGCACCCCGGCGCCGATGTTGGTGCCGACGATCATCGCCACCCCTTCGAGGAAACTTAACGATTTGGCGGGTGCAGGTGCTCGCACCCCGGCGGCAAGCGCCGGAGAAACAGAGATATTATCAGACATGCATCATCCTTTATCGCCCGGCGACGCTGGCCGCCGGGATGGGTTAACGTCCTGACGCTCAACAGCTCACATCGATACACAGGTATTTCAGCTCCAGATATTCTTCTATCCCGTAGCGCGATCCTTCACGCCCGAGCCCTGACTGTTTCACGCCGCCGAACGGCGCCACTTCGTTGGAAATCAGCCCGGTGTTGATGCCGACCATGCCGTACTCCAGCGCTTCCGGCACGCGCCACTGGCGCGCGGCGTTCTGCGTGAACAGGTAGGCGGCCAGGCCGAATTCGGTGTCGTTGGCCATGGCGATGGCTTCCGCCTCGTCATGGAAGCGGAACAGCGGCGCCACCGGCCCGAAGGTTTCTTCTTTGGCGAAGCGCATCTTCTGCGTCACGCCGGTCACCACCGTCGGCTGGAAGAAAGTGCCGCCGAGCGCGTGCGGCTGGCCGCCGGTGGCGATCTGTGCCCCTTTGATCAGCGCGTCGTCGATATGGCTCTGCACCTTCGCCACCGCATCGCTGTCGATCAGCGGCCCTTGGGTGGTGCCTTCGTGGCTGCCGTCTCCCACTTTCAACTGCTCGACCGCCGCCACCAGCTTCTCCGCCAGCCGCTCGTAGATGCCGTCCTGCACGTAGATACGGTTGGCGCAGACGCAGGTCTGGCCGCTGTTGCGGAACTTGGAGGCCATGATGCCCGCCACCGCCGCATCCAGATTGGCGTCGTCGAACACGATGACCGGCGCATTGCCGCCCAGCTCCAGCGACAGTTTCTTGATGCTCGGTGCGCACTGCGCCATCAGGATGCGGCCGACCTCGGTCGAGCCGGTAAAGCTCAGCTTGCGCACCACCGGGCTGTCGCACAGCACCTTGCCCACCTGCGCCGCTTCGCCGGTCACCACCTGCAAAACGCCGGCGGGAATGCCGGCGTCCTGCGCCAGCTTGGCCAGCGCCAGCGCGGTCAGCGGCGTTTGCTCGGCCGGTTTGACGATGATGGCGCAACCGGCCGCCAGCGCTGGCGCCACCTTGCGGGTGATCATCGCCGCCGGGAAATTCCACGGGGTAATGGCCGCGCACACGCCGATCGGCTGCTTCACCACCACCAGACGTTGCGAAGCCTGCGGCGCCTGCAATACCGCGCCGTCCACCCGTTTGGCCTCTTCGGCAAACCAGGTGATGAACGACGCGGCGTACGCCACTTCGCCGCGCGCTTCCGCCAGCGATTTGCCCTGCTCGGCGGTCATCAGCTGCGCCAGATCTTCCTGCGCGGCCAACACCTTGTCGGCCCAGGCCAACAGCAGCGCAGAACGCTGCTTGGCGGTCAGCTGTTTCCAGTCATTTTGCGCCCGCTGCGCCGCCGCGATCGCCTGCTGGGTTTCCTCTTCGCTGACCAGCGGAATGCTGGCCAGTTCGGCGCCGGTGGCCGGGTTGATCACCGCTTCGCGTTTGCCACTCAGGGCATCGCACCATTCGCCGTTGATCAGACACTGGCTGCGCAACAGCTCGGGATTATTCAATTTCATGCCGATAGCTCCTTAGTGGGCCAGCGCGCGGGACAGAATGCCCATCGCCTTGGTGAACTGATCGTCCGGGATGGTCAGCGGGTAGAGGAAGCGGATCACGTTGCCGTTCACGCCGCAGCTCAGCAGCAGCAGCCCTTCCGCCATCGCCTTCTGCTGCACCTGACGGGTGATCTCCGCCGAAGGCTTGCCGGTAGATGGATCGTTGAACTCCACCGCCACCATCGATCCCTGCGCGCGCACATCGGCGATCGCCGGGCTGGTTTTGCGCGCCTGCTGGAGCACTTCCACCAGGTGCTGCCCCAAGCGCTGGGCGCGCTGGCACAGCTGCTCTTCGTCGATCACGTCCAGCACCGCGTGCGCGGCGGCCACCGCCAGCGGGTTACCGGCGTAGGTGCCGCCCAGCCCGCCCGGCGCCGGCGCGTCCATCACCTCGGCGCGGCCCGCCACCGCCGACAGCGGCATGCCGCCCGCCAGGCTTTTCGCCATGGTGATCAAATCGGGCTTAACGCTGTAGTGCTCCATGGCGAACAGCTTGCCGGTACGGGCGAAGCCGGTCTGCACCTCGTCGGCGATCAGCAGAATGCCGTGCTGGTCACACAGCGCACGCAGCGCCTGCATGAACTCGGCCGGCGCCACGTTGAAGCCGCCCTCGCCCTGCACCGGCTCCAGCACGATCGCCGCCACCTGCTTGGGATCGATATCCGCTTTAAACAGGCGATCCAGGCTGTTCATCGCGTCTTCGGTGGTCACGCCGTACAGCGCGTTCGGGTACTGGCCGTGGAACACCGAGCCGGGGAATGGGCCAAAGCCCAGTTTGTAAGGCGCCACTTTGCCGGTCAGCGCCATGGTCATATAGGTGCGGCCGTGGAAGCCGCCGCCGAAGGTGATCAAGCCCGGACGGCCGGTGTAAGCGCGGGCGATCTTCACCGCGTTTTCCACCGCTTCCGCGCCGGTGGTGAAGAAAGCGGTTTTACACGGACCGGCGATCGGCGCGCGCTGGTTGATGCGCTCCGCCAACGAGACATAGCTTTCGTAAGGAACGATCTGATAGGCGGTGTGGGTGAAGGCCTGCAGCTGCTTTTCAATTGCGGCGATCACTTTCGGGTGGCGATGCCCGGTGTTCAGCACGGCGATCCCCGAAGCAAAGTCGATCACTTCTTTGCCTTCCACATCCCACAGCGTGGCGTTCTCTGCGCGCTCGGCGTAAAAACCACACATCACGCCCACTCCGCGCGGGGTGGCGTCCTGACGGCGTTGGTTCAATTCTGCGTTTTTCATGCTGTTCTCTCCGGTCGGTGCCAGTTACACGTTTCGTTCACATTCGTGAAACAATGCCGTTTATTTACACAGGATGTGGCCCTATAATCGAGTGCCAGTTACGAATAATTGAGGGATCCAATTGCGCTCATTGAGTGGTGATCTGTTGCTGCAGCGCCTCGGCGAACAGCCCGATGACAAGCTGCACAAGCGGCTTTACAACGCGATCCGCACCAGCATTCTCGACGGCAGCCTGCCGCCCTCCAGCCGCCTGCCCGCCTCACGCGATCTGGCGCAGGAGCTCAGCCTGTCCCGCAACACCGTATTAACCGTTTATGAACAACTGCTGGCGGAAGGCTACGTGTCGGCGCGCGCCGGTAGCGGCACCTTCGTCGCCGACACGGTGCCGGACAGCTGCCTCTCCACCGGCGGCGCCCCGGCGGACGGCAGCGGGCAACCGCGGCGCGTCGAACTGTCGGAGCGCGGCGCCACGCTGCTGCACCACGCCAGCGCCAGCCCCAAACAGTGGGGGGCGTTCATTCCCGGCGTGCCTGACGTCAACGCCTTTCCCCATCAGCTGTTCAGCAAGATCCAGGCGCGCCTCAGCCGCCGCCCGGCGCCGCAGCGGCTGACCTACAGCAATCAGGGCGGCAGCCCGGAGCTGCAGCATGCGTTGGTGGAGTATTTACGGGTGGCGCGCTCGGTGCGCTGTTCGCCGGAACAGATCCTGATCACTGAGGGCATCCATCAGGCGATCGATCTGGTGACGCGCATGTTGTGCAATCCGGGGGATGACGCCTGGATCGAAGAACCGGGCTATTGGGGGATCCGCAATATCCTGCGCATCAATGCGTTGAACATCTGCCCGCTGGCGGTGGACGAGGCCGGGCTGGTGCCGCCGGAGCAGCCAACGACGCCACCCCGCCTGATTTTCGTCACCCCGTCGCACCAGTATCCGCTCGGCTCGGTGATGAGCCTGGCGCGCCGCCAACGGCTGCTGGCGCTGGCGCGCAACGCCGGCGGCTGGATCGTCGAGGACGACTACGACAGCGAATTCCGCTTTTCCGGCCAACCGATCCCGGCGCTGCAAGGGCTGGAGGCCGACGCGCCGGTGATCTACATCGGCACCTTCAGCAAAACGCTCTACCCGGCGCTGCGCCTCGGCTATGTGGTATTGCCGCCGCCGCTGGTGCAGCCGCTGAAAATCGCCCACGCCGAGCTGTATCGCGGCGGGCACCTGCTGATCCAGAGCGCGCTGGCGGAATTCATCCAAGAGGGGCACTACACCGCGCACATCCGCCGCATGCGGCTGCTGTACGCCCGACGGCGCGCCTTCCTGACCGGCCTAATCGAACAGCACCTCGGCAAACAGGCGCTCAGCGAATTCAACAGCAACGCCGGATTGCACCTGATCCTCAACCTGCCGGACGAGGCCGACGACGTGGCGATCGCCGCCGCCGCCGGCGCGCAGGGGGTGCTGGTGCGGCCGCTGTCGCGCTACTACATGCTGCCCAACCGCCGGCGCGGCCTGCTGATGGGGTTTGCCTGCGTACCGGAAGAGCAGATGGCCGCGGCCTTCACCCAGCTGCTGGCCTGCATCAACACGCCCGAGGTGAAAAAGGCGGCCCCCTAGGGCCGCCTTCGCGCGTTACCAGGCCTGAAGCTGCCAGCCGTCCATCTGTCGCTGCAGACGGTGTGTCGGCCGCAGCGCCTGCAGGAAGTCTTCGTCGTGCGACACCACCAGCATCGCGCCGAGGAAATCCGCCAGGGCGGTTTCGATCGCCAGCGACGACGCCAGATCCAGGTGGTTGGTCGGCTCGTCCAGCAACAGCAGCTGCGCCGGTTGTCGCCGCCACAGCGCACAGGCCAACGCCGCCTTGAGCCGTTCGCCGCCGCTCAGCGAGCCCAGCGGCAGCGCGATGCGATCCGCGCCAAGCTGCAACTGCGCCAACCGGGTGCGCAACGCGCCTTCCGCCAACGGTGAATCCTGCAGCCCCAGATGCTCCATCACCGACAGATTCGGGTCGAGCTGCGACAGGGTTTGATCGAGGTAGGCCGTCGACAGCGGGCAATGACAATGGCCGGAAAGTGCCGTCAGCTGACCGAGAACGGTCTTCAGTAAGGTGGACTTGCCACAGCCGTTGGGGCCGGTCAACGCCACGCGCATCGGGCCGTCGATACGCAGATCCAGCGGCGGCGCGCTGACGAACGGCAGCTGCAGCTGCTCGAGCACCAGCACCTGCTTGTTCGCGCTCACTTCGCTGCCGGGCAGCGCCAGCAACACCGGCTGCTCCTCTTCCACCCGCTGATAGGCTTCGCGCACCGCCGCATCGAGGCCGTCGCGCTGATCCTGATGCTGTTTGCGCAGCGTGCCAAGGCTCTCCTTCGCCGCCGACTTGTAGGCCACCCGCTCAAAAGAGGCGATATTCAGCGTATCGACGACGCGCAGCGTTTGCGCCGAGCGCCGCTGGCTCATGTCGTGCTCTTTCTGCTGGCGAGCGCGGGTGCGGCGACGCTCCTCGCGCGCATGCTCCAGATCGGCGCGCGCCGCCTGCTGTTCCGTGTCGCGCTGGCGCCGGTAGTCATCGTAGTTGCCGCCGTAGCTGCGCAGCGCACCGGGTGTCAGTTCGACAATGCGCTCCATGCGCGCCAGCAGCTGCCGGTCATGGCTGGCGATCAGCAGCCCGCCGCGCCACTGATCCAGCTGCTGATACAGCCAGGCACGCCCGACGCTGTCGAGGTGGTTGGTCGGTTCGTCCAGCAGCAGAAAATCCGCTTCGCCCAGCAACGCCCCGCACAGCGCCGCGCGCATCCGCTCGCCGCCGCTCAGAGAGCTTGCGGATCGCAACGGATCGAAGGCCGGCAGCCCGGCGGCGACAAAGGCGTTTTGCAGACGATCGTTGAGATCCCAGCGCCCTTCCAGACGATCGATATCGTCCGCCAGCGGCTGCCCCTGCTCGAGACGCGCCAGCGCGGCAAACACCTCGCCATAGCCCAACAGCTGGGCCAGCGTGGTGTCCGCGGCGATCTCCGGCTGCTGCGCAACGTAAGCCAATGCGGCATGGGATTCGACGTGACCGTTACCCGGCCGATCCAACCCGGCGATCAGGCGCAGCAGCTGGGTTTTGCCGACGCCGTTGCGCCCCACCAGGCCACAGCGCTGCCGATCGAAAGCGAGATCCAGCGGGCCGAACAGCGTTTCGCCGTCAGCAAATTGGCAGGTCAGTTGATGTAAAACGAAATAAGGGGACTGCGCAAAATGAGCCATAAGCACTCCTGAATGAGATCAAAACATCCCCACAGGGCGCAAGAGCGCACAGCGTGGGACCAGATATCAACAGGTGTGGGTGTTCATTTTCGGTAGTGGCTCCGCAGAGAGAAGGAATTTACAACGCGCAAAGGTTAACCGATCTTTTGTTCGTTATGCAAACAGAGTCTGAGATTCATGACGTCTATCACATTCGGCGCAACGCAGATTCCCAAGCGGCATGACAACGGCTAGATTTATCTCATCCGACCACTTGTGTTCACATAATTATAACAACGGGCCCCGATTTCACCCGATGGAGAGTGCAATGAGCAATTACCCTCACCTGCTGGCGCCGCTGGATCTCGGCTTCACCACCCTGAAAAACCGGGTGCTGATGGGATCGATGCATACCGGCCTGGAAGAGCTGCCCGACGGCCCGCAGCGCCTGGCCGCGTTCTATGCCGAGCGCGCCGCCGCCGGCGTGGCGCTGATCGTCACCGGCGGCATTGCCCCGAACGAACAGGGCGTGGTGTTTCGCGGCGGTTCGATCCTCAACAGCGAAGCGCAATTGCCTCACCACCGCCCGGTAACCGAGGCCGTCCACCGGGCGGGCGGCAAAATTGCGCTGCAGATCCTGCACACCGGCCGCTACAGCTATCAACCCAAGCTGGTGGCCCCTTCCGCGCTGCAGGCGCCAATCAACCCGTTTACGCCGAGCGCCCTGAGTGAAGCGGAGATCGCGCAGACCATCGCCGACTTCGCCCGCTGCGCGGCGCTGGCGCAGCAGGCCGGCTACGACGGCGTTGAAGTGATGGGTTCCGAAGGCTACCTGATCAACCAATTCTTGACGACGCGCACCAACCAGCGCGATGACCAATGGGGCGGCAGCTTCACCAACCGCATGCGCTTCGCCGTCGAGACCGTCAGGGCGGTACGCCAGGCCGTGGGCCCGGAATTCATTCTGATCTACCGGCTGTCGATGCTTGATCTGGTGGAAGACGGCTCCAGTTGGGAGGAGATCGAGCAGCTGGCGCTGGCGATCGAACAGGCGGGCGCCACGATCATCAATACCGGCATCGGCTGGCACGAAGCACGTATTCCGACCATCGCCACCATGGTGCCGCGCGCCGGATTCAGCTGGGTGACCCGCAAGCTGATGGGCAAGGTCAGCATCCCGCTGATCACCACCAACCGCATCAACGATCCGGCGGTGGCCGAGCAGGTGCTGGCGGACGGCTGCGCCGACATGGTGTCGATGGCGCGCCCGTTCCTCGCCGACGCCGCCTTTGTGCAGAAAGCCGCCGAGGGGCGCGCCGACGAGATCAATACCTGCATCGGTTGCAACCAGGCCTGTCTCGACCAGATCTTTGAAGGCAAGCTGACTTCCTGTCTGGTCAACCCACGCGCCTGCCGCGAAACCGAAATGCCGCTGACGATGGCGGAGAAACCGAAAAAACTGGCGGTGGTCGGCGCTGGCCCCGCCGGGCTGGCGTTTGCCACCACCGCCGCCAGCCGTGGTCATCAGGTGACGCTGTTCGACGCCGCCGAACAGATCGGCGGCCAGTTCAACATCGCCAAACAGATCCCCGGCAAGGAAGAATTCCATGAAACCCTGCGTTACTTCCGCCGCCAGCTGGCGCTGCGCGAAGTGACGGTCAGGTTGGGCGTCAAGGTCGAGGCGGCGGATTTAAGCGAATTCGATGAGGTGATCCTCGCCTGCGGCATCGTGCCGCGCACCCCGGATATTCCCGGCATCGGGCACGCCAAGGTGCTGAGCTATCTGGACGTGCTACGCGATAAAAAACCGGTCGGCCAGCGGGTGGCGATCATCGGCGCCGGCGGCATCGGCTTCGACACCGCCGAGTACCTTAGCCAGCACGGCGTATCCAGCAGTTTGGACCAGGCGGAATTCAACCGCGAATGGGGCATCGATGGTCGCCTTGAGCAACGCGGCGGGCTTGCAGCGCAAGGCCCGCAGGCGCCACGCGCCGCGCGGCAGATCTACCTGTTGCAACGTAAAACCAGCAAGGTAGGCGAAGGCCTGGGGAAAACCACCGGTTGGATCCACCGCGCCAGCCTGGCGATGCGCGGCGTGAAGATGCTCAATAGCGTCAGCTATCGGCTGATCGACGATGAAGGGCTGCACATCACCCGCGCCGAGCAGGAAAGTTGCCTGCCGGTGGACACGGTGATCGTCTGCGCCGGGCAGGAACCGCGCCGCGAGCTGCAGCAGCCGCTGCTGGCGATGGGGAAAATCGTGCACCTGATCGGCGGCGCCGACGTGGCTGCCGAGCTGGACGCCCGCCGTGCGATCGATCAGGGCACGCGGCTGGCGATGTCACTGTAAAAAAGGGGCGCCCGGCGCCCCTGATATTGATGACAAACCTCATCCCCATGCCGGGTTGGCAGAGACCAGCGAAAAGAAAACAAGGAAAATCAATTTATTGATTTTCGGCTGATAACCACAAAGGGGGAAAAACCACGCTTTTTCCCCCTTTGTCTACAGACTGAGGGGCGCCCGACGCCCCTGGTTATTCACGCTCAGCGACGCGCACCGGATTTCACCGCTTTCAGGATCACGAACTTCTTGTTCGAGGCCACCAGCGTGCAGTTGCCGAACAGGCGCTTGAGTTTCTGATGGTAGTCGAGGTGACGGTTGCCGACGATGCGCAATTCGCCACCCACCTGCAGGCAGCGCTTGGCGTCGCAGAACATCTGCCAGGCGGTGTGATCGGTAATGGCGTGTTGCTGGTGGAACGGTGGGTTGCACAGCACCGCCTGCACGCTTTCACGCTCGATGCCCGCCAGCGCGTTGTTCACCTCAAACTGACAGCGATCCAGCTCTTGTGGCAGATTGTGCTCCACATTCAGCTCGCTGGAGGCCACCGCCATGTAAGATTCATCGACGAAGGTCACCTGCGCTTCCGGGTTTTGCGCCAGCGCCGCCAGGCCAATCACGCCGTTGCCGCAGCCCAGATCGACGATATGGCCGTTCAGGCCACGCGGCAGGTGATCCAGGAACAGGCGCGCGCCGATATCCAGGCTGCCGCGCGAGAAGACGTTGGCGTGGTTGTGGATCAGCCAATCGGTGCCGTCCAGCGTCCAGTTGGTGGTTTCCGCCGCCGCCGGCGGGACGATGTCCGCCGCCTGGCAGAAGATCAGGCGCGCCTTCTTCCACGCCAGGCTGGTGCGCGTCGGGCCCAGCACCTTTTCGAACAGCTGCATCGTCGAGGTATGCACATCGCGCGCTTTAGCGCCGGCGACGATCAGCGTGTCTTCGGTCACAACGTGGCGCAGCGCGCGCAGCTGCTGTTCCAGCAGCGCCAGCGCTTTCGGCACGCGAATCAGCACCACCGCCGGCGCCGCCGGCAGCTCGGCGAGGCTGTCCAACAGCGTGACCTGCTCAGGATCCAGACCGTTGAGTTTGAGGTTGTGACGCGTCGCCAGCTGGCTCATGTACGAGTCGCTGACGCTGTAAGGGCGATGCGCGTGCAGCGCACAGGCCAGGGTGCCGAAGTTATCGTTGAAAATCAGCACCGGGCGGCCACCGATATCTACGTTTTCAAGCTGTTGCAGCAGATATTCGTCCGCCGCTTCCCACGCCTGCAGCTGGGTGGATTCTTCCTGTTGGGGATAACGCTCCAGCTCAAGTTGCTGTGTTCCCAGATCGAGTTGGCTCATTGCCCCTCCTGACTGATAAAATTTGGGCTGTTTATCCCCTAAAAACGCCCGTCAGTAAAATGTTTTTTCGGATAAATTGCGTATGTCAGGATTTGAGCGAAAAAACAGCATAGAATGACCGGCTGAATGGCCGTTGATACGGAACAAGAATGTCTGAATTGACCTACCTGCAAGGCTACCCAACGCATCTGCAAAGCCAGGTGCAGCAACTGATCCATCAGAATCGGCTGGGGGACGTGCTGCTGCAGCGCTATCCGCAGGTGCACGACTGCACGACCGACAAATCGCTGTATCAGTTTACCGTCGATCTGAAAAACCAGTATCTGCGCAACGCCCAGCCGCTGAGCAAGGTGGCCTACGACAGCAAGATCCACGTCATGAAGCACGCGCTCGGCCTGCACACTGCCATCTCACGCGTGCAGGGCGGCAAGCTGAAGGCCAAGGCGGAAATCCGCGTGGCGACGGTGTTCAAGGTCGCGCCCGAACCGTTCCTGCGCATGATCGTGGTGCATGAGCTGGCGCACCTGAAAGAGAAAGATCACAACAAGGCATTCTACAGTCTGTGCTGCCATATGGAGCCGGATTACCACCAGTTGGAATTCGATACCCGGCTGTATCTGACGCACCTTTCGCTGTTCGGCGAGCTGTATGCATAGCGAGTGAGGGCGTGATAATCTGCGGTTTTAAGCCTGGACCGGAGCTCGCCATGATTCGCTTTGCCGTCGTCGGCACCAACTGGATTACGGAACGTTTTATCGATGCCGCCCATGAAAGCGGCAAACTCAAGTTGAGCGCCGTGTATTCACGCTCGCTGGAACAGGCGCAGGCGTTTGGCGCCAACTATCAGGTCACGCAGTTTTTCGACTCTCTCGAGGCGATGGCCCAGTCCGACGCCATAGACGCGGTGTATATCGCCAGCCCCAATTCCCTGCACTGCCCGCAATCGCTGCTGTTCCTGCGCCATAAAAAGCACGTGATCTGCGAAAAACCGCTGGCCTCCAACCAGCGCGAAGCGGAACAGCTGGTAGCCTGCGCGCGGGAAAATCAGGTGGTGCTGTTCGAGGCGTTCAAAAGCGCCTATCTGCCGAATTTTCTGGCGCTGCAACAGGCATTGCCGAAAATCGGCCGGCTGCGCAAAGCCTTCATCAACTACTGCCAATACTCTTCGCGCTACCCGCGCTACCTGGCCGGCGAGAACCCCAACACGTTTAATCCACAGTTCTCCAACGGCTCCATCATGGACATCGGCTACTACTGCCTGGCCAGCGCGGTGGCGCTGTTCGGCGCGCCGCAGTCGGTGCTCGCCAGCGCCACGCTGCTCGATACCGGCGTGGACGCCCACGGCACCGTCTGCCTGAACTACGGCGATTTCGACGTCACGCTTTCCCATTCCAAGGTCAGCGACTCGGCGATCCCCAGCGAGATCCAGGGGGAGGAAGGCACGCTGATTATCGACAAGATTTCCGAGTGCCAGGGCGTGGCGCTGACGCCGCGCGGCGGCAACCGCCAGGATCTGAGCCAGCCGCAGCACATCAACACCATGCTGTATGAAGCGCTGGCCTTCGCCGAGCTGGTTGAGAAGCGTCAGGTGGAACATCCAGGGCTGGAGAATTCGCTGATCGTCGCCCGCCTGCTGACCGACATCCGCCGCCAGACCGGCGTCGTTTTCCCCGCCGACGGAGAATGAGATGAAACCGCTGCTCGTGATGCAAACCGGCGACGCGCCGCAGGCCATTCGTCAGGAACTGGCCAACTTTGATGGCATGTTCCTGCAACAGGGCAATATCGACGCCGAACGCGCGCACATCGTGCATCTGCCCGCCGGCGAGCGGCCGTTGCCGCCGGCCGCCTATTGCGGCGTGGTCATCACCGGCTCGCCGGCGATGGTGACCGAACAGCTGCCGTGGAGCGAGGAGGCCGCCGAATGGCTGCGCCAGGCAATGGCGATCAAACTGCCGCTGTTCGGCGTCTGCTACGGCCACCAGCTGTTGGCCTACGCGCTCGGCGGCGAAGTGGGTTACCACCCGCAGGGCATGGAGGTCGGCACGCTTGAGATCGAACTGCTTCCCGCCGCGGCCGAAGACCGGCGGCTCACCCTGCTGCCGCCGCGCTTCAAAGCCAACCTGATCCACTCGCAGAGCGTGCTGACGCCGCCCGCCGGCGCGCAGACGCTGGCGCGTTCGCAGCAGGATGCGCACCAGATCCTGCGCTATGGCGATCATGCCCTGACCACCCAGTTCCACCCGGAATTCAACGGCGCGGTGATGAGCCAGTATCTGCAGTGGCTCGGCGAGCTGCATCCCGAGCAGCAGGCCCGCTATCAGCAGCAACAACAACAGGTTAGCGACACGCCGTTCAGCCGCCTGCTGCTGCAGGGATTCGTCGTCAGCCTCGGCGCGCAAAAAGCGATGGCCGGCTAACGCGATTCACGTTGACCGCCGACACATTTTGCATTACTTTCTGCTCTGCAAAGGGGAGTAACTTCATTGCCGGTCAATCGTCATTACGATGCGCAAGCATCCGGTTACCGGGCAACCTGATGTCAAAGGTGTAATCACCTTCATCAACGTTGTAAGTGAGACCTTGCCGGAAGGCGAGGTTTGCTTGCAGCGTTCACAGAGCGGCTGGCGTCTTCCGACGTTGGCCGTTTTTGTTTTTGAAGGATACCTCTGATGATGAATTCCGTTGGCACACCGTGGTTATGGGGCAGCTTCGCCGCCGTCATAGTCGTGATGCTCGCAATCGATCTCCTGTTGCAGGGCCGTAAAGGCGCGCACACCATGACCCTGAAGCAGGCCGCCAGCTGGTCGCTGGTGTGGGTCAGCCTCTCTCTGCTGTTCAATTTCGGTTTCTGGTACTACCTGAATGAAACTGCCGGGCGCGCCGTCGCCGATACCCAGGCGCTGGCCTTCCTGACCGGCTACCTGATCGAAAAAGCGCTGGCGGTGGATAACGTGTTCGTCTGGCTGATGCTGTTCAGCTACTTCGCCGTGCCGGCCAACCTGCAGCGGCGGGTGCTGATCTACGGCGTGCTGGGCGCGATCGTGCTACGCACCATCATGATCTTCGCCGGCAGCTGGCTGGTCAGCCAGTTCCAGTGGCTGCTGTATCTGTTCGGCGCTTTCCTGCTGTTCACCGGTATCAAGATGGCGCTGGCGAAGGAAGATGATTCGGCGATCGGCGACAAGCCGCTGGTGAAATGGCTGCGCAGCCGCCTGCGCATGACCGACAGCCTGGAAGGCGAGCGTTTCTTCGTGCGCCGCAACGGCATCCTGTTCGCCACCCCGCTGGTGCTGGTGCTGATCCTGGTGGAACTGAGCGACGTGATTTTCGCGGTGGACAGCATTCCGGCGATCTTCGCCGTGACCACCGACCCGTTCATCGTGCTGACCTCTAACCTGTTCGCCATCATGGGCCTGCGCGCCATGTACTTCCTGCTGGCCAACGTGGCGGAACGTTTCTCGATGCTGAAATACGGCCTGTCGGTGATCCTGGTGTTTATCGGTATCAAGATGCTGATTATCGACTTCTTCCACATCCCGATCGGCATCTCGCTCGGCGTGGTGGCGGGCATCCTGACGCTCACTTTGCTGATCAACGCCTGGGTCAATCGCCGCAACGATCGCCTGGCGAATAAATAACCATAATCTGTTATCCGGGGCGCTAGTCGCCCCGCGATTGTTTGGCAATTCCCCCAAAACGCCAAACGTTATTGCGATCACACAAATGTAACCAGTATGTTATCAAGTGTTGATCCGCGCTCAGAATTTCACCCTCGCCTCTTTCCAACCTCATTCGATTGCTGAATACTAATTCGGCAAACACACTTAGTTACAGAATCATATAAAGCTGCCCGACGTCGTTCCCGCCGCGGCGGCCAGATAACATCAGGAAGAAAGCACTATGCAAAAACTATTACAAAGGATCACGCAGGGTAGCCTGGTCAAACAAATCATGGTCGGCCTGGTGGCCGGCATTCTGGTGGCGCTGGTTTCGCCGGCGGCCGCTGCGGCCGTCGGCCTGCTCGGTTCCCTGTTCGTCGGCGCGCTGAAAGCGGTGGCGCCGGTGCTGGTGCTGATTCTGGTGATGGCCTCGATCGCCAACCATAAACAGGGGCAGAAGACCAACATTCGCCCCATCCTGTTCCTCTACCTGCTGGGCACCTTTGCCGCCGCGCTGGTGGCGGTCGTCGTCAGCTTTATCTTCCCTTCTACGCTGGCGCTGACCACCGGCGCGACGGACATTACCCCGCCGGGCGGCATTGTGGAGGTGATGAAGGGTCTGTTGATGAGTGTGGTGGCCAACCCGTTCCATGCGCTGATTAACGCCAACTACATCGGTATTCTGGCGTGGGCCGTCGGGCTGGGGCTGGCGCTGCGCCACGCTTCCGAAACCACTAAAGGGCTGATCAACGACATGTCCCATGCGGTTACGCTGGTGGTGCGAGCGGTGATCCGCTGTGCGCCGCTTGGCATCTTCGGCCTGGTGGCTTCCACGCTGGCGGAAACCGGCTTCGGTGTGCTGTGGGGCTACGCCCAGTTGCTGATGGTGCTGCTCGGCTGCATGTTGCTGGTGGCGCTGGTACTCAACCCGCTGATCGTTTACTGGAAAATCCGCCGCAATCCGTATCCGCTGGTGTTCGCCTGCCTGCGCGAGAGCGGCGTGACAGCCTTCTTCACCCGCAGCTCCGCCGCCAACATCCCGGTGAACATGGAGCTGTGCAAAAAGCTGAATCTGAATGAGGACACCTACTCGGTTTCCATCCCGCTGGGCGCCACCATCAACATGGCCGGCGCGGCGATCACCATCACCGTGCTGACGCTGGCGGCGGTAAACACGCTGGGCATCGCGGTGGACGTCCCGACCGCCCTGCTGCTGAGCGTGGTGGCCGCCCTGTGCGCCTGCGGCGCCTCCGGCGTGGCCGGCGGCTCGCTGCTGCTGATCCCGCTGGCGTGCAACATGTTCGGCATTCCGAACGACGTGGCGATGCAGGTGGTGGCGGTCGGCTTTATTATCGGCGTGCTGCAGGATTCGGCGGAAACCGCCCTCAACTCCTCCACCGACGTGCTGTTCACCGCCGCGGCCTGCCAGGCGGAAGATCAACGGCTGGCGAACGAGGACCCGCTGAAGGTGCGTTAATCGCGCGTTGCTTCATAAAAAGGCGCTCCCTCGAGCGCCTTTTTTGTCAGCTTTAGAGCGTCACCCCGCTCTTAAAGATCGCCAGCTCGCGGAAATCGTTGGCTTCATTGCGCGCCGGGCGGCCGTTGGCGATCTCGACAATCAGATCGACGAAGCAGCCGAGCAAGGTATCCATCGCCACGCCGTGGATCAGGCCGCCGGCGTCGAAATCGATCCAATGCGGTTTCTTCGCCGCCAGCTCGCTGTTGGTCGCCAGCTTCACCGTCGGCACAAAGCCGCCGTACGGCGTGCCGCGCCCGGTGCTGAACAGCACCATATGGCAGCCGGCACCGGCCAGCGCGCTGGTCGCCACCGCATCGTTGCCCGGCGCGCTGAGCAGATTCAGCCCCGGCACACGCAGCCGCTCGCCGTATTTCAGCACGTCTACCACCTGGCTTAGCCCCGCTTTTTGGGTGCAGCCGAGCGATTTCTCCTCCAGCGTAGTGATGCCGCCGGCCTTGTTGCCCGGCGACGGATTCTCATAAATTGGCTGTTGATGGGCGATGAAATAGCGTTTGAAATCGTTGATCATATCGACGGTTTTTTCGAAGGTCTCCCCATCGCGGCAGCGGCTCATCAGAATGCGCTCGGCACCGAACATCTCCGGCACTTCGGTCAGCACCGTGGTGCCGCCGTTGGCGATCACATAGTCGGAGAACCGCCCCAGCAGCGGGTTGGCGGTGATACCCGACAATCCGTCCGAACCGCCGCACTCCAGGCCGAACTTCAACTCGCTCAGGCGGCCCGGCTCGCGGCGATCGTAGCGCATCTCCCGGTACAGCTCGTGCAACAGCGCCAGCCCGGATTCCACCTCGTCGTCCTGTTGTTGGCACACCATAAAGCGCAGCCGCCGCTCGTCCTCTATCCCCAACGTGGCGCGAAAGGCATCCACCTGATTGTTCTCGCAGCCCAACCCGATCACCAGCACCGCGCCGGCATTGGGATGGCGCGCCAGATTTTGCAGCATGATGCGAGTGTTGGCATGATCCTGCCCCAGCTGCGAGCAGCCGAACGGATGGCTGAACAGGTGCACGCCGTCGATCCCGTCCGCCTGCGTTTGCTGCAAAAAGCGCTGTTGGATCTGACGGGCGATGCCGTTGACGCAGCCGACGGTCGGCACGATCCACAGCTCGTTGCGGATCCCCACGTCGCCGCCGGCCCGGCGGTACAGCTGCACCTCGCGATCCGCCGCCTGCGGCGGCAATGTTGGGAACTGCGGCTGGTAACGGTAGCTGTCCAGATCGCTCAGGTTGGTTTTGACGTTTTGCGAATGAATGTGCTCCCCAGGCGCAATGGCCGCGAGCGCATGGCCGATCGGCTGGCCGTATTTGATGATGTCTTCGCCCTCGGCGATCGGGCCGAGCGCAAACTTGTGCCCGCGCGCCACCGGCTGCGCCAGCTGAATACGCTCCCCGCCCAACTCAAGCATTTCTCCGGCGGCCAGATCGCGCAGCGCCACCGCCACGTTATCCTGCTCGTGAATCTTTATCGTACTTTGCATAAACCAGTCCCGGATAACGGCTACGCCAGTTCGATGGCGAAATAGTTTTTGGCGTTGTCGAAGCAGATGTTTTTCACCATCTCGCCCAGCAGCGCGATATCCGCCGGCGCTTCGCCGTCCGCCACCCAGCGGCCGATCATCTGGCAAAGGATGCGGCGGAAGTATTCATGCCGCGTATACGACAGGAAGCTGCGACTGTCGGTCAGCATGCCGACGAAGCGGCTCAGCAACCCGAGCTGGGCCAGCTGCGTCATTTGGCGCTGCATGCCGTCCTTCTGATCGTTGAACCACCAACCGGAGCCGAACTGCATCTTGCCCGGCGTGCCTTCCCCCTGAAAATTGCCGATCATGGTGCCGATCACTTCGTTATCGCGCGGATTGAGGCAATAGAGAATGGTTTTTGGCAGACCGCCCTGCCGCGCCTGAGCATCCAGCAGCCGCGACAGCGGTTCCGCCAGCGGCCGGTCGTTGATCGAGTCGAAGCCGATATCCGGCCCGACGGCGGCCAACATGCGGCTGTTGTTATTGCGCAGCGCGCCGATGTGATACTGCTGCACCCAGCCTCGGCGCCGGTATTCGCCGGCCAAAAACAGCAGCACAGCGCTTTTGAACTGGGCGCTCTGTTCCGGCGTCGGCAGCTCGCCGTTCAGGCGGCGCAGCAGGATCGCATCCAGCGCCGCTTCATCGGCCTCGCCAAACACCACCACGTCCAGCGCATGATCGGCCACTTTGCAACCGTGAGCGGCGAAGTGATCCATGCGCTTGTACAGGGCGTCGCACAGCGCGCTGAAGCGGCCGATGGCGGTGTCCGCCGCCGCCTCCAGCTGCCGCAGATAGTCGTTGAAGCCGGACGCATCGATAGTGAAAGCTTTGTCCGGCCGCCAGCTCGGCAGCACCTTGATATCGAAGCTATGATCCTCGGCGATCGCCCGATGATGGCGCAGATCGTCGATCGGATCGTCGGTGGTGCCGACCATTTTCACGTTCATTTGCTGCATGATGCCACGTGCGCGAAACGCATCCTGCGCCAGCAGCGCATTGCCGCGCTGCCAGATTTCATCCGCCGTGGCCGGCGACAACAGCGTATCCGTGATGCCGAACGGCCGGCGCAGCTCCAGATGCGTCCAGTGATAGAGCGGGTTGCCGATGGTGTGCGGCACCGTGGCGGCCCAGGCGTCGAATTTCTCGCGATCGCCCGCATCGCCGGTGCACAACCGCTCCGCCACGCCGTTGGTGCGCATCGCCCGCCATTTGTAGTGATCGCCCCGCAGCCAGATATCGTACAGGTTGCTGAAGCGGGTATTCTCCGCGATCTGCTGCGGCGGCAAATGACAGTGATAATCAAAAATCGGCTGCTGCGCCGCGTAATCGTGATACAAGCGCCGGGCAAATTCGCTGTCCAGCAGGAAATCTTCGCTCAAAAACGTCGCCATCTCGGGCTCCTTACTTGCCGTGCGGCACGGGGTTCGAATCACAAAAGTTATCACACCAATTTTTACTAACGTCCAGCAGATTTTTCCCGAGGTCTGCCGTTCATCCTCTCTCTACGCCCTTTTTCGCTCAATTTACCGGCAAAAATGCCCTGTTTCACCGGCAACAGTATTGCTCAGGCGAATAATTCCTTTTGTGATATCACTCAACTTTTAAACCTGTATGACAGGTTATTGTCTCGCCAGCCGCATCGACGGCCACACCTTCAAACGGGGAGACACTTCGGATGCGTAAAATTAAAGGGTTACGCTGGTACATGATCGGACTGGTGACCATCGGCACCGTGCTGGGTTACCTGACCCGCAACGCCATTGCCGTGGCGGCGCCGACGCTGGAAGATACGCTGCACATCACCACCCAACAGTATTCCTATATCGTCGCCGCCTACTCCGCGTGCTACACCGTGATGCAACCGGTGGCGGGCTACGTGCTGGACGTGCTGGGCACCAAGGTCGGCTACGCCATGTTCGCCATTCTGTGGGCGCTGTTCTGCATGGGCACCGCACTGGCCAACAGTTGGGGCGGGCTGGCGTTGGCGCGCGGCGCGGTCGGTATGGCGGAAGCGGCAATGATCCCCGCCGGGCTGAAGGCCAGCAGCGAATGGTTTCCGGCCAAAGAGCGTTCGATCGCCGTCGGCTATTTCAACGTGGGCTCGTCGATCGGCGGCATGATCGCCCCGCCGCTGGTGGTATGGGCCATCGTCGCGCACAGCTGGGAGATGGCGTTCATCATCACCGGCGTGCTGAGCCTGATCTGGGCCATCTGCTGGCTGCTGTTCTACAAACACCCGAAAGATCAGAAGAAACTGAGCCTGGAAGAACGCCGTTACATCCTCGAAGGCCAGGAAGCGCAGCACCAGACCTCTAACGCCAAAAAGATGTCCGCCTGGCAGATCGTGCGCAATCGCCAGTTCTGGGGCATCGCGTTGCCGCGCTTTCTCGCGGAGCCGGCGTGGGGCACCTTCAACGCCTGGATCCCGCTGTTCATGTTCAAGGCCTACGGTTTTAATCTGAAAGAGATCGCCATGTTCGCCTGGATGCCGATGCTGTTCGCCGATCTCGGCTGCATCGTCGGCGGTTATCTGCCGCCGCTGTTCCAGAAGTATTTCAAGGTCAACCTGATCGTCTCGCGCAAGCTGGTGGTGACGATGGGGGCGGTGTTGATGATCGGCCCCGGCATGATCGGCCTGTTCACCAGCCCTTACGCGGCTATCGCGCTGCTGTGCGTCGGGGGCTTCGCCCATCAGGCGCTGTCCGGCGCGTTGATCACCCTCTCTTCCGACGTGTTCGGCCGCAATGAGGTGGCGACCGCCAACGGGCTGACCGGCATGGCGGCCTGGACCGCCAGCACGCTGTTCGCCCTGGTGGTCGGCGCCCTGGCGGACACCCTCGGCTTCAGCCCACTGTTCGCCGCGCTGTCGGTCTTTGACATTCTCGGCGCCATCGTCATCTGGACGGTGTTGCAAAACCGCCCGGCCGCCGAACCGCAACCCGCCGCGCTGCAGCCCACCCCGGCGCGCAGCTGATCCCCCGCCCGGCCGCTGCGCCGGGCCCCTTGCTCCTCTGGCAGCGGTGCCGAATAAGTGGTATAACAAATCCGATGGCCACGCGCCCCTTCCCACCGCACCGTATAGAGCATTCACTATGGAATTCACTGAAACCAGACGCCTGTATCAGCAACTGGCCGCCGAGCTGAAGCAACGCATCGAAAGCGGCCGTTATCCGGTAGGCGACAAGCTGCCGGCCGAGCGATACATCGCCGAAGAGATGAATGTCAGCCGCACCGTGGTGCGCGAAGCGATCATCATGCTGGAAGTCGAAGGCTATGTGGACGTGCGCAAGGGATCCGGGATCCACGTGGTGTCCAACCAGCAAAAACACCTGGTGGTGCCGGGCGACAGCATCGAGTTCGCCACCGCCGGCCCGTTTGAGCTGCTGCAGGCGCGCCAGCTGATAGAAAGCAACATCGCCGAATTTGCCGCCACCCAGGTGACCAAGCAGGATATCGTGCAACTAATGGAGATCCAGGAGCATGCCCGCAAAGAGGATCGTTTCCGCGACTCGCAGTGGGATCTGAAGTTCCACGTGCAGGTGGCGCTGGCCACCCAGAACACCGCCATGGCCACCATCGTGGAAAAAATGTGGGTGCAGCGGGTCAACAACCCTTACTGGAAGAAACTGCACGAGCATATCGACGAACGTTCGATCGCCAGCTGGTGCGACGATCACGATCAGATCCTCAAGGCGCTGATGCGCAAAGATCCTTACGCCGCCAAACTGGCGATGTGGCAGCACCTGGAAAACACCAAGCAGATGCTGTTCAACGCCACCAGCGACGACTTCGAATACAACGCCGATCGCTACCTGTTCGCCGAGAATCCGGTGGTGCATCTGGATGGCGTGGGCCACGAGCCGAAATAGCCACGGCGGTCAAAAACCGTCGGCTTATGTCAGGTAATGTAAAATCCGCTGAATCGATGCCGGAACCGCCGTTTGCCGTGTACTATTTCACCGTCGGCAACGTAGATTTCCCTGTTGCCAATCGTGCTATTTTGGTAGAGTTAGCCCACTTTTTTACCCATTGCTGCGGGGGCGGGACGCGAATAAATGCGCTGGTTGTTTGCCATGCTGATTGCTGTTTTCTGCTGGACCGGTTCGGTCTCCGGCCCACAGCTATGCGTGGCGTCACCCAAGCCCACCCCCAGCGCGCTGAGCAGCCTGCCGCTGTTGGCGGAGCCGGCGCTTTCCCCCTATGATCAGGTGTATCGGACGCCGGCCGAAGCGCGCCGCAAAGCCCCCGGCAAGTTGCCGCTGCTGCTGCCCAGAGCGCACTCTTTCTCCGGCTCGCTGCTCGCCTCCTCCCTGCCGGTGCCGGTCTATACCCTGGCCGCAGAGCCAGGCTACCGAATTCGCTTCCCCCGCCAGGACACGCCGGCTCCCAACCGGCTTGCCCAGGTCGACGGGATGCTGGACGCCTCCAGGCAACAGAGTCGGCAGGCCGGCTGGAAAGAAAGTAACATGCAGTACCGTGGCACGCTGACTTACCACCTATGACCGGTGTCGCACCGCTTAGAAACCTTAAAGCAACGCCGTTTCATCGTTATCAGCATTCAGGATCGCCGCGCGTTTTCAGCCCACGCCCGTTCCACCGCTGAGATAAAAATAAACAATGACGTTTTAGGAACACCGGATGGATATCATTAAAGAACTGATACATGCCTTATGGCAGCAGGATTTTGAGACGCTGGCGAACCCTTCGCTGGTGTGGACCCTCTACATCCTGCTGTTCATGATCCTGTTTTTGGAAAACGGGCTGCTGCCGGCCGCTTTCCTGCCGGGCGACAGCCTGCTGATCCTGGTCGGCGTGCTGATCGCCAAAGGCACCATGGGCTTCCCATTGACCATCGTTATCCTGACCGTCGCCGCCAGCCTGGGCTGCTGGGTCAGCTATATACAGGGCCGGTGGCTCGGCAATACGCGAACGGTGCAAGGCTGGCTTTCGCATCTGCCGGCCCACTACCATCAGCGTGCGCATAACCTGTTCCACCGCCACGGCCTTTCCGCCCTGCTGGTCGGCCGCTTCCTGGCCTTCGTGCGCACCCTGCTGCCAACCATCGCTGGCCTGTCCGGCCTGAACAACGCGCGCTTCCAGTTCTTCAACTGGATGAGCGGCCTGCTGTGGGTCTTGATCCTGACGACGCTGGGCTTCGCCCTCGGGAAAACCCCGGTGTTCCGCAAGTATGAAGATCAACTGATGTTCTGCCTGATGATGTTGCCGCTGGTATTGCTGGTGGTTGGGCTGGTCGGCTCACTGATCGTGCTGTGGCGCAAGAAACGCGCCAGCGGCCAGAACCCGGGGAAAGGGGCGTGACAGCAAAGCGCCCGCGCTGGCAATACGTCTTGATGATCGCGCTCGCCCTACTGGCGTTGGCGACGCTGCTGGTGCCCTGTATGGTGCGCACCGAGAGCGAGCTGCGCATTCGCGCCAGCCAGCAAGGGCTGTCGCTGCCCGACGGCTTTTACGTCTACCAGCGCCTGGATGAGCGCGGCATCCGCATCAAAAGCATCACGCCGGAAGGTGATGGCCTGGTCATCCGTCTGGATTCGCCGGAGCAGCAGTTGCTGGCGCGCGAAGCGCTGCAAACCATCCTGCCGCCCGGTTACCACATCGCGTTGAGCGAATCCCCCGTGCCATCGCATTGGGTGCGCGAATTTGCGCGTTCCCCACTCAATCTGGGATAATCCCCCTTCAGATGAAGGGGTTTCCTTTCACTGCCATTATCTTCATTTTCATTCGCACCGATTAGCTCAAGAATTAATCAGTCAGCACTGAGTCACGGCTGATTCTTTGGGGGCACGCCGGTTTCATGACTATGCTGAAGGATAACTTCAGCCGGCGATGAACGCCCTCCTCTCGCGCTGCCGCCTTCGGCAGCCAGGAAAGCGGGTGCCTGTTCAGGTACCCCATGAAAAGGAACTGAAAGATGAAATTACGCCACTCCCTGTTACTGCTGTTGCCTCTCTGCACACTGCCGGCCCTCGCTGCGGCCGCTGAGGGCGGTTGTGCCGCCAAAGCGCAAAACATCCAACAGCAAATCGACTACGCCACCCAGCACGGTAACACCCACCGCGTGGACGGGCTAAAAAAAGCGCTGAGCGAAGTGCAGACTCACTGCACCGAAGCCGGCCTGCAAGCCGAACGCCAAAAAAACATCGCAGAGAAACAGCGCAAGGTCGACGAGCGCCGGCAGGAACTGAAAGAAACGCAGCAAACCGGCAAGCTGGACAAGGTCGCCAAGAAGCAGCAAAAGCTGGCGGAAGCGCAAGCTGAGTTGAAACGCGCCCAGGCGGAATAATTTTTTCACACCAGCGGATTTATCGATGAGAGCCCCATCATACGGGATTTCTTAAGCATATGAAATTGATGTCTGGTGTTATCTGCTGGCCATCACCCCTTTGCTCCGGCGAAAAAATCCGCTATGTTAAAAGTCTGTCGAAATAAACGTTAAGGAATAATCACATGGCACATGATTCAAATGCAGAAAACTTACGCGCTGAACTGAAGTCCTTAGCCGATACGCTGGAGGAAGTGCTGAACTCCTCCACCGACAAGCCGAAAGCCGAGCTGGAGAAGCTGCGCTCGAAAGCGGAAGGCGCGCTGAAAGAGACCCGCGCTCGCCTGAGCGACGCCGGTGACAAGCTGGCTTCGCAAACCAAGCAGATCGCCGGCCAGGCCGACGACTACGTGCGCGACAACCCGTGGACCGGCATCGGTATCGGCGCGGCGGTCGGCGTCGTGTTGGGCGTGCTGCTCGCGCGTCGTTAATCATGGCTGAACAACCGCAAGTGCGCGCGCAGGGCCCCGCTAAAGGGGTCCTGGATATCGGTCAGCGCATCATCACGATCCTGGTCGGCATGGTGGAAACCCGCGTCCGGCTGGCAGTGGTCGAGCTGGAAGAGGAGAAAGCCAACCTCATTCAGCTGCTGATCATGGCCGGCATGACGCTGCTGTTCACCGCCTTCGGTTTGATGAGCCTGCTGATCCTGATCTTCTGGGCCATCGATCCGGTCTACCGGCTGGTGGCGCTGGGCGCGACAACCGGCGTGCTGCTGTTCCTCGCCGTGGTCGGCACCATCTGGACGCTGGTCAAGGCCCGTCGCACCACACTGCTCGGTGCCACGCGCAAACAGCTGGAACTCGACCGCGCCGAACTGGAGCGCGAGCCATGAGCCGCCGCCGCTATCTGGAATGGAAAAAAGAGAGGCTGATTCGGCAGATCCAGCAACAGCGTCTGGATCTGGCCGAACACAAGTCTCTGTGGCTGGAAAAGACCGAACGCATCGACCGCGGCTGGCAAACGGTGTTTGGCCTGCGCCGCTATCTGGTGCTCGGTTCCAGCGTCATGGCGCTGTACGGCATCCGCCATCCCAGCAAGATGATCCGCTGGTCGCGTCGCGCTTTCGGCGCATGGAGCGCTATCCGTCTGTTTAAAAAGACGTTTTCCGCCAAGTAAGCCGCTTAGTCTTTCCTTCAAACCTCCTGTTGCTCTGCCCGCATTTTCTCCCTTGATACAACGCGTCCAACCCCGGGGCCGGGCAACCTGCTGATCGGCGGCATTTTATTAGCACGCTAAAGATTCAGATTTTTTGAAAAATTACGACAGTTTTACTTGCTAACAACCTGAGCACTTCCCGCTTAACATTCACTCCATCAATACGATACGGAGCGGACAGGGTCAGAGACCCGCTACGCCGCCCGTTGATATGACTACCGCCGAACAGGCGCACAAAAACACTTTGGAGTAGATGATGAAAAAATTAGAAGATACAGGTTTGTTGGTTGCTCGTATTCTGATGCCAATCCTGTTTATCGTGGCAGGCTACGGCAAAATGGGTGACGCATATGCCGGTACCCAACAGTACATGCAATCGATGGGCGTGCCTGGCTTCTTGCTGCCGCTGACCATCCTGCTGGAATTTGGCGGCGGTCTGGCGATCCTGTTCGGTTTCCTGACCCGCACCGTGGCGCTGTTCACTGCCGGTTTCACCATCCTGACCGCGCTGCTGTTCCACACTGACTTTGCGGAAGGCGTAAACCAGCTGATGTTCATGAAAAACCTGACCATTGCCGGCGGCTTCATCGTGTTGGCGGTCGCAGGCCCGGGCGGCTTCAGCATCGACCGTCTTCTGAACAAGAAATGGTAATCTAAACTGTCATTCAGGGCCCGGCATGCCGGGCTCTGTCGTTTTTTAACTCGGACACCAAGGAGATTCCCATGGGACAACTCGTCGATGGCGTTTGGCAAGACATCTGGTATGACACCAAATCTACCGGCGGCCGTTTCAAACGTTCAACCGCTCAGTTTCGCAATTGGGTGACCGCCGACGGTCAGCCGGGCGAACACGGCGTGGGCGGCTTCCAGGCCGAAGCGGGCCGTTATCACCTTTATGTTTCTCTCGCCTGCCCCTGGGCGCATCGCACGCTGCTGATGCGCAAACTGAAAGGGCTGGAGCAGATCATTCCGGTCTCGGTGGTGCACCCGCTGATGCTGGAAAACGGCTGGACCTTCGGCCAGGATTTTCCGGAAACCACCGGCGATCCGCTGTATCACGCCGACTTCCTGTACCAGATCTACCTGCGGGCCGATCCGCACTACAGCGGACGCGTGACCGTGCCGGTGCTGTGGGATAAACAGCGGCAAACCATCGTCAGCAACGAATCCGCCGACATCATTCGCATGTTCAACAGCGCATTTGACGGCGTCGGCGCTCGGGCAGGCGACTACTACCCGACCGCGCTGCGCGGCAAGATCGATGAGCTGAACGGTTGGATTTACGATCAAGTGAACAACGGCGTGTACAAAGCCGGTTTTGCCACCAGCCAGGAAGCCTATGACGAAGCAGTCAACGGGGTATTCAACGCGCTGGAGCGCCTGGAGCAGCTCCTGGGGCAGCATCGCTACCTGACCGGCGATCGGCTGACCGAAGCCGACCTGCGTCTGTGGACCACGCTGGTGCGTTTCGATCCGGTGTACGTCACCCACTTCAAGTGCGATAAACACCGCATCAGCGACTACCTCAACCTGTACGGCTTCCTGCGCGACATCTACCAGATGCCGGGCATCGCCGAGACGGTCAGCCTGCCGCACATTCGCAACCACTACTACCGCAGCCACGCCACCATCAACCCGCACGGCATCATTTCCATCGGGCCGGCGCAGGATCTGGACGAGCCGCACGGCCGCGACCAGCGCTTCGGTTAAGGCGAAAAAAATCCCCTTGCCGCCCGGCAAGGGGATGTCATCCCACCAACGTTAACGCTGTGCGAACAGGCGCGGAATTTCGCGCAGGAACCAGGCTTTCGCCTCCCCCATGCTGTCGCGCCGCCAGGCCATGATGATATCGGCTTCGCGGCTGTATTCCGGCCCCACCACGCGCAGCCGCCCGGCCTCGATATCTTTCTCCACCATCGGATACGGCATGGTCGCCACCCCCAACCCGGCCAGCAGCGCCAGACGTTTATCTTCAATGGTGCTCACCGTCAGACGCTGCTGCTTATCCAGCAGCTGTACGGTCAACACCGGGCGCTCACGAGCGGTATCCGCCACCGCGATGCCGCGGTATTTCACGCGGGTCACTTCGGAAAGCGGCTCCGGCTCCAGGTGGATAGGATGATCCGGCGCGGCGACATAAACGCTCATCACCTTATACAGTTTGCGGGTGTTGATCTCGGACGACGCGCGAAAATGCATGTCCGGCGCGATCACGATGTCGGCGCGCCCCTGCTCCAGCCGCTCCCAGGCGCCCGCCAGCACCTCGGTGAAAATCGACACCTGGGTGTTGGCCTTCAGCGCCAGCTTGTCCACCAGCGGGAACAGCAGGCTCGGCGGCGACAGCGCTTCGCTGACGATGGTCAGGTGAGTTTCCCAACCGCGCGCCAGCGCCTCGGCGTCGGTGGTCAGCTTGTCGGCCGCTTCCAGCAGCACCCGCCCGCGTTCCAGCAACATGCGCCCCACGTTGGTGAACTTGGTGCGGTGGCCCGAACGGTCGAACAGCACCACGTCCAATTCTTCTTCCAATTTTTGCATGGTGTAGCTGAGTGCCGACGGCACCCGGCCCAATTCGTCGGCGGCCGCGGCGAAACTGCCGCGCCGGTCGATTGCATCCATCACCCTTAGTGCCTCAAGCGTGAGCGCCCGATCTCTGGCCATCGCATCCCTCTGTCAGGAAATTTGAATATGCCGACCAGATTAACTGGCTAACAATCCGACGTCCAGATGCTTACCATTTGGATAATGAATTTAGAGAGCCGATTGCCATGATTACATGCAGAACAGCACAACAATGCGGGCAAGCTGACTTTGGTTGGCTGCAGGCTCGCTACACCTTTTCCTTTGGTCACTACTTCGATCCCAAACTGATGGGCTACGCGTCGCTGCGCGTGCTGAATCAGGAGGTGCTGGCGCCGGGCGCGTCGTTCCAGCCGCGCACCTATCCCAGCGTCGATATCCTGAACCTGATCCTGCAAGGCGAGGCGGAATACCGCGACAGCGACGGCAACACCGCACGCGCCAAAGCCGGCGAAGCGCTGCTGTTGGCCACCCAGCCAAGCCTGAGCTACAGCGAACAGAACGTCAGCAGCGATACGCCACTGACTCGTCTGCAGCTGTGGCTGGATGCCTGCCCGGAACGCAACAACGAGCGGGTGCAGCGTCTGACGCTGCCGGCGGCAGGCAACCTGCTGCTGGCCTCGCCTGACGGCGCGCAGGGCAGCCTGCAGCTGCGCCAGCAGGTCTGGATCCATCATCTCGATCTGCAGCCGGGCGAAGAACACACGCTGACGATTAATGGGCCGCGCGCTTATCTGCAGTCGATACACGGTACCATCGCCGCCACCGGCGAGCGCCACGAGGAACAGCGCCTGACCTGCGGCGACGGCGCCTTCGTGCGTGAGGAGAATCGCCTGACGATCCGCGCCGAGACGCCGCTGCGCGCGCTGCTGATTGACCTGCCGGTGTAAGCCGGGCCGAAAAACGAAAAACCCCGCGCAACGCCAGTTGCGCGGGGTTTTCTTTTGTCGAGGGAGTTGACCGGTAAGGCAACTAGCCAAATCCAAGAGGCTGATTCCCACCGCATTTACATGTGGTTAAACATTCATATGTATCTCGGTTTGTATCCCATTCTATCAGCTTTGGCTGTGTTATTAACACCTGAACTTTTTCTCTCTAATAGCGCGGAACTCTCACTTATGGGGAGTAATTTGTTATGGACTACTGGTTGTTGATCACAGTGCTAGGAGATAAAGTTAGTATCATTAACAGCCTCTAGCATTCCCCCGCCCGGTTTACAGGATGGTTACGCAAGGAAGAAAAGTAATGAAAGTACCTTTGACTGAAATGACCATAGCCGCCATTACCAAAATGATAGACGATGCACAGGCAGATAATCGAAGGGAGCCAAGCCATTCGGATTTAGAATTCGCAATAGCTCGAGCAGGGCTTGCAATAGCTGATCCTAAGTCTCAAGGGCAAACAGTCGGGAAAGCGAAGCGAGTTCGGGCTGTACTCTATTGGGCTTTAGAGCATGATCTTATGGCCGGTGAGAAGCTTTTCGAAACCATCTTCACCAAAGTCAAAGTTTTGGGTGGCTTTCGTGAACATTCACCCAATTATGTTGGACAAGATGCTATCAAAGGCGCTATCGAAGCCTTCAAAGTAGAAGGTTTAATCTTAGCAATAGATGGGAGCATACAAACCCAGAGCTTGGATTCGTTACACGGGCGAGCGTTAACGGATGCTCTTCGCATCTATTCGAACAGAGCAAGAAAGGGGGCTGAAGATGCCGCATTACTATCAGGGACTAGCAAAGACCTCCTAGAAGCAACCGCAGCCCATGTTTTAACTCAAAAGTATGGCTCTTACCCACAACAATCCAACTTTCAAGCGCTTATGGGACAAGCATTCATTGCACTCGGTCTAGCAACCCCGGAAGAAGAGTATAAATCTTCTGAGGCTCCTCAAAGAAGCATGGAGCGGGGATTGTATCACTCAGCGATAGGGATAAATCGGTTAAGGAATAAACAAGGCACTGGACATGGAAGACCATGGATTCCCTCAATAACCGAGACAGAAGCAAAAGCTGCAATTGAAATGGCAGGTATCATCGCTGGGTATATGCTGGATAAACTTGAAAACAAATAGCGACTTCGTGACTAGATGCTTCGGAGAATAAAAATGAGCAGTGTTAGTGTGTTAGCTAGTACAGCAGCAGCTGTTGGCATCATTGATAAAGCTGTAGGGATAGCGAAAAAGCTTGCAAACGATAGCGAGGATCTTGATAAGGCGACACTCAAACTTGAGCTTGTCGAGTTGATGAGTGAACTTGCTAGCGCCAAAATGGAAGTGATAACAACGCAAGCTTTGCTCTTTGCTTCAGAGCAAAAGAATAAGCAACTTGAAGAACAGTTAAAAGATAAAGCTGCTTTCTCCTTTAATTCAGGTGTTTATTGGAAAGCAGGTGATGATATTGCCTTTTGTCCTAAGTGTTTCGAAGGTTTAGGGAAAGCGGTTCATATGCGTTCACAATTTTACGAAGCCGAACCTGAATATGGCATACAATCCAGAACTTGCTGGCAATGTTTCCACTGCCATTTTGAAGAAAAAAGAGTGGTATAGAACTGGCTGCTTATCAATCGTGTGAAAACTGAAATATCATACATTTTGCTAGTTAATGGTTGAAATTCAAACAACCATAACCATTAGCGCCTTAATCATTAAAATGCAATGTACGGGGAAATTTGCTTATGCCTAATCTGTTGGAAACAAAAAGTGCTCGTGATTGGGTAAGCAGCGCCATTGAGCGCCACTCAAAAGGTCTTTATGGAAAACTTGTACCGGCAGTGCTTTGGACAGACGCTAGAGGTGATGATGGTGAACTCATCGTGCCAGCAGATCCTACTGAGCTTGTAGCAAAAATCAATCGAAATCCCTTCATCCTCTTGCATAACCATGATCCGGGAAGACCAAAAGGGCAAACTATTGAAAGTGCAAACTTCGTACATGAAGATGGCTCAAAATTCGTTGTTGCTATTTTAGGGTTTTATGCTGGTGGAGATATTTTAGAATTCAATCAATTAGGTATCGACACTCGTAAATTAGAGCCATCCCCCGAGGAACTTCCAGAGATACCAGATAGCGCTTGGATTGAATTTGCAACTGATCCGAGAGAAGTTGATTCGAAGTGGTTAGAACAGGTTACCGACAGTGCCCCAATACAAATAAAATACGCAGAGCTTTCACATAACACAGCGGAAGTCACACAGGAACTGATCAGAATCGGCATTAGTTTTCTGGCGATAGTATGGAATCCATTCACAACATCAATTGCTTCTGAAGCTGGCAAACGTACCTATATAGCACTTCATGAATGGGTTCGTAAGTTACTCACAAAGTTAGCTGATAGAAAGAATCCATTGCTCGACATCAGCTCATATCAAGACGGTTGTCAGGTTTCTTTCCTGTTTAGGGGAAAAAATGTGAAGCTTCTCTATGCAGCTCATGACGCCCTCCCAGAAGCCGCTGCACAAGCAAAACAGCTAATTGGAACGTTGAGAACTAGAGGTAATCCACCACGACAGCTAACATATGAATGGGATCAAGAGTCCCTTCGATGGTATCCCACTTATACAGTTTTGGATGACAAAAGGATCATTGTAGACAGTGGGACATTGATTGCTCTCGAGAAACTTCCATCAGGATTAAGTCTTGGCATACGTAAAGGGAAAACAACAACGCCTGTATTAAAGTCTGCTCCTGATGAGGAAGAAAAGTAACTATATGGCAGGATCGTCTACCGGGGCGAGGTCAGTCCATATCTAGTTTAGACACATCTACAATAGGGGTGTCTTTCCATAGAACTATTGAGATTGCCTCAAAGTACTTTTCATTTATCTGACGGGTTTTATCCGTCCAACTTGATTTATATTTTACGAAATCAGACCACGTATCAGTTAAAGTAACTTGCTTACCAACTTGAAATTCATCTTCAGGAGAAACCGTAGTCAGCAAAGCATTAGTGTTTTTTTGAATAGGTTTCAAATACTCAACTATATCGCCATAATCTTTAAAACGTTTACTAAAGAAAGCTTTTCTGGCATCTTGTCATAGCTTAGGAAAGTAATCATACTGAATCGAAGCCTCCATAAGTTGATTTTCCATTCCAACAACATCAAATTGGGAGCTTAGGCATGTTGTTATATAATCCTCAGAGAATGGTCTGGCACCATTGTAAAATCCCTCATCGAGATGCTGCCCAATAAACTCAGAAAATAGCAAACCTTCATTGATAGAAATAGCCTTACTTCCTGAAATTACTGCCGTCCTTGATTCCGATTTTTTCTTGTATGCCTCTTCGTAAATTTCCTGCTGAAGTTCTAGCAAAAAAAATATCAATATCGTTTTGAGTTAACCGTCTTATTTTTCTCACAATCATTTTAGCTGATTGCTATCTATCCTACCAAGTTTCAGCAACGAAACGTAAAACATTAATCTGGTGATTAAGAACTTAGCTCGCTTAGCATCATGGCAACCTAAAGAAGACTTGAAAAAGTGTTTATCAGATAATCGAAAGTAAAGGTAGAACGTACCGTTCCGACGAAGAGTACAAGGAAGTGAACAACGGTTGGTGTATCCCATAATGTATCTCACTCTAACGTGAAATGCAGGCGGGACACACCAACCCATGTTTTTGAAGAGGAGTGGAGTTGACCGGTAAGCCGGGTTCTGTCGTGGACAGTCATTCCTCTAGGCCAGCAATCGCTCACTGGCTCAAGCAGCCTACCCGGGTTCAGTACGGGCCGTACCATGTGAACCCCTATTTGGCCTTGCTCCGGGTGGAGTTTACCGTGCCACGAACTGTTGCCAGCCGCGCGGTGCGCTCTTACCGCACCCTTTCACCCTTACCTGATCCCGCTTGCGCGGGCCATCGGCGGTTTGCTCTCTGTTGCACTAGTCGTAGGCTTGCGCCTCCCAGGCGTTACCTGGCACCCTGCCCTATGGAGCCCGGACTTTCCTCCCCTCCATCTGTCTCCCCGAAGAGGACGGCAATGAAGCGGCGACTGTCTGGTCAACTCCGGCGCGGATAGTAGCGTCGCGGCGGCAGCAGGTCAACCGCTTTACGGCTGTTGTTGCTCCAGCGCGTGCTTATACAGCGCATTTTTCTTCACGCCGTGGATTTCCGCCGCCAGCGCCGCCGCCTTTTTCAGCGGCAGCTCTTTTTGCAGCAGCGCCAGCGTGCGCAGCGCCTCGAGCGGCAGCGCATCCTCCTGCGCCTTGTGGCCTTCGACGATCAGCACCATCTCACCGCGGCGGCGCACTTCATCTTCCTGCACCCACGCCAGCAGCTCGCCCACCGGCGCGCCGTGGATAGATTCCCAGGTTTTGGTCAGCTCGCGCGCCAGCACGACATAACGCTGCGGGCCCCAAACGGTGACCATGTCCTGCAGACTTTCCAGCAGACGGTGAGTGGATTCGTAGAAAATCAGCGTGCGCGGTTCCTCCGCCAGCGCCATCAGCGTATCCTTGCGCCCCTTGGTTTTCGCCGGCAGGAAGCCTTCGTAGCAGAAGCGGTCGGAAGCGACACCCGCAGCGCACAGCGCGGTGGTGGCGGCGCAGGCGCCCGGCAGCGGCACCACGCGAATGCCGGCCTCGCGGCAGCGGCGCACCAGGTGATAACCGGGATCGTTGATCAGCGGCGTGCCGGCGTCGGACACCAGCGCGATGCTCTGGCCTTCCTGCAGTTTCGCCAGCAGCTGATCGGCCTTTTGCTGTTCGTTGTGGTCATGCAGCGCGAACAGACGCGCGTTGATCGCGAAGTGTTGCAACAGCAATCCGGTATGGCGCGTGTCTTCCGCCGCGATCAGATCAACGCTTTTCAGTACCTCTAACGCACGGTGGGTAATATCGCCCAGATTGCCGATGGGGGTGGGCACCACATACAGCGTTGATGCAGAAATGACTGATTGTTGGTGTTGATTCATTGTTTCATCCGGGTTGCCGATTTAATATTGAGCATCTTGAAAAAAACATCACTGGATACAGTATGCTTTCCTCAACATTCGTTCGTACCAAAGCAGGGCGTTCCAAGCCTGTCCGACTTACCGCAGTCATCGCGGCCGCCCTTTTCCTGGCAGGCTGTCCAAGTCGGGCCCCGCAAACGCCGCCCGCCAATATACAGGACGAAGCGAGCGCCAGCTCCGATTACTACCTGCAGCAGTTGCAGCAAAGCAGCGATGATAACAAGGCTGACTGGCAATTACTTGCTATTCGCGCCTTGCTGCGCGAAGGAAAACTGCCGCAGGCCGGCGACCAGTTGAATCAGTTGCCGAAAAACCTCAGCGGCGCACAGCAGACTGAGCGCCAGTTGCTGACCGCCGAACTGCAGATCGCCAACAAGAGCTACGTCAGCGCCCGCAGCACGCTGGGCCACCTGGACAGCGGTGCGCTGTCGCCAAATCAGAAGGTGCGCTACTACCAGGCGCAGATCGCCGCCAATCAAGGCAAAGCGTCGCTGCCATTGATCCGCGCCTATATCGCTCAGGAGCCGTTGCTGACCGGCAAACCGCACCAGGACAATCTGGATCAAACCTGGCAGGCCCTGCTGCAGCTGACGCCGCAGGAGATGAACAGCCTGGTGATCAACGCCGACGAGAACGTGCTGCAAGGCTGGCTGGATCTGCTGCGCGTCTATCAGGACAACAAGCAGGATCCCGATCTGCTGAAGGCCGGCATCAAAGATTGGCAGAACCGTTATCCGAAGAACCCGGCAGCCAAAACGCTGCCGGCTCGCCTGAACCAGGTGCTGAACTTCACTCAGGCCTCCACCTCGAAAATCGCCCTGCTGCTGCCGTTGAACGGCCAGGCGAAAGTGTTCGCCGACGCCATCCAGCAAGGCTTCGAAGCGGCGAAAAACGGCGGTTCCATGCCGGCGCCGCAACCTCAAGCCGCGCAACCTGCCAGCGCACCGGCCCAAACGGCGCCGGCCGATCAGGCCGCAGCGGGTGACATCAACGCCAACGGCGCCGTCAGCCCTTCGGCGCAAGAGAGCCAGCCGGCCGTGACCGCCGCGCAACCCGCTGCACCGTCCAGCGCGCCGATAACGCCGCTGCAGGCCGCTAATGCGCAGGTCAAAGTGTACGACACCACCAGCCAGCCGCTGGCCGCCTTGCTGAGCCAGGCGCAGCAGGATGGCGCTACTCTGGTGGTCGGGCCGCTGCTCAAAGAGAACGTCGATCAGCTGTCCGCCAGCACCACCACGCTGAACGTGCTGGCGCTCAACCAGCCGGAAACGCCGAAGGACAACCTGAACATCTGTTACTTCGCCCTGTCGCCGGAAGATGAAGCGCGCGACGCCGCCCGCCACATCTGGGAACAGCAGAAGCGTCAACCGCTGCTGCTGGTACCGCGCGGCGCCTTCGGCGATCGCGTCGCCAAGGCCTTTAACCAGGAATGGCAGAAACAAGGCGGGCAAACCGTGCTGCGTCAGGACATCGGCTCTGCCGGCGAGCTGCGCCAGATGGTGAACAGCGGCGGCATCCGCATGACCGGCACGCCGATGTCGAGCGCCCCGGCGCCGCAGAGCGTCACCATCGCCGGGCTGACCATTCCTGCGCCGCCGAGCGACGTGCCCGCCGCCACCGGCGGCAGCGTCGACGCGGTGTATATCGTCGCTACCCAGTCCCAACTGACGCTGATCAAACCGATGATCGACATGGCCACCAGCTCGCGCGGCAAACCGGCGATGTACGCCAGCTCGCGCAGCTACCAGGCCGGCGCCGGCCCGGACTTCCGTCTGGAAATGGAAGGCCTGCAGTTCAGCGATATCCCGCTGCTGGCCGGCTCAAACCCTCAGCTGCTGCAGCAGGCCAGCGCGCGCTTCCGCAACGATTACTCGCTGGTGCGCCTGTATGCAATGGGGATGGATGCCTGGACATTGGCCAACCACTTTGCTGAAATGCGCCAGCTGCCGGGTTTCCAGGTTTCCGGCACCACCGGTACGCTGAGCGCATCGCCGAACTGCGTGATCAACCGCAAGCTGCCTTGGCTGCAATACCGTCAGGGTACGGTCGTTCCGGTCTCTTGAACCCACGCGCCTCCGGGGCGGGCTACGAGTTACTGGCCCGCCGTCACCTGGAACACGCCGGGCTCACCTTCTGCGCCGCCAACGTCGCGGTGCGCGGCGGTGAGCTCGACCTCATCATGCGCGACGGCACTACCTGGGTATTCGTCGAAGTGCGCTACCGCCGCAACGACGCCTTCGGCGGCGCGGCCGCCAGCGTCACCTTTCGCAAACAACAGCGGTTGCTGCACGCCGCCGCCGTCTGGCTGGCGGGGCGCGGAGCCAGTTTTGACACATCATCTTGCCGTTTTGATGTTTTGGCCATTACCGGTAGCCAGTTAGAATGGATACCCAACGCCTTCAATGCGGATTAATTGGGGTTTTGCGGCGCAGACCGGCCCTTTGACTTAGTGGATTAATACAACGTGCTGGATAGAATTAAAGTCTGTTTTACCGAAAGCATCCAAACCCAGATCGCGGCGGCGGAAGCACTGCCGGACGCCATTTCCCGCGCTGCGATGACGCTGGTTCAATCCTTACTCAACGGCAACAAAATCCTGTGCTGCGGCAACGGCACCTCGGCGGCCAACGCGCAGCACTTCGCCGCCAGCATGATCAACCGTTTTGAAACCGAGCGCCCCAGCCTGCCAGCCATCGCCCTCAACGCCGACAACGTGGTGCTGACGGCGATCAGCAACGATCGGTTGCACGACGAAGTGTACGCCAAGCAGGTGCGCGCACTTGGGCACACCGGTGACGTGCTGCTGGCGATTTCCACCCGCGGCAACAGCCGTGATATTGTGAAAGCGGTCGAGGCGGCCGTGACCCGCGATATGACCATCGTCGCGCTCACCGGCTACGACGGTGGCGAACTGGCCGGGTTGCTCGGCCAGCAGGATGTCGAGATCCGCATCCCGTCGCACCGCAGCTCGCGCATTCAGGAAATGCATATGCTGACCGTAAACTGCCTGTGCGACCTGATAGACAATACGTTATTCCCCCACCAGGACGATTAAGGAACTGAGATGAAGCTAAAAGCCACATTTGCAGTGCTGTCCAGCGCCCTGCTGTTGCAAGGCTGTATCGCCGGCGTCGTCGTCGGCAGTGCGGCCGTCGCGACCAAAACCGCCACCGACCCGCGCAGCGTCGGGACCCAGGTGGATGACGGCACGCTGGAAGCCAGGGTCGAAAGCGCCCTGAGCAAAGACCAGCAGTTGAAGAAAGATGCCCGGGTGGTCGCCACCGCCTATCAGGGCAAGGTGCTGTTGACCGGCCAGTCGCCTAACGCCGATCTCACCGCGCGCGCCAAGCAGATCGCCATGGGCGTGGAAGGCACGACCGAAGTGTATAACGAGATCCGTCAGGGCACGCCAGTCAGCCTGAGCACCGCGTCCTCCGACACCTGGATCACCACCAAGGTGCGTTCGCAGCTGCTCACCAGCGATACGGTGAAATCGTCCAACGTGAAGGTTACTACCGAAAACGGCGAAGTGTTCTTGCTGGGCCTGGTCACGCAGCAGGAAGGGCAGTCAGCGGCGCAGATTGCTAGCCAGGTCAGCGGCGTGAAGCACGTCACGACCGCCTTTACCTATGTGAAATAAACCGCTTGGCGGGAGCGGCACCGTGCCGCTCCCGCCCGTTTAATCCAGCTTGTTCTCGCGTAAAAACGCTTCCCCGCCCAGTTGCCGCATTTGGCGCATAATCCATTGTTGACGCTGCACCACATAGCCGGACGGCGCATCGGCCCTGAAGCGATGCGGATTCGGCAATACCGCCGCCAGCAGCGCCGCTTCGGCCGCGCTCAGACGTTTGGCCGGCTTATGGAAAAAGCGCTGTGAAGCCTCTTCCACGCCGAACACCCCGTCGCCGAACTCGACGATGTTCAGATACACCGTCAGAATACGTCGCTTGGTCCACACCAGCTCGATGCCCGACGTCAACCCGGCCTCCAGCCCTTTGCGCAGCCAGCTGCGGCCATCCCACAGAAACAGGTTTTTAGCGGTCTGCTGCGACAGCGTGGACGCGCCGCGGATGCGCGTCGGGCGCTTCTCGTTGTGGCTGAGCGCCTTTTCAATGGCCGCCACATCGAAGCCCCAATGGTCTGGAAACTTCTGATCCTCCGCCGCCATCACCGCCAGCGCCATTTGCGGCGAGATATCGTCCATCGACACCCAGTCCGAATGGGCGACGTAGCCGAAGTCGCCGCTCAGCCAGGCGCTGACTTTCCTCTCCACCATCACGGCGGAAAACGGCACCGGCAGGAAGGCAAAGAGCACAATGCCCAACACCCACAGGCCGATAATCGCGATGACGCCGCGCTTCAGCCAATACCACGGGCGCAGCCGCCGCCATCCGCCGAGCGATTTTCTCATTCAGCCAGTTCCAGCACCCGCGCCACCAGCTTATCGATGCCGAGGGCCGCCTGCGCGATCGACGGCGCCAGCATATAGGCTGGCGTAGTCACGATCTTGTGCTCGCTGTCCACCACGATGTCGTCCACCGGACAAATCACCGGCTCGCCGCCCATGGCGTCAATCACTTCCCCTAGGTCCGGATCGTTGCCAATGGTGAGCCGCGCTTGTTGATCCAGCAGTTTCGGCAACAGCGCCGGCGCGATGCACATCAGGCCAATTGGTTTGTTGGCCTTATGCATCTCGCGCGTCAGACGCGCCAAATCTTCATCGACCCAACATTCCGCGCCGGCTTCGGCGAAATTGCTAAGATTCTTGGCGGCGCCAAAGCCACCGGGCACGATCAGCGCATCCAACTGGGCGGCTTCCGCCAGCGCCAGCGGCTGCACGGCCCCGCGGGCAATGCGCGCCGATTCAATCAGGACATTGCGCGACTCCGCCATCTCCTCACCCGATAAGTGATTAATAACATGGCATTGTGGTTTATCAGGCGCAAAGCACACCGCCTGGGCGCCGGCACGGTCCAACGCCAGCAGCGTCAGCACCGCTTCATGGATCTCCGTACCGTCATAAACGCCGCTGCCGCTGAGGACTACACCCACCTTTTTCATCACTCTTACTCCTGTCGCTGCTGTCAACTGGTTCGTGCTCTGAGTTGACAAACACTAATCTACATCACACATTTTAATGAATCTTCTAACAAGAGCGCTTACATTTGCTATGTTGTTGGCTGTATGATGTTTAGGAATTCGCAACAACCTGCTCGACCAGAACACTGAAACCAATACGCAGGTTCACAATTTCCCTGGTGTTGGCGCAATATTCGCGCACCCCGGCTTAGGTCGGGGTCATTTTTTTTCAGCGTTCTCAACCCAAGCCCGCAGTACCTGCACATCGTTGCGCCACTCTTGCTTCAACTCATCCACCCAATCCTGCACGTTATCCCACCAGGCCGGCAGCGTCGGCGTTTGAATCTGCTGCGCCAGCTGCTGCAGATGGCGCAGACCGACCGAACCGGCGGCGCCCTTGATCTTGTGCCCTTCCTCGGTGATGCCTTTCTGATCGCGCGCCGTCATGTTGGAGTCCAGCACCGCCAGGTAGCCCGGCATCATCTGTTCGAACATCTCCAGGCTTTGGTGGATCAGCTGCGGGCCAACCAGATCCATGTACTGTTCCAGCATCGCGGTATCGAGTAACGACTCATTAATCTGCATCGCCTTGTGCTCCGTTTTCTTTGAAGTGTGAGAAGGTTGATGATCCCAATAGTGTTTGATGACCTGGGTCAGCGCCGGCACCGACAACGGCTTGCTCAGCACATCGTCCATGCCCGCCTCGAGATACTCTTTTTTGTCTTTCAGCACGTTGGCGGTCAAAGCCACCAGCGGCGGCAGCGCCTGCCCGGCATAGCGTTCGCGCAGCGCCCGGGCGATATCCAGCCCGGTCATGTCCGGCAGTTGGATGTCCAGCAGTACCAGATCGAACTCGTCCGGGTCGAACATCGCCAGCGCATCGTGGCCGTTCATCGCCACATCGACGCTGTTGCCCAATTTCTCCAGCACCGATCGCGCCACGATCACGTTCAGTTCGATATCCTCCACCAGCAGGATGTGCAGCGCCGGCAACGGCAGCTCCTCTTCCTCCGATACCTCGCTGACGGCTTCCTGCACCGCCGGCGCCTGGATGGTCAGAGTGAAGCAAGAACCGTGCCCCTGTTCGCTGCGCACGGTGATGTCACCCCCCATGCTCTGCGCCAACCGCTTGGAGACCGCCAGCCCGATACCGGTGCCGGTGGCCGGACGGCCGCCGCGCTGATCTTTCACCTGGTAATACATGGCGAAGATCTTGTCCTGCTCGTCCTGCGGGATGCCCATGCCCGAATCTTCCACCTCGAACACCAACTTCTCCTGCGCCTCGCGCCGCACGCGCACCACGATTTTCCCCTGCTGGGTAAATTTCACCGCGTTGCCGATCAGGTTCCACAAGATCTGCCGCAGGCGCGTGCCGTCGGTCACGATCTGCTGCGGCAGCGGCGTCTGCGGATCCATGATGAACTGCAGCCCTTTCGGCTGCGCCAGCAGGCCGGAGAGGTTCTCCAGATCTGCCAGGAAACCGGTGAAGTCCACCGGCTGGTTGTCGAGCTGCACCTTGCGCCGCTCGAGCTTATCCATTTCGATAATGTCGTTGAAGATATTGCCGAGGGTGATGGCGCTGACGTGGATGGTCTTCAGGTATTTCAGTTGCTCGTCATTCAGCTCGGTATCGAGCAGGATGCGGCTCAGGCCGACGATGCCGTTAAGCGGCGTACGCAGCTCGTGGCTGATGGTGGAGATAAAGGTGGTCTTCTCCCTGCTGGCGTTCTCCAGCGCGTCCTGGTAGCGCTTACGTTCGGTAATATCGCGGCCGAAACCCATCAGCCCGTGGCGTTTGCCCACCCGGTCGTAAAACGGGACCTTGCGCAGCTCGAAACAGGCTTTGCGGCCGTCGGGATACACCAGCCACTGTTCGTAGGTCAGCGAGACGTTGTGGCGGAACACCTTCTCGTCGGTCTCAATGACCTTTTCGGCGATCTCCTGGCCGTAGACGTCGAACGGCGTCAGGCCGATCAGCTGCTTCTCGCTTTTGCCGGTCAGCAGCTCCATCGCGCGGTTGCAGCCGGAGAACTCTTTGTCTTCGTTGCGGTAGTAGACCAGATCCGGCGAGGCATCGAGGAAGGAACGCAACAGCGCCGATTGCTGGCCCAGCTCAATCTGCGCCAGCTCGCGCTGTTCCATCTCTTCGGTCAGCTTTTCCATCACCTGCAGGCGCTCTTCTTCCGCCTTGATACGGTCGGCAATCTCCTGATTCAGCTGGCTGATATTGTCTTTGAGCTGCTGATTGAGCTCCAGATCGCGGTGGCGCATCTCTTCGAGCTTGTCCACCAGCCGCGCCAGCCGTTGGCGCGACTCTTCCAACTGTTCCACCACCACCGAGAGAAAATAGACCGCCCACGGGGTGATCAACAGGCCGAAGAAGATCGAACGCACCACGTCGATGCTTTCCACTTCGCCGCGCAGCAGCATGGTCACCGCCATCTGCACCACCATCGCCAGCACCACCAGCGCCGAGGCCAGCAGCAGCGAGAAGCGTACCAACCCCAGTTTCACCATTAAATCAACGTAGTACTGGGCCAACACCCGGATTTGCTTCATAGCGGCTCCCATCAGACACAATCTTTTGAATCATACCGTAAAACCGCGGTGAGATAAGGCGGCAAACGCCGAAGTGTGGCAAAGATTGCACTTCAGAACGGCATTCCAGGGCGGTAGCGCCACTTTTCATCCAGCGCGCTGCCCTGCCCACCGCGCTGTTGCAGATAAGCACCGACCGCCTGCATGCCACTCCAGCGGTTTTCGCACCACAGCGGCGCCAGCAGCGTCGGCCGACGGGCGCTGGCGGAAAGACGGTGATACACCACCTCGCCCGGCGTGTGGCGGATCATCTCCCCGGCGCTGACGGCGTAGTCCTCCAACGCCAGTTCGAACAAGCGCCCGGCGCGCCACGCTCGTGCCAGGGTACTGCCGGTCACGACGTGCAGCGGATGCAGTTTGATGCCATCCACGCCAGTCTCCACCACCCGCTGCAGCGTGAGCAGATGATCGCGCTGAGTTTCTCCCGGCAGCCCGACGATCAGATGGCAGCACACCTTCAGCCCGCGTTGCCGGGCCAGCCGCGCCGTCTGCTGATAACAGCGAAAATCATGGCCGCGATTGATGCGCTTCAGCGTTTTATCGTGCGCCGTCTGCAGCCCCAGCTCCAGCCACACTTCATAGCCTTGCTCGCGGTATCCCGCCAGCAGATCCAGCGCGGCGGGCGGCACGCAGTCCGGCCGGGTGCCGACGCACAGGCCGACCATGGCGCTCTGCGCCAACGCCTGCCGATACATCGACGCCAGCCGTTCGATCTGCGCATAGGTGCTGGTATAGGCCTGGAAATAGGCCAGATAGCGCCGCGCCCGATCGACCCGCGCGGCCTGCTGCGCCAGCTGTTCGTCGATGCTCTGGCGCTGCATCGCTTCATCGGCGAACGAGGCGACATTGCAGAACGTACAGCCGCCGCGCCCCAACGTGCCGTCGCGGTTAGGGCAGCTGAATCCGCCGTGCAGCGTGAGTTTATGGATCTTTTCGCCATAGCGGCGCTGGAGATCTGCGCCAAACATATTGACTAATTGCGGCAACTGCATAATCTTGGTGATTCTCTGTGTTCAAAGCCGCGATGCTAATAAGAAACGGCTTTTCCCGCGATGACAGAGATCAACGCTTTCCCCGCAAGGCGCCGCCAGGCATAACTATTCATCATAAACGCAAATCAATTCACTATAATTCTGATGAATTATTCTAATCGTCACGCAACCGTTAACGGCAATATGACAACACGGTGAAAAATAGTCATAAACATCAGCCAAGCAATATCTTATAGAATAAAATTCTGGCATTAACCCCCGCACTAGCATGGTGCAGAGATTAAGGGGTTGCACTATAGTGAGACAGCTCACACTTCTGCGGGGATCGGTGTTGCCCCACGACAGTGCAAAAATGCATTAAATTACTTATTTATCAAATAAATAAACATCATTAATTCGATAAGAATCTATCTTAAGCCCACATTTGACCTGCGAATTCTTTCTCGCTAAGTTGGAAGTCCGCTGGAAGCTTTCTGGACGGGCAAACGTCTCGTCATATTTATGCAGTAATTGAAGACTCCCTCTTAAAACAAGTCCTATACCACTTGTGAGACCGTCACGAGAGGCCATTGATGGAGGGCGGAAAAGCAGATTGGCGGGGTTAACTTGCTGATTGGACTTCTGCCTGAAATTGGGAAGCCCCCTCGCAGTAGGTTGTGAGAGTCACGCAGAGCCTGGGGAGGTTCACGATATGTTGTACGATAAATCCCAAGAGAGGGACAACTGTGGTTTCGGCCTGATCGCCCACATAGAAGGCGAACCTAGCCACAAGGTGGTGCGCACCGCCATTCACGCGCTGGCCCGCATGCAGCACCGCGGCGCGATCCTGGCCGACGGCAAGACCGGCGACGGCTGCGGCCTGTTGCTGCAAAAACCCGATCGCTTCTTCCGCATGGTGGCGGAAGAGCGCGGCTGGCGTTTGGCCAAGAACTACGCCGTCGGCATGATGTTCCTCAGCCAGAATGAAGAGGAAGCGCGCCTCAGCCGCCGCATCGTGGAAGAAGAGCTGCAAAACGAAACGCTGTCGATCGTCGGCTGGCGTGAAGTGCCGACTAACCCGGACGTGCTGGGTGAAATCGCCCTCTCCTCCCTGCCGCGCATCGAGCAAATCTTCGTTAATGCCCCGGCCGGCTGGCGCCCGCGCGATATGGAGCGCCGCCTGTTCGTGGCGCGTCGCCGCATCGAGAAACGCGTGCAGGACAACAGCTTCTACGTCTGCAGCTTCTCCAACCTGGTGACGATCTATAAAGGCCTGTGCATGCCTGCGGATCTGCCGCGCTTCTATCTCGATCTGGCGGACCTGCGCCTGGAGTCGGCCATTTGCCTGTTCCACCAGCGCTTCTCCACCAACACCGTGCCGCGCTGGCCGCTGGCGCAGCCGTTCCGCTACCTGGCGCACAACGGCGAAATCAATACCATCACCGGCAACCGCCAATGGGCGCGTGCCCGTACCTACAAATTCCAAACGCCACTGATCCCGGATCTGCAGGCCGCCGCGCCGTTCGTCAACGAAACCGGCTCCGACTCCAGTTCGCTGGACAACATGCTGGAGCTGCTGCTGGCGGGCGGGATGGATCTCATCCGCGCCATGCGCCTGCTGGTGCCGCCGGCCTGGCAAAACAACCCGGACATGGACGGCGATCTGCGCGCCTTCTTCGACTTCAACTCGATGCACATGGAGCCGTGGGACGGCCCGGCCGGCATCGTGATGTCCGACGGCCGCTACGCCGCCTGTAACCTCGATCGCAACGGCCTGCGCCCGGCGCGCTACGTGATCACCAAAGACAAGCTGATCACCTGCGCCTCCGAAGTCGGCATCTGGGATTACCAGCCGGATGAAGTGGTGGAAAAAGGCCGCGTCGGCCCCGGCGAGCTGATGGTGATCGACACCCGCAGCGGCCGTATCCTGCACTCAGCGGAAACCGACAACGATCTGAAAAGCCGCCACCCGTATAAAGAGTGGATGGAGAAAAACGTCAAACGCCTGGTGCCGTTCGAAGATCTGCCGGACGATCAGGTCGGCAGCCGCGAGCTCGACGACGCGCAGCTCGAAACCTACCAGAAACAGTTCGGCTACAGCAGCGAAGAGCTGGATCAGGTGATCCGCGTGCTGGGCGAGATTGGCCAGGAAGCCACCGGTTCGATGGGCGACGATACCCCGTTCGCCGTGCTCTCCAGCCGGCCGCGCATCGTTTACGACTACTTCCGCCAGCAGTTCGCGCAGGTCACCAACCCGCCGATCGATCCGCTGCGCGAAGCGCACGTCATGTCGCTGGCCACCAGCATCGGCCGTGAAATGAACGTGTTCTGCGAAGCCGAAGGCCAGGCGCACCGTCTGAGCTTCAAATCGCCGATCCTGCTGTACTCCGATTTCAAACAGCTCACCACGCTGGAAGGCGAATACTATCGCGCCGAGACCCTCGATCTGACCTTCGATCCGCAGCAGCAGGATCTGGAGCAGACCATTCGCGCCCTGTGCGACGAAGCGGAACGTAAGGTGCGCGAAGGCGCAGTGCTGTTGGTGCTGTCCGACCGCGCCATCGCGCCCGGCCGCCTGCCGGTACCGGCTCCGATGGCCGTTGGCGCCGTGCAAACCCGCCTGGTGGAGAAAAGCCTGCGCTGCGACGCCAACCTGATCGTTGAAACCGCCAGCGCCCGCGATCCGCACCACTTCGCCGTGCTGCTCGGCTTCGGCGCGACCGCCATCTACCCGTACCTGGCCTATGAAACCCTGGCCAAGCTGGTGGACAGCCAGGCGATCGACAAGAAATACCGCGACGTGATGCTGAACTACCGCAACGGCATCAACAAAGGCCTGTACAAAATCATGTCCAAAATGGGCATCTCGACCATCGCCTCTTACCGCTGCTCCAAGCTGTTCGAAGCGGTCGGCCTGCACCGCGATCTGGCGGATCTGTGCTTCCAGGGCGTGGTCAGCCGCATCGGCGGCGCCAGCTTCAGCGATTTCCAGCAGGATCTGCAGAACCTTTCCAAGCGGGCCTGGCTGAAACGCAAGCCGCTGGAGCAAGGCGGCCTGCTGAAGTTCGTGCACGGCGGCGAATACCACGCCTACAACCCGGACGTGGTGAACTCGCTGCAAAAAGCGGTGCACAGCGGGGAATACAGCGACTATCAGGCCTACGCCAAGCTGGTGAACGAGCGGCCGATCGCCATGCTGCGCGATCTGCTGGCCATCACGCCGAAAGGTGAACCGATCCCGGTCGATCAGGTCGAACCGGCGGAGTCGCTGTTCAAACGCTTCGACACCGCGGCGATGTCGATCGGCGCACTGAGCCCGGAAGCGCACGAGTCGCTGGCGATCGCCATGAACGGTCTCGGCGGCTTCTCCAACTCTGGCGAAGGCGGCGAAGATCCGGCGCGCTACCGCACCAACAAGGTGTCGCGCATCAAACAGGTGGCCTCCGGCCGCTTCGGCGTGACGCCGGCCTACCTGGTGAACGCCGACGTGATCCAAATTAAGGTCGCGCAAGGCGCCAAGCCGGGCGAAGGCGGCCAGCTACCGGGCGACAAAGTCACTCCGTACATCGCCAGATTGCGTTATTCAGTGCCGGGCGTGACGCTGATCTCCCCGCCGCCGCACCACGACATCTACTCGATCGAAGATCTGGCGCAGCTGATCTTCGACCTGAAGCAGGTCAACCCGAAGGCGGTGATCTCGGTGAAACTGGTGTCCGAGCCGGGCGTGGGCACCATCGCCACCGGCGTGGCGAAAGCCTATGCCGATCTCATCACCATCGCCGGTTACGACGGCGGCACCGGCGCCAGCCCGCTGTCCTCGGTGAAATATGCCGGCTGTCCGTGGGAACTGGGCCTGGTGGAAACCCAGCAGGCGCTGGTGGCCAACGGCCTGCGCCACAAGATCCGCCTGCAGGTGGACGGCGGCCTGAAAACCGGCGTGGACATCGTCAAAGCGGCGATCCTGGGCGCGGAAAGCTTCGGCTTCGGCACCGGGCCGATGGTGGCGCTGGGCTGCAAATACCTGCGCATCTGCCACCTCAACAACTGCGCGACCGGCGTCGCGACTCAGGACGACAAGCTGCGCCGCGATCACTACCACGGCCTGCCAGAACGCGTGACGAATTACTTCCAGTTTATCGCGCGTGAAACCCGCGAGATCATGGCCCAACTGGGCGTGAGCCAACTGGTGGATCTGATCGGCCGCACCGAGTTCCTGACCGAGCTGGACGGCATCTCCGCCAAGCAGAACAAGCTGGATCTGTCGCCGCTGCTGAAAACCGCCACGCCGCATCCGGGCAAAGCGGTGTACTGCACCGAAAGCAGCAACCCGGCGTTCGACAAGGGCCTGCTGAACAAAGAGCTGCTGGCGCAGGCGCAGCCGTACATCGAAGCGAAGCAGGGTAAAACCTTCTACTTCGACATTCGCAACACCGACCGCTCCGTGGGCGCCATGCTGTCCGGCGCGATCGCCGACGTGCACGGCGATCAGGGCATGGCGGCCGATCCTATTAAGGCGCACTTCTCCGGCACCGCCGGGCAGAGCTTCGGCGTTTGGAACGCCGGCGGCGTCGAGCTGACCCTGACCGGCGATGCCAACGACTATGTCGGCAAAGGCATGGCCGGCGGCAGCATCGCAGTGCGTCCGCCGATCGGCTCCGCCTTCCGCAGCCATGAAGCCAGTATCGTCGGCAACACCTGCCTGTACGGCGCCACCGGCGGCAAGCTGTTCGCTGCCGGCCGCGCGGGCGAACGCTTCGCGGTGCGCAACTCCGGCGCCATCACCGTGGTGGAAGGCATCGGCGACAACGGCTGCGAATACATGACCGGCGGCATCGTCTGTGTGCTGGGTAAAACCGGCATCAACTTCGGTGCCGGCATGACCGGCGGCTTTGCCTACGTGTTGGACGAAGATGGCGAGTTCCGCAAGCGCGTGAATCCGGAGCTGGTGGAAGTGCTGGATGTCGATCAGCTGGCGATCCATGAGGAGCACCTGCGCGGCCTGATCACCGAACACGTGCAGGCGACCGGCTCTTCCCGCGCGGAAGAGATCCTGGCCAACTGGCCGGAGTGGGCGCCAAAGTTCGCCCTGGTCAAACCGAAGTCTAGCGATGTCAAAGCGCTGTTGGGTCACCGTAGCCGCTCCGCAGCCGAGCTGCGGGTGCAGGCGCAGTAAGAGGTAGGTCATTAATGAGCCAGAACGTTTATCAATTTATCGACCTGCAGCGTGTTGATCCGCCAAAGAAACCGCTGAAGATCCGCAAAATCGAGTTCGTCGAGATCTACGAACCGTTTTCGGAAACCCAGGCCAAGGCCCAGGCGGACCGCTGTCTGTCCTGCGGCAACCCGTATTGCGAGTGGAAGTGCCCGGTGCACAACTACATCCCGAACTGGCTGAAACTGGCCAACGAAGGCCGCATCATGGAAGCGGCGGACCTGGCGCATCAGACCAACAGCCTGCCGGAGGTGTGCGGCCGCGTATGCCCGCAGGATCGCCTGTGCGAAGGCTCCTGCACTCTGAACGACGAGTTCGGCGCGGTCACCATCGGCAATATCGAGCGCTACATCAGCGATAAGGCCATCGAAATGGGCTGGAAGCCGGACATGTCTCACGTACAGCCGACCGGCAAGCGCGTGGCGATCGTCGGTGCCGGCCCTGCCGGGCTGGCCTGCGCCGACGTGCTGACCCGCAACGGCGTCAAAGCGGTGGTGTATGACCGTCATCCAGAGATCGGCGGCCTGCTGACCTTCGGCATCCCGGCTTTCAAGCTGGAAAAGGAAGTGATGGTCAAACGCCGCGGCATCTTCAGCGAGATGGGCATCGAGTTCCAGCTGAACACCGAAGTGGGCAAAGACATCAGCATGGAGACCTTGCTGAGCGAGTACGATGCGGTGTTCCTCGGCGTCGGTACCTATCAGTCGATGCGCGGCGGCCTGGAGAATGAGGAAGCGCAGGGCGTGTACGACGCGCTGCCGTTCCTGATCGCCAACACCAAGCAGCTGATGGGCTATGAAACCGAGCAGCACGAGCCTTACGTCAGCATGGAAGGCAAGCGGGTAGTGGTGCTGGGCGGCGGTGATACCGCCATGGACTGTGTGCGTACCTCGGTGCGTCAGGGCGCGACGCAGGTCGTCTGCGCCTACCGCCGCGACGAGGCCAACATGCCGGGTTCCAAGCGCGAAGTGAAGAACGCGCGGGAAGAAGGGGTGGACTTCCAGTTTAACCTGCAGCCGCTGAGCATCGAACTGAACAGCGCCGGCCGCGTGGCCGGGGTGAAAATGGTGCGCACTCAGCTGGGCGCACCGGATGCCAACGGCCGTCAGGCGGCGGAGCAGGTACCGGGTTCCGAACACGTTATCGACGCCGACGCGGTGGTGATGGCGTTCGGCTTCCGCCCACACCGTATGGACTGGCTGGCGGCGCACGACGTGCAGCTCGATAAACAGGGCCGCATCGTGGCGCCGGAAGGCAGCGACAACGCATTCCAGACCAGCAACCCGAAAATCTTCGCCGGTGGCGACGCGGTCCGCGGCTCCGACCTGGTGGTGACGGCGATCGCCGAAGGCCGCAAAGCGGCAGACGGCATCATGAACTACCTGGAAGTGTAAACCTTCCGTACCGCCAAAGGCCCGGCACGTTGCCGGGCCTTTGTTTTAACCGGCCACGCTTTGTAACAACCGCCCCTCTCCTCACTGCCTCAACGCGCTATAGTATTGAGTTAGCACCATTGCAGGGCGCGGCTGCGCCTGACACCGAGATAAGGATAGCGAACATGAAATGCTCCATTTCCCTGTTGGCCGGCGCGCTGCTGGCCGTCAGTTTCAGCGCCTCAGCCCTGGCGCTGGATTCGCAGGAGGTCGGTTACAATATCGAAGCGCGCGGCGCGCGGCCGGTCGTGGCGCAGTTGGGCAAAGCCGGGCAGTTCAGCGCCGTGGAAAACAGCATCCGGTTGGGGGACGACAACTGGATTGCTCTGGCGCCCAAGCTGGCCGGCGGCGGCAATGCCGGATTTACCGCCGGCATTAAATCTGCCCTCTCCGCGGCCCTGATCTACAACCCGGCGGCGGTATTGCAGGCGCTCAACAAAGGCAACGGTCTGCCGCTCAATGACATCTGCACCGCGCCACCGGAAGTGCAAGGCGACACCGCCATCACCAGCTTCCGTGAGCGTGCAGCCCACGCGCTGTCCACCGTGCGCGTAGGCGATCTCAGCGCGCCGCGCGATGCCTGCATTGCCGCCTTGAAAGGCTGATCCGCTTCGTCCGGGCAAAAAAAAGCACCCCACGGGGTGCTTTTTCGTTTGTTCACGCGGGCTTATTTCACCACACGCAGCGCCGGGCGGCCACCGCGCGGCGGCTGCGGCGGTTCGTCGTCCGGGCCGTCATCTTCCGCGGTATCCGGGCGATCGCCGTCGATCACTGACATCAGGGTTTCCGACGGGATCGTCTCATTGTCCAGACCTTCGAACACGCCTTCGCTCTCGTCGTAGGCGGCTTCCGGTTCGAACATCGTGCCGGCGCCGTTTTCACGCGCATAAATCGCCAGTACGGCTGCCATCGGCACCGAAACCTGACGCGGCACGCCGCCGAAACGTGCGTTAAACTGCACGTCTTCGTTGCCCAACGCCAGGTTGCCTACCGCGCGCGGCGCGATATTCAACACGATCTGGCCATCACGCGCGAACTCCATCGGCACCTGAACATCCGGGCGAGTCACGTCGACCACCAGGTGCGGCGTCAGCTGGTTATCCAGCAACCAGTCGTAGAACGCCCGCAACAGATACGGGCGACGCGGCGTCATCTGAGACATGTCCATCGCGCTTAGCCCCGGGTTTGCAGGCGCATTTCACGCTCGGCTTCGGTCAGGGAAGCCAGGAAAGCGTCGCGTTCGAAGACGCGGGTCATGTAGCCTTTCAGCTCTTTAGAGCCGGCGCCGCTCAATTCGATGCCCAGCTGCGGCAGACGCCACAACAGCGGTGCCAGGTAGCAATCCACCAGGCTGAACTCTTCGCTCATGAAATACGGCGTCTGGCCGAAGATAGGCGCGATCGCCAACAGCTCTTCACGCAGCTGACGACGGGCGGATTCCGCTTCCTGACCGCTGCTCTTCTCGATCTTGTCCATCAGCGAGTACCAGTTCTTCTCGATGCGCAGCATCATCAGACGGCTCTCACCACGGGCAACCGGGTAAACCGGCATCAGCGGCGGGTGCGGGAAGCGCTCATCCAGGTATTCCATGATGATGCGGGATTCATACAGGGTCAGTTCGCGATCGACCAGCGTAGGCACCGTCTGGTAAGGGTTGAGGTCAATCAGATCTTGCGGCAGGTTATCCATTTCGACCTGCTCGATCTCGACGCTGACACCTTTCTCCGCCAGTACGATACGTACTTGATGGCTAAAAATGTCGGTCGGGCCAGAGAACAGCGTCATTACCGAACGTTTGTTGGCAGCGACAGCCATGAAAACCTCCAAGTTATCTAGAAAATACTGCGAATAGCCAACTGACAGGCTGCTATCCTGAATAATCTTGCCGCAGGCCGGCAGCACGCAGCGCGACCCGAACCCATAAAAAACCGGCCCAGGAGGTCAACTGCACGGCGAACAGGCGCAAAAGTGGGTGATAGTTTACCAGATTTTGCTTGTTTTGTGGGGGCAGTGCGGCGAATTCATGTTGAATTGTCTGATATGCCACAGATTTTAGTCGGGGACGGCGGATTTCAGGCATAAAAAAACCCGGTGAAGCACCGGGTTTTTTGCGTAAATCGCACTGCCGAAGCAGCGAAAATTAACGCTTGGAGAACTGCGGACGACGACGTGCTTTACGCAGACCGACTTTCTTACGTTCAACCTGACGAGCGTCACGGGTGACGAAGCCAGCTTTACGCAGTTCAGAACGCAGAGTCTCATCGTACTCCATCAGCGCACGGGTGATACCGTGACGGATAGCGCCAGCTTGACCGGAGATACCACCACCTTTAACGGTGATGTACAGATCCAGTTTGCCAACCATGTCGACCAGTTCCAGCGGCTGACGAACTACCATGCGGGCAGTTTCGCGACCGAAGTACTGTTCCAGGCTGCGCTGGTTGATAACGATGTTACCGTTGCCCGGCTTGATGAAGACGCGAGCGGCGGAGCTTTTGCGGCGACCAGTGCCGTAGTATTGATTTTCAGCCATTGCCATTAATCCCGATTAAATGTCCAGAACTTGCGGTTGCTGTGCCGCGTGATTGTGCTCGGTGCCCGCGTAAACTTTCAGTTTACGGAACATAGCACGACCCAGCGGGCCCTTTGGCAGCATGCCTTTAACCGCGATTTCAATCACGCGCTCAGGACGGCGGGCAATCATCTCTTCAAAGGTCGCTTGCTTGATACCACCGATGTGGCCGGTGTGGTGGTAGTACACTTTGTCTGTACGCTTGTTGCCGGTTACAGCAACTTTGTCAGCGTTCAGAACGATGATGTAATCACCGGTATCCACGTGCGGGGTGTATTCCGCTTTATGCTTGCCGCGCAGGCGACGAGCCAGTTCAGTAGCGAGACGGCCTAAAGTTTTACCATCTGCATCAACAACGTACCAGTCGCGTTTTACGGTTTCTGGTTTAGCTGTAAAAGTTTTCATTAGAAAGCTTACCCAATAATTAGTTACACGTTGGTGAACACCCAAACGCTCGAAAACAGTTGAGGCTCACACGACCATACAAGTCCAGCAAACCTACCCCTTCGAATAGCCATTGCCGGCACTATAAAGTTTTTGGGAAAAAAAACTTTGTTGTAACGTGGGGTCGCAAGATTATAGAGAAGTCGCTCACAAAGATCGAACGGTTTTTGAATGGAAAATAAATTTATCGCCGGCGGCGGACAACCGGCGATATGGCGGCGGCAAGCCCGGCAGATTCAGGGCAGATGCGGCAGCTTGAGGTACTCTTCGCTCTGCATTTCCTGCAGGCGCGACAGGCAGCGCTGGAATTCAAATTTCAGCTGCACCCCCTGATAGATCTCGAACATCGACGCTTCGGCGCCGATCACCAGCTTGATGTGCCGTTCGTAGAATTCGTCCACCAACGCCAGGAAACGGCGCGCGGTATTCTCTTTCAGCGGCCCCATCACCCGCACATTATACAGGATCACGCTGTGATACAGCCGCGACAGCGCGATGTAGTCTAGTTGGCTGCGCGCCTCTTCGCACAACGTGTGGAAATCCACCGCCAGCACGCCGTCCACCGAACGGATCGCCTGCAGCGGCCGATGGTTGATCTGCAGCACCGGCGCGTCCTCCCCCGCCTTGCCCGCCAGCTTGACGAACATCCGATCCAGCGTCTCGCGCGTCTGGTCGCTCAGCGGCGTCAGGTAGAGGTGCGCCTGGGTCAGGGTACGCAGACGATAGTCGATGCCGGCGTCGACGTTCATCACGTCGCAGTACTCGTTGATCAGATCGATGGCCGGCAGGAAACGCGCCCGCTGCAGACCGTTGCGGTACAGATCGTCCGGCGGGATGTTCGACGTGGCCACCAGCGTGATGCCGCGCGCGAACAGCGCCTGCAGCAGCGTGGCCAGCAGCATGGCGTCGGTGATGTCGGACACGAAGAATTCGTCGAAGCACAGCACGTCGGTCTCGGCCTTAAAGCCGTCGGCGACGATTTCCAGCGGGTTTTCCCGCCCCTGCAACTCGGTCAGCTCTTCATGCACCCGCAGCATGAAGCGGTGAAAGTGCAGACGCATTTTGCGATCGCCCGGCAAACTGTGGAAGAACATATCCATCAACCAGGTTTTGCCGCGCCCGACGCCGCCCCACATATACAGCCCCTGCACCGGGCGCTGTGGCGCCGTGTCGCCGCCCTTGCCCAGCAAGCGGCTGAGCTTGCCGCGCAGCCCGCCGGCAGGCGCGCTCGCCGCCGGCTTTTGCAGCAGAGCCTGATAAATGCGATCCAGTTGAGTCACGGCCCGGCGTTGAACCTCATCGGCCTGATATTCACCCGCATCCAGCGCCTGCTGGTAGCGAGATAACGGTGATAGTGCCTGCATCTGTTCGATGTTCCCTAAGAACGCTTAGAAATTATTTAGCCAACGTTGGCGGCAAGTTGATGCCGATTCGCACCGTTATCGCCACAAATACCCGCTGCGGGCGCCGCTGAAAACCCTGTAAAAATTAGGTGGAAGCGCATCAGGATTCCACTCGGACAAGGTTAACGGTTATAGTGGATATTATTAAGTGAAAAATCCCTGCGGAACAACGAAGTCAAAATAGGAGTCATCATGACCTGGGAGTATGCGCTGATTGGTTTGGTCGTCGGTATCGTGATTGGTGCGGTGGCGATGCGTTTTGGCAACCGTAAATTACGTCAACAACAAGTCCTGCAGAACGAGCTGGACAAGAGCAAAACCGAGCTGGAAGAGTACCGTCAGGAGCTGGTCGGCCACTTTGCCCGCAGCGCCGAGCTGCTGGACAACATGGCGCGCGATTATCGTCAGCTGTATCAGCACATGGCGAAAAGCTCGAACAACCTGCTGCCGGATCTGCCGATGCAGGAAAATCCGTTCCGCTATCGCCTGACCGAAGCGGAAGCAGACAACGATCAAGCGCCGGTGGAAATGCCGCGCGACTATTCGGAAGGCGCCTCCGGCCTGCTGCGCGGGCAAAGCGCGCGCCGCGACTGATCCCCTTCGCCCGCGGGGCCACCCGCGGGCTTCCTCGCGTTTACCGTCTTGACCTTCCCTCGCATTACCTTTACTGAACTTTGCACGCAAATTCACGGTCTTACCCTTCACTATGACAAGGTGATTGCCTTATCATCAAATTTTCATCGGCAGGTATTGAGAGAGTTATAATCAATGAAGAAAAAGTCGTTAATTCTTAGTGCATTGGCAATGAGCCTCGGCCTGACGCTCAGCTCCGTACCGGTGGCCAACGCGGCCCTGCCCGTCGCCGTTCAGGGGCAGCCGCTGCCGAGCCTGGCGCCGATGCTGGAAAAAGTCTTGCCGGCCGTAGTGAGCGTGCATGTCGCCGGCACTCAGGTGCAGCGTCAACAGCTGCCGGAAGAGTTCAGACGCTTCTTCGGCCCTAACTTCCCCGGCCAACAGCAGAGCTCCCGCCCGTTTGAGGGGCTGGGTTCCGGCGTGATCATCGATGCCGCCAAAGGCTACGTGCTGACCAACAACCACGTCATCAACAACGCCGATAAAATTCGCGTGCAGTTGAACGACGGGCGCGAGCTGGACGCCAAGCTGGTTGGCCGCGATGAGCAATCCGATATCGCCTTGCTGCAGCTCAGCGACACCAAAAACCTGACCGCCATCAAGATGGCCGACTCCGATCAGCTGCGCGTCGGCGACTTTGCCGTCGCGGTCGGCAACCCGTTCGGCCTGGGCCAAACCGCTACCTCCGGCATTATCTCGGCGTTGGGGCGTTCCGGCCTGAATCTGGAAGGGCTGGAAAACTTCATTCAGACCGACGCCTCGATCAACCGCGGTAACTCCGGCGGCGCGCTGGTTAATCTGAATGGTGAGCTGATCGGCATCAATACCGCCATTTTGGCGCCGAGCGGCGGCAACGTCGGCATCGGCTTCGCTATTCCGAGCAATATGGCGCAGAACCTGAGCCAGCAGCTGATTGAATTCGGCGAAGTGAAACGCGGCCTGCTGGGCATCAAGGGCAGCGAAATGACCCCGGATATGGCCAAAGCCTTCAACACCGACGCGCAGCGCGGCGCCTTCGTCAGCGAAGTGCTGCCGAAATCCGCCGCCGCCAAGGCGGGCATCAAGGCTGGGGATATCCTGGTCTCCGTCGACGGTAAACCGGTGAGCAGCTTCGCCGAACTGCGCGCCAAGGTGGGCACCACCGCGCCGGGCAAAACCCTCAAGGTGGGCCTGCTGCGCGATGGCAAACCGCAGGAAGTCTCGGTCACGCTGGACAACAGCGAGAGCGCCTCGACCAATGCCGAAACGCTGTCGCCAGCGCTGCAGGGCGTCTCCCTCAGTAACGGCGCGTTGCCGAGCGGTGACAAGGGTGTGAAGGTGGAGAACGTGGATAAAGGGTCAACGGCGGCGCAGATCGGCCTGCAGAAAGGCGACGTGATCATCGGCGTCAACCGTCAGCGCGTGGACAACATCACTACGCTGCGCAAAGTGCTGGAGGCCAAGCCACCGGTGATGGCGCTCAATATCGTGCGCGGTAACGAAACCATTTATCTGCTGCTGCGTTAATTTGTGCAAAAACCGGGCTCGGTGACATACTGCGCCCGGTTAACTCATGCTATCCTCCGAACATCGTTCACCACACCACGAAAACTCCATGTTTGCTAAGCTCTTGCGTTCTGTCGTTATCGGTCTCATCGTTGCCGGCCTGCTGTTGGTCGCTCTGCCCATGCTGCGCTCTTCCAACGGCCTGTTTGCAGAGAAAACCGAGAATACCAGCGACGAAACGCCGGTGAGCTACAACAAGGCGGTGCGCCGCGCCGCGCCCGCCGTGGTGAACATCTACAACCGCAATCTGAACGGCGCCGCCAACGTGCTGTCGCTCGGTTCCGGCGTGATCATGAACGAACGCGGCTATATCATCACCAACCGCCACGTGATCAAAGACGCTCAGCAGATCACCGTGGTGTTGCAGGATGGCCGCCGCTACGAAGCGCTGTTGGTCGGCTCCGACGGCCTGACCGATTTGGCGGTGCTGAAGATCGATCCCGGCAATTTACCGGTGATCCCGACCAATAAAAATCGCGTTGCCCACGTCGGCGACGTGGTGCTGGCAATCGGCAACCCGTATAACCTGGGGCAAACCGTGACTCAGGGCATTCTCAGCGCTACCGGGCGCATCAGTATGAGCACCACCGGCCGCCAGACGTTCCTGCAGACCGACGCCTCAATCAACCGCGGCAACTCCGGCGGCGCGCTGGTCAACTCGCTGGGTGAGCTGATCGGCATCAATACCCTGACCTATGACAAAATCACCGACGGCGAAACGCCGGAGGGTCTCGGTTTTGCCATTCCGATCGAGCTGGCCACCAAAATCATGGACAAGCTGATCCGCGACGGCCGCGTGATCCGTGGCTATTTCGGCATTCAGGGCAAAGAGATCATTCCGCTGCGCTCCTCCAATTCCGGCATCGATCGCCTGCAGGGCATCATCGTGACCGAAATTACGCCGAACGGCCCGGCGAGCAGCGCCGGTTTCCAGATCAACGACATCATCATCAACGTGGATAACAAACCGGCGGTGTCCGTGCTGGAAACCATGGATCAGGTAGCAGAGATCAGACCGGGCACCGAGATACCGGTCATCGTGCTGCGCGACGGCAAACGCATTACGCTGAAAATGACGGTGGGTGAATTCCCGGAAGACAGCAATTAAAAAAGGGCCGGCATTGATAGCCGGCCCTTTGATTTTCATCCTGCCGATGCAGCCGCGCCGGCGCTAATGCCTTACTCGCCTTTCACACGCTCGATGTTCGCACCCAGCGCGCGCAGCTTGTCTTCAATACGCTCATAGCCGCGATCGATGTGATAGATGCGATCGACGACGGTCACGCCGTCGGCGATACAGCCGGCGATCACCAGGCTAGCGGAAGCGCGCAGATCGGTCGCCATCACCTGAGCGCCGGACAGCTGCTCAACGCCATGGCAGATCACGGTATTGCTCTCGATTTCCGCGTGTGCGCCCATGCGGATCAATTCCGGCACGTGCATGAAGCGGTTTTCGAAGATGGTCTCGGTGATAACGCCGGTGCCTTCCGCCACCAGGTTCAACAGGCTGAACTGGGCCTGCATGTCGGTCGGGAAGCCCGGGTGCGGCGCGGTGCGCACGGTGACCGCTTTCGGGCGTTTACCGTGCATGTCCAGGCTGATCCAGTCTTCACCCACTTCGATATCGGCACCGGCTTCGCGCAGCTTGGCCAGCACCGCATCCAGCGTATCCGGGCGGGTGTTGCGGCACATCACTTTGCCACCGGAAACCGCGGCGGCGATCAGGAAGGTCCCGGTCTCGATGCGGTCAGGCAGCACGCGATACACGCCGCCGCCCAGACGCTCGACGCCTTCGATGGTGATCTTGTCGCTACCGGCGCCGCTGATCTTCGCGCCCAGCGTATTGAGGAAGTTGGCGGTATCGACAATTTCCGGCTCACGTGCGGCGTTCTCGATAACGGTGGTGCCGGTCGCCAGAGTCGCGGCGCTCATGATGGTTACGGTCGCGCCCACGCTCACCTTATCCATGACGATGTGCGCGCCCTTCAGACGGCCCTCGACGGACGCCTTAACGTAGCCTTCTTCCAGCTTGATCTCGGCACCCAGTTGCTCCAGGCCGGTGATGTGCAGATCGACCGGACGCGCGCCGATCGCGCAGCCCCCCGGCAGGGAAACCTGACCGCGGCCGAAGCGCGCCACCAGCGGCCCCAGCGCCCAGATGGAAGCGCGCATGGTTTTCACCAGATCGTAAGGGGCGCAGAACTCGTTCACGCCGCTGGCGTCCACGAAGACCGAACCGTTACGCTCAATCTTGGTACCCAACTGGTTGAGTAGTTTAATGGTGGTGTCGATGTCCTTCAGCTTCGGGACATTCTGCAGCTCGACCGGCTCTTCCGCCAACAGGGCGGCGAACAGGATCGGCAGGGCGGCGTTTTTGGCCCCGGAAATAGACACTTCACCGCTCAGGCGGGTCCGACCCTGCACACGAAATTTATCCATCTGACTACTCTCTGTTATCTAATCTGAAGCTGCCCGCCCAGCAGGGCAAACAGCCTTAAAATCCGTTGAGTTTGCGGTCTCGCTGCCACTCTTCAGGGGTGTACGCCTTGATAGACAAGGCATGAATGCGGTTGTCAGCAATGTATTCCATCAGCGGTGCGTAAACCGTCTGCTGTTTTTTGACGCGGCTCATGCCGGCGAACAGTTCACCGACCACGATCGCTTGAAAATGGCTGCCGTCGCCCGTCACATGTGCTTCATCCAGTGCCAATGCCTGCATCAGCACGTCTTTAATCTCGTTGGTTTCCATAGTATCCAGTTCTGCCGCTAAAGGATCATAAACAGCCTAGTATCTTAGTGGAATACGATGTTTTCTTAAACTAAAGAAAAAGCCCCTGCATAACAGGGGCTTTGTATCGTTTTACCACGCAATGGCGGCGTAAAACGCCGCTAACCGACGGTATCGACAGGCATTATCGCCTGCAGGTTGTAGAGCGCGATCAGCGTTTTCAGGCGCTCGGTGGCGCCGAAAATTTTCAGCGCTACGCCGCGTTGGCGCTGCTCTTCCTGCAGATGCAGCAACAGCGCCAGCCCGGCGGAGTCCACGCGCTGCAGTTGCGCCACGTCGATCGCGGTTTTATCCGCCATCAGCGCGTCGCGCTGCCGCCACAGCGGCTGCAGCGTTTCCCGATCCAGTTCACCGCGCAGGATCAGCGTCTGCTGCTCTGATTCGAAGCTGAGCGCTGCCGACATCAGTTTTTCTTGTCCAGCGTGATAGGCTGCGCGGCGGCGGCCTGCAGCTGTTTGGTCAGGCCGTCGATGCCCTGAGTACGCAGCGTAGACGCCCACTCGTTCTGCTTGGTGGTGATCATGCTGACGCCTTCGGCGATCATGTCATACGCCTGCCAGTAGCCGGTTTTGCTGTTCTTGCGCCATTGGAAATCCAGACGCACCGGCGGACGGCCGCCGTTGTCGATGATGGTGACGCGAATAGCCACGATGTCGGCATTGCCCAGCGGTTGTTCAGGCGCGATCTGGTAAGTCTGGCCGTGATACATCGCCAGCGCCTGGCCGTAAGCCTGCTCCAGGTAAGCCTGGAAGGCGGTGAAGTAAGCTTCGCGCTGCGCAGGCGTTGCCTCTTTGTAGTAACGCCCCAGCACCAGCGCGCCGGCGTATTTCACCTGCACGAACGGCATCAGTTCCTGATGCACGATGGCACGCAGGTAGTTCGGGTCCTGCTTGATCTTCGGCTGTTCGTTCTTCAAACGGCTGAAAGTCTTCTGCGCCGCGTCTTGCATCATGCTGTAAGGATTGGTTTGGTCGGCTGCGCTCGCCAGCGGTGCAACCACCAGCAGAGCCACCATCAGTAAACGTTTAAACATGCAGGTATCCTCTCTTAATGATTTGGAACAGCGGGTTGCGGTGCGGCGCCGGCAGCCGGCTCAGCGGCCGCGTCTCCCGATTTGGCGCTGTCCTGACCGCCGCTTTTATACAGGAACTGGCCGATCAGGTCTTCCAGAACCATGGCTGATTTGGTGTCCTGAATGGTACCCCCGTCTTTCAGGATGGTGGTACCCATCTCAGGATCTTCAAAGCCCACGTTAAGCGCCAGGTATTGCTCGCCCAGCAGGCCGGAGGTGCGGATCGCCAGCGAGCTGGTATCTGGGATTTGGTCGTACTTTTTCTGGATATCCAGCGCCACGCGCGGCGTGTAGGTTTTCGAATCGAGTTCGATGTCAGCAACGCGGCCGATCACCACGCCGCCAATCTTCACCGGCGAACGCGGTTTCAGGCCGCCGATGTTGTCGAACGTTGCGTAAATGCGGTAGGTCGGCTCGCTGCCGATCGATTTAAGGTTCGCCACCTGCAGGCAGATAAACACGATGGCGCACAGCGCGATCAGCATAAATGCCCCAACCCAGATTTCACTCTTCTTCGTTTGCATCGAATCAATTCCCAAACATCAGTGCTGTCAGCACGAAATCCAATCCCAACACCGCCAGTGACGAATGCACCACGGTACGCGTCGTCGCCCGGCTAATCCCTTCAGAGGTAGGCACGGCGTCGTACCCGTTGAAAATGGCAATCCAGGTTACGGTAATGGCGAATACCACACTCTTGATCAGGCAGTTGAGCAGATCTTTTTTCCACTCTACGGCGCCCTGCATCGCCGACCAGAAGAAGCCGCTGTCGATGCCTTTCCAGTCCACGCCGACCACCGAGCCGCCCCAAATGCCGATCGCCACGAAAATGATGGTCAACAGCGGCATGCTGATCAGCCCCGCCCAGAAGCGCGGCGCCACGATGCGCCGCAGCGGATCGACCGCCATCATTTCCAGGCTGGAGATCTGCTCCGTCGCCTTCATCAGGCCGATTTCCGCCGTGAGCGCGGAACCGGCGCGGCCGGCGAACAGCAGCGCCGTGACCACCGGCCCCAGTTCGCGCAGCAGCGACAGCGCCACCATCATGCCGAGGCTGGCCTCGGCGCTGTAGGTGGTGAGCACGATATAGCCCTGCAGGCCCAGCACCATGCCGATAAACAGCCCGGAAACCATGATGATCAGCAGCGACTGCACGCCGACGCTGTAGAGCTGTTTCAACAACAGCGGCCACTGCTTGCCGGGTTCCGGCCGGCCAATCAACGCGTTGAACAGCATCAACCCGGCGCGGCCGAAGCTGGCGCTGGTGTTGATGCCACTGCGCCCCAACGACGCTAACGCTCTTAATAACATGAGCTTATTTACTCCCTAAGCCTAGCAGTTCGGCCTGATAATCCCCGGCCGGATAGCGGAACGGCACCGGCCCATCCGCTATACCATCCAGGAACTGGCGCACGCGCGCATCAGGATTGTTCTGCAATTGCTGCGTGGTGCCTTCAGCGATCACCCGGTGATCGGCCACGATGTAAGCGTAGTCAGCGATGCTCAGCACCTCCGGTACGTCGTGCGACACCACGATGCAGGTAATGCCCAGCGCATGGTTCAGCTCGTCGATCAGCTTGACCAGCACCCCCATGGTGATCGGATCCTGGCCAACGAAAGGTTCGTCGAACATGATCATTTCCGGGTCCAGCGCGATCGCACGCGCCAACGCCGCCCGGCGCGCCATACCGCCGGAAAGCTCATTGGGCATCAGCTGAGCCGCGCCGCGCAGCCCCACGGCTTCCAGCTTCATCAGCACCGTGCTGCGCAACAAAGGCTCCGGCAGGTTGCTGTGCTCGCGCAGCGGGTAAGCCACGTTTTCGAATACGGTCAAATCGGTAAACAGCGCGCCCGACTGGAACAGCATGCTCATCTTTTTGCGCGCGTCGTATAACTGACGGCGGGACAACGCGGGAATGTTGTCGCCGTCGAACCAAATCTCCCCGCTGTCCGGCGCCAGCTGGCCGCCTATCAGGCGCAGCAGCGTGGTTTTGCCGATGCCCGATGGCCCCATGATCGCCGTGACCTTACCGCGAGGCACCGTCAGGTTGATGTCTTCAAATATCCGTCGGTCGCCGCGCGAGAAGCTCATGTCGCGCACTTCGACCAAATTATCTGCCTTTTGGAGCATGTTAATGGACCCTTTACGACTCATCTTTTGCTGAATCTACCCGTGATGTTAAAGCAATGGGCGCAATCCGTCTCATCTTTACAAAAACTTACTGCCATTTCGCAACCAATGGTGCCATTGGTTTTACTTTTCCGCGCCACCCGGTCAAAATTGGCGCCATAACGAAAAAAAACGAAACTGTTCAACAATTAGCCGGGAAAAACCGTTGCTGCGGCTCAAACGCGCGCAACGGAGGGCAAGCAATACCGCCGCATTGACGGCTTTAACCAACGAACCGGGATAATACCCGACAAAGGACCCTGCATGTTTCTCGCGATAGCATTATTAATCGTTGGTTTATTTCTACTGGTGTATGGTGCAGACCGCTTAGTTTATGGTGCTGCCGTGATTTCCCGCTCGCTCGGCGTACCGCCGTTGATCATCGGCATGACTATCGTCGGCATCGGCACGTCGCTGCCGGAGCTGATCGTGTCCACCACCGCCGCGTTGAACGGGCAGATAGATATGGCCGTTGGCAACGTATTAGGGTCCAACATCACCAACATCTTATTGATCCTGGGGGTGGCGGCGCTGATTCACCCGCTGGCCGCGCGCTCCGAGATACTGCGGCGCGAACTGCCGCTGATGTTAGCGGTCACAGTATTGTGCGGTTTCGTGTTGATGGACGGTACTCTGAGCAGGCTGGACGGCGTGCTGCTGCTGACCGCCGCCGCCGGCTTCATCTTGTTGATGCTGAAAATCGCGCGGCTGGCGCAGCGCGAGGGCAGTGACAGCCTGACCATGGAGCAGATCGCCGAACTGCCGCAGGACAGCAGCAATACCGTGGCGGTGCTGTGGCTGGTGCTGGCGTTTATCATTCTGCCGCTCTCTTCCAGAATGGTGGTCGATAATGCGACGGTGATTGCACACTATTTCGGCCTGAGCGAACTGGTGGTCGGTTTGACCATTATCGCCATCGGCACCAGCCTGCCCGAACTGGCCACCTCCATCGCCGGGGCGCTGAAGGGCGAGGATGATATGGCGATTGGGAATATCATCGGCTCCAATATTTTCAACACGGTGATCGTGCTGGGCGTACCCGCCCTGCTGTCGCCGGGCAGCGTGGATGCCGCCGCCTTCCAGCGCGATTACTGGGTGATGCTGGCGGCCAGCGTGCTGCTGAGCGTGCTGTGCATCGGCCGCAAACATCGCATCGGCCACCTGGCGGGCGCGCTGTTATTATGCGGCTTTATTGCGTATCTTGCGGTGCTGTTCTTTAACCCTTTCAGTACTTTCGGCTAAACCGACGGGAATGAGTATGTCGAACATTGAGTTGCAACCGGGCTTCGATTTTCAACAGGCCGGCAAAGAAGTGCTTCAGATAGAGCGTGAAGGGCTGGCTCAGCTCGACAGCTACATCAACGCAGACTTCACTCGCGCCTGCGAAACGATCGCCGCCTGCGGCGGCAAAGTGGTGGTGATGGGCATGGGCAAATCCGGCCATATCGGCTGCAAGATCGCCGCGACCTTCGCCAGCACCGGCACCCCCTCATTCTTCGTTCACCCGGCGGAAGCCAGCCATGGCGATTTGGGCATGGTCACCCCGCAGGACATCGTGCTCGCCATCTCCAACTCTGGCGAGTCCAGTGAGATCCTGGCGCTGATCCCGGTGTTGAAACGCCAACAGATCACCCTCATCTGCATGACCAACAATCCGGAAAGTTCGATGGGCAAAGCAGCGGATATCCACCTGTGCATCAAGGTGCCGCAGGAGGCCTGCCCGCTGGGGCTGGCGCCGACCACCAGCACCACCGCCACGCTGGTGATGGGCGATGCGCTGGCCGTCGCGCTGCTGAAGGCGCGCGGTTTCACGCCGGAAGATTTCGCGCTGTCGCATCCTGGCGGCGCACTCGGCCGCAAACTGCTGCTGCGGGTTAGCGATATCATGCACAGCGGCGACGAAATGCCCCACGTCAGCGCCGACGCCTCGTTGCGCGACGCGCTGCTGGAAATCACCCGCAAAAATCTGGGCCTGACGGTTGTCTGCGACGACCTGATGAAAATCGCCGGCATCTTCACCGACGGCGACCTGCGCCGGGTGTTCGACATGGGCATCAACCTGCACGAGGCGAAGATCGCCGATGTCATGACGCCGGGCGGCGTGCGGGTGCGCCCCAACATCCTGGCGGTCGATGCATTGAACCTGATGCAACAACGCCACATCACCGCGCTGCTGGTTGCCGATGGCGACCAACTGCTGGGTGTGGTACATATGCATGACATGCTGCGCGCCGGCGTCGTTTAATTAAGGAATAGAACGGAATGGGTATGGTAGAAACCTGCTACGGGCCGGTAGAACAAGAGGTTATGGCGCGTGCCGGTAACATCCGCCTGTTGATTTGCGACGTTGACGGCGTGCTGTCGGACGGCCTGATCTTCATGGGCAACAACGGTGAAGAACTGAAGGCGTTCAACGTGCGCGACGGCTACGGCATCCGCTGCTTGAAAACCTCGGACATCGAGGTGGCGATCATTACCGGACGCTCCGCCAAGCTGCTGGAAGACCGTGCGCAAACGCTCGGTATCACCCATCTGTATCAGGGGCAATCCGATAAGCTTTTGGCCTTCCGTGAACTGTTGGATAAACTGTCGTTAACGGCGGATCAGGTCGCCTATATCGGCGATGACCTGATCGACTGGCCGGTGATGGCGCAGGTCGGCCTGGCGGTCGCGGTGGCGGACGCCCACCCGCTGCTGACGCCGCGCGCCCACTACGTCACCCGCATTGCCGGCGGCCGCGGTGCGGTACGCGAACTGTGCGACATCATTCTTTTGGCTCAAAATAAGCTGGAGGACGCCAAAGGGCTGTCGATATGAGTAAAACCAAACTGTGGATCACCATCCTGTTGACGGTGATCGTTCTGGCGCTGATCGGCTGGAACATGACGGACTTCAGCGACGACACGGCCCCGGGCCCGGTCAACGATCAGGATCCGACTTACCAGAGCCAGCACACGGTCACTGTGGTGTACAACCCAGCCGGCAAGCTGAATTATAAACTGGTGGCGGAAGACGCGAAGTATTACACCGCCGGCGAGCTGAGCTGGTTCACCCAGCCGGTGATGACGCTGTTCGATGAGAATGCGGTGGCCACCTGGTCAGTTCGCGCCGATCGCGCCAAACTGACTAAAGACCGGATGCTGTATCTGTATGGTCACGTCGAGGTTAACAGCCTGACCACCACCTCGCAGCTGGAAAAAATTAAGACGGACAACGCTCAGGTAAACCTGGTCACCCAGGACGTCACCTCCGATGACGAAGTCACGCTTTACGGGACCAATTTTACCTCTAACGGCATGAAAATGCGTGGGAACCTGCGGACCAAAACCGCTGAGCTGATTGATAAGGTTAAGACCAACTATGAAATTCAGAACCAAAAACCAACTCCGTAACCTGTTGCTCGGCAGCTTAGTTTTGGCCGCCAGCGCCCCCGCTCTGGCGCTGAAATCCGACTCCAGCCAGCCGGTCAGCATCGACTCGCTCAAGCAGTCGTTGGACATGCAAAGCAACGTCAGCACCTTCACTGACAACGTGGTGATCAAACAGGGCACCATCGATATTCGCGCCGACAAGGTGGTCGTCACCCGCCCGGGCGGAGATCAGAATAAGACCTATATTGAAGCGTTCGGCAACCCGGTAACCTTCTACCAGATGCAGGACAGCGGCAAGCCGGTCAAAGGCCACGCGCAAAAAGTGCGCTACGACGTGGCGACCCAGCTGGTGACCCTGACGGGCAACGCCTATCTGGAGCAGCTCGACAGCAACGTGAAAGGCGATCGCATCACCTATCTGGTGCAACAGCAGCAAATGCAGGCGTTTAGCGACAAAGGCAAACGCGTGACAACGGTTCTGGTACCGTCGCAGTTGCAAGACAAAAACGGGCAAAAAAAGAGTAACTAATCACTTATGGCAACACTCATCGCAGAAAACCTGGCGAAAGCCTACAAGGGCCGTAAAGTTGTCGAAGACGTCAGCCTGAAAGTGAAATCCGGCGAGATCGTCGGCCTGCTCGGGCCGAACGGCGCCGGTAAAACCACCACCTTCTACATGGTGGTCGGCATCGTGCCGCGCGACGCCGGGCGCATCGTGATCGACGAAGAAGACATCAGCCTGCTGCCGCTGCACGCCCGCGCGCGCCGCGGCATCGGCTATCTGCCGCAGGAAGCGTCGATCTTCCGCCGCCTGAGCGTGTACGACAACCTGATGGCGGTGCTGGAGATCCGTCCCGATCTCACCAGCGAACAGCGCGAAGACCGCGCCAAAGAGCTGATGGAAGAGTTCCATATCTCCCATCTGCGCGACAGCCTCGGCCAGGCGCTGTCCGGCGGCGAACGCCGCCGCGTCGAAATCGCCCGCGCGCTGGCGGCCAACCCGAAATTCATTCTGCTGGACGAACCCTTTGCCGGGGTGGATCCGATTTCCGTTATCGATATCAAGAAAATCATCGAGCACCTGCGTGACAGCGGCCTGGGCGTGCTGATCACCGACCACAACGTGCGCGAGACGCTGGACGTGTGTGAACGCGCCTACATCGTCAGCCAGGGCAAACTGATTGCCCACGGCACGCCGGATGCTATTCTGGCCGACGAGCAGGTTAAACGCGTTTATCTGGGCGAAGAGTTCCGCCTCTAAGCGCCGGCGCGCCCTGCGGGGCGACACCGTTAACGGAAGTAGACAGAAAACTATGAAGCAAGGTTTGCAACTCAGGCTCAGCCAACAGCTGGCCATGACACCTCAGCTCCAGCAGGCGATCCGCCTGCTGCAGTTGTCCACGCTTGAGCTTCAGCAAGAGATCCAGCTGGCGCTGGAGAGCAATCCGCTGCTTGAACAGACCGATCTGCACGACGAAATCGACGCCAAAGAAACCCAGGAGACCGAGGGGCTCGATACCCGCGAGGCGCTGGAACAGAAAGACATGCCGGAAGAGCTGCCGCTGGACGCCACCTGGGATGAGATCTACACCGCCGGCACACCGTCCGGCACCGGCACCGACTACAGCGACGACGAGCTGCCGGTCTATCAGGGCGAGACCACCCAAACGCTGCAGGATTATCTGATGTGGCAGGTGGATCTGACGCCGTTCTCCGATACCGACGCCGCCATCGCCACTTCCATCGTCGACGCGGTGGATGACACCGGCTATCTCACCGTCCCGCTGGAAGACATTCTGGAAAGCCTGGGCGACGAGAACGTGACCCTCGAGGAAGTCGAGGCGGTGCTGAAGCGCGTGCAGCGTTTTGATCCGATCGGCGTCGCCGCGCGCGATCTGCGCGATTGCCTGCTGGTGCAGCTCTCCCAATACGCCAAAGATACGCCTTATCTGGCCGAAGCGCGGCTGATCATCAGCGAGCATCTGGATCTGTTGGCCAACCACGACTTTCGCAGCCTGATGCGATCAACCCGGCTAAAAGAAGATACACTGAAAGAAGCGATGCTGCTGATTCAGTCGCTCGACCCGCGCCCGGGGCAGTCGATCAATACCGGCGAATCGGAATACGTGATCCCGGACGTGCTGGTACGCAAGACGCAGAACAAATGGACGGTCGAGCTCAACGGCGACAGCGTGCCGCGTTTGAAGATCAATCAGCAGTACGCCGCGCTGGGCAACAGCGCCCGCAGCGAAGCCGACGGCCAGTTTATCCGCAGCAACCTGCAGGAAGCCAAGTGGTTGATTAAAAGCCTGGAGAGCCGCAACGAAACGCTGCTGAAGGTCACCCGCTGCATCGTCGATCAGCAGCAGGCGTTCTTCGAGCAAGGCGAAGAGTTTATGAAACCCATGGTGCTGGCGGATATCGCCCAGGCCGTGGAGATGCATGAATCGACGATCTCGCGCGTTACCACGCAGAAGTTTCTGCACAGCCCGCGCGGCATTTTCGAATTGAAATATTTCTTCTCCAGCCACGTGAATACCGACAGCGGCGGCGAAGCCTCCTCGACGGCGATCCGCGCGTTGGTGAAGAAATTGATTGCGGCGGAAAACCCCGCCAAACCACTCAGCGACAGCAAGCTGGCCACCCTGCTCGCCGATCAGGGGATCATCGTGGCCCGGCGCACCGTCGCCAAGTACCGAGAGTCTTTGTCCATCCCGCCGTCGAACCAGCGTAAACAGTTGGTTTGACCTCTATTGAGAAGGAAGACACTATGCAGCTCAACATTACCGGACACCACATCGAAATCACCGATCCGTTGCGCGAGTTCGTGAACAACAAGTTCGCCAAACTCGAACAGTATTTTGATCGCATCAATCAGGTGTATGTTGTATTAAGTGTGGAAAAAGTGCAGCAAATTGCGGAAGCAACGGTGCACGTGAATGGAGGCGAGTTGCACGCCACCTCGGAAGACGAGAATATGTATGCCGCAATTGATACGCTGATCGATAAATTGGCACGTCAATTGAACAAACATAAAGACAAATTGAAGCAACACTGACACCCTAACCCATTCCGTGAGGTTGCCTCCGTCGCAGCCTCGCCCTTCGGCGCGTGACCCGCATGGGTGACGCGCCGAACGGTAATCAGGGTTAAAACCGACGAAAAACCGCCTTGCCGGGTGCGCCCGGCGGCGCGGTTTTAAGTGAAGATGAGATGAACAACGAATATATGCAATTAAGCTCGGTGTTAAACATCGAGTGCACCAAAAGCTCGGTACACTGCACCAGCAAGAAGCGGGCTTTGGAAATTATCAGCGAACTGGCCGCCAAACAGCTCAATCTGCCTTCGCAGGTGGTGTTTGACGCGGTTCTCACCCGGGAACGCATGGGCAGCACCGGTATCGGCAACGGTATCGCCATTCCCCACGGCAAACTGGAAGAGGACACACTGCGGGCCGTTGGCGTGTTTATCCGTCTCGACCAACCCATCGCTTTCGACGCTATCGACAACCAGCCGGTCGACCTGCTGTTCGCGCTGCTGGTGCCTGCCGATCAGTGCAAAACCCATTTGCATACCCTGTCGCTGGTCGCCAAACGCCTGGCCGACAAAACCGTATGCCGCCGCCTGCGCGCCGCGCAAAGCGACGAAGAACTTTACCAAATCATCACCGAGTGATACCCGGTCGGCGTGACTTCCAGCCCGGATAACGTTACTGTTTCACGATGATGGATCCGGCCTCGGCCGGAATAACAAAGTTTACACCGGTGGCGATGAACGCCGCCGCGATGCCAGGGGAGTTGCCACATGGTGCTGATGATTGTCAGCGGCCGTTCCGGTTCCGGAAAATCCGTCGCCTTGCGGGCGCTGGAAGACATGGGTTTTTACTGCGTTGACAACCTGCCGGTGGTTCTGCTGCCGCAGCTCGCCAATACGCTGGCGGAACGCAATATCTCCGCGGCGGTCAGCATCGACGTGCGCAACATGCCGGAATCGCCGGAAGTGTTCGAATACGCGATGACTCAACTGCCGGACAGCTTCTCGCCGCAGCTGCTGTTTCTCGACGCCGATCGCAACACGCTGATCCGCCGTTACAGCGACACCCGCCGCCTGCACCCGCTCTCCAGCAAAAACCTGTCGCTAGAAAGCGCCATTGACGAAGAGAGCGATCTCCTCGAACCGCTGCGCTCCCGGGCCGACCTGATTATCGACACCTCGGAAATGTCGGTGCACGAACTGGCCGAAATGCTGCGCACCCGCCTGCTCGGCAAGCGCGAGCGCGAACTGACGATGGTGTTCGAATCCTTCGGCTTCAAGCACGGTATTCCGATCGACGCCGACTACGTGTTCGACGTGCGCTTCCTGCCGAACCCGCACTGGGATCCGAAGCTGCGGCCGATGACCGGTCTGGACAAGCCGGTGGCGTCGTTCCTCGATCGCCATACCGAAGTGCACAACTTCATCTACCAGACCCGCAGCTACCTGGAACAATGGCTGCCGATGCTGGAAACCAACAACCGCAGCTACCTGACGGTCGCCATCGGCTGTACCGGCGGTAAACACCGCTCGGTGTACGTGGCGGAACAGCTGGCCGATTACTTTCGCTCGCGCGGCAAGAACGTGCAGTCGCGCCACCGCACGCTGGAAAAGCGTAAACAATGACGGTCAAACAGACGGTTGAAATCAAAAACAAGCTGGGCATGCACGCACGCCCGGCGATGAAACTGTTCGAGTTGGTGCAAAGCTTCGACGCCGAAGTGATGCTGCGCAACGAAAGCGGCACCGAGGCTGAAGCCAGCAGCGTCATCGCACTGCTGATGCTGGACTCCGCCCAGGGCCGGCATATCGAAGTCGAAGCGACCGGCCCCGACGAAGTCAACGCGCTGACGGCGGTGGTCGAGCTGTTCAACTCCGGGTTTGATGAAGATTAGTCGCTGAGACTCTCCCCATGCGTCGCCTCGGCGCATGTGTTGCCTCCGCCCCACCCATAACGTAGCCCTCCCGTTTCTCACTTTGCGAATCCGCTTCCAGAATCAGCCGTAACCGCCTGTAAATTCACGTCATGGATTTACCCCCACCGCGGTAATCGCAATAGTGTGTAACGCAAAAACAGACAACTGGCGGGAGTTTCCCCACGCTTTGCTGGCGGGACAACGAAAAGTTTACAATTTGTGAACTTCACCGACAGTCGCTATAATGTTCACCGGGTAGGAATCGAAGGAACGATGCATATCATTTCCAGGGAACCGTTCAATAACGCAACGAAGCAATATCCCAATGAAGCCACTGCTCTCGAGGCCATTTATAAAGCGTTGCGACGGGGCGAGTTCCGCACGCCGGACGAGTTAAAAGCGCTTTTTCCTTCGCTCGATCGTATGAAATACAAAGAGAAATGGTGGGTCATTGACGTCGGCGGCAACCACCTACGGATCTTGTTCTTTGCCAGCTTCGAGACACAGAAAGTCTTCATAAAGCATATCGTTAGCCACGCCGAATACGACAAGCTGATGCAGCACTATCGAAGGAGTTCGTCATGATTACAGATGCCATTAAGGCGGCCGATGCGCTACTGCGCGCCGTACCCTTATTGCAGGGCAGCCACGCTCAGCAAGACTACCGAGAAGCGCTCGAATTGGTGGAATATCTGCTGGAAAACGATGAACACCATCCGCTGATTGACATGTTGGCAAAAAAAATCGCCGAATATGAAGACAACAGTGCCGAATTTACTGCATTCAACCAGCGTATCGCCCAACTCCCGCAGGGGGTGGCCGCGCTTCGCGTATTGATGGAACAGCACCAACTCAGCCAAAGTGATTTTGAACATGAGATCGGTAAAAAGTCGTTGGTTAACCAAATCCTGAACGGCAAAAGATCGCTGACCATTCCGCACATTATGGCGCTGGCCAAACGTTTCAATCTGCCCCCGGCCCTGTTCCTGCCGGAAGCGGATTAGCCCCTCAACTCCGGCTCAGGCAGTCCAGCGCCACCGCTTTGAAGCTGTCGAAGCTGTCGCTGCCCAGCAGGCGGCTCATTGAGCGTTCACGCACGAAGGTGACGAACAGCTCGTAGATCGCCATCGCCTCTTCATAGTCGCTCTTGCTGATCGCCAGCAGGAAAATCACGTGCGCGATCTCACCTTCCCCCCAGGCGACCCCCTGCGGCGCCAGCAGCGTCACTACCACGGTCTTTTTCGCCAGCAGCCCCAGCGAGTGCGGCAGCGCGATGCCTTCACCCAGCAGCGTGGAGACGATCGCCTCACGTTCGACCAGCGACGGATAAAAGTCCGCGCCGACGTACCCTTCCTGCTCCAGCTGGCCGCACACCCGGCTGAACAGCTCCGCCTGCGTCAGCGGCTCGTTGAGCACCATGAAATGCTCGGCGTCGAAAAACTTCTCCAGCATGTACGGTTTGGTGCGATCCACCAGCACCAGCTTGCCCAGTTGCTCCAGCTGATAATCGGTCGGGAACGGCGACATTACCACCACCGGCTTGTTCTTTTCGCCGATGCGGGCGTTGGAAATCACGAAGTCTTCGTCGATGTGCGCAAGCATCTCGTAATCGCGCAGCGAGACGATGCGCGTCATCACCAGCTGCGGGTACTTGCGCGCAATCTGCGCCTGGATCATCCGCACCGTTGAGTTGCCGGTATCGCACACCAGCATCACCTGCGGGTGGCGTTCATAACCGATGTTGTAATGCCGCTCCAGCCCCACGCCAATATGTAACACCAGATAGCCTATCTCGTTCTCACTCAGGGTATAGGGGGTGTATTTGCCCCAGCTGGAGACCGCCGCCAGCGTCACGTCGTAAGCCATCGGATAGTGCTGCTTGATATTGGCCAACAGCGGATTGGGGATATTGATCTGGTATTTCACCCGCGTAATCATGGTCTTGATATGGGTGAGCAGGTCGGCCCGCAGCTGCTCGTCGCCCTGCAGGTTGTAGTTATAGTGTGCGTTGATGTAGGACAGGATGTAGTCCACCAACGCTTCTTCATCGTCGGCATTGATCTCGGTCGGTTGCACGTCCTGCACGCGGCGCGCGGCGATGTTGACCCGCAGATAGGCCTCTTCGGCCATCGAGATCTCTTTGCCGGAGGCCGCACGCAGCTCCGCCGCCAGGCGGGTCGACACCTGGCGCACCGCGTCGTCGCCGTCCTCCACCTCGAAGTCCGGCAGCGGATAGCCGTCGTTGATGCGCCGCAGCGCCACCGCGCAGTAGAAAATCAGGTACTGTTCGCCCTCATCGGTCAGGCGAATGGCATATTGCGACAACAGCGGATGCAGCAATCCGGCGAACGCCGCTACCTGCGGCTGCAGCAGGATCTCGTTGTTGAGCAGCGGGTTCTCGGCATCGGCCAGCTGCAGCTGGAACAGCAGATCGGTGAGGCAGGCGCGGATCGCCATCTCGGCGCCGAACAGCTTCATGCCGTAGCGCGGTTTGGTTTCGATCGTCAATTGATAGTGCGCCAGACGTTCCCTCACCTCAGCCATGTCGTTTTGCAACGTACCGCGGCTGACGAACCATTCGTCGGCCAGATCTTCCAGTTTAAGGGAGAAGGCTGAGGTCAAAAAACGCACCAGCAGATAATGCACCCGCTCTTGCGCGCTGCGCGGGGTAGCATGCTTGCGGCGCTCCTGATGCTGCAGGGCGCTGAACAGCGCGGCGTTATCGACCTGCAGGCGATAGCCGGCCCCACGGCTATGCACGAAACGCGCGCCGTACTTGTCCAGGATCTCGTTCAGCGCGGTGATATCCGCCCGCACCGTGCGGGTGGACACGGCGAAACGCTTCGCCAGCTCATCCTGCGGCAAAGTCTCGGTTTGCAAAGCATCGAACAAGTAAGCCAAACGCGGGTAAGGAAATCGCACCATTCTGTATCCGTCAATCAGGCGGCCCACCCGGCGAACCGGGCGGGCCACGGGTTACTTCGCCGGCGGCAGAAACGCCATTTGCGAGGGGCTGCCGATCGGCAGATAGCCGCCCACAAAGCTGAGCTTGCCGTCCGTCGGGTTGACGCTGAAGCGAGTGACGTTATCGCTGCGCTGGTTCAACGCATACAGATAGCGGCCATCCAAGCTCAGCGTCAGCGAACGCGGGTAATCGCCGCGGGTCCAGGTTTCCGCCACCGGTTTCAACTTGCCGCCGGCGCCCACGCTGAACTGGGCAATGCTGTTATGCAGCCGGTTGGCGACGTACAACGTGTCGCCGTTCTTGCTGAGCGCCAGCCCCGAAGCGAAGCTGGTACCCTGATAGTCGGCGGGCAGCGCGGAAACTGCATGCAGTTGTTTCAGAGTACCTTTTTGGCGATCAAAACGGTAGCTGGTCAACGTCGAAGCCTCTTCGTTCACCAGCAGCACGGTGTCGCCATCCGGATGAAACACAAAGTGACGCGGGCCGGCGCCGGCGGACGAGGCAGCGATCCACGGTGGATCGTTCGGCGTCAGCCGGCCGCTCGCGGCGTCAAAGCGCCATTGGTAGATACGATCCAATCCCAGATCGGTAGAGAACACAAACTTGCCGCTTGGATCGCTGGCGATCATATGGGCATGCGGGCCGTTGTGATCGCTGATGGCGAAGCTGCCGTTCACCGCCGCCGCCGGTTTGGCAGCGCCCGCCGGGCCCTGTTGTTGCTGCACCGAGCTGGCGGTGCCCAGGCGGCCGTCCGCTTCGATCGGGAAAGCCGCCACGCTGCCGCTGACGTAGTTCGCCACCAGCAGATGCCGCCCGTCCGGCGTCGATGAGAGATACACCGGCCCCGCCCCCTGCGAATCCACCTGGTTGAGCTGCGTCAGGCCGCCGTCGGCCGGATTGACCCGGTAGGCGGTGATGCCGCCGTGCTTACCGCCGTTGAAATCGTCCACTTCGCTGGCGACATACAGCGTTTTGCCGCCGACGCCCAGCGTCAGCTGCGCCGGATTCGGTACGTTGCTGACCAGCGTGGCGTGGCTCAGCGCGCCGCTGGCCGGATCGACCTGCACCCGGTAAACGCCTTCGCCGTTGGGATTGTAGGTGCCAATATAGGCGAAATGAGATGACGTGGAGTTCATTGCATCCTCAGCATGCAGCGCCGGGCCGGTCACGGCCAGCAGCGCCAGGAACAACGCGGTGCGTCGGGTTGGAGCCTGCCAGTTTCGCATAGTAGTCCTCAGTATATACCCGTCATCTTTCAAGCCGCAGCGTTGTTGGCTGCCCACACTCACCCCAGTCACTTACTTAAGTAAGCTCCTGGGGCTCCTGCGCTTGCCGCCTAGCTGCAACTTGAAAGCTATAGGCTATAGGTAACGGCGCGGCATGCCGCGCCACGGGAAAACCTTCGCCTCCCAGCGTTTACCTCATCCCATTGTGCGTTCAGCCCACCAGCTTTTTGGTCATCGCCAGCAGGGTTTTCACGTCCTGCGGACGCGTGTCGCCGCTGGCGGCGTCGATGATCGAGCTGTAGATATGCGGGATCACGCGTTTCACGCCGGCCGCCAGCGCGATCTCGACGATCGGCTCAAAGTTCTCCAGATCGATGCCGCCGGTCGGCTCCAGCATAAAGTCATGCTCGGCGCAGGCCTTGGCGACGTACTGGTATTCGTCCTTGCACTTCAGGCCGCCCATCGGGAAATACTTGATGGAGCTGCCGCCCATGTCCTTCAGCAAGGCGATGGCGGTTTCCACCGGCACGATGCCGTCCGGCGCCGCGGCGCTCAATGGGCCGGTAGAAATCTTCACCCAACCGACGCGGCCGGTCGGCGACACCAGGCCGTTGACCACGCTGTCGTTCTGGCCCAGCAGCGCGCGGCTAGCGCCGACGCCGGTAAACACCTGGTTAACGTGCTGCGGCTGCACCTGCTGAGCGATCAGGCTGACCATCGCCGACTGCTTCGGATCGCCGGCGCCCAGGCCGACCGACAGCGCGTTTTCGATCAGGCGCGCATAGCGCAGCATGTCGGTCACCGCGCTGTCGACGTCCGGGTAGTTCTTGGAGAGCACGCCCACCAGCACATGGCCTTCCGCCGCGGCGTAGATGTCCTGCGCGTTGGCTTTGGAGCCGGCGAGCACGTTCAGGCAGACGCGGTCGCGATAGTAGTTAGGCTGCAGCTTCATGCTTGTTTCTCCGTAAACAGGTTTTTGATACAGCTAAAGACGGTCATCAGCTGTTGCTCGTCGACGCTGCGCACGTCGACCTCAATCTTGCCCTCGTTGGCCTTATAGCCGCGGAAGTAGATGGCGATATCGCCGGTTTTCAACGCCTGGACGATGTCATAGGTCGAACGCCCCAGCACCGCTTCGTCAAAGGCGATCTCGGCGCGGGCGATATCGCGGCCGGCGCTGTCCCAGACGGTCTTGGCGCTGACGCCGGTCAGGGTGTTGAGGCTGTTGAGGAATGGCGTCATCCGCTCCACCATCTGTTGCCCGGTGGTTTTCTCAAGCGTCAGATAGCTTTCAATCGCCTGCGTCAGGCCGAGGATGCCCTCTTTACCGACCTTCATCGCCCGGCCGATGCCGCCGGATTGCAACTTCACCCACTCGACGTACTGTTTCTTGCCGACAACCAGACCGCTGGTCGGCCCCTCGATGGCTTTGGCGCCGCTGTAGATCACCAGATCGGCCCCCATCTGGTAGTAACACATCAGATCTTCTTCCGCCGCGGCGTCGACGATCAGCGGCAGGTTATGCTTGCGCGCCACCACCGCCGCCTGTTCGACGGACAAAATGCTTTTCTGCACGCAGTGGTGCGACTTGACGTACAGGATCGCCGCAGTCTGCGGCGTGATGCAGGCTTCAATCTGCTCCGGCGAACATTCGTTGGCGTACCCCGCCTCCACCACCTTGCCGCCGCCCAGCGCCACCATGGTGTCCACCGGCGCGCCGAAGTTGACGTTGTGACCGCGCGGCAGCACGATCTCGCGCGGCACGGTCACCGGCGCCGAATGCAGGTTCACCAGCAGATTGGCGTTATCTTTAACGATCACCGCCGCCACCGACTGGGCGATGCCCGCCGAGGCGCAGGAGACGATCACCGCATCCTCCACGTTGAGCAGATCGGCGATGTAGGCGCCGGTCTTGTTGACCAGATCCTTGATTTCGAAATAGTGGTTCAGGCCGTAATCAACGGCGTCGATCACGTCCTGGCGCGGCGTAGAAACGCCGAGAATGGTCATGCGGCCGGAGGTGTTGATCACCTGCTTCAAACCGTATTTTTCATAAATCGAAGACATGGCTTGCCTCCCCTTGTTCGGTTAATAGGATTTCCCCGGCCACCACCGCGGCCAGTGGCACCAGCAGCCGTTCGCCCTCGGCGGTTTGCCCTTCGGCGTCAGCGAAGACTTGCGGTTCGCGGCGCAGCTCAAACAGCGTGAAATCGGCGTCATAGCCCGGCTCCAGCCGCCCTTTGCCGCTCAGCTGCAGCGCCGACGCGGCGTTCTCCGTCACGCAGGCGATCACCTGCGGCAGCGTCAGGCCGACGCTGAAGAATTTGGACATCACCGTCGCCAGGCTGTGTACCGGTCCGTTCATGCGGTTGCGGCAGTAAATATCGGAGCTGATGGTGTGCGGCAAAATACCCAGCGTGATCGCCTGGCGCGCCACCTCGAAGCTGAAGCTGGCGGTGCCGTGCCCCACGTCGAGCAATACGCCGCGCCGCAGCGCGCGCTGGATAGACTCGCGCAGCGTGCCCGCCGGCGTCAGAATGCGGTTCGGTTTGCCGTTGTAGCAGTGGGTGATGATGTCGCCACGGGTCAACAGATCGGCAATCTCGTCCAGATCCGGCGGGTTATTGCCGATATGCACCATCAGCGGCAGCTGGCGGTTTTCCTGCTGGATCTCTTTAGCCAACACCAGCGGGCGGGTGCCGTTCTTGCCCACCACGCTGCTGCTCATGCGCGCCTTGATACCGATGATGAAACCGGGATGGTTGGCGATGGCCTGGCCGGCCTCGCGCTTGTCGATGTCCGTCAACTCCGCCAGCTCGTTCTGCCGCAGCAGGCCGATGCGCGAGATATTGAGGAAGGCGAAAACGTTGGTTTTGGCGCTGCGCGTCAGTTGATAAAAGGCGTCGATATCGTCGGCGCCGGTGCTGCCGGCATCGACCACGCTGGTGACGCCGCTGGCGACGCCGACCCGATCCGGCTCGTCATGATAAATCGGCGATTCGGGATAGCAGTGCACGTGCGCATCGATCCAACCGGCGCTCAGGCGGCAGTTGCCCGCCAAATCCAGCTGGCGAACGGCGCTGATGTCCGCCGCCAGCCGCCCCACCGAGGCTATTTTGCCGTCTTTCACCGCCAGATCGATCAGCGTATCGTCCGCCAGTCTGGCGCCTCTGATTACTAAGTCATACATACCGCATTGCTCCTGTTAGCCCGGGCGCCGCCGCAGCATCGGGCGGCGCCTGGCGCAGGCCTCTTAAGAAATGGCTACCGGGAAGATCGCCCCCAGGATCATCGCGCCGAGGATCGCTCCGCCGGTGATCGGTTTACCCCAGATATAGAACAGCAGCGCGCCGAGCAGCGAACCGATGCCGATCGGGATCGAGGCGGTCATCGCCGACAGGATGATCAACGGCCCGAGGAAGCGGCCCGAGGAGTTGCCCGCCCCCATCATCACGTCCGCCCCGTAGGTGGAGTTGCTCTGATTGATGGTGAATTTACGCGCCAGAATGATCACGTAACCGATCGCCAGGCCGATGATCAGGCCGGTGGCCAGCGAAGCGGCGAAGTTGGCGACCGGGAACACGATGCCGGCCCCCAAAAGCAGCGCCGGTACGCCCAGCCCGACGCCGGTCTGGATCGCGCCGCCGATGTCCAGGATGCCCACCAGCGAGCCTTCGATGATGCGCGCGAACAGGAAGCTGGCGCCGAACGCCGCCACCGCGCCATACACGCCGGTATCCATCCCCGCCCGCAGCATGGAAACGAACGCCACTTCGTTAAAGGCGCCGATGCCGTACAGGTAGTACATGTGCGTCCCGGCGAACACGCCGGAGGACAGCAGGCCAACAAAAATCGGGAATGACCAGTCGGCGTACCAGAAGCCTTTTTGGGTTTGTTCTTCCATCATCCCGCTCCTTATTTACCGCTCAGGGTATTGTGAATGGCGTCCAGCCAGCCCGGCACGCCGAGGCTGAAGGACTCGAGAACTTTCATGTCGAAGCCGCGGAAGAAGCCGCTCAGCACGAACAGCAGCACGATCACCGCCATCATGATCTTGGTGATCTTGTTCCAGCCGCTCTCTTCCACGCCTTTGCCGATCAGAATGCCCAGCACCAGGCCCGGTACGGCGTTGCCCATGATCAGCTGCGCCAGGCCGCCGAAGATGGTGCCCCAGAAGCCGGAACGGCGCCCGGCGTCGATCGCCGCCAGCCAGAAGATCACCGGCATCACGGTATTCACCAGCAGGTTGGCCGCCGGCACCAGCACCTTGATCGCGGTGACCTGCAGCGCGGCAGGCACGGCGGAAGCGGTGGTATTGAGGAAGGCCACCACCAGCATGCCGATGATGCCGCAGGCGATGGCCATTTTTTTCGGATCGTGCAGCGTTTGCGCCAGATTGCGGTTCTTGACCATCAGGGCCGCCGCGCCCCAGTGCGGGATGATGCGGTGATCGACGTCCTGCGTGAAGGAACCTGCCGCTACGGAAGACGCCCAGGCGTTGAAGAAGAAGCCCAGACCGAATGAGAAGTGGGAAGCCGGATCGCCCTCGCAGGAGTTCAGCTCGCCCAGGGTGCGAAACGCCCCCATGCCCTGTGTTGTCGGTGCGTGGAACATGCGTGCGGCGCCGGCCCCTACGCCGACTCCCACCAGCCCACCGATAATTATCGATTTAAATAAGATGATTAAAAACATCAGTATACCCTTTCATTTATGCTAACGTTTTTATTTCGTGACGAAGACAACCTTCTCGGTATTGATAATGGTTACGTTCACGGTTATTTCCAGAGAAACGGCATAGCGCTTTCTTTCACGCGGCAAAAAGAAGAAAAGAAATTTCTCTTTAGTTATTTTCTCTTCCGCTTTCACTACGCTGACGTCCTGCGGCTCGATGCGCAGCAGAATATTGTTGGTGGACTTTAATACCGCGCCCTGCACATTAGCCAAGGCGGAAGCAAAAGCTTTCGCTTTGCTGTCGCCTTTACCCTCCACCTTTACCGATGTGGTATATTGCTCTTTCATTATGGGTTGCCATGTTTTTTGACGTAGGCTTCCACCAGTTTCTGGCCCAGCTCTTCTTTATCCATAAAGCCGAAACCCAGCACGTTGCAGCCTTCATTAATTGCCGTCACGCCCTCTTCCACCGAACGCATGCCGTATTTGGCTTTGTAGCCGTATTTGGTTTGCGCGGTAATTGCGCCGGCGCCACCGCTACCGCAAAAAGAGATGCCCAGCTGCGCGTTTTCCGCTTTCATGACGTCGCCCAGCTTCATGTCCGCCGCCACGCCGGGGATAACCACCGCTTTTCCGCCTGCGTTTTCAACACCCTGGCCGACTTTTTGCCCTTTGCCCAAACGATCGCCGATCACTACGGTAATTTGACCCATATTATATTCTCCTGATTTAAATCGATGCATTAACCGCTATGCGTTATTATCTTTCGCCACTTCGAAGTGCACTGACAATAAATAGGCTTCTTCGATAGGCAATGTGTCAAACTGATCCACCACGCGCTCCGCCATTTGCATGGATTCGGCGGAGATTTCGTCGAACAATGATTTATCTACCTCCGGCAACGGCTCGCCGGTTATTGAACGCAGCACCATGGCACGAATATGCGATTCCAGCATCTGTTGCTGCACCGCATTGGTATAAATATTTTCAGCACTCAGCATCGCGGTAATATCCGCCAACACCCGAGCGGTGATCGCCCCGGCCTCGCTGACATCGGATTGTTCAATTTCTTTTATCGAAGCAGATCCATCATTCACTTTTCAGTACCCCTAGATCCCACATTAATCAGTAAGCCGTAAAGCGCATCACCTGAATAACCCGCTTTCTGTGATGTCTTTACCCTACTCCCGGTAGGATTTTCTGTGTAGACCGGTTTTTTCCAGTTCGAAGTGGAAATCGAATGACGCGTGGAGATCCATTTCGCAAAACGGCGCTGCGGCGAAAAAGTGAATGAGATAACAATTACATAACCCGGCTAACGGTTTTTTTTGCCTCGATTGACGATAAAAGCCTTCGTGATCGGGATCTCTTTCTTTTCTTGCCCCAACCGCCTACTATCACTAGGACAAATCGACATTACCCACACCCCCGCTCCTCTGGCGCGGGGGTGTTGCTTTGTGTTGTTTTTCCGAATTTATGGGCGCACAGACTGACGCCCTTTGATTTGACTGGAGAGTGGAATGACCAAACCCATCATTACTATTAATGAGCTGGATGCGGAACGCCTGGATGCGCTATTGGAACAACCGGCCTTTGCCAATACCGACGTCGCCGCCGCGCTGAACGACGAATTGGATCGCGCGGAAATCCTGCCGCCGGAGAAAATGCCGGCCAACGTGGTGACCATGAACAGCCGCGTTCGTTTTCGCGATCTGCACACCGATGAAGAGCACGTGCGCACGCTGGTTTACCCGGCATCGCTGAAAGACAGCCACGATCAGCTGTCGGTGATGGCGCCGCTGGGCGCAGCGCTGCTTGGCATGCACGTCGGCAAGCAGATCTCCTGGCAATTGCCGAACGGTGAAGAAGCGCGGATTGAAGTGCTGGAGTTGTTGTACCAGCCGGAAGCGGCGGGCGAATACCACCGTTAAGCGGTTTTCAGGGCGGCATCCGGCCGCCCTTTCTGTCTCAGACGCAGATAGCGATCAGCACGGCGATCAGCAGCAGCACGTAGATTTTGGCATGCAGCGCATCGCTCACCTTCGGCAAACAGCGCCTGGCAAACACGATCCCCGCAATCCCCGCCACCACCAACAGCCCCAGAATGTTCAGATTGACGTAGCCCAGATACTGCGGCCCGCTCATCTCGTGCCACCCCAACACGATATACATCAGCGCCCCGATCACCGCCACCGGGATCGACAGCGGGTTGGCGGCGCTGACGCAATATTTCATGTCGTAACCATGGCGACGCAGCAGCGGTACGGTCATCACGCTGCCGCCCACTCCCAGCAGGGTGGCGATGCCGCCGATCAGCGGCCCCCCGCCCCACAGCGTGACGGGGGACAGCTCGGCGCGCGCCGGTTTGATCAAAAAACCCCGGCGGAACAGACAATCGGCGATGGTCACCGCCATATAGACCACAAACAGCCCGCGGATCACGCCGTCCGCCAGCAGCGAAGAGGCGAACGCACCCAGCGCCGCGCCGATGCCGATGAAAAAGATCAGCGGCACGATGGTTTCACGCAGCAGGTTGCCGCTGCGCCAGTTGGTCAGCGTGGCGTAACTCGCGTTGAGGATCATCACCGCCGTCGAGGTCGCCACCGCGATATGCATCGCCTGGCCGGGCTGCTCGCCCGAGGCGGAGATCAGGTGGTAGACGAAAGGCACCACCACAAAGCCTCCGCCGAAGCCGAACAGAATGGTGGTGATGCCGGTCAGAAAACCGGCACCCAGTACAATCAAGGTTTCAATCATGGCCGTGCGCCCGCACGAAGTCGTCGAATCCGGCGCAGAACTGCCCCGCCAACGGGTGGAAACGATCGCCGACGAACAGCCCCAGATACTGCTCGCGCACGGCGTCATGGTCCACCAGCTCAATGCCCGCCTGTTCTGCCTGCGCCAGCGTCTGCGCGTCCGGGAAGCCCCAGTAGCGCGAATCGCCCTGCTTTTCCGCCGTTATCGCTTCGCTGTGCTCCGCCCGCATCAGCTGGCGCGCCAAAAAGGTGCCGCTTTGTACGCCCAGCAACATCATGTTTTCCAGGAACGACAGATCGTAGCGCAGCTCGGCGGGCAGACGGGCGATCACCGGGCCGGCGTCCCAGTGCTCATCCATTTCATGCAGCGTTACCGCACAGTCCCTGTCACCGTTCATCATCGCGCGGAACAGCGTCATCACCCCGCGATAGCGCGGCAAATCCCCCGGATGCAGGTTCCACAGCAGCTTGCCGCGTCGGCTGAAGGCGCGCACATAGTCGGCGGAGAATTTCTGATAACAGCGCAGGGAGATCACCCCATCCATATGCCCCAGGCTGCTGATAAACGCGGCGTCATTGATGTCGAGAACGCGATGCGCTTTGACCCCGGCGGCGGCCAGGAACAGAGCCGGCGGCTGATAGGCGCCCTCACAGGCGGCGGCGTTGCGGCCAACGAACGGGAACACGAAATCATTCAGCACCTCGCGCTCATACAGCCCCAGGCGGCGAACCGCCGGCTCCTGCGTGCGCCCGGCGCTTTTCGCCAGGGGAAAATACACCGTAAAAGTACACTCGTCCCTCAGGGTGGCGATCAGATCCTGACACACCAGCCAGGAGAAAATGTCGTTGCCGACAAAGAGCGCTACGTTTTTCATACTTCAGCCTTCTTTGCATTGAAAATAGGGTTGTTGAACACGATCTTGCTGATATCCCGCGTGATGGATTCCATCGCCGAGGTGTAAAACAGATCGCCCTTGGCGGGCGCGCCAAGCGAGTAGAGATGCTGCTCACGGCCGCGTCGGTCGGCGATTTTCAACGTGTGCGGGTTGCACTTCACGCCGCCGAACAGGTTCTCTTGCACCAGCCCGTCTTGCAACAGCTGATGGCTCAGGCGGTTGGGCGGCAGTTGATAAGAAGGCGTGGTGCAGTTGAACAGATACTGCGCATGCACCCGCGTCTCATGGCAACGAAGGATAAACCCGTCCGCCCCCTTACTGATATCCACCAGGCCGCCGCAGGCACGCAGGCGTTGGCTCTCCAGCGCCGCCACGATCTTGCTGGCGTTCTTTAGCGGCATGGCATGTCGATTGCGCATCCAGGAGGAGTTGTAGAAGCGCATGAAGACCTGCCGGTTGTTGGCATCCATCTTGACCCAGGCGGCGCACACCGCCGGGTGGATCGCCGCCAGATAGCTGCAGATATGCTCCCGGGCAAAACGCGCGCGATCGAGACTGTCTGCCAGATCGCGATAGCAATCGCGCCTTTCCCCCAGCGCCGAGAGCACCGTCAGCCGCTCCGGCCCCGGATAGTGGCGCGCCAGCGCGGCATTGATCGCATGTACCAGCTGATGCGCGTCAATAAAATCGCGGCCGGCGACAAAGCGCCGCAGCGCCTCAACAAACGCTTCCGGCGGCGGACGCATCAGCGCCGGCTGCACGCTGGGGAACAGGCCCGAGCGCGACAGGGCACAGATGTCGGTCGCCCCCAGGCGCTCCATCAGCTCAACGATGGCGTCAATCGCCGTCAGGCTGCAGCCGATCACGCCGATGCTCGAATAAGGGTTGATCGGCGGCAGATCCTGGTGGGCCTGATAAGCGATCACGCCATCCACCGGATAGAGACATTCCGGCGGGTTGTGCCCCGAACACAGCACCAGCGCATTCATCTGTTCGGCGCTGCCACAGGTGGTGGTCAGCCGGTAGCCGGCTTCGAGCGGCGCGATGGCATTCACTTCGGCGGTCACGAAATTCAGCGCGACGTTACTGTCCGCCGCCATATAAATCGTCATGTCGCGAATAAAGTCGAGATATTCCCGATACAGCCAGCGCGGCGGATAACGATCCTGGCAAAACTGCGGGAAATGCATGGCGATCCAATCAACGAAGTGCGTTTCGTCGAAAATATCCGCCGACATATTTTCCGGCGTCATATTTAATATATGGCTGTCAAAATCGCTGCTGTATGCCATTCCGCCCTTGAAGCCCTGCTTGTCGAACACCGTCAGGGAAAGCGGCCTTTTGCAATGATTAACCGACTTATTTTTTATAAAGTTATACGCAAAAGCGATCCCGGCGGCTCCGCCGCCAACCACACCGAACTTATACATGAAATATCACCTTATAGTCATTGAACTGCGCTAAGAACTATTGCTTCAGGTGTTGGAATAAAATGACGTTTTATTCCTTATTAACTTCTTGTATTGCGAGAACGAAAACCTTCGTCCCACCCCGGTGTGAAATCTTGCACGGGCTTTATGGCCGATAAAATAACGGCACCGCGAACAAGCATTATTTTTCTGCCCCGATAGTAGGGCGGCGACCGCTGGCTTGCTTTATATGAAAGGCCAACTATCATTGCGTTTCGGCCAATCTGCCAGCCAAAGGAAACACATGCGCAACGTCCGCATTGATGACATCGACCACGTAACGCGCGCGGTGATCGCCATCGGCACCGATTATCCGCCGGGACACCTGCTGCCGATGCACAGCCACCGGCGCGCGCAGTTGCTGTACGGCGCCACCGGCGTCATGCACGTTTTCACGCAGCAAGGCAATTGGGTCGTCCCGCCGCAGCACGCGGTATGGCTGCCGCCGCAGATGCCGCACGCGGTGAGGATGGTCGGCGTCACCACCCGCAGCCTATACCTCGAACCCGGCGCGTTGCCCGCCGAACGGCCGCAGGTATGCCAGGTGGTCAGCGTCACTCCGCTGATGCGCCAGCTGTTGATGGCGGCGGTGGATATGCCGCTGGAGTATGAACAAGAGGGGCGCGACGGAGCGCTGGCAACACTGCTGCTGCATGAGCTGGCCAGGCTGCAGCCCTTGCCGTTGCACATCCCGCTGCCCGCCGATCCTCGGTTAGGCGAGCTGTGCCGCGCCTTTTTGCAGCACCCCGACGCCCACGACTCCGCGCAGCGGTGGGCGCCTCGTCTGTACATGAGCATTCGCACCTTCAGCCGCTTCTTTCGCGCGCAGACCGGCCTGCCGTTTTCGCAATGGCGCCAGCGCGCCTGCGTGGTACTGGCGTTGGCGCTGCTGGCCGAAGGGCGCAGCGTAACGCAGGTGGCGATGGAAATGGGATATGACAGCAGCGCGGCGTTTTCAACCATGTTTCGCCGCGTGCTCGGGCAGGCGCCCTCCTCCTATTTGACGGAAGACGGGCGCGACGGTTGACGGATTAGCGGAATTTCTTGTGGTTGGCGTCGCGGGTTTGCTTGAAGCCCTGCGCCAGCTGCTTCGCTTCGGCGACTTTGCCCTGATTGGCCAGGGCCAGCGCCTGATCGATCTGGCCGATCAGGGTATCCAACCCGCTGCGGAAATCTTTCATCTCCGGGCTGTCGGCGGCTTTGTCTTCCAGCTTCGGCGGAGTGCCCTGTTTGGCATCCTGCGCGGCGGCGCGCATGTTTTGCAGGCTCTGTGTGAGGATAGCGGCGGAATCGGTATTCAGCACCGTTTTATAGTTTTCCGCCAGGGTGTCCATATCGTCGCCCAGATCGGCAGCGACCGCCAGCGAACTGGCTGCCAGCAGCGTCAACGCCGCCAGCGCTTTCAGGGTATTCTGCATGTTTGCTCACCTTCCAGTTATTGTTTTAATTAACCCACCGTTACCATAGGCAAGGCCGGGCAAAACCGAAACCGGAGATTTGTAAGCAAGGTTGAGACGGGATAACGCGCGACCGGCGGGCGCCGGCCGCGCAGAGGATCACTGACCGGCGATCTTCATTTCCGGCAGCAGCACCGAACCGCACTGGATATTGCTGCGGGTTTCAATATCGCTGCCGACGCTGACGATGTTGCGCAGCATGTCTTTCAGGTTGCCGGCAATGGTGATCTCGCTGACCGGGTACTGGATCTCGCCATTTTCCACCCAGAAACCGGCGGCGCCGCGCGAGTAATCGCCGGTGACGCCGCTGACGCCCTGGCCCATCAACTCGGTGACCACCAGGCCGGTGCCAAGCTGTTTCAACATGCCGGCGAAGTCCGCGCCCTGCCCGGCAATGCGCCAGTTATGGATGCCGCCGGCATGGCCGGTGCTGTGCAGGCCCAGCTTGCGCGCCGAGTAGCTGGTCATCAACCAGGTCTGCAGCACGCCGTCCTTGATGATATCGCGCCGCTGGGTGCGTACGCCCTCGCTGTCGAACGGCGTTGACGCCAGCCCTTTCAGCAGGTGCGGATGCTCCTCGACGGTCAACCATTCCGGCAGGATCTGTTTGCCGAGCGAGTCCAGCAGGAAAGTGGATTTACGGTAGACGCTGCTGCCACTGATGGCGCCCACCAGATGGCCGAAAAGCCCGGTGGCCACTTCGGAGGCGAACAGCACCGGCGCCTTCATGGTCGACAGTTTGCGCGGCGCAAGACGTGCCAGCGTGCGGCGGGCGCACTCCTGCCCCACCCACTCGGGGCTGTGCAGATCGCCCATCGCACGGCCGATGGTGTAAGCGTAATCCCGCTCCATATCGCCGTCCTGCTCCGCAATGACGCAGCTGGACAGCGAGTGGCGGCTGGAACAGTAGCTTTGCAGCATGCCGTGGCTGTTGCCGAACACCTTGATGCCGTAGTGGCTGTTGAAGCTGCCGCCTTCGGTATTGGTAATGCGTTTGTCCGCCGCCAGCGAAGCCTGCTCGGCGCGCGCCGCCAGCTCGATGCCGCGCTCGGCGTCCAGCTCGGTCGGGTGGAACAGATCGAGATCCGGCGCCTCGAACGCCAGCAGATCTTTCTCCGCCGGGCCGGCGCAGGGATCTTCAGAGGTGTAGCGCGCGATGTCCAGCGCCGCCTGTACGGTGCGGGCGATGGCGTCCGGACTGAGATCGGTGGAAGAGGCGCTGCCTTTGCGTTGGCGGTGATACACGGTGATGCCCAGCGCGCCATCGCTGTTGAACTCGACGTTTTCCACCTCGCCGAAGCGGGTGCTGACGCTGATGCCGGTCGATTTGGTGACCGCCACTTCCGCCGCGTCGGAACCGGCGCGGGCCAGCTCCAGCGCCTGAGAAACGGCCTGTTCCAGCGCCTTGCGCTGTTCTGCAACTTGAGTGACTACTTTCATCAATCTGCCATAATTAATCAGAAAATCGTTGAGAAAAGTGCCGGAGCGGCGTAGTTGTGCACGCGGAGCGGCGCGCAAAAATCCTGAGATCTCTGCCGTTGAGTCTAACAGGAACCGCGTTGAATTTCGCATAAAGCCGGCAACCTGTTAGGATTAGCCTCTTTTTAACGGAGCCTACCATGAACAAACAGCCTGAAGACTGGCTCGACGATGTCCCGGAGAATGAAAACGAGGACGATGACGAGATTATCTGGGTCAGTAAAAGTGAAATTAAACGTGATGCCGAAGCGCTGAAAGACCTGGGGGCCGAAATGGTCGATCTGGGCAAAAACGCGCTGGATCGCATTCCGTTGGATGAAGATTTGCGCGCCGCCATCGAGCTGGCGCAGAAGATCAAGAAAGAGGGCCGTCGCCGTCAGCTGCAGCTGATCGGCAAGATGCTGCGCGCCCGCGATATCGAGCCGATTCAGACCGCGCTCGACAAGCTGAAAAACCGCCACAACCAGCAGGTTTCGCTGTTCCATAAGCTGGAAGCGCTGCGCGACCGCCTGGTGGAAGAGGGCGATGACGTCATTCCGTCGATCCTGGATCTGTATCCAGCAGCCGATCGTCAACAGCTGCGTTCACTGGTGCGCAACGCGCAGAAAGAGAAGGCCGCCAACAAGCCGCCTAAGGCTTACCGCCAGATCTTCCAATACCTGCGCGAGCTGGCCGAAGCGGCTGACTAAGCGCCGCCGCCGTCCCGGGATGAACCCGTTTCATCCCCGGTGATGCGCCGGTTCGCCGCTGCTTTCGCGGATATTGAAGCGCAGGCTGCCTTCCAGCTCTTCTTCCGCTTCTTCAAACAGCAGAATGATTGCGCCGAAACGACGCTTGCTGCGGGCATTGAGGTGGGTGAACTCGATTTCCACCGGCAGACCGATATCGCCGGTCACCACGTCCCACAGCGCGTCGAGGTTGGCGCCAAACCCCTCGTCCAGCGCAAACTTGTGCGCGAAATCGCGGTAGAAGGTTGGCACGTCCTGGATCTGCTCAAAATCAAACTCTACTTTTGCCATCAAACTCACTCCACACGAATGAAGTTTTTGTAATGGTCGCGCGTGACGAAGATCAGACCGTCGCTCGAATACAACAGGCGATCGGCGCCGCGCCGGCCACACTGGTAATTGATGTCCGCTTCGCGCCAGACCCGGCCGCCGGCGCTCGGCAGTTGCCCTTCACGGTTAGAGAATCGATCGCCGCCAATCGCCTTGCCCGGCAATACTGCACAGAGGTTGCCTGAACGCGGATCCCAGCCCTGCTCGCGCGCCTGCTTCTTGGTGACGTAATAGTCCGGCAGCCGCTGATGCTGCTGCAGGTAGCTCACCACCGTTTGCTGCTGCGTGAGCCGGTCGATGCTCTGCTGCTGGCCCGCCGATGCCGGCACCCTCGCCGGATTGCCGTCGATCGCACGGTGCTCGTTGCCGCGCAGCGCGCTGAAGACGGCGATGACCACGGCGATGACAATCGCCAACAGAATCCGCTTGTTCATGACATTCCCTGAAATTATGCCGCCGAAGGCGCCGCAGCTCCCCCAGGCTAGTTAGGTATATAGTCGACCTGGATGAAACTAAGATGACCGGCACGTCACATTTTCGCGGCGGTAAGCGTTTCATCCATTCATGACAATGATGCCACTTTCCAGCCGTTCTGGCACTCGGAGTCTCTCTGAAAACGGGCCGCCTCTTATGAGACGGCCCGCCAGATCGGGCACTGCTTTCAGTATAGTCAGGGAAGACGCCGCACAACGCGGCGCAACAGGAGGGAACGCATCAATCGATCAAGGCGTGACGATAGCGATGTAGCATATCGGCCAGGCGTTTCACGGGCCCGGTGACGCTGAGCGGCGCCTGATTGTCCACCAGCTTCTGCTGGTACTCATTCATCTCACCCAGCAAGCGATCGTAGTAATAGGCGCGCTTGACGTCGTTCTTGGCGGAGACCACCCGATCGGCGGTGCTGCGGATCTGGCGGTGGAAGGCCGACAGCTCTTCGCTGGCCGGAATTTCCGCTCGCTGCATGCGCTGGTGGGCGATGATCAGGTTCAGCGCCAGACGATACTTGGCGATGTCGTTCGGGAACATCATCAGCAGCTGATTAAGCTGCTGATACAGCGCAGGCAGGTGGTTTTGCCGACGGCGCGCCGCCTTGGTGGTCAGCGCCGACACCGCGCTGCTGACGAACTGGTTGAGCAACGTGCGGCCGGTGCGTTCGCGCGAATTATCGCGGATCAGCAGCAGCACCATCAGCCCAACGCAGCTGCCGAGGAACTGGCCCAGCGCCCCATCGAGAAACTGGGTCACGTTGAACTCCATCGGGTTGCTCAGCACCAGAATGTTGATGGTCCCCGCCAGCAGCCCCAGCGAACCGAGCCGCCGCTTCTGGACCTCGATGCCGATGAAAAACGCCAGCAGGCCGAGGCTGAGACACAGCAGCAAAATGCTCTGCTGGGTCGCCGGCAGGATCACCATGAAGAACAGGGAACCGACCGGGATCGCCGCCAGCATGCCCAGCACGAAATCCATCGCCACCATGCGCGGCGCCGGGGTGCGCATCGCCAGCGAGGTGATCACCGCGATGATCACCATAAAACCGCTGCCGGACGTCCAGCCGGTCCACAGCCACAGCAGGCTGCCGAAGGCCGTCGCCACAAAGGTACGCAAGCCGTTGATCATCGCGTGATGCCCTTCCGCCGAGGTCGGTTTGACCACGGTTTCGTTGCTCAGCACCCCTTCTTCCACCGCGCTGATGCTGCAGTTGGCGTGCACGCCTTTCGACAGCAACAGGTAGCGCGTCGCCGCGCCGACCCAGCCGGTGATGGTCGGCAGCGTTTCCTCGGAACGATGCGTGGTCAGCACCTGGCGCAACAGCTTCATGCGCTTGTGGATCTCCTGCGGGGTTTCCGCCGGGACCATCAGTTGCTCCCGCAGGCTGTCTTTCAGTGCCTCCGGGTGATTCAACAAGATCAGATAGGTTTCGCAGGCCTGGGTGATCAGCGTCAGCGACAGTGTATGCAGCGCCTTCACCCGTCGATTGACCTTCTGCCAGCGCGAGGACTCCATCATCAGGTTGTTGCGCATGCCGTCCAGGGCCGTGGTGCTCTTGACCAGATTGCTCCAGGCGCGATCGATGTCTTCTTTGTCGGCGTTGCTGATGCACATCTGCATCAGGCGGTATTGAGCCACCAGCAGCTGATCCACCGCCCGATCGATGTCCTGTTTGATCGAACGCGGCGAGAACAGCAGATCCGCCAACACGGCGCTGACGATCCCCAGCACGATCTCGCTGCAACGCTCGATGGCGAACTGCGGCGCTTCCAGCAGATGAGACTCGCTGGTAGCGACCGTCACGATGATGATCAGCGCGGTATATCCGGCCAGCCCCCAGGCATAGGAGTTCTCCACCTTGATGAGTGAAGAAAGCCAGGTGCAGAAACCGGCCCAGATGCAGCACAGCAGCAGCATCACCACCGGCGCGCGGGCGGTGGTGATGATAATGATCAGGCCGACGAAGCAGCCGATAAAGGTGCCGATGATACGCAGCCAGCCGCGGTGGCGGATGGCGCCGGAGAAGGGTTCACCGCCGGCGGCAAAGGCCGGGCCGGCGGCGACGATGGCGGCGGTCATCGCCGACCAGCGCGGGGTTTCCAGATTGAGATGGAAGCCGACGAACAGCGCAAACACAATCGCGAAGCTGAGTTTGAAGGCGAATCTCAGCCGGATAAAGGTTGGGCTGCTCATTAGCCGAACTCACGCAGCCGGTGCATCAGGCGCACAAAAGGTGAGCCGCTGTCGGCATTGCGATCGTTTTTGCCAACGATCACCACGGTGGCAGTGGTGCCGGCCGGGTACGGATGCTGTTGATCCTTGGCGTCCAGCAGGATTTTCACCGGCACGCGCTGCGCCAGGCGTACCCACTCCAGGTTGCTGTCGATCGAGGCCAACCCTTTGTTGTTCACCGTGCTGCTGCTGTTGTTCACCGCCGCCGCCACGCTGTCGACGGTGCCGTGCATGATGCGGTTACTGCCGAGCGGAGTGATCTCCGCGCGATCGCCCTTATTCAGGCCGTTCAGCTTGGTCTCTTCCAGGTACGCCAGGATGTAGAAGGAATCTTTCTTCACCAGCGCCACCGCCACCGACCCACGGGTGATGTATTCACCGGCGTGTACGTTGAGGTTGGTGATCCAGCCATCGGCCGGGGCGCGCACCGTGGTGCGCTCCAGATCCAGCTGCGCCAGCTCGCGCGCCGCAATGGCCTTCGCCAGCTGGTGCTGCACGGTCTGCAGCGAGTTGTTCGACTGGTCAATCTCTTCCTGCGACATCGCCTGCACGCCCAACTTCACGCGGCGGCCGGCCTCACGCCGTTTCTCCGCCGCCAACGTCTGATAGTAGGCGACGTCGGCGCCGGCTTCCGCCAAGGCCTGCTCATAACGCGGCCGATCGACCACGAACAGCACCTGACCTTTCTTCACCAGCTGGTTGTCCACCACCGGCACGTCGGTCAGCAGGCCGCTGACGTCCGGCGCGATCGCCACCACGTCGGCGGTGAACTTGGCATCACGCGTCCACGGAGACTCGGTGTAGAACACCCAGGCCTTGAATACCGCGGCAATGCCCAGCAGCACAAGAATCAAAGTGATCGCGATTCGGGTTATTTTTATCGAAAAATTTTTCACAGCGACCTCAAACAAAAAGACACGAAATCAGATAAAACAAGCAGCAATACAGCGCGGTATTAAACAGCGCCGGATGCCAGACAAAATCGTAAATCCCCGTCGGCTGCAGCAGGCGGCGCAAGAGAAAAAACAGCGCCAGCGACACCAGCAGCTCGAAAAACACCGGCGGAAACGACAGTCCGAAGATGACCATAACCGGAAGCAAACTCATCACTTTTTCCTTATTGTTCACTGCGCCGGGGAAAGACACATCTCGCCATTCACATTCTCTTTACATTTTAGCGTGCGCGCGCCACAAATCTTGACCAGACAGCTTGTCCAGGTCACGAACCCGAAAAAAGGTTAAACTTTGGGGCAGACGTCCACGACAGGGATTGCGAGGGTGCCGGAGGAGCGGCAGGATTACGTCGCCGATCGCTCTCGCACGTTGGTAAGGTCTATTCACCCGACCACGTTATATTAGCCTGCTTACTATCAAGGCATCAACAATCTGTGATCTAAATCACTTTTAAGCCAGAGTGAATAATGGAAAGATTAAAACGGATGTCGGTATTCGCCAAAGTGGTTGAGTTCGGGTCGTTTACCGCGGCCGCGCGCCAACTCGGCATGAGCGTTTCATCGATCAGCCAAACCGTCTCGAAACTGGAAAATGAGCTGCAGGTCAAGCTGTTGAACCGCAGCACGCGCAGCATCGGCCTGACTGAGGCCGGCAAAATCTACTATCAGGGCTGCCGACGCATGCTGCAGGAAGTCAGCGAAGTGCATGAGCAGCTGTACGCGTTTAACAATACGCCCGCCGGTACGCTGCGCATCGGCAGCTCATCCACCATGGCGCAAAACGTGCTGGCGAACATGACCGCCGAGATGATGAAAGAGTACCCGGGTCTGACGGTCAACCTGGTGACCGGCATTCCGGCGCCGGATCTGATCACCGACGGGCTGGATCTGGTGATCCGCACCGGGGCGCTGCAGGACTCCAGCCTGTTCTCCCGCCGCCTGGGGCAGATGCCGATGGTGGTGTGCGCCGCCAAAAGCTACCTGAGCCAACACGGCACGCCGCAGAAGCCGAGCGACATGGTCAACTTCTCCTGGCTGGAGTACAGCGTGCGGCCCGACAGCGAATTCGAACTGATGTCGCCGGAAGGCATCACCACGCGCATTTCCCCGCAGGGGCGCTTCGTCACCAACGACTCTTCCACCATGATCCGTTGGCTGAAAAACGGCGCCGGCATCGCCTACGCTCCGCTGATGTGGGTGATCGAAGAGATCAAACGCGGCGAAATTGAGATCCTGTTCAAAAGCTACCATTCGGATCCGCGGCCGATCTACGCGCTCTATACCGAGAAGGACAAATTGCCGCTGAAGGTGCAGGTGTGCATCAATTATTTAACCGACTATTTCGAACGCGTCGCGGCAGTCTATCAGGGCTATCGCTGAGCCGTGCTCAAATAACGGTGCGCCAGCGCACCCAGCAGCGTCAGCGCCAACATACCGAGGCCCCACAACAGCCAGACGGCGTAGCCCGCCCAGGTCAGCAGCAGAGGAAAATAGCTCGCCAGCCCGCTGGCCAGCTGTTTCAGCCACGGTAGCCAGACGTCCAACACCGCCTGCGGCACCAGGTTCAGCGCACCGTTCACCGGCAACGATACTTTCCCGGCTGCCTCCGCCAACGCCGGGAGCCAGGCCAGCACCCCGGCGACGCCCCAGGCTAGCAGCGTCCACAGCACCATGGCGCCCAGCAGCAGCGCGAGTGTCCAACCACCCCGGTTCACGGCACACCGCCGCCGCACTGCGGACAAAAGCGGCTCCCCGGCGGCAGCGGCGCGGCGCACTGTCCGCAGGTGGCGCTCGCCGCGGCAAACGGCTGACCGCAGCGGTGGCAATAACGGGCGCCCGATTTATTCACGGCCCGGCATTCCGGACACTGCGGCCCCGGCTCGCCATGCTGGTTATAGCGGTTGCCATGATGCCCACCGCCGTGGCTCGCACGCAGATGACCGCCGTTAATACCGCCTTGCCCCAACAACCGTTTCAGTAAGCTCATCCCGCCTCTCCTCTGTGCATTGACGCTGAACCTCACTGTAAACCCTGGAGTAAACTCCAGGGTAAAGCCCGACGAGAAGGATTTACGTTTCATTACATCGTAAAAGTGGCAAGGCTTTGATGCCGTTAACAAAAGCACCATCGGCATTATCCCACGCCACCGCGCTGCGTTATGCTGCGGAAACCTCTCCCTGTATCAGGAATAACCATGAAAAAAATCATACTGGACTGTGACCCGGGGCATGACGACGCCATCGCCCTGTTGCTGGCCTGGGGCAATCCGCAGATCGACCTACTGGCGGTCACCACCGTGGTGGGTAACCAAACGCTGGACAAAGTGACGCGCAACGCGCTGGCGGTGGCCCGCATCGCCAATATCACCGGCGTACCCTTCGCCGCCGGCTGCCCGCGCCCGCTGGTGCGCAATATCGAAGTGGCGCCCGACATTCACGGCGATTCCGGCCTCGATGGCCCGGTGCTGCCGGAACCCCACCTGCAGCTGGACTCGCGCCACGCGGTGGATCTGATCATCGAGACCGTGATGGCCCACCCGCCCGGCAGCGTGACGCTGGTGCCTACCGGCGGCCTGACCAATATCGCCATGGCGGTGCGTAAAGAGCCGCGCATTGCCGAGCGGGTCAAGGAAGTGGTGCTGATGGGCGGCGGCTACCATGTGGGCAACTGGAGCGCGGTGGCGGAGTTCAATATCAAAATCGATCCCGAAGCGGCGCACATTGTATTTAACGAAAAATGGCCGCTGACCATGGTCGGGCTGGATCTCACTCACCAGGCTTTGGCCACGCCGGCAGTCTGCGAACGCATCGCCGCCCTCGGCACCCGGCCGGCCGCCTTCGTCGGCGAACTGCTGGCATTCTTTGGCCGTATGTACCGGCAGGCGCAGGGCTTCAGTGCCCCGCCGGTGCACGATCCTTGCGCGGTGGCCTATGTGATCGATCCGAGCGTCATGTCGGTGCGCAAAGCGCCGGTGGATATCGAGTTGACCGGCACCCTGACGTTGGGCATGACGGTCGCGGACTTCCGCGCGCCGCCGCCGCCGGACTGCCACACCCAGGTCGCGGTCAAACTGGATCAGGATAAATTCTGGGATCTGGTGGTGGATGCGCTGGAACGGATCGGCGACGTGGAGTAAGCGCACAAGAGACGAGACTAACGCGCTTGGGCAGGCGCGTTAGTCTGTATTCTGCCGCGGCAACGGGGAGGCTCAAGTCATAACCGCTTTTATTTCCAATGCAGCAGAACAATCCTAATAATAAATCATTTCATGAAAATTTAAAAAAACAGATAAAGACAAGAAGAATCCTAATAAAAATAAAAAAATGAAAATCATATTTAATTTTAAAATCAGCAATGAGAAACGATGAGATAAATTTCCGCCGTCACGCCGACACTGACGACATCAATTAAAAAAGCAGGTACCTCTTTTATTCTTCACAGGGCCTGCCAATATAGGCCATTGCCGGGATACTCCACGATATTCACGCACGCAGGAATCACAACCAACCATTTGATTTCAATTGATAAAAACAAGAGTTAGATAATGAATTGACTGAATCACAATAGATTTGAGAAAATGACGCGTCTGTTTTGCAAACAACAAACATACCTTTTGCGGGTGAAAAATACGGCTTAACCTTTCTTTGGGTACACAGCCTCGCGCATTCTCAGGGCAAACATTATTTATCGCTTCACCATAAAGACGGTTTAAATTTTCCGTGAGACATTTGCGAATTGAACATTACACGCATTTCAATATCAGGACAAAGGAAAGGGAATAATAAAAACATGCATTCAATAAACGCTATCAGGCCATGGCAGGTTAACCATGGCCGATAAATCTTCCGCTAACGCAGCGACCATCGCCGTGCTGCCCCTGCTGCTGATCTGGATGACGGTGATCCTGCCGATTTATTACCCCAATATGGGCGGCGACGGTCTGGCGCTGCCGCAAAACATTCTGGCCTGGGCCGTCATGGCGCTCACCACGCTGATAGTGACGTTCACCGTTTGCCTTGGCCGCACCCGTCTTTCGCTGACCCCCACCGCACGCCTGTTGCTGCTCGGCATCGCCGTGCTGGCGCTGCCGCTGCTGTATACTCGCTCCGAGTGGCGCGAAGACGCCCTGTGGCGCTGTGCCGGTCTGCTCGGTGGTTGGCTTTTCTATGTCGCCTGCCTGCAACTGCGCCTAACCCCCAGGCAGCGCAACCTGTTGCTGTACGGTCTGCTGTTCGCCGTCGGCGTTCAGGCACTGCTGGCGGCTCTGCAACTGTTCGCCCCCGCGCTGGCTTGGGTATCCCCTAACGGCAGCCGGGTCTACGGCGTCTTTCAGCAACCGAACGTGCTGGGCAGCTTTATCGCCACCGGGTTGGCTTTGGCGCTCTGGCAGCTGCTGGCTCCCCTCTCTGCGCCAACGCGGCGGCGGCAAATCCCGCTGCTCGCGCTGCTGGCCGCTTTCTCAGCCCTGCTGGTGCTGATCCAGTCGCGCGCCGCCTGGTTGGGGGCCGCATTGGCGGCGCTGCTACTGCTGTGGCGCTTTGCCCGCCACCGCACGCTCGAAAGCCGCTGGGCGGGTGGCGCGCTGCTGCTGGGCGCCGCGATCGGTCTGACGGTGCTGTTCACCGGCTTTGGCCTGGATGGCCGCGCAGGTCTCATCGCACGCGAAGGTTCTAATTATTCACGTCTGACCATGCTGCAAGACACCGTCGCCATGATTTTCGCCAAACCGCTGCTGGGCTGGGGCTATGGCGGCTTTGAATACAGCTTCGCGCACTTCCGCCTGCAGACAATGCCCTGGCGAGAAGTGCTGGAAGTCGCCGGGCATCCGCACAATGAAATCCTGCTGTGGTGGGTTGAGGGCGGCCTGCCGGCGCTGGCAGGTATCGCTATCGTCATCGTCGCCGGCGCGCTGCTGCTGAAACGCGCCTGGCAACGGGATCGCGAAGCGCCGGCCGGTGCGCGCGTCGGGCTGTTTCTGGTGCTGCTGCCAATGTTGATACACACCCAACTGGAATACCCTTTCTATCTGTCTGCGCCGCATTGGCTGGCGTTTCTGCTGCTGCTGGCACTGTTGGACGGCCAAACCGTCGCCCCACGCCCGCTGCCGTTAGCCAAAGCCCTGAGTCTGCCTGTAGCAATGGCGGCGCTCGGCGTGTTAGTGATGGCGGTCTTCGCCTGGCAAGGGCGCATGGCGCTCACCCAATCGGAGCGCACGATGCTGGCCACCATCGACAGCATCGAGCAGATGCCGCCGCCGGCCGCCTGGATCTATCGGGAGCGCAAAACGTTCGACGAGCAATCTCACGCGCTGCTGGTCTATAACCAAACGCGCGATGATGCCCTGTTGACCGGCTATCGGCAGTGGGCCAATGCCTATCTGCAGCGCCGTATCGACGCCAACGTCTACGCCACGCTGATCATGATCTTGCGCTATCAGGGGGATCAGGCACAAGCCGAGGCTCGCCTGCGGGAAGCCGCTTTTCTGTTTTCTCGGGATGCGCGGTTTAGGTAAACCCTATAGAGGTTGGAATGGCGGAAATCAATTTTATTGCTCCCGCCGTTTCAACTTAAACCCAACGTTTAATGATGATGGAGGTATTGATGCCGCCAAACGCGAAATTATTGCTCTGTAAGTATTCACAATCGATGCGCCGGCTTTCCCCCATAATATAATCCAGCTCACCACACTGCTCATCCGGCTGATGAAGGTTAAGCGTTGGCGCAAACCAGCCTTCTCGCATCATTTGCAAACTCATCCAGGCCTCCAGCGCGCCGCAGGCTCCCAGCGTATGGCCAAAATAGCTTTTCAGCGATGAAATCGGCGTTTGACCGCCAAAAATAGCTGCCGTAGCCTGGCTTTCAGCGATATCCCCTCGATCGGTGGCAGTGCCATGAGCGGAAATATAGCCGATGTCCCGCACATTCAAGCCAGCTATCTTCAACGCCTGCTCCATGCATATTTGCATCGTTTCACGCTGCGGTTGAGTGATATGCGCCGCATCGCAATTGGTGGCAAAACCGACAATTTCACCGTAGATAACGGCGCCGCGCGCTTTCGCATGTTCCAACTCTTCCAGGACCAACGTCCCGGCACCTTCGCCAATCACCAGGCCATCACGCTGCCGATCGAAAGGGGACGGTGTGCTTTTAGGGCTATCGTTACGCTGGCTCGTTGCGAATAGCGTATCGAACACCGCGGCCTCCGAGGGGCAAAGCTCTTCTGCGCCACCAGCAACCATAACCTTCTGATAACCGTGACGAATAGCCTCCCAGGCATAGCCAATCGCCTGGCTCCCTGAGGTGCATGCGCTGGAGGTCGGGATCACTCGGCCGCGCAGGCCGAAAAACAGACCGGTGTTAACCGCTGTGGTATGTGGCATCATCTGCACATAAGTGGTGCCAGTGATGTTGTTGGTATGTTTTTCAGTAAGCATAGTGGCAAATTCGCTCACGGGGCCGGTACTTCCCGTCGAAGAACCGTAGGCGATGCCGGTTTGGCCGTTAGTCAGTACCGGATCGTCAATCAGCCCCGCTTGTTCCAATGCCAGTTCAGTAGCGCGAGTGGAAAGGAGTGAGACTCGCCCCATTGCGCGAATGCGCTTTCGGGTGTAATGCTCAGGCAGGACGAAATCATCGATTGGTGCGCCCAGTAAGGTATGCAATCCATCATAAATCTGCCACTCGGGCATTGTCCGCACCGCATTTTCATATGCCAACAGACGCCGGGAAACATCCTGCCACCGTTCCCCAAAGGCGGTTACGCCGCCCATGCCGGTGATGACAACACGACAAGTCATAACATTCCTCCGTTGATGGAAATGACCTGGCGGGTGATGTAGCCCGCAATATCGGACATTAAATAGCTCGCCAGGCCGGCAACTTCATCCGTCTGGCCCATGCGCTTCATTGGAATGATCGCCATCGCTTCTTTCAATGCGGCCTCTTCCATTTCGATCATCCCCGTGTCGATCAGGCCTGGAGCAATGCAGTTAACGGTGATTTTGCGCTTCGCAAGCTCAATGGCCAATGCTTTGGTGGCGCCGATGATCCCCGCTTTAGCGGCGCTATAATTGACCTGACCGCGATTGCCCATCATTCCCGATACCGACGACAACGTAATGATTCGACCACCTCTACGTGCGCCGATCATCGGCATGATGCAAGGATGAATGACGTTATAAAAACCGTCGAGATTGGTGTGGATCACGTTGTCCCAATCGTTCTCGCTAAGCGCAGGGAACGCCCCATCCCGGGCGATGCCTGCATTGCAGACCACACCGTACCAGGCGCCATGGGCAGCCATATCCTTTTCCAGCACTTCACGGCACTGATCACGTTCACTTACGTCAAAGTTCAGCAGGCGACCTTGCCCCCCAGACTGTTCAATGGCTGCGAGGGTTTCCTGGGCGCCAGCCTGATCTCGGTGATAATGGACGCCGACGATAAAACCATCAGCGGCAAGCTGACGAGCAATCGCGCTCCCAATTCCCTTACTAGCCCCGGTGACCAGAACTGAACGACTCATGCGGTCTCTCCCTGATTAAAAAGCGATGTCAATTCTTCTGACGTTGGCTGGAAAGTATTCACACGGCCAGATGCCAGGCACTCTTCCCCTACGGTAATGGTACAGTCAAAGCTGCCGAAACGTTCGTCTTGCATCAGCAACCTAGCTTGAACATTCAACGTCGCATTGCCTGGTAGATGCCCGGCCGCACAGGTTAACTCGCGGGCGCCAAGCACCATGCCCAATGAAATTTCATGCAACCCCGCTTGGCGGCGATGCCAGCCGGACCAAACCCCCACCGTTTGCGCCATCAACTCCAGCGCAAACCATCCCGGCAGATTGCCCTGAGCATCGAGAAAGGGTCCCAACACTCCGCCAAGATGCACGCTAACCTGACAGTGAACATCGTTTTCAGTCACGTTGACGACCTCATCCAGTAGCATCATCGGCTCAGCATGAGGCAAGTACTCGGACGGCGGCAAATATTCGTTCATACATCTTTCCCTAATAGAATACTGGCGTTATTTCCGCCAAAGGCGAAAGAGTTAGAGAGGATTATCGGTCGAGCCAACGGTTGGCTGGTATGCATGACACCGCAAGCGGGGAGCGCGGGGTCTGCTGGCGAAGCGCTGAAATCTTGGGCGGGTAAAGGTAAATTGCGCAGTAAAATCAGCGCGCTGATAGCCGCCTCCGTGATCCCCGCAGCCCCCAGAGTATGGCCGGTTAAATGCTTGGTCGAACTGCATGGTACCTGTTCACCAAACAGCGAATGCACTACGCGGGACTCGATTTGGTCGTTAAGCAGTGTCGCGGTGCCGTGCAGATTAATGTAACCAACCTGTTTCGCCTCGATATCCGCTTCGGCCAAGGCTTGTTCAATGGCACGAATGGCACCCTCTCCCTGAGGATGCGGTGCTGATATATGCCAAGCATCGCTGGATTCCCCCACCCCTAATAGAACAAGAGGCTGAGGCTCGCGGGTCAGCACCATGAGTGCAGCGCCTTCACCGATAGTGATGCCGCAACGGTTTTGGGCGAACGGCTGGCAAAGCTCAGACGATAGCGACTCAAGGCTGTGAAAACCGTTGATCGGCATTCTGCTCAACGTATCGGCGCCGCCAACAATGGCGACATCGGCAAGCCCCGCTTCGATCAGCCGCCGCCCGCTGATAATGGCTCGGGCGCTGGAAGAGCAAGCTGTCGAAAGCGTAAATGCTGGCCCATCGACCTGTAGCCAGCGGCTGAGAAATCGCGACGGATCGCCGAGCTCCTGCTGAGGATACCGCCAACGCGGGCTAACTTCGCCGTTGAGCGTCAGCTGTACATGCTCATCGCCTTCGTTTAACCCGGAGGTGCTGGTGCCCATCACGACGGCAATCCGATCGCGGCCAAACCTGGCGATGGCTTCATCAACCTGCGGCTGGATCTGCTCCAGCGCGGCCAGCAACAGTTGATTATTACGGGAACGATGAGCGGAAAACGACGCAGGGATAACGGGTAACTCTCCCTCAACGCCGCCCAGCACGGCTTCCGGGTTCCCCTGTAGCCACCCCGCTCTCGGACGCATACCCGGCGCAGAGCCGCGAGCGAGGTTTGCGGCTATCTCATCCAGAGAATTCCCAAGCGCATTAATCATACCGACGGCAGAGATGTAAATCATGTTATTCACCCAGGTATTGAATGGTGATTTGGTATTTAAAAGCATGTTGTTGAATGCTAATCGGCTCTCGCAGGCCATTACGCTGAAGATAGGCGATCTCGGTCACCAGCTTGCCGCTGGCGTTGCGCAGCTCGCGCTGATTACCCTTATCGACGATCGTCCAGCCATTCGGCAGCCGCGCCCGCCAAGTTTCAAGCGGCCAAAGGCTAAGCATGACATCGGCCAACACCTGGCTTGCCGGTGGTAATTGAGGAACGATGATAGATTGCTCGGCGTGTAACCCATTCTCATCATAGGTAAGCTTAAACAGCCGAATTCCCACGGAGGAAAGCCCGGCGAGGGTGATTTTCTGCTCATCAGCATGCAACATGACCAACAGCGACTGGCTTTTGCCGTTGAAAGTACCGGTCAGCAGTTGCTGCTTATCGATCGCAGGTGACAAACCAGGCGCAGGCAACACCACGCGGGTGCCCGGTTCTAGCCAGGCCTGTGGGAACGTGTCATTCCCCGGAGCAATCGAATGGCTGCAGCCGGCTATCCCCATCACAACGAGCAGCGCAGCGAATCGCCAGCAATTACGTACCATCATCTTTTTTCTCTTTTTTTATTTGGCATCGCCAGTGGTGAAAGTAGCCAGGCGACGAAAATTCCGCTGACCAAAACAATTCCGAAACAGCTGATTGCCTGCGTGTCACTGAACAACAACATGCCAAGCGTTAGCAAAGTCGTCATCATCGCCAACGTAATGGCTAGCAGCGAAGTCAGCGGCGTCCCCTGCGGGTTACTGAAAAACAGTGTGTAATTGATGCCAATGCCCAATACCAGCACTAATGCCAACAGCGAGAATAGGTTTACGCTATACCCGCAAAACGAGAGCACAGCCAACCCACATCCCAGCGACAACAGGGACGGTATCAGGCTGACAAGCCCTTTACGCCACCCTTGGCGAACCATCGCGCCACAGGCGATCACAACCAACGCGATACCCAACAACCCCGTCAATACGGAACGGTAGAGCGCGAAGAGCGAATCAAAAGACTGTTTGCGGTCCACCCATGCCACACCGGCCTGCTTGTCCGCCAGCTCTCCCAATTGATTGCCTGACGTTACACCATCGACGGGAACCAGCGCCCCACTCTGGCCGTTGGGCAGAGTCAGCCACAACAAACGCCAACCTTCGCTGATGCTGCTTTCCAGCCATGTGGGTACGGAAACCGGCATTGCGTTCAGATCGGGGTTAGCCATATCAAGCCCCGCATTTTTTAGCGCAAGAAGCACGGTTGGTGCCGCGTCACGCAGCAGACGTAAATCCTGCTCTTGGCGCGCCAGCGAATTAAGGGGGATCGCGCGGAAATGGCTAATCATTCCCTCATGTTGCGCTCGCTCCAGGTGCGGCAGGAAAGTTTCCAACCGCCGCAGCGTCTGTTCTGGAGTAGCGCCATAGACCACGAACCATTTTTGATCGACGTTTTGCCCGATCAATCGGCTAATCTTGTTCTCCTGCGCCAGCAGTGAAGACGGCAACGCCTGCAGTTGGGAAATATCATCATTCACACGCAACGTGGCAATCCCAGCCATTGACAGCAGAGCCAAGGCCGTCGGCACCCCTACGCGCACTGCTTTATTGCGCCGCCAGGCCGCCAACCAACGCAGCATCACCCCCATCGCCGGAACCGGCCGCACCGGTAAGCCGCGGCACAACCAGGGATGCCAAAAAAATACGGTCAGGCACGATGCGCTAAGTCCGATGGCGGCAAACACGGCCATCTGGCGAATGCCGGGGAAAGGAGCCAACATCATGATTAGATAGGCCGCCACCGTCGTCAACAATGCCAACAAAAGCGCTTTGCCAACCTTCGTCAGGCTTTGCCAGGGCGACATGACCGCGCCATGCACCATGCGTTCGGTCAGATAGTAGAGCGTATAATCGGCAGAAATCCCGATGATGCTCATGCTCATCACCAACGTCATCAGGTGCAGTTCGCCATACAGCACCAACGTGGCCACCGTCCCCGCCAATGCTCCGACGCTGAGAGAAAGTAGACACAACAGCAACGGTCGCAATGAACGAAAGACCACGATAATTAACAGAACCACGCCCAGGATCGTGGCAGCGCCGAGGGTGGCGATATCCCGCTTCGCTTGCTGGCTGGCGTAGTCGCTGTAGAACACCGTCCCCCGAGAAAGCAGCTGCGCCTGCGGATAGAGCGCCTTCAGTGACGCTTCCTGTACCGCGAGCTCCGCCACCAAGCGATGGGTTTGTTGCATATCGAAGGAGTCACCCACCAGCTCCCCGTGTAACAAATACCAGTAGTTTTGCTGCTCGTCCTGAGTGACAAGCCAGCCATCCATCAGCCGCAGTCGCTGACCGTTTTGCGCAAGCGCCAACTGGGAGCCACGCATCAGCATCAATGGATCGTTCCGCAACTCTTTGCCACTAACGCCAGAAAAAGCGGAATAGAGCTGTGACAGAACCCATTGCGCTTGCGCTTCACCGCCATTTTGCAAGCGCATGCGAGTGGCGCTATCGATAAGCCCGTTGCGGTGCTGCCAGAAAAAGGCTCCCCAGGCTTTCTGGCTTTCGGCGTTCATCTTTCCTTTAACTTCAGACAACGCGGGTGACTGTTGAAGTTGCGCCAACCACGTTTCTGCTACTCGCGGATCCGGCTGTTTACCGGGGCTGACCAACCACACTACCTGTTTATCCAGGCGCTGCATAAAGCCGTCACTTATCGCGAGCGGAACCGAACCCAGCGCCTGCTTGGGCAGCATCGCCAACACGCTGCTGTTCAAACGTGCGCCCGGCAGCAACGCCAACAACACGCCGAGCAGCATCAAACATACCAATCCCCATAACAGGGCGAGGCGGCGGGAATTAGTCGGCGGCAAAGCGTTGGCGTTCGTCATCAGTCAGGGTCGCAGGGGTCAGTCGATGTTGAGAAAGTATAATTTCCGTACGATCGCCTTGTTTATCATAGAGCTGAATAGACTCCAGATAAGTTTCACCAGACAAATCGATTGAGGAGAAAATTTTATCCAATGGCGTGGTCGTCGGCGTCAGGCGAAGTACCCAACGCCCCTCTCCCTTATCCTGAAAACCTACGCGGAAATTCTGTTCCAGCGCCTTGCGATCGGCCTGAAATAGTCCGCGCAACAGATGGTTAAACTGGAACATCTGCGGATTATTTTCGGCGGTAACCGTTTGTTGAGGCTGGCCATTCACCTGTTGAACCATACGAAAATCGTTCAGCATCAGCAGCATGGGGAAAGGACTCTTTTGATCCCACAACAACCCTTGATCGCGGGCAAGCAGCATTTCCCCCTGTGAGCGAAGCGGTTGCGGCATGTCCTTAATCGTACGCGTCTGTGCGAAATGAGCCCGGATCACCAGCTGCCCGGTAAAACGTTGCTGAAGCTCATCCAGCGTGACGGCATGCACCCACGGCGCCAGCAAAAGCAGGCATAAAGGCAAAAGTCTCATGGCGCTACTCCCATTCGTTCAAACAAAATATCTGGACTCACGAAGCACATTTCACGGCTTTTCTCTTCTACCGCAACCTGAATGGTGTAACCCGTTGTGGTCCGTTTCGCAGTCAAGACATCGAATATCTGGTAAGCGATGCGCAAGCGGTTTTCATACTCTTCCAACTGTGCGCGAACGCGGATGCGCTGCTCAAATGTCAGCACGTCGCGGTATTTCACCCGAGTATCGACAACCGGCCAAACATACCCGGACGCCTGCATTTGCCGGTAACCGTAATCAAACTGGTTCAGCAGCGCCTCACGAGCGATCTCAAAATAACGAAAATAGTTGCCGTGCCACACCACTCCCATCATGTCGACATCATGAAACGGGATGGTGAGTTCAACGTCAGCCGTAAAGCGAGGGTCGTTAAGCACCCATTACTCCTTATCGGCGGTGTCAGGCAGCCGCCAAAAATCGAAAAAGTTAAACCAGTCCAACGGGGACATCAGTGCGAAATGTTCAAGACGGGCAGCATAGCGATCGATAGCCAGCTGAAGGGCCTGTTGACGTTCAGCTCGCGGTAATGGCAGCGGATCGGCGAAAGCCTCACAATGTATGTGCAGTTTTCCCTCCCGTTGCAAAGCAAAGATCAACAATACCGGGCAACGCAGCAGTGCGGCTAGAATAAACGGCCCTTGCGGGAAAGGCGCGGGCTGCCCCATAAACGAACTCCAGCTGACGCGCCAATCGCCACCACGCTGCGGATTTACCGCAATGCGATCGCCAACGATAGCCACCCACTCACCGCGATCCAATTTATCCTTCAGCAACATTGCCGTTTCAGGGCCAATGTCATTCACCGGGAGCAGGTTTATTCCCGCCTGCGGCGCCATTTCTTCCATCACCTGTTTAAAGCGTTGGGCGTTTTCGCTGAAGACCAGGGCGTTCACCACTTTCCCACCTTGCCGCTGCGCCAGCGCCCGACACGCTTCCACATCCCCCAGGTGTGAAGCCAATAACAGCTTCCCCTGCGTACTGGCGCTGTTTAGTGCCTCTTCCGCCCCCGGAGCAAAAACGATATCTCGCCCCAATTTCAGCTCACCCCGCCAACCGGCGACCTTATCCAACATGGCGTGCCCAAATCGCAGAAAGTGGCGGTAGCTATTCAGATACGGGGGAATTGCCTGCCGGCGCAAAACAAGCTGTTGACGTACGCGTGCAAGCCACTGCCGGGATGCCCGTCTCGGCGCCGCCGCGCTCAACCAATAGACGCCAACCACCGGCCACAGCAAAAGCGAAAATGCGCGGCGACCGAGCAACCGCCACACCGCTAACATGAAGCGCATGCCCCACATTCCTTTGACTTCCGCTTGTTTCGCCCAATGCGCATTTGTGCTGCGACACAACAGTGAAGGAATGCGCGGCAACATGCCGAAAAATAAGCGGGTGTGCATCATCGAAATACGAACGTTGTCCTTCAATGTATCGAAATGCGATACACCATCCTGGGGATAGGTCACTCGCGTCGGGACGAAATAGCTGGTGTTACCCTGCCAATAAAGGCGCACCATCACCTCCGTATCGAAATCCATCCGCCTCCCCAGTGAAACGCGCCCGGCAAGCCGTAAAGTCGGGGCTAACGGGTAAACGCGAAAGCCGCACATACTATCTTTCAACTGCAGAGAAAGCGTTTCAATCCATACCCAAACATGCGTCACCCAACGTCCGTAGAGGCGCGCTCGCGGCACGGAATCATCGTATATCGGCAACCCGGAAATCAGCGCTTCCGGATACCGTTCGCTGAGCGCTAACAGTGCAGGGATGTCTTCAATCGCATGTTGCCCATCGGCATCGACCTGCACCGCATGGGTAAAACCAGCGCATGCCGCCGCCTCCAAACCGCGAATAACGGCCACGCCTTTACCAGCGTTGACATCCAGACGAACCAGAGTCACTCGTTCATATTGCTCAGCCAGAGCATCAAGCTCCCGCCGCGTGGTGGCATCGCTGCCGTCATCGACGATGATGCAAGGCAAGGCCAACGGCTCAAGACGTGACAGTACGCGCGCCATCATCGCGCCGTGGTTGTAGCAGGGGATCACGACACAGGGAAAATAACTCAACGACATAACCGGATTTTCCCGCTGCTGGCGGTATGAAGGGTTGCGCCATCATGCCGCAAGTAAGCGAAAGTAAGGCTGCCTCGCTCCTCATGCCAATTGAGCCTCAGCGTCACTCGATTTTCCGGCAACAACGGCGCTTGAAATTTGACGTTCTGAATACTGTGGAAGTAAAAACCCGGCGTGAGCAACATCGCGGAAAAATGCATTACCCAGTCGAGTTGCGCTACGCCCGGTAACAGCGGCTGCACGGCGAAATGCCCTTTGAACCAGAACAGTTCCGGCTCAAGAGAAAAGGTGATCTCGGCTTGACCAGGCTGCGGCTGGTGGCATTCGATTTTATGGGGCGTCATTGAAAAACTCCTGTAATTGCGTATCAACGCGCTTATTCATGCTGTTTACCGGGATTTCATTAACCACCCGCCAATAACGAGGAATAGCCATCGGCTCAAGCCACGGGGACAGTGCACGACGCCACGACAACTCCAACGCGTTACCGTGCTTTTCTCGCCAGGCATCCTGCCGTTCACGATCTAACACCAGCAGTGCGCCGATACCTTGGCGTCCTCGACGAACAACCGGCAACGCCGCCGCGTCCTGAATGCCGTCCAGCGCCATCAGCCGGCGTTCAACTTCACTCAGTGAGATGCGTTTTTCTTCTATTTTCACCACTCGTCCACGGCGCCCTTGCAAACGGAAACGGCCATGCCCGATAAACTGCAGCTCATCATCCAATAATTGCCCGTCAGGTTGCGCAATCAACGGTGATACGGCGCGGAAGGCATCGCCCTCCGCCGTGAGCCTCACCCCCGGAAACAGTTGCCACGGAATGTCATCTTGTTCACGGTAGCGCCAAGCAAGAATGCCGGTTTCAGTACAGCCGTAAATTTCATCCGGCCAGACGCCAAGCCATGCCTGCGTCGCCATAACGTCTTTCCATGGCAACATGCCGCCTGCGGAGAAAATCATGCTGACCGATGGCGCAGCCAACCGGGGATCGAGCCGTTTGAGGAAAGCAGGGCTGCTGACGAATAGATAGCGATAAGAACGATCAAAAGCGGCCAGCTGTTCGGCGTAATGAACCATTGCCGCATGCAGAGGTAATCCCTGCGACATAGGCAAGAAAATGCGAAACGTGAGGCCATAGAGATGCAGGGGAGCAACCGATGCCACCACACGGCAACCGTCCAACTGCCCAGAAAAGCGGGTTGCCAACAGCCTGGCTTCATAATCCAGAACCGCGACCCGCTTAACGACTCTTTTGGGTTGCCCGGTGGATCCGGAAGTAAACAGTTCGATGCTGGCGTCATCGGCGATCGCCGGTAGACATATCTTCGTCGGCGCCGACTTTTGGGCTGACGCCACAACGAGCAGCCCCTCGCTCCAGCACAGTTCGGCATCACTTAACACGCCGCTGAACAGCAACCGTTGCTCCTCAAGCAGTGAGAGCCGGCGATGGCCTGGGATCACCGGTGTTTTGCCGGCGTACAAGACAGCCAACAACGCCACAATGAACAAATAGCTGTTTTCAAAGCACAGCGCCCAGCGATCGGCTTCTTGCTGACGCAAACGATCGAGCAATATCGATACGTCATAGCGCAATTGGCCGAGTGTCCAGGTCTGTTCGCCAAGCCAAGCAATGGGCGTTTCATCGGAGCGCGATGCACTTAACCATTGCGACAGTGAAAGAGGGGGAGTCATCGCACATCTCGCTGCATTACTCGACGACGCACCAACCATTCGCCGGCCATCAGCGCGCCTATCAGCAGATAAGCAATCATGCCGTTCCACATTGTCCAAAGCGCCATATCTCCATGCAAGGCGGTTAAACAGGCCATGGAGCCGTTGAACACGAAAAAGATGCACCAGACCAGGGTAACTCGACGCGTATAACGAACGCCTTCGGGCGGCAGCCGCGGCTCGCGCAGCCGAGCCAAACGCTCAACCAACGGCATATCACTCCACAGCGAACCCCCAAAGCCGCACAGCATCACCAAATTGACAATTACGGGCCACCACAGCAGCAGTTGATGGGCGCGTAACAGCGCGCTGGCAACGCATAACGCAACCCCAGCAAATGCCACGCACTGCATAATGCGATGCATCGGCCCGGCTTTTCGCCGCAGCTGACGTAAGCGTAGAAACAGCATCAGTGCCATCGATGGCAGCAGCCAATGCAGGCCGTCATGCAGCAGGCCAAACCAAACCAAAAACGGCCAAGCTAACAATATTAGCGCCATCATAACCTGTAGCACCGACAACCTTTTCCCCTGCACGATGGATCAGGCTTCCCGCAGCAAACGTTCTACCGCTTCGACGACATCTTGAACGGTTCGCACAGCTTTAAACTCTTCCGGTTTGATCTTCCTGCCGGTTTTCTTTTGCAATTGCACAATCATGTCGACCGCATCGATGCTGTCGAGCTCAAGATCTTCATACAAGCGGGCTTCCGGTGTAATCGACGCGGGATCAATTTCAAAGAGTTTGATCAGAAGCGCGGAGACTTCTTCATAAATAGCGTGTTGTTCTGTCATGGCGGATTCTTTCTCAGGCTCGTTGCGAATGAATAAAAGAAGCCAGCGTTGCTACAGAGTAAAAGTGCTGGCGCATTTCTTCACTTTCGGCGGAAAGCACGATGCCGTACTTATTTTTTACCGCCAGCCCGAGTTCAAGCGCATCGATGGAGTCCAGTCCTAATCCTTCCCCGAACAGAGCCGCCTGCGTTTCAATATCATCCGCCGTCAGCTCCTCCAAATTCAATGTATCAATAATGAGATTTTTAATTTCTAGATAAAGCGCTTGCATCATTAAGTTCCGAAAAAGGTATTTCAACGAATTGTAATTGTTGCGAAAGGTACCGGTTCAGCTGCCTTGCCGCCAATGCCGGCTCTGGTGTTTTGCCATCATAAAAATGCTCGATCGGCACTCGACCGCGTACTTTGATCTCAAAGAGCGGCTTTGTAAGGGGGACATCGTACCATTTGCTCTGTTTATCCAATAAATGTTCACTGCAGCAAATCGCCACAATACGCAGATCGCGGCGGCAACGGACGGCAATATTGGCCGCCCCGCGCTGCAGAGACATCTTTTTCCCCGGTTCGGTACGCGTGCCCTCAGGAAAAATTAAAAGGGTGTCACCACGCCCCAATCTTTCCTGACACTGTGGCAACAAAGTCTCAGCCTGGCTGTTAACCAGATAATCCGCTGCACGAATCACCCCGCTGACAAACGGATTTTTCAGTAATGCACTTTTCACCAGGCAATCCGTTTCCGGCATCACGGAAGCCAGCAGCACATAATCAATCAACGTAGGATGGTTCGCCACTACCAGACAGCCGCGTTCATTACGCAGGCAATCGGCGCCATGGATACGGTAATCTAATACGCCAATGCTCCTCGCCACCGTCAAGAACAATCGAAAACTGGCTGAAATACTGCGCCGCGCTATGCGGCAGCGCTTATTGTCATCACGTACAACAAGCAACAGCAAATTAAACCAGGTCAGGGAAAGCAGCAGCCCGCCGAGCCCGAATAACGCGAAGCAAAACCCGGTCATTACCAGGCGCCAGATGCGATTTAATCCGGTTACAGCATTCATTTCATGAGACTCCAACGCCACTGCACTCGTTCTCCGTCAATCGTAAAGTGGGGCGTCTGCGCGAGATAGTGCCTTAAAAACCGCAAGCTTTGCGGCAAAGACATTTCATTGCCTGCATAATCACTCTCCGTGGAGCATTGCAACGTATCCCCCGCCTCAAACAGCAGCGCCACGGCATACGCCCAGGTGGGCATTTGCGCAGGCAGCCCCGGATGGTAAAACGCTGGGATCACACCATCAAAATCCACCATCAATACACGCTGATGGCCGGCCTGCAGCAAGCAAACCACTTCACAAAGCCCTTGCTGAAACGTATCCATGCCAGCAGAAAGCGAAGAAGATACTATCGGTTGCCTAGCAACGATCGTCAGATTTCCAACCGCGGAATTATGAACCGACATGGTAAAATCCGTCGGCGAAACAGACTGGCCGGTCGCCAATGCATGGAGGATACGGTAGTTGCGCTCCAGCTCCCCGTGACGGCTGGTATAGAGCACTGCATCAACGGCATGACGACGCAGCAAAGAAAGCCCGCAATCAACCGCCAGCTTACTGCCGGAGCTCAAGCGACGCGCGGCCATCATCGGCAATTCATCAGGCAACGCCTGAGGCGCGCTCGAATCAATGGCATCAGGCTGGTGCGCCCATGCAAGCCACTGGGACGCGGCGCTCAGGCCGGGTGCTCGTGCCTGCCAGTCGACAATGTTCAAGGCAAATTTCATTAACGCAAATCCGTGGTGTATCCGTTATCCCTGGCACAAAGCGCCAAACTGACGCCTCTTTTCAAGTCAAATTTTCTTGCATATGAGTAAGGTATGACCAACTCCGAGATGATCGACGCGTTGTTCCACCTCAAATCCTGCCGCTTCCAGGTAGCGATAAAATTTCTCTACGCTGTAAAAACGGCTATTACCGTTAGCCATGCACGTGAAATAAAGCGACGTGGCGTTCAGGCTGAATGACGCCGCCTCAAATTTTTGCGCATCCCAGAACAGCTCCATAACGCACAACCGAGCGCCGGGTTTCATCACCTTAGCGATACGCTCCAACATGCCAATTATCTGCTGCGGAGCGAAACAGTCGAGGAACTGGCTCATCCACCAGATATCCGCTTCGCCAGGCAAGGTGGCCTCTTCGAGCATATCAACCGCATGAAAGCCAATGCGGTGAGAAAAACCGGCATTTTCGACATTTTGGCGGGCAAGTGCAATTTGTTGCGGCAAATCCAGTATCGTAATCGTGACGTCGTCATCGTATTGGCAGCAACGCAGCGCCCATTTTCCCGTATTTCCCCCAACATCGTACAGGCTTAAGGGTTTGCCGGCGAAAATATGCGGCAATGCCGCACTAAAGGCCGCATCAGAGTAGTAATGATCGAATGCAAACCAACTTTCGCGAGCTGGGGATGGTAACTGGGACAGCACAGGATAGATAGTTTCCGTGTCACTGAACACCTGGAGCCCCGCAGGCTTGGACTCCTTCAGCGCTTGCGCCAGAAAGAACAACCCCTGGTAACAGACATCCTGTGTGAAATCCATATTCACACGGGTCATCGCGTCATGCAGCAGGAAGTGCCCCACTTTGGACAGGCGGTAGCGCTCGTCGCGACAGATAATGATGCGGCCACTCAATCCCATATCCAACAGCACGCTGGTGGCATAATCATTCAGACTGCTATTAGCAACGATTTCATCCAGAAACGCGCCTTGTTCACCTTGCTTATCCAGATAGGCCAACACCCCCCCATTGCGCAAACAAAGCGCCGTTTGAAACAGCATGGGAGCGAAAGCTATGCGTTGCGCTTCGGTTATGGCATCAAGCGCATTAAAGGTGTCTTGTTCGTACATAACGATGATAAGCGTCCTGTGCTAAAAATATTTATCGGGCCATACTTGGCCCGACTAAAAAGATATTACTGCAGTACATTCGTGGCGAGACTGACCTGAATATCTTTATCCAGATTGCGTACCCAACGATTATAATTCTTATGAATCTTACCTTGAGAAGCGAGCAGATTCTGGCTGCTGTCATAATCGATAGAATAAGCTGTTGCCGAGTAGGTAATACGCACCTCCGCACTGTGATTGCGGTTTTGCTGACGCGCCTTGATGACACCTGGCCCCACATCATTCATGATCCATTGGCGTTGGGCGCCAGCCTTAAGGATTGCGTTTCTGACTTGAGCCTCACTATGCCCGGCACTAACCGTCGAATGAACATTATCAACGGGTGCTGTACGCGCGCATCCCACTAAGGCCACCGCCACGGAAAATGCGATTAACAACTTGGAAACCCTTTTCATACAACCTCCATATTAAAGTAATTCTGATAACTTTCATCAATGGATAAATGAATACCGGCACACTCACCGCCAGATGAAACCGCGATTTATTTATTAACCGGAAACCTTACTGTATTTCAAAATAAATTCATCAGCCATCGGCAGGCTGAAAAATCAATATAAAAAACTGAAAGACTCGCAATTCAATGAACTATTGGACAGGTTTAACTTGTAACCATTAAATATTCATTTAAGCTATCGGTGATTACATCGATTAAATTAACATCATCAAAGCGCTTATTCATGTCCATCAGCTCCGGCCATTAAAGTACTCCAATCAATACCCTTACTCAAGAAAAAATGTAACCAAATTATACCATCCCTCTGGCTCTCAAAGCCAAGTATGGCTGGCTAAATGGGAACTGCAGGGATAATGGCTGATACACCTGCACAGGCCGGTTAATCAGCATCGTGTAGCGAGACATTCTTGAGCTCAACGCGGCAATATCGCGCACTCTTTATCCAGCAGCGACTCTACCGACGCGCGGTTGCCAACGTCCCAGCCGCGCTTCGAGGCCAGCAAGATAAAACCCCGTTGGCCGGCAAACGTAGTGGGCACTAACGCCACGCCATATTCCGCCAGCTGCTGCGGCGACAGATGGAAATAACCCGCCAGATCCTTAATCGGGTAAATGCCCATCGCGGTTGGCTGCATCACGCGTCGGGCATAGTAAGTGTGGCGCAACAGCTTATCCGGCAAAGGCCGCCATTGTTCCTGTATGTAGGGGCGTTCCGCCTGCAATTGACGCCGAACATCTTCGCGCAGACAGGTCAGGTGAATATGCAATTGGTTCTGGCTACGGCCGTAAGCGGAGTTGATCGCCATGCCCAACATATCATCCGGCACCGGCCCGCCATACTCGGCGGCCAACCGGTAACGCATCAGCCATGCATAGCCAAAATAGTCCGTCCGTTCCCCGGCCAGCAGCTGCGGGCTTTCAATACCGGAGAGCGGCGCCGTCGGCACCAGGATGAAGTGATAGGGATAACGCGGGTTTTGCAGCACGCTGAAGCCTTGCGCTTTCCCCTGCGGCATATAAATCTGCTCACACGGGGCCGGATCGCGCTTTTGCTGATAGTTGGCCATGCAGAGCTTATCGACCACGCCCCACAGCGCATCGGAACGGGCGCACCCCGTCAAGGAGAGAACCCCCAGCACCAGCAGCCAACGCCGGGTAGACACACCAAAGCACGCCATCGTCATCTTTCTCGGCATCATCGCCGCACAGCACTCTTTGCGCGGGCGAGAGAAAACTCAAAATGGGGAATGAACAAGGGGCCAATGCGGCCCCTTGAGGAAAAATTACGCCGTGCCGCCGACGGTCAGCGTGTCCAGTTTCAGCGTCGGTTGGCCGACGCCCACCGGCACACTCTGGCCTTCCTTGCCGCACACACCCACGCCTTTATCAAGCGCCAGATCGTTGCCGACCATCGAAATCTGCTGCATCGCCTCGATGCCGGAGCCGATCAGCGTCGCCCCCTTCACCGGCTTGGTGATACGCCCTTTCTCGATCAGATAGGCTTCGGTGGTGGAGAACACGAACTTGCCGGAGGTGATGTCCACCTGGCCGCCGCCAAAGTTCGGCGCGTACAGACCGTACTCGACGCTGGCGATGATCTCTTCCGGCGTCGATTTACCCGCCAGCATGTAGGTGTTGGTCATGCGCGGCATCGGCAGATGCGCATAGGACTCGCGGCGGCCGTTGCCGGTCGGCGCAACGCCCATCAGCCGCGCGTTGAGCTTGTCCTGCATGTAGCCTTTCAGCACGCCGTTTTCGATCAGTACGTTGTACTGGCCCGGCACGCCTTCGTCGTCGATCGCCAGCGAGCCGCGGCGCCCTTGCAGGGTGCCGTCATCCACCACGGTGCACAGCTCGGACGCCACCAGCTCGCCCATATGGCCGCTGAACACCGAGGTGCCGCGCCGGTTGAAGTCGCCTTCCAGGCCGTGGCCCACCGCCTCGTGCAGCAGTACGCCTGGCCAACCGGCCCCCAGCACCACCGGCATATTGCCGGCCGGCGCCGCCACTGCGCCAAGATTGACCAGCGCCATGCGCACCGCCTCTTGGGCATAGATATCGGCGCGCACCTCGCCGTCGACGGCTTCCAGGAAGTAGTCATAGCCGAAACGGCCGCCGCCGCCGCTGGAGCCGCGCTCACGCTTGCCGTCCTGCTCCACCAGCACGCTGACGGAAAGGCGCACCAGCGGGCGAACGTCCGCTGCCAGCGTGCCGTCGGTGGCGGCTACCAGCACCTGCTCGTAAACGCCGGTGATGCTGGCGTTCACTTCCTGCACCCGCGCATCGGCGGCGCGCGCCACCTTGTCGAGGCGGTGCAGCAGGGCGATTTTCTCTTCGCGCGGCAGGCTTTGCAGCGGATCGAGCAGCGGGTACAGCGCCTGATAACCGATTTCGCCCAGAGTATGCGCCCGCCCGTCGCCCTGCTCGCGCACGATGCTGCGCGCCGCCTGGGCGCTTTGCTGCAGCGCATTCAGGGTGATCTGATCGGCATAGGCGAAGCCGGTCTTCTCGCCGCTGACGGCGCGCACGCCGACGCCCTGATCGATATTGTAAGAGCCATCCTTGATGATGCCGTCCTCGATCACCCAGGCTTCGTGATAGCTGGACTGGAAATAGAGATCGGCGTAGTCGATACGGCGTTCTGCCAGTTGACCCAATACCCTGTACAGGTCTTGATGACTCAGCTTGTTGGTAGCGAGTAACTGCTCACTGACAAACGTCAGGCTCATAATGGTTTCACTCTTGATTGGAGGATTACTTGTCAGACGGCGCCGTCAGCGACGTCTGGAATCGGTTGTGCTGCAGCACCGGCATCTGCGCACGAATATTTTTCAGGCTTGCGGCGTCCACACGCACCTTCAGTGCCGCCACGGCGTCCGCGTTCTCGGCCAACACCTTGCCCCAGCCGTCGACAGCCATCGAGTGGCCCCAGGTGCGGCGGGTCGGCCCGTGGCGCCCCACCTGCGCCGGCGCCAGGATCATGCACTGGTTTTCGATCGCCCGGGCGCGCAGCAGGATTTCCCAATGCGCCTCGCCGGTCACCCGGGTAAAGGCAGCCGGCACCGAAATCAGTTCGGCGCCCTGCGCCCGCAGTGCCTGGAACAGCGCAGGGAAGCGCAGATCGTAACATATGGTCATGCCCAAACGCCCGACCGGCGTATCCACCACCGTCAGGTGCTGCCCGTGCTGGTAGGTATCCGACTCGCGGTAATGGCCGTGCGCGTCGTTGATGTCCACATCGAACATGTGCAGCTTGTCGTAGCGGGCGCGGATCTCGCCCTGCTCGTCGAACAACAGGCTGCTGGTGGTGATAAGCTCCGGGTTCTCACGGCTGACGAGCGGCATCGAGCCCACCAGCAACCACACGCCATAACGGCGCGCCAGTTCGCGCACCGCGTTCTGCAGCGGACCATCGCCCTGTTTTTCCGCCTGTTGGCGATAGGCCGCGGAGTTGGCGAACAACAACGCGTTCTCCGGCGTCATGACCAGTTTTACCCCGGCATTGAGCTGCTTGATCTGCTGTTCAATCTGGGCCAGGTTATCGCGCACCTGATCGCCACTGCACAACTGCAACAACGCAACGTTAGCATTCCTCATGACGCCTTATCCTCCTTTGCCTTACGAAGTACCTCATTGATCTTCGGCTGGTCGAGATCGCCGCTGATATGGTAGCGAATCAGCGAAATCTTGCTCCACAGCGGCCCCAGCACCTGCGAGGCGGCAAATACCGCCGCGCCGACGATCGGGTTGACGACAAACGCCGTGGCCACGCCGACCGTCGCCGAAATCGCCGGCGCCACCACCGCCTCCATATCGATGCGACGGCGCGCCAGATCGATCTGGCCGCTCATGGCGATATCCGCCGCCAGGCCGTCGATCAATAGATTATCTGTATGCATTATGCCATCTTTCAGCCAGGCGGTACTGCGGATGGAATCAAAGTAGAAGCCTTTGCCGAAGGTATCGCTGAAATCGAACTGCAGCTTGCGCAGCAGAGCATCGAAACTGACCAGCCGCAGCAGCTGACCGGCACGGCCACCGCCCATACTGTCGATTTCACCCTTGCCCATCTTGACCTGCAGCGCACCGCTCAGCGTATCGACCCGTGGCTGCCACGGCGTGCCATGCCAGTACAGATCGAAATCCACGTCATAAGGCGCGCCCTTAAGCGGAATGGTGATGCCGAAGAAGGCGGCGGTTTCATCGATCTTGCCGCCAAGCAGCTTGCCTTTCAGCGAGCTGCGCTCTTCCTGCGCATTTTGTTTCCACAGGCCGGTGGCGGTCATGCGCCCTTTGCCGGTATCGACCAGGCCGTGATCCAGCGTCAGGGTATCGCCCCGATTGGTCAGATCTGCCTCGACCTTACCGAGGTTCTGCCCCAGCACCCAGCACGATTTGCAGCGCAGCATCAACGAAGGCCAGTCGCGGAAGGAAACGTTCTCGGTCGACGGCGGCGGCGTGCCCCCCGCGTTTTTCGTCTCTGCGAACTGCGGGTTGTAATACAGGTAGTTGATATCGGCGCGCCACGGCCCGCGATCGGCCACCCGCAGGCTACCATCCACTTCGTCGCTCTTGGCGCTCACCAGGGTAGCGCCAAGCTGTTTCTCGGCCGACAGCGTCAGCTTATGCCAGGCCTGGCCGCCCAACAGCAGCTGCGGCGTGGTCAGCGCCACGGTGGTGGGGAAGCTGAAACCGCCCACCTGACCGCTGCCGCCGCCCTGTTTCAGCGCCGGTGCCAGCAGCGCCAGCCACTGCTCGCCGTCCAGCGCCGGCAGGTTCAACGTCATCGACTTGCCGGCCGGCAGAGGCGGGGTGCCGCCCCCGTTGGTTTGCCAGGCGGCGCGCGCCAGGTTCACCTGTTTTTTATCGAAGTTCCATTCGCTGTTGAAGCGGTTCTGTTTGCCCGCGCTGCCGGTCAACATAAAGCCGTTCAAACCGCCTTTGACCTTGACGTTCACCGGCAGCGCCTCTCCCGACGCCTTGTCCAGTGGCGAAGGTAAGTGACTGCTCACTTTCTTCAGGTCTGCGTCAAGGCCGATATCGTAGCTGGCCGAGCCCTGATGCGGCAGCGTGATGGCCACCTGGCTCTGCCAGGGCGCACTGCCGCTGAGCGCATCGGCGGCCTCTTTTGGCAGGCCGGGGAACTTGCCCGGCTGCCAGTCTCCTTTCAGACCGACGTTGACCTTGTAGTCACGCTCGCCTTCCTGCGTAGTGAAGTTGACCGCCACCGGTTGCCCGAACCAGTTGGCCGACAGGGTGTCGCTCTCCAGATTGCCATTGTCGAAGCGGAACTTGCCGCTGAGCTTCTGCAGCTCGCTTTCCAGCGGTTTTATCAGCAACGAATTGTTGTTCAGCGCCACTTCACCGGTGGCTCTGACCTGCTCGCCGTCCAGGGGGATATCGAGATGTAAGCGCCCACTGACATCACCGCCAATCTGCAGCTGATCCAGCGCCGCCCCCAGCGAATCGTGCAACGGTGTCTGCATGAAGTAGTCATGTACGTCGCTGCCCGCACCCGCGACTTCGGCGTCGATCAGCAACCGCTCTTTCAGGTAATCCGGGATCACCGCGCTGATATTTTTGCCCGCCACCTTGCCCAAGCGGGTTTGCGGCGCATGCATCCACAGCCCCTCGTTGGCGAAATCGAGATCGATCGCCAAATCGGTCAGCGCCGGCCAGCCCGGTTGGAACTGGAAGGTGGCGTGACGCAGCGGTACGAAGACTTCGAACTGCCCTTCGTTTTTGCGGTACGGGAAATGCTGCGGATCGCCGGAATAAATCAGCGTGGCGTTATCCACCTGGCCGCCCTGAATGGCGCCGCCCAGGTAGTCCACCAGATGCTTGCCCATCAGCGGTTCCGGGAAATAGCGCCAGGCGTCGGCGCCGTCATACAGGCGGATGCCCGCCAGGATATTCAGCCACGGATCGCCCTTGGCCGGCTGCTGATAACGGAAATCGCCGTTGACCCACAGCGACTTCGCCTTGACGTCCAGCCCCTGACTCGCCAGCTCCCAGCCTTGATCGTTGTAACGCCAGGTCAGCGCGCCACGCGCGCTGCTGATTTCAAGCGGGGCGCGGAACATGTCGCCGTAAGGCAGGGTGCTGTCGGTGAGCCCCAGCGTCAGGCGGCCGTTCTCCACCCCGCCGCTCAACGCGCCGGAGAAGTGGTTGACGCCCGGCAGCAGTTCCCAACGCTGCCAGCTGACATCGCGCCACAGCGCCTGAAAACGGCTCTTTTCCGGCTGCTTGAGCGGGATGTCCAGCGCCAGCGCTTCCATCTTCCCCTGCGGCTGCAGATCGTTCCAGCGATCGAGCACGTCCGGGCTGAGGAACGAGAAGGTCGGCAGCAACGCCGACAGACGCTCCAACTGAAGATGGGTCGCGCGCACCCGCAGCTCTTCATTCTGCGCCGGCCCCATAAATTCGGTGTTTTCCGGCAGCCACAGCGCAGAAAGCGCGCCCTGCGGCCAGGCCTGGCCGTCGGTGCTCAACCGCAGCTGCGGCACGTCGAGCTGCCAACCGGTGCCCTGGCGGCGCAGCGACAGCGCCAGATTGTCGACGTCCAGCCGGTGCTGCGCGGCGCCGGTATTCCAGTTGGCCGCCCCCTGCTTGAGCAACGCATGGCCGCCGGCGATCTCGCCGTTTTGCACCTGCAGCCAGGCTGCCAGGCTGAAGTCGGCGCTTTCCAGCCCGGTGTTGGCGCGCAGCCAGCGGGTAAACCAGGGTTTCATGTCGATGTTATCGGCCTGCAGATAGACCGTGCCGGTGTCCAGCAGGCCCTGATTATCGCGCAGGTCCATGCGCAGCTGCACCACACCGTGCTGGCCGTTCAGCGTCGACAGGCTGATCTGCCCCTCGGCGCGGTGGCGATCGCGGCCGTTGAGCCAGGTCAGTTGGGGAATGTCGAATTCGGCGCGCGCGCCGGCGGGCGTCAGGAACGAGATACGGCTGTCGCGCAGATCGAAATGGTCGAGCTGGCGCAGCATCAGATCGCTGATTTTACCGGGCTCAAGGCCGTCGCCCTCACGATCGCCGCCCAGCGTGGCGTTCAGATCGAGGCGGAATTGATAGAAGGTCAGATCGCGGAACTGCCAGCGCCAGTGCAGCAGCGATTGCCACACGTCCAGCGCCAGCGTCACGCGTTCGATATGCACATCGCTTTTGGGCAGCGTAACGCTCAGGTTGCGCACTTCAAGCTGTGGGCCGAACGTTTCCCAACTGCCCTGCAGGAAATCCATCTGCACAGGCACACCGGATAGCTTCTCCACCTGCGCCAGCAGTTGGGGACGATAGTCGTTCAGCTTCGGCAGCATCAGGCGCAGCCCGCTGATCAGCAGCGCCACAATCACGATTAGGGTGGCGCCTGTTGCTAACAGAATCCCAGGCAGTCGCCTCACGCAGTTCTCCTTGCTCCGCTGCCTGGCAACGGGAATATCTATGCACTGACGGGCCCGGCGTGCCGGGCCCCTACCGATGTCGGGCGGGCTACATCATGACGACGTCGAACTGCTCCTGGCTGTACAACGGTTCGATCTGCACCTTCACCTGTTTGCCGACGAAGATCTCCACTTCGGCCAGCGCATGCGACTCTTCGCTCTTCAGCGCTTCGCCAACCGCCGCGGAGGCGTACACCAGGAAGCGATCGGAATCGTAAGCATGGTGCACGCGTACAATCTCGCGCAGGATCTCGTAGCACACGGTTTCCACCGTTTTCACGGTGCCGCGCCCATTGCAAGTAGGACAATCGTGACAGAGCACATGTTCAATGCTTTCACGCGTGCGTTTACGCGTCATTTCAACTAAGCCTAGCTGAGAGAAGCCGTTGATCGTGGTTTTTACCCGATCTTTACTCAATGCCTGCTCCAGCGAGTGCAGCACCCGGCGGCGATGCTCTTCGTTGTTCATATCGATAAAGTCGATGATGATAATGCCGCCCAGGTTGCGCAGCCGCAGCTGGCGCGCGATGGCCTGCGTCGCCTCGATGTTGGTATTGAAGATGGTTTCGTCGAGGTTGCGGTGGCCGACGAAGGCGCCGGTATTGATATCGACGGTGGTCATCGCCTCGGTCTGATCGATGATCAGATAGCCACCGGACTTTAGCTCAACCTTGCGCTCCAGCGCGCGCTGGATTTCGTTTTCCACGTCGTACAGATCGAAAATTGGCTGGCTGCCGGTGTAGAGTTCGAGCTTGTTGGTAATGTCCGGGATGTACTCGCCGGTAAACTCCACCAACAGATCGTGCGTCAGCCGCGAATCGACGCGAATGCGATCCAGCGCCGCGCCGGCGAAATCGCGCAAGATGCGCTGCGCCAGCGCCAGCTCGCCGTACAGCTTGTATTTGGTCTGGTTGCGCTTCTTGCGCTCCATCACCTTGGTCCACAGGCGTTTGAGGAACGCGGCATCCTGCGCCAGCTCTTCCTCGCCGATGCCTTCCGCCGCGGTGCGGATAATAAAGCCGCCCAGCTCGTCGCAGTGCGGCGCAACGATGGACTTCAGGCGCTCGCGCTCGGCTTCGCTGTCGATGCGCTGCGAAACGCCGACGTGCGCCGCGCCCGGCATGAAGACCAGATAGCGCGAAGGCAGCGTGATATCCGTGGTCAGACGCGCGCCCTTGGTCCCGAGCGGATCTTTCACCACCTGCACCATCAGGTCTTGCCCCTGGCGCACCAGCTCGGCGATGTCGCGCACGTGGAAGTTTTTCCGCTCGTCGCCGGCGACGCATTCGGTATGCGGCATGATGTCGGAGGCGTGCAGGAAGGCGGCCTTGTCCAGGCCGATGTCGACGAACGCCGCCTGCATCCCCGGCAGGACGCGGCTGACGCGCCCTTTATAGATATTGCCGACGATGCCGCGTTTGGATTCGCGTTCGATATGAATCTCTTGCAGAATGCCGCCATCGATATAGGCGACCCGCGTTTCAGACGGTGTGATATTAACCAGTAGCTCAGCTGTCATGCCTTCTCCTCAGAGCCGGTCGATAATGGCAGCGCCCATCAACCGGTTCTTACATCACGTAATGCGACAAAATTACTGAGCAGCTCATGTGTTTCGACCAGCGGCAGACCGACCACCGCGTGATAACTCCCGGTTATCGTTCTGACGAAACAACCACCCTTTCCTTGAATTCCATAGGCGCCCGCTTTATCCATCGGTTCGCCCGTAGCAATATAGTCGCGGATATCCTGTTGTGACAGGCTGCGGAACGTCACGTCGGTCACCACCAGCTGGCAGCGCACGTCGTGGCGATCGGCGATCGCCACCGCCGTCATCACCTGATGCTGTTTGCCCGACAGAGCCGCCAGCATGTCCGCCGCATGGGCTTCGTCGCGCGGCTTCTCCAGCACCCGGCCGTTGAGCACCACGATGGTGTCTGCGCCCAGCACCGGCCGATCTTCCTGCGCCAGCGCCACGCCCGCCTTGGCCTTGTCCTGCGCCAGACGGCGCACATAGGCCTCTGCGGCTTCGCCTTCCCGGCGCTGCTCTTCGGTATGCGTCAGCAGAATGTCAAACGACACGCCTAACAGGGTCAACAGTTCACGTCGACGTGGGGAGCCGGAGGCCAGATAAAGCGAAGTCATTGATATACCCTTACTGTACGGCGAACTGACGGCGGATTTTGCGCATCAACAGGAATAACCACGGCCACAAAATGCCGTTTACCACACTACTCCAGAATACCTCTGGGCGGAAAGAGACGTTGATCACTAAAAATTCAGCCCAGAACACCACCACATCCATCGACAGCGACAGCAGCACGACGATCAGCGCCTGTTGCCACAGCGCCATATTGCGGAACAGTTGGAATTTGAACGCCACCAGATAGGCGATGATGCCCAGCGCCAGCGCGCGTACGCCCAGCGTAGAGCCGAGGATCAGATCCATGATCAACCCCAGCACGAAGCCGGTACCGACGTTGACACGATGCGGCAAGGCCATCACCCAGTAGATCAGGATCAGCACCAGCCAGGAAGGCCGGAACATGTAGATCTGCTCCGGCCACGGCATGATTTGCAGCACCAACGCCACCAGGAACGACAGCCAGATGATCCAGCGCCCGTGGCTGCGGTAACTGTTCATTGCACCACTCCCGCCGCGGCAGGCTGAGCCGATGGCGTAGCGCCGGCGGGTTGCGGCGCCACGCCGGTGGCCGGTGCGGGCAGCTGCGGCCCAACGGAACCGGCAGGCGGCAGCACCTGCGGCATCATCTGCATCAGGCGCTCATTGGCGACGCGGTGCACTTCGTCCGGCGGCAGCGGCATGTCGCCGTTGCGATCGGCGCCCCACAGCAGCAGCAGGTAGCGCAAGCGCTGCAGACCGGCGGTCGGCCGCGCCTGAATCACGGTGTAAGCGCGCTGATTGTCGACCTTGACCGAGGAAACGACCGCCACCGGATACCCTTCCGGGAAACGGCCGCCGAGGCCAGAGGTCACCAGCACGTCGCCAACGCGGATATCGGTATTGTTCGGCAGGTGTTCCAGCTGCAGATCGTCGGCGCAGCCGCTGCCTGCGGCAATCACCCGAATATCGTTGCGCAGCACCTGAATCGGCAGCGCGTGAGAAGCATCGCAGATCAGCAGCACGCGGCTGGTCATCTTCGCCACCGCCACCACCTGACCAACCACACCCTTGTCGCTGATCACCGGCTGGCCTTCATAGACGCCGTTGTCCGACCCTTTGTCGATAACGACCTGGTCGCTATACGGATCGGAACCGGTGGAGATGACCTGGGTGACCATCTTGTGTTCGTCCTGGCGCAGCGGGGAACCCAGCAGCTCGCGCAAGCGGGCGTTTTCCTGCTTGAATTGGCCAAGAAGAAGAATATCGCTGTTTTTCAGCAGCAGTTCCTGCCGCAGAGCGCGGTTTTCCAGCTCCAGCTGTTGGCGGGTGGCCAGCGTTTCTGACACGCTGTCCAAAACTTTACGCGGCCCGTTGGCCAGAAAATAGAAAGGGCTGACTGCGGTGTCCATGTAGTTACGTATCTTCACGAACGTGCCGAGCCGGCTGTCGGCAACGATCAGGCCAATGGCCGCGATCACCGCCAAAAAAAGTCGCAGTTGCAGGGAAGGCCCCCTGCTAAAAATCGGCTTCATAAATTATGCGAGTTCCTCGACAACAGAAAGAGGAACCGTACCCGATTTTCGCTGTGCGCATTCATCCGATACGATTCCTCCTTCCAGGGGCTGACTATTCTTCGCTGAACAAATCGCCGCCGTGCATGTCGATCATTTCCAACGCCTTGCCGCCGCCGCGCGCCACGCAGGTCAGCGGATCTTCCGCTACCACGACCGGGATGCCGGTTTCTTCCATCAGCAGGCGATCGAGGTTGCGCAGCAACGCGCCGCCGCCGGTCAAGACCATGCCGCGTTCGGAAATGTCAGAGGCCAATTCTGGCGGGCACTGCTCCAGCGCAACCATCACCGCGCTGACGATGCCGGTCAGCGGCTCTTGCAGGGCTTCGAGGATTTCATTGGAGTTCAGGGTAAAGCCGCGCGGTACGCCTTCAGCCAGGTTACGGCCGCGCACTTCGATTTCGCGCACTTCGTCGCCCGGATAGGCAGAACCGATTTCGTGCTTGATGCGCTCTGCCGTGGCTTCGCCGATCAGCGAGCCATAGTTGCGACGCACATAATTGATGATGGCTTCATCGAAGCGGTCACCGCCGATGCGCACGGAAGAGGAATACACCACGCCGTTCAGCGAGATCACCGCCACTTCAGTGGTACCGCCACCGATATCCACCACCATGGAACCGGTCGCTTCGGAAACCGGCAACCCTGCGCCGATCGCCGCCGCCATCGGCTCTTCAATCAGGAACACTTCACGCGCGCCGGCCCCTTGGGCGGACTCGCGGATAGCGCGGCGTTCAACCTGGGTTGCGCCGACCGGCACACAGACCAGCACGCGCGGGCTTGGGCGCATAAAGCTGTTGCTGTGAACCTGTTTGATAAAGTGCTGCAGCATTTTTTCAGTCACGAAGAAATCGGCGATCACGCCGTCTTTCATCGGGCGAATAGCCGCGATGTTGCCGGGGGTGCGGCCCAGCATCTGTTTGGCGTCATGACCGACGGCCGCGACGCTCTTTGGGGAGCCGGCACGATCCTGACGAATGGCAACCACCGAAGGTTCATTCAGTACGATGCCTTGCCCTTTAACATAAATCAGGGTATTGGCGGTACCCAAGTCGATGGACAAGTCGTTGGAAAACATGCCACGAAATTTCTTAAACATAACGAAAGGATAATCCTGCAAGCTGGGGGCGGAAAATAAAATCCGCCTACTTTACCAACCACACGAAGCAGCGACAAGGCGCAAAAACGTTCTACTTCGGTGAAAAATAGTCTGTATTGTTTCTGCTCGAATGCACGGAAATTGGATGAGGCCTGAATTCCCTGAACAAAGGCTCAGTTTACCACCCTGTCAACGCACGAAACGGCGTAACACAGCTCATAAAATCTAACATATTCCCTGATTGCCGCCGATGGTAAGCACCTACCAACGCCAACCAGATAAAAGCTGACAAGAGCCTATCTCAAATAGGCGTCGTTGTCGCAGGCAGATTGGAGAAAACTCCAAAATGACGGGTGACATGGCCCAGATGGATCCGGCGCTCATTCTACGTCAATTTTTGTCCGGCAATCAGCTTAAACACGATAACGACGTGAATATTTTTTACGCCCCGCGTCGATAGGTTCCGGCGATGCGAAAAAGTCGCCCTGCCCGCCGTGGATCCCCCGCTCTTTCAGCGTCTGCCATTCGTTGCGCGTACGTACGCTGGCGGCGAACACCTGAGCACGCGTGCCCGCGCAGGCGCCGGTCAGGCTCTGCACGAACAGCTGGTTTTCGTCCCGCTTATCGATGCTCCGCACCAGCCCCGGGTGGAGCTTGACGATCTCCACCTGCAGCGACTTGATATAGGACGTACTGACCACGGTTAAACCCGCTTTGGACACCGCGAGACGGCAGCCCAGCCCTGACAACAGCCTCAGCACCGGACGCAAACGGTCGATATGTTGACACACATCTGCCTCCGCAAGTTCAATCAGAATTCGCCGACGTTGGCTTTTTTCGCATTGCAACAGCGTATCGCGCAGCCAGCGCTGGAAAGAGCGCTGCAAAATCGAGTCCACGCACAGCGGAAACGCCAGCGTTTCCTCGGGCCACTGCGCCAACAAGGGAATGATGCGGCTCACCTGTTGGCGATCGTAACTCTCCGCCAAACCGAGCTGCTGCACCAGCGGCATATATTCCGCCGGCAGCAATTCCTGGGTGCCGTCATAGATCCGGCTCATGATCTCACGATGGTGCACCTCGCCTTCCACGGTCACCGCCGGTTTCTGATACAGCCGCGGGCCGCCGCGCGCCAGCACCTGTTCCAGCAGCGTGCGCCACTTGACGCTGCCGCGCCCCTTTTCCGGCACCTGGCTGTCGTACACATACCACCCGTTTTCGCCCTGCAGCGTAGCGTGGCGCGTCGCCTGCTCCGCATAGTCGATTACCTGCTCGGTGGTTTGACCGCTGCGGTACGCCACGATGCCGATGTGCAGGAAGGCCTCGCGATCGATCAGCGCCGTGGAAGGCAAGGCATCGATGGCGTTGACCAGTTGTGAAGCGATGCCGTCGGCTTCCTTCAGGGTTCGATGCGGCAACAGCACGGTAAAATCGCTGTGGAAGTAGCGCGCCAGCAGCGCCGACGGGTAGCGCATCACGAAGGTAGACAGCAGGTTGACCAGCGAATACATCAGCTCTTGCACCGCCATGCTGCCGTGCGTCTCGCGCAGGGTCTCGAAGTCGGGCAGCCGCACCATCATCACGATGCCGTGCGAGCCTTCATCTTCCAACTGAGTGGTCAATTGATTATCGAAAAACAGGCGATTATTCAGCCCGGTTTTGGCATCCTGCGCGGCGAAGGCGCGGATCAGCGTATCGACCCGGCTGCGCTCTTCCCGCGCTTCCGCCAGATCGGCCAGCAGGCGGTCGAGCGCGCCGCTGACGTTGGCTGGCCACTCACGCACGTCGCCCTGCATGACGTTTTCACGCTCGCCGTTCAGAATGCGCCGCGCACGGCGTTCCAGACGATCTTCGCCGTCGGCCTGCTCACGCAGCCAGCGCAGGCTGAACAGCAAAACCACCACCATGACGACGATCGACAGCGTGACGGCGGCGGTGGATTGCAGCGTGCGCACGTCGCTGGCGAAGGGATCGAGGTAGGTGATGTGCAGCGTACTGCCCGGGTGCTGCAACAGAGTTCGCGAGACCTGACGATAGCCGTTCAGCGCATCCCAGGGCTCTTTTTTCAGCGTCGGCAATTTATAGTCGAGGAGCTTGCTGGTACCGGCCTCTACGCGGATCGACACAATGCCGAGCGGACGCATGACAATCGGCAACCATTTCTCCTGATCGCGCGGCGATTCCTGCAACATGGCTTGATCGAGAGAGGTGACGAGCGAATCAAAGCGGCGCTCCTGGCGATCCTGGGTAACGTAAAAGAAGCTGTATGAGCATCCCATCAGCATCAAAAACATCGCCAGCGCGACCAACAGAGTGATCAATGCAGAGAGTTTGGTGGTAAATCGCATCCCTGTGCCTTGTCCGCTATGGTTAAGTGAGTGTTCACCCTTTAGCTAAAAGGGGCCGTCCAACCCTAACAAGCCTTGCCGAGGAATTAAACCTGCAAGCGCCGTTTTTGTCCTTTATCAGGACTTGGGCCGCTTATTATGCATATAGTCAAATAAATGTGATTCAGCCATTGATAGAAAAGTGTAAACGAGAGGAAGAGTGACATGCGTGCACTGTTATTGGAACAACAAGACGACCAAACTCTGGCTCATATCAAAGATATCGGCAGCGATCGGTTGCCGGAAGGCGATGTCACCGTCGACATCAACTGGTCAAGCCTGAACTATAAAGATGCGCTGGCGATCACCGGCAAAGGCAAGATCGTGCGCAACTTCCCGATGGTGCCGGGCATCGACTTCGCCGGCACCGTGCGCCACAGCCGCGACGATCGCTTCAAAGAGGGGCAAAGCGTGGTGCTCACCGGTTGGGGCGTGGGCGAACACCATTGGGGCGGCCTGGCCGAGCAGGCGCGCGTCTCCGGTGAGTGGCTGGTGCCGCTGCCGAACGGCCTGGATGAGCGCAAGGCGATGATCATCGGCACCGCCGGCTTTACCGCCATGCTGTGCGTGATGGCGCTGGAAGAAGGCGGCGTACACCCGGACGACGGCGATATCCTGGTCACCGGCGCCAGCGGCGGCGTGGGCAGCACCGCCATCGCCCTGCTGGCGGCGCTGGGTTACCGGGTGACCGCCATCAGCGGCCGCGACAGCAATACCGAGTACCTGAAAGCGCTCGGCGCCAAAGAGGTCATGTCGCGCGATGGCTATATCGACACGCCGCGTCCGCTGGAGAAACAGCTGTGGGCCGGCGCGGTGGACACCGTCGGCGACAAACTGCTGGCGCGGGTGCTGGCGCAGATGAACTATAACGGCACCGTCGCCGCCTGCGGCCTGGCGGGCGGTTATCAACTGCCGACCACCGTGATGCCGTTCATTCTGCGCAACGTGCGCCTGCAGGGCGTGGATTCGGTGCATACGCCGCTGCACCGCCGCCAAACCGCCTGGGAACGGCTGGCCGGTATTCTGCCGGACAGTTTCTATCAGCAAGCCACGCACGAAATCACCCTCGAACAGGCGCCGGCCACCGCCGCCGCGCTGCTGAACAACCAAATCACCGGCCGCACCCTGGTGAAAATCCGCTGACGGACTCCCCCCGGCGACGGGGGGCTCACCGGCGTCTGCGAAATTTCATATTTTCCCGCGTCCCCTCGCTTCCGGCCGGCTTTAGCGCCATGCTTATTTCATGAAGACCCGTTAACCGCTCGCAGGCGGCGGGCATCAGTCGCGGAGAACATAAGCATGAACAAACACCCCAAATTGACCGAGGCCGACGTCACACCGGAGAGCGTATTCCATCAGCGGCGCAAAGTGCTGCAGGCGCTCGGCATCACCGCCGCCACGCTGGCGCTGCCTACCGGCGCACAGGCGGACCTGCTGTCGTGGTTCAAGGGCAACGATCGCCCCAAGGCGCCGCCGGGCAAAGCGCTGGAATTCAGCAAACCGGCCGCCTGGCAGGCGCAGCTGGCGATGACGCCGGAAGACAAGGTCACCGGCTACAACAACTTCTATGAGTTCGGCCTCGACAAAGCCGATCCGGCCGCCAACGCCGGCGGGCTAAAGACCGAAGGCTGGAAAGTGCGCATCGACGGCGAAGTGACGAAGCCGATCACGCTGGATATCGACGATCTGATGAAGCGTTTCCCGCTGGAACAGCGCATTTACCGCATGCGCTGCGTCGAGGCCTGGTCGATGGTGGTGCCGTGGATCGGTTTCGAACTGGGCAAGCTTCTCAAGCTGGCCGAACCGAACAGCAATGCGCGCTACGTGGCCTTCCAGACGCTGTACGATCCGGAGCAGATGCCCGGCCAGAAAGATCGCTTTATCGGCGGTGGCCTGAAATACCCCTACGTCGAAGGGCTGCGGCTGGACGAGGCGATGCATCCGCTGGCGCTGCTGACCGTCGGCGTGTACGGCAAAACCCTGCCGCCGCAAAACGGCGCGCCGCTGCGGCTGATCACGCCGTGGAAATACGGCTTCAAAGGCATCAAATCGATCGTGCATATCCGTTTGGTGCGCGATCAACCGCCGACCACCTGGAACCAATCTGCGCCGAACGAGTACGGTTTTTACGCCAACGTGAATCCGCACGTCGATCATCCGCGCTGGTCGCAGGCCACCGAGCGTTTTATCGGCTCCGGCGGCATTCTCGACGTTAAACGCCAACCGACGTTGCTGTTCAACGGCTATGCCGACCAGGTAGCGTCGCTGTATCGCGGTATGGATCTGCGGGAGAATTTCTAAGTGCGCCTGACGCCTGTTCATATCAAATGGCTGAAAGCCGCCCTGCATCTGGCGGCGTTTTTGCCCTTTCTCTGGCTGGTGTTGGCGGTGGATCAAGGCTGGTTCAGCGCCGATCCGTCCAAGGACATCCAGCATTTTACCGGCAGGATGACGCTGAAACTGCTGCTGGCCACGCTGGCTATCGCCCCGCTGGCGCGCTATGCCCGTCAGCCGCTGCTGATCCGCTGTCGCCGTCTGGTGGGGCTGTGGTGCTTTGCCTGGGGCACGCTGCACCTGATAAGCTACTCCACGCTGGAGCTGGGGCTGAGCAATCTCGGCCTGCTGGGCAGCGAGCTGGTGAACCGCCCTTATCTGACGCTCGGCATCCTCACCTGGCTGATCCTGCTGGCGCTGGCGGCCACGTCAACGCTGTGGGCAATGCGCAAGCTGGGGGCCAAATGGCAAACGTTGCACAACTTCGTCTATCTGGCGGCGATCCTCGCCCCCATCCACTACCTGTGGTCGGTCAAAACATTCTCCCCCCAGCCGTTCATTTACGCGCTGTTGGCGGTGGCGCTGTTGGGCCTGCGTTACAAGAAGTTCCGCGCCTGGTGGCGCTGAATCGCGCGGCGGCGCGCGGGATTGCCGCTGAAAAACGCGCGCCGCCGGCGGGAACTTTTTCTGTGTTCCAGCGCTCATATTCCTGTCACGGATCCCCCAGTTCCTCGATTTGGGGTTGAATATCTTCGCTGATAAGACCAGTATTTAGCTGCGAATTGCTACGATATCGTTATAATGCCCGACCTTGTTTCTGTTCTCAGGGTGAATTTGCCCCTTAACAGGTGACAAATCGGTAACATCGGGTTATTTTCTACGATGATGGTTTTATTGCCGGAGATACCAGCACAATGGCGGATAAGTTTCACATTTTGCTTCTGAACGGCCCCAATCTCAATCTGCTGGGGACGCGTGAGCCGGAGAAGTACGGCAGCACGACGCTGACAGAGATTGTTAACGGATTGGAAAACCAGGCATCCGCATTGGATATTACCCTGAGCCATCTGCAATCCAACGCCGAGCATCAGCTGATCGATCGCATTCATCAGGCGCGCGGCAACACCGATTTCATTCTGATAAACCCGGCGGCGTTCACGCATACCAGCGTGGCGCTGCGCGATGCGTTGCTGGCGGTGCAGATCCCGTTCATCGAGATCCACCTGTCCAACGTGCACGCCCGCGAACCTTTCCGCCATCACTCTTATCTCTCAGACGTAGCGGTAGGCGTGATTTGCGGCCTCGGCGCGGATGGCTACGCTTTCGCTTTACAGGCAGCGGTTAACCGTCTGTCGAAAACCCACTAATTGCTCCACAAAAAGAGTACGGAATCACACTCATGGATATTCGTAAAATCAAGAAACTGATCGAACTGGTTGAAGAATCAGGTATTTCTGAACTGGAAATCTCTGAAGGCGAAGAATCGGTTCGCATCAGCCGTGCCGCACCGGCGCAGGCTTATCCCGTCATGCAGCAGGCTTACGCGATGCCGGCACAGCAGCAGCCAGCCCTGGCTACCGCCGTTGCCACCGCGCCTGCGGCAGAAACCCCTGCAGCACCGGCGGCCGTGAGTGGCCATGTCGTTCGTTCCCCAATGGTAGGCACCTTCTACCGCACCCCAAGCCCGGACGCGAAAGCCTTCGTGGAAGTGGGCCAGAAAGTGAACGCCGGCGATACCCTGTGCATCGTTGAAGCCATGAAAATGATGAACCAGATCGAAGCGGACAAGTCCGGCGTCGTGAAAGCCATCCTGGTGGAAAACGGCCAGCCGGTCGAATATGACGAGCCGCTGGTCGTCATCGAATAACGAGGCGCCCCCATGCTTGATAAAATTGTTATCGCCAACCGCGGCGAGATCGCGCTTCGCATCCTGCGTGCCTGTAAAGAATTGGGCATCAAGACCGTTGCGGTTCACTCCGCGGCCGACCGCGATCTGAAACACGTTCTGCTGGCCGACGAGACCGTCTGCATCGGTCCTGCGCCATCGGTAAAAAGCTACCTGAACATCCCGGCCATCATCTCGGCGGCGGAAATCACCGGCGCCGTGGCGATCCACCCGGGCTACGGCTTCCTGTCGGAGAACGCCGACTTCGCCGAGCAGGTTGAACGCTCCGGCTTCATCTTCATCGGCCCGAGAGCCGAAACCATCCGCCTGATGGGCGACAAGGTTTCCGCGATCAACGCCATGAAAAAAGCCGGCGTGCCCTGCGTACCGGGCTCCGACGGCCCGCTGACCGACGACATGGATAAAAACCGTGCCTTCGCCAAGCGCATCGGTTATCCGGTGATCATCAAGGCCTCCGGCGGCGGCGGCGGTCGCGGCATGCGCGTCGTGCGCAGCGACAAAGACCTTGAGCAGTCCATCAACATGACGAAAGCGGAAGCCAAAGCGGCTTTCAACAACGACATGGTGTACATGGAAAAATACCTGGAGAATCCGCGCCACATCGAGATTCAGGTATTGGCCGACGGCCAGGGCAACGCCATCTATCTGGCCGAGCGCGACTGCTCCATGCAGCGCCGCCACCAGAAAGTGGTCGAAGAGGCGCCGGCGCCGGGCATCACCAGCGAAATGCGTCGCTACATCGGCGAGCGCTGCTCGAAAGCCTGTGTGGAAATCGGCTACCGCGGTGCGGGCACCTTCGAGTTCCTGTATGAAAACGGCGAGTTCTATTTCATCGAAATGAACACCCGTATTCAGGTAGAACACCCGGTTACCGAAATGATCACCGGCGTGGATCTGATCAAAGAGCAGCTGCGCATCGCTGCCGGTCAGCCGCTGTCGATCAAACAGGAAGAAGTGAAGATCCACGGCCACGCGGTAGAATGCCGCATCAACGCCGAAGATCCGAACACCTTCCTGCCGAGCCCGGGCAAGATCACCCGCTTCCACGCGCCAGGCGGTTTCGGCGTGCGTTGGGAATCTCATATCTACGCCGGTTATACCGTACCGCCGTACTATGACTCCATGATCGGCAAGCTGATCACCTTCGGCGAAAACCGTGACGTGGCGATTGCCCGCATGAAGAACGCCCTGGCTGAACTGATCATCGATGGCATCAAAACCAACGTTGAGCTGCAGCAGAAGATCATGAACGACGAAAACTTCCAGCACGGTGGCACCAACATCCACTATCTGGAGAAGAAGCTGGGTCTGCAGGAAACCTAAGGCAGCCACGCAGCATCGTCTGACGAAAGGCCGGTTAATCACCGGCCTTTTTCTTTGGCGCTGCCGCCAGTAACGGCTTGGCAAAACGCCGTCATGCCGTAAAATTCCCTACCTTTGATGAATCCATCACCGTAAACCTATGGGAGACACGGATGGACAAACGCTTTATTCAGGCGCACCGCGAAGCGCGCTGGGCGCTGGGGCTGACGCTGCTCTACCTCCTGGCCTGGGGGCTGGCGGCCTACCTGCCGGACAGCGCCATCGGCGTCACCGGCCTGCCGCACTGGTTCGAAATGGCCTGCCTGCTGGTCCCGCTGCTGTTCACCGGCCTGTGCTGGCTGATGGTGCGCACGGTGTTCCGCGACATTTCGCTGGAGGATCGCGATGCAAACTGAAGTGATCCTGCCGCTGATCGCCTACCTGTTGCTGGTATTCGGCCTGTCGGTGTATGCCTACAGCCGCCGCCAGAGCGGGAATTTCCTCAGCGAATACTTTCTCGGCAACCGCTCGATGGGCGGCTTTGTGCTGGCGATGACCTTGACCGCCACCTACATCAGCGCCAGTTCGTTTATCGGCGGCCCCGGCGCCGCCTATAAATACGGCCTGGGCTGGGTGCTGCTGGCGATGATCCAGCTACCGGCGGTGTGGCTGTCGCTCGGCGTGCTGGGCAAGAAATTCGCCATCCTGGCGCGGCGCTACAACGCCATCACCCTCAATGACATGCTGTATGGCCGCTACCAGAGCCGCCTGCTGGTGTGGCTGGCCAGCCTTAGTCTGCTGGTGGCGTTCCTCGGCGCCATGACGGTGCAGTTTATCGGTGGCGCCCGCCTGCTGGAGACCGCCGCCGGCATTCCCTACGACACCGGCCTGCTGATCTTCGGCATCAGCATCGCGCTGTACACCGCCTTCGGCGGCTTCCGCGCCAGCGTGCTGAACGACGCCATGCAGGGGCTGGTGATGCTGCTCGGCACCGTACTGCTGCTGGTGGCGGTGATCCACGCCGCCGGTGGGTTGCACAGCGCGGTGGACAAGCTGCAGCAGATCGATCCGGCGCTAGTGTCGCCGCAGGGCGGCGATCAAATCCTCAGCCTGCCGTTTATGGCGTCGTTCTGGATCCTGGTGTGCTTCGGGGTGATCGGCCTGCCGCACACCGCCGTGCGCTGCATCTCTTACAAAGACAGCAAGGCGGTGCATCGCGGCATTCTGCTCGGCACCGTGGTGGTGGCGGTGCTGATGTTCGGCATGCACCTGGCCGGCGCGCTCGGCCGCGCGGTCTTGCCGGACCTCAAGATCCCCGATCAGGTGATCCCGACGCTGATGATCACCGTGCTGCCGCCGTACGCCGCCGGGATCTTTTTGGCGGCGCCGATGGCGGCGATCATGTCGACCATCAACGCCCAGCTGCTGCAATCCTCCGCCACCATCATCAAGGATCTCTATCTGGGCGTACGCCCACAGCAGATCCACAACGAGCGGTTGATCAAGCGCTTCTCCAGCCTGACCACGCTGATCCTCGGTCTGCTGGTGCTGCTGGCGGCCTGGCGGCCGCCAGAGATGATCATCTGGCTCAACCTGCTGGCTTTCGGCGGGTTGGAGGCGGTCTTCCTGTGGCCGCTGGTGCTGGGCCTGTATTGGGAACGCGCCAATGCTCAGGGAGCGCTTAGCTCAATGGTGTCGGGTGCGGTATGCTATACGCTATTGGCCAGCTTCAACCTGCAACCGGCGGGGCTGCATCCTATCGTGCCTTCGCTGTTGCTCAGCCTGTTGGCGTTTTATCTCGGTAACGTCGTCGGCGAAAAGCGCCGGGCGGCGTCATCATTACCCTCTTAAAGAGAATTGCTATGCCTTGGATCCAACTCAAACTGAACACCACCGGCAGCCAGGCGGAAGACCTGAGCGACGCGCTGGTGGAAAGCGGCGCCGTGTCGGTGACCTTCCAGGACACCCACGACAACCCGGTGTTCGAACCGCTGCCGGGTGAAACCCTGCTGTGGGGCGATACCGACGTGATCGGCCTGTACGACGCCGAAACCGATATGGCCGAGGTGGTGGCGATGCTGGAACAGCACCCGCTGCTGGGCGCCGGTTTCCGCCACAAGATAGAACAGCTGGAAGACAAGGACTGGGAGCGCGAGTGGATGGACAACTTCCACCCGATGCGCTTCGGTGAGCGCTTGTGGATCTGCCCGAGCTGGCGCGACGTTCCCGATCCCGACGCGGTTAACGTGATGCTCGATCCGGGCCTGGCGTTCGGCACCGGCACCCACCCGACCACCGCGCTGTGTCTGCAGTGGCTGGACGGCCTCGATTTGGCCGGCAAAACCGTCATCGACTTCGGCTGCGGTTCCGGCATCCTGGCAATCGCCGCGCTGAAGCTGGGTGCGGCGCGCGCTATCGGCATCGACATCGATCCCCAGGCCATTCAGGCCAGCCGCGACAACGCACAGCGTAACGGCGTTTCAGAGCGTCTGAAGCTGTATCTGCCGAAAGACCAGCCGGCGGACCTGCTGGCGGACGTGGTGGTCGCCAACATCCTCGCCGGCCCGCTGCGCGAGCTGGCGCCGCTGATTGGTTGCCTGCCGAAGGCCGGCGGTCATCTGGGGCTGTCCGGCGTGCTGGCCAGCCAGGCGAGCAGCGTAGCGGAAGCCTACGAAGAGAAGTTCACGCTCGATCCGGTCGCCGAGCGCGAAGAGTGGTGCCGTATCACCGGCCGCCGCAAGTAAGCGTCACGGTCTATTGCCCCCTCATCCACCGGCCCTGCGCCGGTGGATTTTTTTTGTCCGGCGATCGCCAGACGGACGAGACAAAATTTTATGCAATTTTTTGCCGTTCAACGACGGATCACCCTGACAATGCGCCTTCCAGGCAGGCTATACCAGCAAAAATAGCGGACGAATGCAGATAATATTCTGCACAAAGGCGAATATTTTGCCGCACACAAAATAAGCACTTTTCGTCAACTTATTGTAAAATATATATAATATTTTTATGAATCGCCGCGTAGCGCATTTTTCGCCCTAATATCGGGCCAATTGGTTAAAGTTTGGCCTTTCATCTCGACGCAAAAATGCGTAATATACGCGCCCTTGCGGACACAGTATGGTCACTCTTTGTCTATGCGCATTGGACACCACCAGCTTACTAATTGCCTGATTGCGGCCCCGATGGCCGGTATTACAGATCGCCCGTTCAGAACCCTCTGTCATGCAATGGGTGCTGGGATGGCTGTATCCGAAATGCTCTCCTCCAACCCGGAGGTGTGGCGGACGGATAAGTCGCGTCTGCGTATGGTGCATAGCGATGAACCAGGGATCCGCTCCGTGCAGATTGCCGGATGCGATCCTGATGATATGGCCGCCGCCGCGCGTATCAACGTGGCCAGCGGCGCGCAGATCATCGACATCAATATGGGATGCCCGGCCAAAAAAGTGAACCGGAAGCTTGCCGGGTCCGCTTTGTTGCAGTACCCGGATCTGGTTAAACGGATCCTCCACGCGGTGGTCGACGCGGTGGATGTGCCGGTAACGCTGAAGATTCGCACCGGCTGGGCGCCAGAGCACCGTAACTGTGTAGAGATTGCCCAACTGGCCGAAGACTGTGGTATTCAGGCCCTGACGATTCACGGCCGAACCCGCGCCTGTCTGTTTAACGGCAACGCGGAATACGACAGCATTCGGGCAGTTAAGCAGAGTGTTTCCATTCCGATTATCGCGAATGGGGATATTACTGACCCGCATAAAGCCAGAGCAGTGCTCGACTACACCGGGGCCGATGCCCTGATGATAGGCCGCGCTGCTCAGGGGAGACCCTGGATCTTCCGGGAAATCCAGCATTATCTGGACACTGGGGAGTTGCTGCCGCCGCTGCCGCTTGGCGAGGTGAAGCGCTTGTTGATTGGGCACATTCGGGAATTGCACGGCTTCTATGGCCAAGGCAAGGGATTCCGGATTGCTCGTAAGCACGTGTCCTGGTATCTCCAGGAACACGCTCCGAATGACCAGTTTCGGCGCACATTCAACGCCATAGAGGATGCCAGCGAACAGCTGGAGGCGTTGGAGGCATATTTCGAAAATCTTAGCGTAAAAAAAGAGCTGACAGAACTATGTTCGAACAACGCGTAAATTCTGACGTACTGACCGTTTCTACCGTTAACTCACAAGATCAGGTGACTCAAAAGCCTCTGCGTGACTCGGTTAAACAAGCACTGAAGAACTATTTTGCTCAACTGAACGGTCAAGACGTAAATGACCTGTATGAGCTGGTACTGGCTGAAGTTGAACAGCCACTGTTGGACATGGTGATGCAATACACCCGTGGCAACCAGACCCGCGCAGCCCTGATGATGGGCATCAACCGCGGCACGCTGCGCAAGAAGCTGAAAAAATACGGCATGAACTGATACTAGTCAGTTAACGTGTTGAAAAGGCGCTTTATCTCATTTGATAAGCGCCTTTTTCTTTGTCTGATTTATGCCTACATTGGCGGGGCTTTGCGCGGAATGCGCTTATCAATATATCCGGCAATGAAATAGCAAATACCCGCCACGGCCGCGACCATCACGGAGCGCTTCCACCCGTCCAACTCCACACCCAGGCTATCCAGCCCGCTCAACACCCCAAACACCAGCAGACCCAAGATAACCGATGCTCTGCCTGTCCAGGTTGGTGAGGGTGTAAATAAACGCCTTACCCAGTGGGATCTCATAGAGCTTCCTCCTTGCTTACGATTGAGTCGCCAATCGATGAAGAATACTCTCACGTTTTACTCGGGGCGACAAAGCGGGGGCATAGGTTCTGGTTTGCGGGCAATAAAAAAGGCCGCAACGCGGCCCTTGGGGTAAAAAGCGGAGACCTTATTCGGTCGCTTTGTTCTTGAGGCTTTCCGCCCCTTGCTTGGTCTTGTCCCAAGCCTTCTCCGTACCCTGTTTGGTGGAGTGCCAGGCCTTTTGCGAGCCTTCGCTCACTTTGCTGCCGACGCTGTCGCTCTTGCCTTCGGCGGCGTGCTTGGCTTTCAGCTTCAGCTCTTCACCCTTGTCCTGAGACTGGTGCAGCTTTTCTTTGGCGGTATCCGCCCCTTTATGCGCCTCAGCGACGACCTCGTTGCTGGCGTGAGCGGCGGTGTCGGTCGCGGTTTCAGCAGCGAACACCGGGGAAGCGAGCAGCAGTGCAGACAAGGCAATGATTGATTTCTTCATAAGTCCCTCTTTTCTCAGATACGTGCCATTCGTCATGAAACAAGATGGCATGAAATGCCCCTTGAACGATTTAAGAATAGGACTAAAACCAAAAAAATCGATACAAAATTTTATTACCAACGGTTTTATTGATTTTTTATGCCACCAAGCAGTATGAGCGGGGAAAGCGCACGAAAAAGTTAAATTTTTCCTGTCACAAAACTATAATTTGTACGAATTTTTAACAAGCACCAACAGGGATGGATTCTATGGTTGCCGCGATCATTATCGGCATTTTTATCATCAGCTTCCTCTACGCACACTCCCGCGGCAAAGAGAAACAAAAGCTTACCCGCCAACTGTTCGATCACTCCACCTTTATGGGGCCGATCAACATGTTTATGACCGGCTTCTCCCGTTTGCCCGCCAAACAGCCCTATTTCGACGAAAAAGGCTTCCCGGAGCTGCAGACGCTGACCGACAACTGGCAGGTGATCCGCGAGGAAGCGGTGCGCTTGCAGGATCACATCAAAAAGGCGCAGTCGCACAACGACGCCGGATTCAACACCTTCTTCAAGCGCGGCTGGAAACGTTTTTATCTGAAGTGGTACAGCGACAGCCACCCTTCGGCGCAAACGCTGTGCCCGAAAACCGTCGAGCTGCTCAACCGCATCCCGTCGGTCAAGGCCGCGATGTTCGCCGAGCTGCCGCCCGGCAGCCATTTAGGTAAACACCGCGATCCTTACGCCGGCTCGGTGCGCTACCATCTGGGGCTGATGACGCCCAACGACGATCGCTGCTTCATCGAGGTCGATGGCGAGCAGCACAGTTGGCGTGACGGCGAGGCGGTGATCTTTGATGAAACCTACGTGCACTGGGCGCAGAACGCCACCGATCAGACGCGCATCATTCTGTTTTGCGACGTCGAACGGCCGATGAAATGGCGCTGGGCGCAGGCGGTCAACCACTGGGTCGGCGCCACGCTGATGTCGGCAGCCAGCTCGCCGAACGACGATCAGGACCGCACCGGCGGCATCAACCGCATCTTCAAGTACGTCAACGCAGTGCGCGATGCCGGCCAACGCCTGAAAGCGCGCAACCGCCGTGGTTACTACCTGCTGAAGTGGCTGGTGATCGTCGCTATTTTCGCCGCCATCATCCTCCCCAGCCTGTAAACTGTCGCCAATCGTCAACACAGGGGCAACGCGAATGAGAATATTCGCATGCCCCTCTTCCGCCACACCCCGTACCCTGTGTTAACATACACGTTCCTAGAGCCGCCTCCGCTGGCCAACAGCTATCCCTCCGAAGCCTGATAGCAGCGCAAACCGCCCTTCGAATGTAAATGTTTAGTCAATTATGGAATTCCGACTAAACCCTGGCCGTACCTGGGTGTCTGAGTAGTCGTATCGCTATCGAGTGGAACCTTTATATGCGTTACAGCTTGCTGCCCCTTTTAACGTATAAAAAGAGTTTCTATGAAATCAGCCAAAGCATTTCAACTGGCCTTGCTGCACCCGCGCTACTGGTTAACCTGGTTCGGCCTCGCCCTGCTGTTCCTGCTGGTCCAGCTCCCCTACCCGTTGCTCAATCGGCTGGGAGTGTGGATGGGGCGTACCTCGATGCGATTTCTCAAACGCCGCGTCACCATAACTCGTCGCAACCTCGAGCTGTGTTTCCCCGAGATGGACGAAGCGCAGCGCGAGCGCAAGGTGGTGGGCAACTTCGAATCGCTCGGCATGGGCCTGTTAGAAACCGGCATGGCCTGGTTCTGGTCGGATAAACGCGTCAAACGCTGGTTCAACGTCTCCGGCATCAACCACCTCAAAATGGCGCAGCGCGACGATCGCGGCGTGCTGGTGATCGGCGTGCACTTCATGTCGCTGGAGCTGGGCGGCCGGGCAATGGGCCTGTGCCAGCCGATGATGGCGATGTACCGTCCGCACAACAATAAAGCGATGGAGTGGGCGCAGACCAAAGGCCGCATGCGTTCCAACAAGGCGATGATCGACCGCAAAGATCTGCGGGGCATGGTGCACGCGCTCAAGCGCGGCGAGGCGGTATGGTTCGCGCCGGATCAGGACTACGGCCCGCGCGGCAGCGTATTCGCCCCGCTGTTCGCCGTCGATCAGGCCGCTACCACCAGCGGCACCTTTATGCTGGCGCGCATGGCCAACCCGGCGCTGGTGCCGGTGGTGCTGATCCGCCGCGAAGGCGGCCGCGGCTACGACCTGCTGATCCAGCCGGCCCTGGAAGACTATCCACTCAGCGACGAACAGGCGGCGGCGGCTTACATGAACAAAGTGATCGAGAAAGAGATCATGCGAGCGCCGGAGCAATACATGTGGCTGCACCGCCGTTTCAAAACCCGACCGGCTGGTGCGCCCTCGCTGTACTGACCTTTTTTTTCAGCCCGGCCAATGCCGGGCTTTTTTGTGCGCCACCTTTAAAAAACGGCGGCTCGACACTCTACTTTCCTGTAATCTCCTTCTTTACCCGCACAGGAACGGAAATGATGAAAGCTCAAGTTCGCATTGCTCTGGTCGGTGATTACAACCCGCAAGCCGTGGCCCATCAGGCCATCCCCGTGGCGCTCCAGCTCACCGCCGCCCATCTCGATATTGACGTGCAGCCCCAGTGGCTACCGACCGAAACCTTGATCTCCCCCGAAACGCTGCAAAATTTCGACGCCATCTGGGTGGTGCCAGGCAGCCCGTATCGTTACGACGACGGCGCCTTTATGGCGATCCGTCATGCGCGGGAAAACGACGTGCCGTTCCTCGGCTCCTGCGGTGGTTTTCAATACGCCATCGTCGAATACGCACGCAACGTGATGGGCTGGCACGACGCCGGCCATGCGGAAACCGACAGCGGTGGCCGGCTGGTGATCGCCCCGCTGAGTTGCTCGCTGGTGGAAAAAACCGGCGACATCGTTTTTCAGCCCGACACCCGCGTCGCACAGGCCTACGGCAGCCTGAACACCCATGAAGGCTACCACTGCAACTTTGGCGTGAATCCGGAATTCGTCGCCGATCTTGAGCGCTTCCCGCTGATCATCAGCGGCCACGACAGCGAAGGCGACGTGCGCGCCATCGAACTGCCGGGCCGGCGTTTTTACGTCGCCACGCTGTTCCAGTCGGAACGCGCCGCGCTGCGCGGCGAGCTTTCACCGCTGGTGGTGGAACTCGTCAAAACAGCCGCCAACGGGTAAAAAAAAAGCCCTCCTGCGAGGGCTTCATTGACAAGCAACGCGGTCAGCGTCGGACGAGCGAATTCAGCACGGCGCTGATGTGCTCCCCTAAGCCGCGCCGGTTCACGGCTTCCGACATCATGGTGACATGATCGCCATCAACCAGGTTGACCGTCACCGCCGACGCCGGCAAATGCCCCTCCCAGCCGAGTGCCGAGCCGTCGCGGCGGTTGTAACCCGCCGGCTTGATGCGCTGCCAGTAGGCTTCCAGATCGTCGTTCAGCAAGCCGGGCATCTCCTCCACCGCTTTAAACAGGTGCAGATTAAGGCCGAGCGGCCGGATGACGCTGGCGCCGACCAGGGTCGCATAGTGATAACGCTTGCGCCATAACGCGGCTTCCTTCAGCGGATCGTCGAGGAAAGTGCTGATGCCCTGGCCGTGCAGCACGGCCAACGCCTCCTCCACCGACAGCGGCTGCAGGCGGGAGAACAGCGGCGCCTCCAGCGTCGGATGTTCCACCTCCAGCCAACTGAGGAATAGCTGTGTCGCATCGCGCATCGCCTGCTGCGGCCGCATGGTGTCGAGCAGGCCCACCAGCGCCACCTCTTCCCCCTCCGCCTGCAGCCGTTCCGCCACCATGTAGGTCAAGATCCCGCCCGAAGAGTAACCGAACAGGTGATACGGCCCGCTGGCTTGCACCTGCCGGATGACGCCGGCAACGATCTCCGCCATCGCCTCCATCGTTGCCGGCGGCGCGTCGGTCATCTCTGGCCACGGCACGGCATAAATCGGGAAGTCCGCATCGATCTCTTTGGCTATCTCATAAACATAGGAGTGATCGCCATAACCGGTCGGCATGAAGAAGACCGGCGGGCGCTGGCCGCTGCGGCGCGCCGGCAATGCCCTGAGCGGCTGTCCGCCCGTGCGCTGCTCGACATGCGCCGCCAGATCCGCCAGCACCGGGTGGTCAAAGATCGCCTGTACCTGCAGTGCGATCCCCCACTGCTGCGCCAGGCTGGCCTGACGGACCGCCAGCAGCGAATGGCCGCCCAGTTCGAAGAAGTTGTCGTGTCTGCCGATCTGCGGCAGCCCCAGCAACTCCGCCCACGCCTGCGCCAACAGCGTCTCGGTATCGCCGCGCGGCGCTTCGTAGGCTTCGCCTGCGGCGGCGGCCATCTCCGGCGCCGGCAGAGCCCGCCGATCAATCTTGCCGTTTGGCGTCAGCGGCATCGCCGCCAGCCAGACAAAGGCCGCAGGCAGCATATAGTCCGGCAGCTGCGCCGCCAGGTGCTGACGCAGCTCACCGGCCAACCCGTCGCTCGCCACGTTCTCACGCACGCTGATCCAGGCGATCAACCGCGTATCCGCACCGACGCAGCAGGCATCGACCACCGCTTCGTTCACCGCCGGGTGCGCCGCCAGGCGCGCCTCTATCTCTCCCATCTCGATACGGAAGCCGCGAATTTTCACCTGACGATCGTTGCGTCGCTGATACTCGAGGTTGCCGTCCGCCCGGTAACGCACCAGATCGCCGGTGCGATACATGCGCCCGCCCGGGTTAAACGGATCGTTCAGGAAACGTTCCGCGGTCAGTTCCGGCCGGTTGAGGTACCCCAGCGCCACGCCGACGCCGCCGATATACAGCTCGCCAATCACGCCCAGCGGCGCCGGTCGGCCGCGCGCATCCAGCACATAGGCGCGGGTGTTGCCGATCGGTTTACCGATCGGCAAACGCATGGCGCCTTGCACCTCGGCGATCGCCGCCGTCGTGGCGAAGGTCGTCGCTTCCGTCGGCCCATAGGCATGGATCAGCTGTACCGGCCCCGCTTCCTGCAGCAGGCGTTCGAAGGCGCTCGGCTCCTCCTTTTCCCCACCGCAGATCAGATAGCGCAGCTGGGCGAGCGTCGCGCCCATGCTGTACACATACTGATTGAACAACGCGGTCGTCAGGAACAGCGTCGTCACGCGATGCTGCGTCAATGCGGCGCTCAAGCGCGCCGCATCCATCACGGTTTCCGCCGGGATCACCACCAGTTCGCCGCCGTTCAACAACGCCGCCCACACCTCCATCGTCGCGGCGTCGAAGGCCGGGTTAGCGGCATAAGCCACCCGTTCGGTCGCATCGAACGCCGCATAACGGTTGTTGATCACCAACCGAGTGATGCCCTGGTGCGGCGTCATCACGCCTTTAGGCAGCCCTGTGGAGCCGGACGTGTACATGATGTATGCCACCTCAGCGCTCGACAGCGACAGCGCCGGGTCGTTCTCGTCACCGCCGGAGATTGCCGGCCGCAGCAGCGGCAAGGTATCCCCGTCCGTCGCTTCACCGACGATAAGGCGCGCGCCGCTGTCCTCCAGGATCCACTGCTGACGCGCCGCTGGCAGCTGCGGGTCGATAGGTACATACACCGCGCCGGCCTTGAAGATCGCCAGCTGCGTCGCCACCAGATCGATGCTGCGCGTCAGACGCGTCGCCACGCGCTCGCCCGGTTGAATGCCGTGGGCGATCAGAGCATGCGCCAGCCGGTTAGCCTGGGCATTCAACGCCGCATAGCCGATCCGACGGTCGCCTTGCACGATCGCGACAGCCTGCGGCGCACGCTGCGCCTGGCGTTCAAACAGCTGATGCACGCAAAGCTCTGCCGGATAAGGCGCCGTCGTCTGATTCCATTCCTCCAGCAGCAGCCGGCGCTCAGACGGCGGCAGGATCTCCAGCTCGCTCGCCGGCAGGGTCGGCTGGCTTTCCAACGCCTGCGCCAATGAGGCCAGCGCCTGTTGCATATAGCCGCAGATCCTCGCCGCCGGCACCGGTTCGCTGACCTGCGCCGTCAGCCCCAGAGAGTCGCCGCCGTCTTCCACCGACAGGACGAACGGATAGTTGGTGCGCTCCTGCGCGCTCAACAGCGTCATGCCTTCCGGCAACACCAGCTCGCTGCCGTTGTTGTGGCGATAGTTGAGCAACGCGCTGAACAGCGGCATCCCCGCCGCCACGCCGCTGCAGCGCTGCGCCAGCGCCAGCGGCGCGTGCTCATGCTGCAGCAACCCGCTCAGCCGCGCGTGGGCCTGGCGCGCCGCCGTCGCCACATCGTCATCGCCGATGTCGAGGCGCAGCGGCAAGGTATTGATAAACAGCCCCATCGCTCGCTCGGCGCCTTCCCCCGCCTGCATGCGTCCCAGCAGCACGGTACCGAACACCACGCGGTCGTGGCCGCTGGTGCGGGCCAAGACCTGCGCCCAGGCCAAATGGCACAGGCTGGCTAGGCTCACGCCCAACCGTTTGGCCTGATGCCGCAGACGTTCGTTCAGCGCCTTGTCGATAGGCTGGTGCGCCGTGGTGACGCCCTTGCCATCGCCGCGCACGTTGCCGAGCCCGAACGGCAGCACCGGCTCTTCGATGTCCGCCAGCATGGCGCGGAAGAAGGTTTCATGTTCTTGCGCGCTGACGCTCAAACGCGCCTGCGCCACCGCATTGCGGAACGGCGGCGCGGCGCCCAGCTCGGCGCCTTTGCCGGCGAGGATCGCGGCGATCTCTTCTTCGATCAATGCCGCCGTGGAATGATCCCCCACCAGATGATGCCATTGCTGCAGCATCCACCAGCCGCCATCGCTATCTTGCGCCACCACGACGTTCAGCAGCGGCGCACGGCTGAGATCCAGACGCGCATGCTGCGGATCGAAGCGCGCCAGCAGTTGATCGCCAATCGCCCCCTGCGCCGGATCGAGCGTCAGCTCAGTCCACGGCAGCGCGGCGGCGCGCCAAACGACCTGTACCGGCTCGCGGATCGCCTCACTGATGAACGCCGTGCGCAGAATATCGTGGCGATCGATCACCTGTTGCATCGCGGCCCGCCAACGATCCAGACGCTCGCGGTTCTCAAAGCGCAACAGCGTAGACAGCAGGTACGGATCGCCCCGTTCCGCCAACAGGTGGTGGAACAGAATCCCCTCCTGCAACGGCGACAACGCATAGATATCCTGCACGTTGGCCACCCCGCCCGGCACGCGCGCCACGATGCTGTCGATCTCAACCTGGTTCAGCGAGGCCAGCGGCAGCAACTCAGGCGTGATGCGCGCGCTATCCGGCCGCAGCAGGTTCTCGGGGATCTCGATTTCGCAGCGCGCCTCCAGCGCCTCCGCCAGCGAGGCCAGCGTCGGGGCGGTAAACAGCGTTTGCACGTTCGCCGTCAGGCCGCAGCGACGCAGCTCCGCGATCAGTTTCACCGCCAGCAGCGAATGCCCGCCCAACTCGAAGAAATTGTCATGTCGGGCGACATTCGGCAGACCGAGCAATTCGCCCCAGATCGCCGCCAACAGGGTTTCCGTGTCGCCCTGAGGCGCTTCATGGCCCACGCGCGCAAAATCGCCGGCCTGTGGCGTCGGCAACGCGCGGCGATCCACTTTACCATTCGGGGTCAACGGCAAGTCGGCAAGCATCAGACAGGCCGCCGGCACCATGTAGTCCGGCAGCTGCGCCGCCAAATGCCGCCGCAGCTCGTCGGTCAGATCGCGGCCCTCGGCCTCGGCTTGCGGCACGATCCAGGCGATCAACGCAGGATGCGCACCGCGCACGTCAACCACCGCTTCGCGCACCGCCGGGTGCGTTTCCAGCAGGACTTCAATCTCGCTGCACTCGATGCGGAAGCCGCGGATCTTCACCTGCTGATCGTTGCGTCCGCAGTAATCGAGGTTGCCGTCCGGCAGATAGCGCGCTAAATCGCCGGTGCGATACATGCGGCCTCCCTCGTTAAACGGATCCGCCAGGAAACGCTCGGCCGTGAGGTCTTCGCGATTCAGGTAACCCAGCGCCACGCCCACGCCGCCGATATACAGCTCGCCGATCGCGCCCAGCGGCACCGGCTGGCGATGTTCGTCCAGCAGATACACCCGCGTATTACCGATCGGCCGGCCAATCGGCAAACGGTGCCGCCCCGCCGCCACGGTGATGTGCGCCGAGGTAGCGGCAGTGGTGGCTTCCGTCGGGCCGTATCCGTTGATCAGCTGCACCCGGCCCCCCTCCTTCAGCACCCGGGTATAGGCATGAGGATCCGCCGCTTCGCCGCCGCTGATCAGGTATTTCAGCCCCGCTAACGTCGCGGGAATGCTGTGCGCATGCTGATTGAACAGCGAGGTCGGCAGCACCAGCACCGTAATCGCCTGGCGCGTCAGCAAATCGGCGAACGCCGAGGCGTCCAGCAAGACCGCCGGCGGTACTACCACCAGCGCGGCGCCGTTCAGCAAGGCTCCCCAAACTTCCAGCGTCGCCGGATCGAACGCCGGGTTGATGGCGAAAGCGATACGATCCGAGTCGCTGAACTCCGCATAACCGTTATTGATCACCAGTCGGTTGATCCCCTGATGCGGCACCATCACGCCTTTCGGCTTACCGGTTGAGCCGGAGGTGTACATGATGTAGGCCAGATCCAGACTGTTGCTCGCCAATATCGGCGCGCCGGACGGCAGGTCCGCGTCATCGCTTTGAGGCAGACGAGCGACGCCGACGCCGATCTGCGCGTCGTCCTCGCCGCCATTCAGCAACAGTACTGCACCGCTGTCGGCGATGATCCAGTTCTGGCGGCCGGCCGGCAGCTGCGGATCAACCGGCACATAGGCAGCACCGGCCTTAAGGATCGCCAATTGGGCGATCACCAGGGCAGCGCTGCGCTCAAACCGGACCGCCACGCGCTGGCCGGGCTCCACGCCCGCCTTAATCAGGCGCCAGGCCAGCCGATTGGCGTGCTCCGCCAACTGTGCGTAGCAGATAAGCTGCTCGCCATCGACCAACGCCGTCGCCTGCGGCGTGCGCCGCGCCTGCTCGTCGAACAGTTGATGCACGCACGCCTGCGCCGGATACGCCCGCTCGGTGCGGTTCCACTCGTGCAGCAGCAGCTGACGTTCGGCCGCAGGCAGCAGATCGACGCGCGCCGCCGGCTGGTCAAGATCCGCCGCCATCGCTCGCAGCGCCTGCTGCAGATACGCGCCGTAGCGCACCGCCGTGTCGCGATCGAACAAGGCGCTGGCGTAGTTCAACGAGCCGACAATGCCGCTGCCGCTTTCCGCCAACTCGAGCGTCATGTCGAATTTCGCGACGTCATAGCTCAGCCCGGCATCCGTCGTTTGCAGGCCCGGCAATGCGATATCGCGCACCGAGCCGTCCTGCCAGGCCAGCATCACCTGGAACAGCGGCGTCGCGTCCAGCTGGCGCGGCGGATTGACCACCTCCACCACCTGTTCAAACGGCAGATCGCCGTTTTCCCGCGCCGCCAATACCGTCTCGCGCACGCGTTCGAGCAAGATTTTCAGCGTCGGCTCACCGCGCAGATCGACATGCATCGCCAGCGTGCTAACGAAGAAGCCGGCCAGCGGTTCGATTTCCAGCCTGCTGCGGTTGGCCTCCGGGGTGCCAATCACCACCTGCGGTTGACCGGCCATGCGGGACAACACCAAACTCCAGGCGGCCAGCACCGTCATGAACAGCGTGCCGCCGTATTGGCGGCTCAACCGCCGCAGCGCGTCGGTGAGCGCCGCGTCGATAACCAGAGGCACCTCACCGCCGGCGAACGACTGCATCGCCGGACGCGGCCGATCGGTCGGCAGCGTCAGCAGCGCCGGCGCATCGCCCAGCGTCTGGCGCCAGAACGCCGCCTGCTCGGCCAACCGTTCCTGCGTCAGCCACTGGCGCTGCCAAACGGCATAATCGACATAGTGCACCGCCAGCGGCGGCAGCGGAGACGGTTCACCGCGTTGGAAGGCGCCATACAATGCGCTCAACTCCCGCATCAGGATCCCGGTAGACCAGCCGTCGGAAACGATATGGTGGCAGGTCAGCAGGAACAGATGCCGCCGCTCGCTCACTTGCAGTAAGCAAGCCCGCACCAGCGGCCCCCTTTCCAGATCGAACGGCGCTTTCATCGCCGTTTCGGCTAGCGCGTGCAAACGTTGCTCCGCATGACGCTCGCCGCGCAAGTCGTGATGCGCCAGCGGCATGGCCGCCTCCGGCAAGATCCGCACCTGAGGTTGCCCATCCTGGCAAACAAACACGCTGCGCAAGGCTTCGTGGCGGGCATACAGCGCGTCGAGGCTGCGTTGGAACGCCGGCGCATCCAGGTCGCCGTCAAGGCGCAACGCCAGAGGGATATGGTAAGTCTCGCCGATCCCGCCCATTTGGCTCAGGAACCACAGCCGCTGCTGGGCAAACGACAACGGCAATGCGTCGTGACGTGGGGTCGGCACGATGGCCGTCGGCTGCGCCGCCCCCTCCCGTTCCAGCCACTGCGCCAGCGCCTGCAACACCGGCGCAGCGAACAGCGCCGACAGCGGCAGCCGCCAGCCGGCCTGCTGTACCCGATTGGCCAACTGTACCGCCAGCAGCGAATGTCCGCCCAGAGCGAAGAAATCATCATGACGACCTACGCGTTCAACATTCAGCAACTGACGCCAGATGGACGCCAGCAGGCGTTCTCGTTCATTGGCCGGCGCTTCATAAACAGCGCGCGCGGCGGCCCCCAGCTCAGGCGCCGGCAGCGCGCGTTTGTCCAGTTTGCCGTTGGTGGTCAGCGGCAACGCGTCCAGCCACACAAAGGCCGTCGGCACCATATAGTCCGGCAGACGGCCGGCCAGATGCTGGCGCAGCCGCAGCGCCAGCGTTTCCCGATCTCCCTCTTCGCCCGGCACCGCCCAGGCCACCAAACGTTTGTCGCCGCCGTTGTCCTGCCAGGCGTCAACCGCCACGCTGCGGACCTCAGGATGGTCCAGCAGCGCCGCCTCCACCTCACCGCACTCAATGCGGAAACCGCGAATTTTCACCTGCTGGTCGTTGCGCCCCAGGTACTCCAGCTCACCGTTCGGCAGATAGCGCGCCAGATCGCCGGCGCGATACATCCGTTCTCCCGCCACGAAAGGATCGTCGAGGAAACGTTGCGCATTCAGCTCCGGCCGATTCAGGTAGCCGCGCGCCACACCCAGCCCGCCGACATACAGCTCACCCACTGCGCCCTGCGCCACCGGCTGACCGTGTTCGTCAAGCAGATACAGGCGCAAATCCGGGATGCGGCGGCCGATCGGGCTGCCGCTGCCGGTGATGTCCGCCGGAGACATTTCCCGGTAGGTGACGTGCACCGTCGTTTCCGTTATGCCGTACATATTGATTAACCGCGGCGCGTCCGGCCGATTACGGGCATACCACGGCGCCAGATCGGCCGGATTCAGCATTTCGCCGCCGAAGACGATGTAGCGCAGCCGATGCGGCGTGTTGTCCTGAGCTTGAATGAACGCTTTAAAGGCGCTTGGCGTCTGATTCAGTACCGTCACGCCCTGGTGACAAACCAGCTGATAAAACGCGGGGGCAGAGCGCGCCGTTTCCTGCGGCACGATCACCAACCGGCCGCCGTGGCGCCACGCGCCCCAGATTTCCCATACCGAGAAATCGAAGGCGAACGAGTGGAACAGACACCAGACATCCCCGGCGTCAAAGCCGAACCCGGCGTCGGTCGCGGTAAACAGGCGCTCAACCTGACGGTGTTCCACCATCACGCCTTTCGGCTTACCGGTCGATCCGGAGGTATAGATCACATAGGCCAGATTGGCCGCCGTCAGCCCCGCAACCTGCGGATTGGCGGCCTCGGTGCCCCAGCCTTCCTCCAGCGCCATCGTCGGCACATCAGCCCCACTCAGCGCCGAACGCCCTGCGGCGTCGGCCAGCAGCAACACCGGCCGGGCATCGTGTAAAATGTACTCCAGACGTTCGCCGGTATAAGCCGGATCGAGCGGCACATAGGCGCCGCCCGCTTTCAGGATCGCCAGCAACCCGACCAGCATCGGCGTGCTGCGCTCCGCACACAGCGCCACCAGACGATCGGGCCCGACGCCGCGCGCGATCAACACCTGCGCCAACGCGTTGGCTCGTTCATTGAGCGCCCGATAGCTGAGGCGTTCTTCTCCGCACACCGCGGCGATCGCCTCTGGCGTGCGCAGCGCCAGCCGCTCCAGGTGATGGTGCGGGCAGAGATCCGCCTGCGGTTCGTCCGGCGTCCGGTTCCAGCCATGCAACAACCGCTGCCGTTCGTTCTGCGGCAACAGCGCAAGCTGCGAAACCGGCTGCGGCGCCGCCAACGCGATGCTCTGCAACACCTGGCGCAGATAGATCCCGTAGCGCTCGGCGGTTTCACGATCGAACAGCGCCGTGGCGTAATACAGCGAACCGGCGATCTCTTCGCCGATCTCGGTCAGATCCAGCGTCATGTCATATTTCGCCGCGGCATAGCCGGCATCGATCGCTTCCGCCTGCAGCCCCGGCAGGCCGATGTCGTGCACCGAACCGTCCTGCCAGCTCAGCATCACCTGGAACAACGGAGTATGGCCACGATGACGCGGCGGGTTCACCTGTTCAACCACCTGCTCGAAAGGCAGATCGCCATGATCGCGCGCCGCCAGCAGCGTATCGCGCACGCGCAGCGCCAACGTCGACAAATCCGGATCGTCGGACAGATCGATGCGCAGCGCCAAGGTGCTGACGAAGAAGCCGATCATCGGTTCCGTTTCCAGCCGGCGACGGTTGGCCTCCGGCGTGCCGATCACCAGATCGCGCTGCCCCGACAAACGGGACAGCACGACGCTCCACGCCGTCAACAGCGTGATGAACAGCGTGCATCCCTGACGCAGGCTGAATTGCCTCAGCGCTGCAGTCAGTTCGGCATCGAGCGAGACGGCCACCCGATCCCCGGCGAATGACTGCACCGCCGGGCGCGGACGGTCGGTCGGCAGCGTCAACAGCGCTGGCGCATCGCCCAACGTCTGGCGCCAATAATCGGCCTGCTTCGACAAGCGCGCCGGCTGCAGCCATTGCCGCTGCCAGTGGGCGTAATCCGCGTATTGCAACGCCAGCGGCGGCAGCGGCGATGGTTCGCCGCGACACAACACGCCATACAACGCACCCAGCTCCCGCAGCAATATGCCGTTCGACCAACCATCGGAAATGATGTGGTGGCAGGTCAACGCGAACAGCTGTTCCTCGTCGCTCAGCCGGATAAGGCTGGCGCGCAACAGCGGGCCCCCGGCCAGATCAAAGGGCGCCGCAGCCTCTTCCCGTATCAGCATGGCGGCGCGCGCCTGCGCATCCGCGACGCCGCGCAGATCGTGGATTGTCAGCGGCAAACCGGCGATCGGCAAAATGAGCGCCTGCGGCTGGCCGTCGCGGCTGATAAAGACGGTGCGCAACGCGTCGTGGCGCGCATAAAGCGCGTCGAGGCTGCTCTGCCAGGCGGCCAGATTCAGCGGCCCACGCAACCGCAGCGCCAGCGGCATGTGGTAAATTTCGCTCATGCCGTCCAGTTGGGTCAGGAACCACAGGCGCTGCTGAGCGAACGACAGCGGTAAGGCCGCATCGCGCGGCGCAGGCAGAATCGGCGGCAGGCTTTCCGCCTGCGTGATCTGGCGCGCCAGCGCCTGCAGGACCGGGTTGGCGAACAGCGCCTGCAGCGACAGCGGCAACCCGCTTTGCTGCAGGCGGTTGGCCAAACGCACCGCCAACAACGAATGGCCGCCCAGGGCGAAGAAGCTGTCGTTGCGGCCAACCTGATCCACGCCCAGCAGTTCTTCCCATAGCGCAGCCAGACGCTGCTCGACGTCCCCCAGCGGCGCCTCGTAGGCTTCACGACGATAGGCCTCGCCCGACGGGTCGGGCAATGCGCGGCGATCGAGCTTGCCGTTTGGTGACAGCGGCAGCGCCTCCAGCAGCACGCAAGCGGCTGGCACCATGTAATCCGGCAGTTTGTCGGCCAAATGCCGGCGCAGCACCTCCGCCAGCGACGCCTCATCGGCACCTGGCTGCGGCACCACCCAGGCGATCAGGCGTTTCTCACCGCCGTCGCCGCCGCGCGCATCCACCACGGCTTCGCGCACCTGCGGATGCGCGGCCAGCGCCGCCTCTATCTCGCCGCATTCGATACGGAAACCGCGGATCTTCACCTGCTGATCGTTGCGGCCCAGATACTCGATATTGCCGTCCGGCAGGTAGCGGGCCACGTCGCCGGTGCGGTACATGCGGCCGCCGTGGCCGGCATCGAACGGATCGGCCAGGAAGCGCTCCGCCGTCAGTTCAGGCCGGTTGAAATAGCCGCGCGCTACCTGGATGCCGCCGATATACAGCTCGCCAACCGCCCCCAGCGGCACCGGCTGCCCTTGTTCATCGAGCAGATAGATCCGCGTATTGGCCACCGGCCGCCCAATGGGCACCGACACCAGCCCGGGTTGGCGGGTGCAGTGCCAAGCGGTCACGTCCACCGCCGCTTCGGTCGGACCATAGAGGTTATGCAACTCGACATGCGGCATCTGGCGGTAGAACTCCGCCACCAGCGAGGCGGGCAGCGCCTCGCCGCTGCACATGACGCGCACCACCTGCCCACAGCGGCGGCTCGCGCCTTCATACAGCAGGAAGCTTTGCAGCATCGACGGCACAAAGTGCAGCGTTGTCACGCCATACTGTTCAATGGCGCGGCTCAGGTACTCCGGATCCTTGTGGCCTTCCGGGCGCGCCATCACCAGGCGCGCGCCATACATCAACGGCCAGAAGAATTCCCACACCGAGACGTCGAAGCCGAACGGCGTTTTCTGCAGCACCGTATCCGCCGGCGTCAACCCATAAGCCTGCTGCATCCAGATCAGGCGGTTAACGATGCCGCGATGCTCATTCATCGCGCCTTTCGGTTTTCCGGTCGAGCCGGAGGTATAAATCACGTAAGCCAAATGATTGGGCTGCGCGCGCGGCGCCGGGTTATCGGCGTTCAGATCGTCCGGCAACGGTTCATCCAGCGCCAGCAGCGGCACCGCGTGTTCGCCCAGCGCCGCGCGGCCGGCGGCGTCCGCCAGCAGCAGCACCGGATCGGCGTCCTGCAGGATATATTGCAGACGTTCGCCCGGATAAGCCGGATCCAGAGGCACATAGGCGCCGCCGGCCTTGAGGATGCCGAACAATGCCGTCACCATCGCCAGGCTGCGCTCGGCGCACACCGCCACCCGGCAATCCGGCCCGACGCCGCGCTGCATCAGCGCGTGCGCCAGGCGATTGGCCTGCGCGTTCAGTTGGGCGTAGCTCAGTTCGGCGTCGCCGCAAACCAGCGCCACGGCGTCCGGCGTGCGGCGCACCTGCGCTTCAAATAGCCCATGCAGGCAAACGTCCTGCGGATAAGGCTGTGCCGTTGCGTTCCAACCATTGATCAGCAAGGCGTACTCGTCGTCCGGCAGAATCGACAGTTCACGCACCGGCATTTCCGGCGTGTGTTCCAGCGCATTCACCAGAGCGGTCAACGCCTGTTGCATATAGCGGCACACCCGCGAGGCTTCAATGGGGTCGATGACCTGCGCCGTCAACGCCAGCGAATCCATGCCGTCGTCCACCGACAGCACGAACGGGTAGTTGGTGCGTTCGTCCGCGCCGATCAGGCTGACCCCTTCCGGCAGTGCCAAGGCTTCCCCGTCGTTGTGGCGGTAGTTCAGCAGCGCACTGAACAGCGGCGCACCGCTTTTCACGCCGCTGCAGCGCTGCGCCAACGCCAGCGAGGCGTGCTCATGCGCCAGCAAGCCGCTCAGGCGCGCATGCGCCTGCCGCACCGACGCCTCAACGCTGCGCCCGTCCATATCCAGCCGCAGCGGCAGCGTATTGATGAATAGCCCCAGCGCCCGGTCGGCGCCTTCGCCCGATTCCATGCGGCCCAGCAGCACCGTGCCGAACACCACGGCATCACGCCCGCTGGTGCGCGCCAACACCTGCGCCCAGGCCAGATGGCACAGGCTGGCCAGGCTGACGCCCAGCCGCTTCGCCTGTCGACGCAGGTCGGCATTCAGCGCAGGCGCCAGCGCCAGACGGCCGGTATTGGCGCACTGTCCGTCGCCGTGTACGTTGCCGAGCCCGAACGGCAGTACCGGTTCGTCGATGTCCGCCAGCATGCCGCGGAAGAAACGCTCATGTTCCTGTTCGCTGAGCCCCAAACGCGCTTGCGCCACCGCATTGCGGAACGGCTGCGCGCAGCCCAGCGTATCGCCTCGCCCGGCCAGAATGGCGTTGACTTCTTCTCCCATCATCGCCAGCGTCGAGTGGTCGCCAATCAGGTGGTGCCACTGCTGCAAGACGTACCAGCTGCCGTCGCTCTCTTCGGCGATAACGTAATACAGCAGCGGTGCCCGCGTCAGATCCTGCCGGATCCGTCGGGGGTCGAAGCGCGCTTCCAGCTGACGGCCGACCGGCCCCTCGGCCGGATCCAGCGCCAGCTCGATCACCGCTAAACGCGCCCGACGCCAGACGACCTGTACCGGTTCGGACAGCCCCGCACCGACAAAGGCCGTGCGCAAAATGTCATGACGCTCCACCACCTGCTGCATCGCCGCCAGCCAGCGATCGAAACGCGCCCGGCTGTCGAAACGCAGCAGTGCCGACAGCAGGTAGGGGTCGCCCTCTTCCGCCAGCATGTGGTGGAACAAGATCCCTTCCTGCAACGGGGAAAGGGCGTAGATATCCTGTACGTTGTCGATGCCCCCCTCCACACCGTCGACGATCTGATCGATCTCCGCCTGAGTCAGATCGGCCAGCGGCAGCATCTGCGGCGTGATTGCACGGCAGCCCGGCGCAATCACGTTTTCCGGCACCTGAATCCGCTGCTGCGACACCAGCGTTTGCGCCAGAGCCGACAGCGTTGGCGTGGAGAACAGCGCCTGAACGCTCGCCGACAGCCCGGCCTGGCGCAGCTGCGCCATCAGCTTCACCGCCAGCAGCGAATGACCGCCCAACTCGAAGAAGTTGTCGTGACGCCCCACGCGTTCAACGCTCAGCAACCCCTGCCAAATCTGAGCCAGCAGCGTTTCGGTTTCCCCCTGTGGCTCGACATAGGCTTCGCGCATGGCGGCATCCGGCGCCGGTACCGGCAACGCGCGCCGATCCAGTTTGCCGTTCGGCGACAGCGGCAGCGCCTCCAGCCACACAAAGGCCGTCGGCACCATATAATCCGGCAACGTTGTAGCGAGTGCCCGGCGCAACGTCTGCGCCAGCGCCTCACGCTCCGCCTCCGGCTGCGGCACGACCCAGGCCACCAGACGTTTGTCGCCTTCGCCATCCGTGAGCGCATCCACCACCGCGTCGCGCACGGCGGCATGCATAGCCAGCTGCGACTCGATTTCACCGCATTCAATGCGGAAGCCGCGAATTTTTACCTGCAGATCGTTGCGGCCCAGATACTCCAGGCTGCCATCCGGCATATAGCGCGCCAGATCGCCGGTGCGGTACATGCGGCCGCCCGGCGCGAAAGGATCGGCCAGGAAACGCTCCGCCGTCAGCGCCGGCTGGTTCAGGTAACCGCGCGCCACCTGCGCGCCGCCGATATACAGTTCACCCACGGCGCCCAGCGGCACCGGCTGGCCATCGTCATCCAGCAAGTACGCCCGGCCGTTGGCGATAGGCCGGCCGATAGACGGCATCGCCGTACCGACCGCCGGCTCGCCCGAAGTCGCTACCACGGTCGTCTCCGTCGGCCCATAGTTATTCACAATGGTTACGCCAGGCGGCGCCGGTAGCGGCCAGCGGCGAATGCTGTCGCCGCCGATCAGCAGCATCCGCAGATCGGCAGGCATCTCGCCCATCAGTGCGATCTCAGCCAGCGGCGTCACCATAAACCCGACCTGCACACCGCTGCCGCGCCACCATTGCAGCAGCGCTTCGCCATTGCCCGTCGCCTCTGCCGGCGGCAGCAGCAGCGTCGCCCCCTGCGTCAACGTCGGCCAGATTTCCCAAACGCTGGCGTCAAAACCCAACCCGGCCATGCTGGTCGTTCGCTCGCCAGCCTGCAAACCGGTCGCTTCGCAGTGCCACATGATCAGGTTGATCAGGTGCGCCTGCTCCACCATTACCCCTTTCGGTTTGCCGGTCGAGCCCGAGGTGTAAACCACATACGCCAGGCTGCCTGGCTGCGCGCGCGGCGGCAGGTCGTGATCCTGCTCTGGCAGCGCGTCTTCCAGCGCCAACAACGGCGCTGCTACCGCCCCCAGCGCGGCGCGGCCGGTACTATCCGCCAACAGCAGCGCCGGCGCGCAGTCCTGCACGATATAGTGCAGACGCTCAGCGGGATAAGCCGGATCCAGCGGCACATAGGCGCCGCCGGCTTTCAGGATCGCCAGCAGTGCGACGATCATCTCCGGGCTGCGCGCGGCGCAGACCGCTACGCGGCTTTCCGGCCCTACGCCGCGTGCCGTCAGGTAATGCGCCAGCCGGTTGGCGCGCGCGTTCAATTCCGCATAGCTCAGCGACATCGCCCCCTGAGACAGCGCCGGCACCGTCGGCGTACGCCGCGCCTGCGCTTCAAACAGGGCCGACACGCTCGACGCCTGCGGGAAAGCCCGGTGCGTGCGGTTGCGCACGTTGAGCAATAGCTCTCGCTCCGCCTGGCTCAGTAAACGATCGCCTCGCACCGGCGCATTCGGCGCCGCAGCGGCCTGCCGGAGCAGCAATAGCAGATGCTGCGCGGCACGCAGCATCTGCTCGTCCCCCACCGCGGCGCTGTCGTACACCCAACGGAAAGCGGCGTTGCTTTCACAGATTTGCAGCACTGCCCGAGCGCCGGAGCGTTTCACCGCCGCTGCGCCCTCCTGACTGTCGTCGAATCCCGGCGAGGTGTCGCGGCGCAATAGCGTCACGACGGTTGACCAGGCGCGCGAACGCGTGTCCAGGCCGAGCAATGCCGGATGGTAGGCGCGACGCGCGCGCGCCTGCTGCCATTCGCGTCGCATCTGCACCTGCGCCTCGGCGAAACCCAGCGTCGGATTCAGCGAGATCTGCAGCGGCAGTGTCCAAACCTGGCCCGGTTCGCCGATGACGTCGTCCGTCGCGTTCAGCCAGCCAAGTTGGAAATCACTTTCGCCGCCCATCAATCCCAGATACAGCGCCAGCCCGGTCAACACCGCTTCAACCTCGATCTTGCCCGCGTGTTGCCAGGCCGTAGCCTGCCATGCCGGCCGGGCTTCGCGCTGCCAGGCCACCGGGAACGCCGCCGGGGCAAACTGCGCCAATCGCGGTTGCCAGAAGGCCGCATGATGCCCACCGGCCGCCTGTCGCTCCTCCAATCGTTTCGCCTGCGAAGGATCAAGCAACGGTAACGGCTCGCCCACCGTCAAACCGTGCAGCTGCGCCAGCGCTTCCCCCGCCGTCAGCTCGCCTTCGGCGGTGAACCAGCCCCCGATCCGCACCGCCCCTTCCGCCGTGGCGATATTCCAACCCGCATCGTCGACGCAGAGCAGCGTACCGGGTGGCGCATTGTCGGCGTCAGGCAGCATTTCCAGGCGCCCAACGCCCAGCGCCCGGTCGGCCAACAGGATTTTCAGCGGGCAATTCCCCGCAGGATGGCCGAGTGACGTCGCGAGGCGCACCAGCTCAGCAGCAGGGCGATCCCAGCGGATGAAGCCGGCGGCCGGCGGCAGTCGACGGAGATCATAGAAACTGCCGCTGACGTCCGCTTCAGGCTGCGCAGAGATCTGTTGCATCACCTGGGCAATGCTGCCTTCAGGTTGTTCAGAGAGGAGCCGCAGAATAAATTGGAAACGCCGTTGTAAACTCTCAAGCTGGCTTAATGAATGGGCATGCGGCGCATCGGCAAACATGACGTCCAACTCTTGCGCCTGCTGATCTTCGTAAAACAGAATTTGCATATCGCTGACGGCGATGTTGCCACCGTAGTACCAACGTGTCTTACATCCCCAAAACGGATCGCCATGATCGAAGGAAACGATATTGATGGCGGGACCAAACCAGGATGAACTCATGGTGCTGCGATCGCGACGAATATCCTCACCGCGATATAATTGCCGACGAACCACTTTGGCTATTTCCGCAGCGACCTGTTGTGCAAAATCAGCCAGACGACTTTCAGGGTTAATGGCTAAAATCAGTGGCACCACATTCGCAGTCATACCAATACTGTTTCGCTCTCGCGTACCGGTCACCGGCAGGCTGAAATTCAATAAGGTCTGACCAGTAATACTATGGAAACATAATGCGACAGCCGCCGCCAATATATGAGCGCGATGTACGCCGGCTTTTTCCGCCCCCCGATCAATCGCCGCTATCTCATTTATTTTTAATGTGTGATTGCTGATTTGCATGGACGAATAAGGGACGAGTTTCTCCTGACGCGTCAGGCTATAAGGCGCGGCGAGCGTATAGCCTTGCCAGAACTGTTTATCGGTGGCGAAGCGGGAAGAATCGCGGTACTGCAGGTCGTGTTCATAGAGCCGGGTAAAACTGCAATTGCTGAATTCAGGAATGTTTTTTTTCTCAGCTAATGCGTTGTAATACAGCGCGATACGACGCATAAACTCTTCGGCGCTGCGGCCATCTACCAGCATGTGGTGAAAACGTCGGTAGAGGATATAGTTGCCCGGCGCCAACGTCAGTAAGGCAAAACCGAACAGGTCCTGATCCAGCGCGGAGATCACGCGATCGGCATCTTGCCGCATCCAGCGCTGCGCCGCCAGCTCAGGGTATTCCTGGCTGCTGAAGTCATGCACGGAAAGCGGGTCATGACTGCGCGCCGCACGGTATTGATAAAGCTCGCCGTCTTGTTCGGTGAAATGGGCCTGCATCGCCGGCGTTTCTTCAATGATCGCGTCTATCGCCTGGCGCAGCAGGGCTATCTGCAACGGCCCTTGTATCGTGCCGTATCCCCACATATTGAATGGCAAGCCTTCAGACATGCTGGCGCTCAGCCAAAGCTCGCGCTGAGCGGTGGTAATTTCATGCAGTTCGACTTTTTCCAACGAAATATGAGCACCCGTACGGAATTCCCCACTCTTCACATCAGTTTGTTTGTTCATAATATTCTCTAGCACGTTTTCATTACGTTAATGAAAGGGTCCGTCCGGATTTAGGCAAAGCCTGGCCGTCCGACAGTTCAAGTCAGAATAAAAAACCGTAGAAAAGCTGGGTCTCCCCCAACTAAGAAAGAATGAAATGGTTAATCCAGAGGTTCCCCCTGTGCCTCAATTTGCTGAGGTGTGAAGTATAGGAGAGGATATTTTTTTTGGCGAAATGTGCGAAAGGGGATAAATGATCATTTTATTTCCCCGATATTACTCAGGGATGACGAGCGTATTCCGCTTTTATTAACTCGATATAATTATGGGGAGATTAATATTATTTTGTATTATTCACCACAGTTAATGTGCAACAATACTTACGGTAAGAGCCCCTCCATATCAATAAGTTATACTTTATTGTTTTAATGATAATAATTTATTTTTTAATTAATTTACTTCCAATTAAAATGGACGGCGATTTTGCCTGCGGCGCATCTATCGTTTTTTGTTATAACGATGAGAAAAATTATGCTGAAAAATTTCTTCGTTTTTTCTGGCGTCCACCAACGGCACCGTTCCCAACGACAGATAACGTAAAAGGGGCGGCAGAGCCCGCCCCGAGAGGTCTTACCACATCAGCCGGCCGATCAATGGCGCGGCCACGACCGTAATGATGCCGGCCAGCATCATCACCAAACTCGACACTACGCCCTCCTGCGGCCCCAGCTCATAAGCGCGAGCGGTGCCGGCACCGTGCGACGAGGCGCCAAATCCGGCGCCCTTCGCCAGACGGCTGCGCACCGCCAGCCGCAAAAACAAAATATCCCCCACCGCCATGCCGAACACCCCGGTGATCACCACGAACAGCGCCACCAGATCCGGCTGCCCGCCCATCTGTTTGGCGGCCTCCAGCGCGAACGGCGTGGTGATCGACCGCACCGCCAGGCTGCGCTGCACCTCTTCCGGCAACGTCAGCAGGCGCGCCAGCCACACCGAGCTGTACACCGCCACCAGCACCGCGGTCGTTACGCCGGCGGTCAGCGATAGCCAGTGGCGGCGGATGATATGCAGGTTCTCATACACCGGCACCGCGAAAGCGATGGTTGCCGGCCCCAGTAGCCACAGCAGCCAGTGAGTTTCACCAATATAGTCCTGATAGGAGATGTGGGTGACCACCAGCAGCAGCACCAGGATCATTGGCGTCAGCACCAGCGGCATCAGCAACAGCGTGCGCCGGCGGCGATACAGCTTCTTGTTGGCGAAGTACAGCGCCAGCGTCGCCAGAAAACAGGCCAAGCTAAGGATAAAATCATTCATGACGCTGCTTCCGACGCTGCAGCCAAATCTCCAGCCGATACACCCTGTCCACCACCAGCCCGGTGGCGCCCAACGTCAGCATGGTGCTGACCGCGATCACCAAAAAGATCTTCCAGCCCTCGACCATCAACAGCTGGGCATAGTTGACCACCGCCACCACCGCCGGCACGAAAAACAGCAGCATTTCCGCCAGCAGCCAGCGGGAGCCGGCCTTAACCCAGCTCAGCGGCAGAATGCGCAGCAGGATTAGCGCCAGCAGCATCAACATGCCGACGATATTGGCGGGGAGCGGCAGGTGGAATTGTTGCACCAGACGATCGGCGATCAGGAACAGCGCCGCATACAACGCCACCTGAATCGGCACCTGCAAGCGGGTCAGCAGGGAGGGGGCAACGCGGCGTAACGCCAGAGACATGAAAGATGACCTCAAACAATAAATTAACGGCCTACAGTATACGCAGCCGGGAAACCACGCCTGAAATGAATTAAAATTATCGACATCATGCCGTCCGGGAATAGTTTCCCGCCGGTAGCGTCCCCAAGGAGAACCCTAACGTGGATGTCCGCACCCTGCGCTACTTCGTTGAAGTGGTGCGCCAGCAAAGCTTCACCCGCGCCGCGGAAAAACTGTTCGTCACCCAGCCCACCATCAGCAAGATGCTGCGGCATCTGGAGGAGGAGCTGGAGTGCACGCTGCTGATCCGCGAAGGCCGCAAGCTGCGCCTGACCGACAGCGGCCAGGCGGTGTATCAGCGCGGCCTGACGATCCTCGACGAATTCCGGCAACTGGAGGCGGAGCTGGAAGACATCAGCTCGGTGAAAAAGGGCGTGCTGCGGCTGGGCATTCCGCCAATGGTGGGCAGGCAGATCGCCGATCTGATCCGCCGCTTTCGCCAAACCTACCCCGGTATCGAATTGAAGATTTCCGAGCTGGGCGGGCTGTCGGTCGAACAGGCGGTGATGTCCGGCGAACTGGATCTGGCGATGACGGTGTTACCCTTCGATTCGGAACAGCCGCTGACCTTTCTGCCGCTGCTGGGCCATCCGATGTGCGTAGTGGCGCCGCGCACGCCGCAGTGGCTCAACCGCACCCGCATCAATATCGCCGAATTGGCCGACAGCCCGATCCTGATTTATAACGAAGACTTTGCGCTTTACAAGATGCTGATGAAGGCGTTTCGCCAGGCCGGTTTTGAACCGCAAATCGCGGTGCGCAGCGGCCAATGGGACTTCCTCGCCTCGATGGTGCAGGCCGGCGTGGGCATCGCCATGCTGCCGGAGCCGGTTTGCCGCTGGCTGGACAAGGAAAACCTGGTCTGGCTGCCGCTGGAGCCGCGCATGGAGTGGAAAATCGGCCTGATCTGGCGTCAGGGCAGCTACCTGTCGCACAGCGCGCAGGCCTGGATCGCCTGCTGCCGCGACTATTGGCCGCCGCTCAAGTAGCCAAAAAACAAGGGCCGCACAGGCGGCCCTTCAGGACAGAAATAAAGAGGAAAAACGTTTATTCCTCTTCTGGGGTTTACCCTTCGCGTTCGATCAACAGCGCTTCGAGCAGGTCGAGATCGTGCAGCAGTTTTTGCAGCGTCTCGTTGCTGATTTTCTGCGTGGCGCGCAGGTGGTACAGCTCGCCGCGCTCGGCGCGCAGCGCCGTCAGGCGGAAACGCCGCTCGAGGTTTTCCATCGCCAGCGCATTCTCGATATCGTCTTTCGACGCGATGCGCCGCCGCAGCATGCCCGTTACCCGCGAGCTGACCTCTTTCAACACCTGCGGATCGAGGTTCTCTTCGGTATCGGCAACCAGGCGCTCTTCCATTTTATTCACGCTCTCGATCGCCACCTCGGCCGCCATGGCGATCGCCATGCGCTCTTCGTGCTTGCTGGCGCTCTTGTCGGCCACCTGCACGCCGCGCAGCAGCAGCGGCAACGCCAGCACGCCGACAATCAGCGACAGCAGGATCACCCCGGCGGCGATAAACACCAGCTGATAGCGCGCCGGGAAGGCGGTGCCGTCACTCAGCAACAGCGGTATCGACAGCACGCCGGCCAGGGTAATCGCCCCGCGCACCCCGGCGAACGACGCCACCCACAGCTCACGCGTGCTGTAATCGCCGAACTGCAGCGGACGCTTTTTCATAAAGCGGTTACTGGCCTTCTTCATCACCCACAGCCAGGTGAAACGCAGCACCAGCAGTGCGGCGTAGATGGTAGCCACGTCGGCGAACAGATACCAGGTCTGGATGGTCGGATCCAGCTCCGCCTGCAGGATGGAGGTTTCAAGAATGCCCGGCAGCTGCAGGCCCAGCATGATGAACACCATGCCGTTGAACACGAACTCCAGCATCGCCCATACGCTGTTGGCGCGCAGACGCATCGCCAGCGGCGCGTTGCGGATCACGCCGGATTGGCTGATGGTCATCCCCGCCGCCACCGCCGCCAGGATGCCGGAGACGCCGATGTGTTCGGCAATCAGGTAAGAAGCGAACGGCAGCAGCAGCAGGAACACGATCTGGGTCGCCGGATCGTCGCCGCTCCAGCGGCTCATCACCCGCAGCGATTTACTGTAGGTCCAGGTGACCGCCACGCCGGCCAACAGGCCGCCGATCGCCACTTTGAGGAATTCAAGGGTCGCGCCGCCCACGGTGAACACCATGGTGCCCATCGCCACCGCGATGGCGAACTTGAGCGATACCAGGCCGGACGCGTCATTCATCAGCGCCTCGCCCTCGAGCACGCCCATGATCGGCTTGGGAATCCGCCCTTTGCCGACGATGCCGGACAGCGCCACGGCATCGGTCGGCGACAGCACCGCCGCCAGCGCGAAGGCCGCCACCAGCGGAATGCCCGGCACCATGGCGTAGATCAGATAACCGACGCCGACCACGGTGATCAGCACCAGCACCAGCGCCAGGCCGAGAATTTCACGCCCGTGATGCAGGAACTCGCGCGTCGGCGTTTTCCAGCCGTCGGCGAACAGCAGCGGCGGGATGAACAGCACCAGGAACAGTTCGGGATCAAAGTCGACGTGCAGCCCGAAATGCGGCCAGGCCAACAGGGCCCCGATGGCGATTTGCATCAGCGGCAGCGGCACCTGGAACGGCAACATGCGCGTCACCACCCCGGACAGGGAGACCACCAGGATCAAAATGAGGATTGTAAAAAAGATTTCCATGCTTTCCTTAGACTCTACGATTCAGACGACATCGGCTCAGGGCCTGCGTTGGTCCCGATAGTAGATCACTTTTTTTACAGCCGTTAAAGCTTGTTGTGCCTTTCAAAACGCGGTGCAGAGCAGAAGAAGACTTATCTTAAGAAGGGAATTGCCGTCACAGGCTCCCCCGCCCGATGGGCGAGGGAAACCCAAGAGGCTTAAATCGCCCAGCCGCCGGCGTAGAACGCCACCAGCGCCACGGCGATCAGCACGGTGCCGATGTTCAACTTGCGCCATTCGCCGGAGAAGATGCGGCCGATGACCAGCGAGCTGAAGCCCAGCATGATGCCGGTGACGATGTTGCAGGTCAGCACGATGAACACCGCGCACAGCAGGCCGGCCATTGCGTCGACGAAGTCGTTGAAGTCCAGCTTGGTGACGTTGCTCAGCATCAGCAGGCCGACGTACATCAGCGCCGGCGCGGTGGCGTAGACCGGCACCAGATAGGCCAGCGGCGACAGGAACAGGATCAGCAGGAACAGGATGCCGACCACGGTGGCGGTCAGGCCGGTTTTGCCGCCCGCGGCGGTGCCGGCAGCGGACTCGATGTAGACCGCGGCGGGCGCGGCGCCCACCAGGCCGGAGAAGATGCTGCTCAGGGAATCCGAGGTCAGCGCCTTGCCGCCGTTGATGATCTGCCCGTCTTTATCCAGCAGGTTGGCCTGCCCGGCCACCGCGCGGATGGTGCCGGTGGCGTCGAACACCGCGGTCATCACCAACGCCAGCACGCTCGGCAACACCACCGGTTGCAACGCGCCCATGATATCCAGACTGAAGATCAACGATTTGCCGTCAGCGTCCGCCAGGCTCGGCATGGCGAACAGCCCCTGGTATTTCACCGCCGGATCGACGATCAGGCCGATGATGGAAATGGCGATGATCACCAGCAGAATGCCGCCGGGCACGCGCAGCTTCTCCAGGCCGAAGATCACCGCCAGGCCGACCAGCGTCATCACCACCGGGAAGGAGGTGAAGGCGCCGAGCGCCACCGGCAGGCCATCCAGCGGGTTCTTCACCACCAGGCCGACACCGTTGGCGGCGATCAGCAGCAGGAACAGACCGATGCCGATGCCGGTGCCGTGCGCCACGCCCATCGGCAGGTTACGCAGGATCCAGGCGCGGATGCCGGTGACCGAGATGACGGTAAACAGCACGCCCATCACGAACACCGCGCCCAGCGCCACCGGAATGCTGATGTGCTGGCCCAGCACCAGGCTGAAGGCGGTGAAAGCGGTCAATGAGATCGCACAGCCGATGGCCATCGGCAGGTTAGCCCACAGCCCCATCAGCAGCGAGCCCAGCCCGGCCACCAGGCAGGTAGAGACAAACACCGCCGCCGGCGGGAAGCCCGCTTTGCCCAGCATGCTCGGCACCACGATCACCGAGTACACCATCGCCAGGAAGGTGGTCAGCCCCGCCACCACTTCCTGTCGCACGCTGCTGCCGCGCGCGGAAATTTTAAAATAGCCATCAAGCCCGCCGGTTGGTTTTGCGGCGTGGTTCGCTTGAGAGTTCGACATAGGTTACTTCCCCTGTGTTTCATTAATCGGCCCGTCACAGCAGGCCTGTCATCTCGCCCGCGCCCGATCGCTACGTAATCGTTTACGTCACGTTCCGCTTCCTTGCCCTTCCGTCGCATCGCCAACGGCAATGCGCACCAAGGCAAACGTTTAACTCGCAGCGCGCGGTACGGGTAATTTATGGTGGTTTATTCAAGGCAAACGATTATCCTGCCTTCCATGGCGTCTAATCAACTAAAGATCGCGGCAATTTATGCAGAAAGTGGCGGGAATGGCGTCTGCACGATAAAACCGGGGCGACGGACGCCCCGGCGAGATTATTGCGCCTGTACCGCAGCGGGATCCATATACATCAATTCCCAGATATGGCCGTCCAGGTCCTGAAAGCCATGGCCATACATCATGCCGTAGTCGCGTGGCTGATGATAAGTGTTGCCGCCGCCGGCGATCGCCTTGCGCACCAGTTCGTCCACCGCCGCCCGGCTGGGTTGCGACAGGCACACCAGCACCTCGGTGGCCTGTTTGGCGTCGCCGATCGGGTTCGGGGTAAACATCCTGAATTTGTCATGGGTCAGCAGCATCACGTAAATCGTGTCGCTGACCACCATGCACGCGGCGGTATCGTCGGTAAATTGCGGGTTGAAAGCGAACCCCAGGTGGGTGAAAAACGCCATCGACGCGGGCAGATCGCGTACGGGTAGGTTAACGAAGATTTGCGTAGCCATGGGCTACCTCCGATGAAGAATGACCCCATCGAGTATAGCCCATCCGCTTAACTCAGCAGGTCGTAAGGGCCGCCCTGCTCCAATGCCCGCTGGTAGGCGGGCCGGGCATGAATGCGCTGCAGGAAGCCGCGCAGTTTCGGGCAATTGTCCAACGCGCCGCGCGCCGCCATCGCCTCCAGCGGAAAGCTCATCTGAATATCCGCCGCGCTGAAATCGTTGCCGACAAACCAGCTGCCCTTGTTCAGGTGCTGTTCGAGGTATTCGCAGTGCGGCGCGATCTGTTTGTCGAGGTATTCGCGCTGCACGCCCTTGCCGATCGCGCCGGCCACCGGCCGCAGCAGCCAGGGGATCGGCGGCTGGCCAAGGCGGCTGAACACCAGCTTCATCACCAACAGCGGCATCAGCGATCCTTCGGCGTAGTGCAGCCAATAGCGATACTGCTGGCGCGCGTGGAAGTCGGTCGGCATGAACATGCCCTGCGCGTCATAGGCTTCCTGCAAGTATTCGATGATGGCGCCGGATTCCGCCAGCGTCAGATCGCCGTCGACGATCACCGGCGATTTGCCCAGCGGATGGATCTTTTTCAGCGCCGCCGGCGCCAGCAGGGTCTGCGGATCGCGCTCGTAGCGTTGCACCTGATAGGGCACACCCAGCTCTTCCAAAAACCACAGAATGCGCTGCGATCGCGAGTGGTTGAGATGATGAACAATGATCATGACGAAGCCTCTGTCCGCTGCCACACCAGTTCGCCAACCTGCACGCCGTTGCCGAGCGGCAAGGGCACCGTGCGCAACGTCAGCCGATCGCCGCTGAAAGCGTAAAAACGCACCTGACGGCTGCCTACCCAATTGGGGAACGAACAGCCTTCGACCTGATGCACCACCCGCTGTTCGCTTTCCTCCACCTGATAGTGGCCGAAGTAGCAAATCATATTGATGAAGGCGGCGCGGATCTCCCGCTCAGACCCCTGCGCCAAATCGTCGGCGGCGAAACGCGGCCGCACGGCGCTATACAGCTGCGCCGCCATCGTGCCGTTGGCCTCATAGTGGATGCGCCCCAACACCTGCTCGCCCAGCGGGTAATTCAGCTCGCCGTTCTGGTTTTTGAACACCGACGACACCAGCGCCCAGCTGCCGATAAACGCGTTTACCGTCATTACGCTTCTCCGGTTAAAGATCCTCTGTAAAGGGTAGTGGCGATTTTTACCGCGCGCCAGCGGGTGAAAAACAATCAGTTTATTTGACAGAGATACTCAAAACTCTCCGATTTTTTATTCACACCCGGTGCACTATTATTTAACACATCGAGAGGCAACGGGCTCTCACCTACCAAATACTCTGAGGAACACATCATGAAAAACGTCAAAATTTTTGCTACCGCTGCGCTGCTGGCTACCGCTTCTTTCGCTACCTTCGCCGCTGACCTGCCTTCCAGCCAACCCGCTGCAGACGCCCAAAAAATCGGCGTAGTCTCCGTTAGCGGCGCCACCAACCTGAGCGCGCTGGAAAGCGAACTGGCCAGCAAAGCCGCCGCGTCGGGCGCCAGTTCCTACCGCATCGTCGCCGCCGGTGGCCAGAACAAACTGTACGGCACCGCAGAAATCTTCAACTGATCGTCGAACAGCCAACCGACGGAAGAAAGAAGCCCCGCAAGGGGCTTTTCTCGTTGTGGGCAGGCAAAGCTCTTTGTGAACAGTGGCCGCCGGACATTTCACCGATACTGGGAATAACGCCTTACCCTCACCCACTTTGGAGAAATAACATGACCACAGCACATCCTCTGCAAGGCAAAGTCGCATTCGTCCAGGGCGGCTCACGCGGCATCGGCGCCGCCATCGTGAAACGGTTGGCGAGTGAAGGGGCCGCGGTCACCTTTACCTACGCCGCCTCGGCCGATCGCGCCGAAGCGGTGGCAAGCGCCGTTACCGCCGCCGGCGGCAAAGCCCTCGCCATCAGGGCCGACAGCGCCGATGCGGCGGCGCTGCAGCAGGCGGTGCGTCAGGCCGTCAGCCACTTCGGCAACCTGGATATTTTGGTGAACAACGCCGGGGTGTTTACACTGGGCAGCACCGAAGCGCTGGCGCTGGACGATCTGGATCGCATGCTAGCGGTCAACGTGCGCAGCGTGTTCGTCGCCAGCCAGGAAGCGGCGCGCCACATGAATGACGGCGGGCGCATCATCCACATCGGCAGCACCAACGCCGAGCGCGTGCCATTCGGCGGTGCGGCGGTGTATGCGATGAGCAAATCGGCACTGATCGGCCTGACCAAAGGCATGGCGCGCGATCTCGGCCCGCGCGGCATCACCGTCAATAACGTGCAGCCCGGCCCGGTAGACACCGAGATGAACCCGGACGCCGGCGAATTCGCCGATCAGCTCAAGCAGCTGATGGCGATCGGCCGCTACGGCAAAGATGAAGAGATCGCCAGCTTCGTCGCCTACCTCGCCGGCCCGCAGGCGGGTTACATCACCGGCGCCAGCCTGAGCATCGACGGCGGTTTCTCGGCGTAACGTCCAAGCCCCGTAAGGGGCTTTTTATTTATTCGCCTGTCGCGGAGTGTAAGCCTGAAGATCGATACATACCCGTTCGCCACCCCCGCTATACCCCACCAATACCGCTTGAAAGACAACAATCGAATCAGTTTATGCACAAAAACGGAATAGTTTATTGACGATTCTGTTATTTATTCACCTCACCGTCCCCTTTATCCTTCGCTCCATCGTGTCGTACCGGACACCCTTATTTTTCGAATTGTCGAACACAGGATAAAGATATGAAAACCATGACCACCGTTATTTCACTCGCTCTGTTTTCCATGTTGTCGTTTAACGCCGCAGCAGAAAGCGTTACCGCAACCGGTAGAACGCTGGACTCCACCGAAGCTCTCATCGCTAAAAAAGCGCAAGAGGCCGGTGCAAGCGGCTACAAAATCACCAGCGCCTACATGGGCAATTTCGTCACCATGAGTGCAGAGCTGAAAAAATAATATCAATGACGCCGCTCGCACGGCGTTATTTATTTCCGCATAAGGAAGTCATCGTCGGGTGGTTATTCGCCATGCTTTATAAAGCATTACGCTAAAACACCCGCGTACTAAAAATGAGCCTCTTTATCCACCGGTTATTATTCGGCGGCCTGACGTCGCCTATGTCCGGACGGTTCATTTTCATTCACTCTGCACTACGTCGTTATAAGGATGAGTCACTGATGAAATCATTGTATCGCCTCTCCCTCTTGCTGCCTTTGCTTGCCACAGTGCCTGCACAGGCCGCAGAGTCCGCCGCTCAGCCGTCAGACTGGTACCCTTCTGTTTACGGTGCAAAAGACGAAATCGGCGCCGCCAACCTGCTCACGCCGGAAGGGGTACTACAGTCCGTGCAACTGGTAAAACAGGGCAAGACATTGTCATTAGCGGTTCCCGTCGATAAAGATTTCCCGGCGTTCCGCCACCGTAGCTTCCGTTTATATAATATTCAGCCTGGTCAGCAGGACGGCAAAACGCTTGGCCCAAATAAATTCACCTTTAATGATGAATTGGTGAATGCCTGGACCGGCGTCGGCACCCAGTTGAACGGTATAGGCCATATCGGCATCGACAACGTTTATTATAACGGCAATAAGGCGGCGGACTTCGTCACCGTAGATGGCGTGAAAAAATTGGGCGTGGAAAAAGTGCCGCCCATGGTCACCCGCGGCGTGGTGCTCGATATGACGGCTTATTATCATAAAGACATCGTTCCGGGCGGCACCGAATTTTCCGTTGCGGATATTCAAGCGGTGCTTAAGAAGCAGGGCATTAGCTTAAGAAAAGGCGACGTTGTTTTATTTAATACCGGTTGGCTGGAGCTGATTGGTAAGGACAATAAAAAATTCCTGGAGGTCGAACCGGGTATCGGCATGGAAGCGGCGAAGTGGCTGGCTGACCAAGGCATTGTGGCCTTTGGCGGTGATACCTGGGCTTCCGAAGTGTACCCTAACCCGAAAAATGACGAAGAGTTCCCGGTCAACCAATACCTGCTGGCCAAGCGCGGCGTCTATAACCTGGAGCTGATCGACAGCCGCCCGCTGGTGCGCACGAAAACCTGGGAATTCCTGTTCGTGCTGGGGCAACCGCTGTATGTCGGTTCAACCCAGGTCAACATCAACCCGGTAGCAATTTACTGATTGGCGACACCACCGCAGAAAATCGGCAGCGAGCGCCCACAAAAAACCCCGCCTGAGCGGGGTTTTTTTAGCGCTGTCGCCAGGCTTAGAACGGAATATCGTCGTCGAAATCCATTGGTGGTTCGTTGCTGCTGGCCGCCGGAGCGCTGCTCTGCGCCGGGCGAGACTGCTGCTGGCCGCCGCTGAACTGGTTGCCGCCCTGTGGCTGCTGAGGCTGGCCCCAACCGCCCTGGCCGCCGGCAGATTGACCGGCCGGTGCGCCGCCGCCCTGACGGCCGCCCAGCATCTGCATGGTACCGCCAACGTTAACCACCACTTCGGTGGTGTATTTTTCCACGCCGGACTGATCGGTCCATTTACGCGTCTGCAGGGAGCCTTCGATGTAGACCTGAGAGCCTTTACGCAGGTATTCGCCCGCCACTTCGGCCAGTTTGCCGAACAGCACGACGCGGTGCCACTCGGTCTTCTCTTTCTGTTCGCCGGTCGCCTTGTCACGCCAGCTTTCGGAGGTCGCCAGGGTAATGTTGGCCACTGCGCCGCCGTTCGGCATGTAACGGACTTCTGGATCCTGACCCAGATTCCCGACCAGAATTACTTTGTTTACGCCTCTGCTGGCCATGAGCACTTCTCCCGATGATTGATTTCTACACAGTATAAACGCGTCAGTTTACCACGCTGAGTACGAAACCACACCCGTGTTGATAAGTGCGAATTGCATTCCAGAATTGTCTTTTCGATCGACCTTGTTGCATTCTCATACTGGATATTCATTCAGGTTTTTTTGTGTCATAATTATGCGTTTCGACCAGGCTGTGCCGGTTTTTTGCGAGATCCATCACAAAATCCCCCGCAAAAATCGCGACAGGCGCGGTGTATCATCAAGACGGGAAGTGTAAATGGACAATATCGAAGTTCGTGGTGCTCGAACCCATAATCTGAAAAACATCAACCTGATCATCCCGCGTGACAAACTGATCGTCGTCACCGGCCTGTCCGGTTCCGGCAAGTCTTCGCTGGCTTTCGATACGCTGTACGCCGAAGGGCAGCGGCGCTATGTCGAATCACTCTCCGCCTATGCGCGCCAGTTCCTGTCGCTGATGGAAAAGCCGGACGTCGACCATATTGAAGGTCTGTCGCCGGCGATCTCCATCGAGCAGAAATCCACCTCGCACAACCCGCGGTCCACGGTCGGCACCATCACCGAGATCCACGACTACCTGCGCCTGCTGTTCGCCCGTGTCGGCGAGCCACGCTGCCCGGATCACCATGTGCCGCTGGCGGCGCAAACCGTCAGCCAGATGGTCGATAACGTGCTGAGCCAGCCGGAAGGCAAGCGCCTGATGCTGCTGGCGCCAGTAGTGAAAGATCGCAAGGGCGAGCACACCAAAACGCTGGAAAACCTGGCCGCCCAGGGCTATATCCGCGCGCGCATCGACGGTGAAGTGTGCGATCTGTCCGATCCGCCGAAGCTGGAGCTGCAGAAAAAACACACCATCGAAGTGGTGGTCGATCGCTTCAAGGTGCGCGACGACATGGCGCAACGCCTGGCCGAATCGTTCGAAACTGCGCTGGAGCTGTCCGGCGGCACCGCGGTGGTGGCGGACATGGACGACGAAAAAGCGGACGAGCTGCTGTTCTCCGCCAACTTCGCCTGTCCGATCTGCGGCTACAGCATGCGCGAGCTGGAACCGCGCCTGTTTTCCTTCAACAACCCGGCCGGCGCCTGCCCGACCTGCGATGGCCTGGGCGTGCAGCAGTTCTTCGATCCGGATCGCGTGGTGCAAAACCCCGAGCTGTCGCTGGCCGGCGGCGCGATCCGCGGCTGGGATCGCCGCAACTTCTACTATTTCCAGATGCTGCGTTCACTGGCGGAGCACTATGAGTTCGACGTCGAAGCGCCGTTCAACACCCTGAGCGCCGACGTACAGAAGGCGGTGCTGAGCGGCTCTGGCAAAGAGTCGATCGAATTCAAATACATCAACGATCGCGGTGACACCACCGTGCGCCGCCATCCGTTCGAAGGCGTGCTGCACAACATGGAGCGCCGCTATAAAGAGACCGAATCCAGCGCGGTGCGCGAAGAGCTGGCGAAGTTCATCAGCAACCGCCCTTGCGCCTCGTGTCACGGCACCCGTCTGCGCGAAGAAGCGCGCAACGTGTTCGTCGAAGACACCACGCTGCCGGAAATCTCCGATCTGAGCATCGGCCATGCGATGACCTTCTTCCAGAACATGAAGCTCAGCGGCCAGCGCGCCAAGATCGCCGAGAAAGTGCTGAAAGAGATCGGCGATCGCCTGAAATTCCTGGTGAACGTCGGCCTGAACTACCTGTCGTTGTCCCGGTCGGCGGAAACGCTCTCCGGCGGTGAAGCGCAGCGTATTCGTTTGGCCAGCCAGATCGGCGCCGGCCTGGTGGGCGTGATGTACGTGCTGGATGAGCCGTCGATCGGCCTGCACCAGCGCGATAACGAGCGCCTGCTGGAAACGCTGATCCACCTGCGTAACCTCGGCAACACGGTGATCGTGGTGGAGCATGACGAAGACGCCATCCGCGCCGCCGACCACGTGATCGACATCGGCCCCGGCGCCGGCGTGCACGGCGGCCAGGTGGTGGCAGAAGGCACCGTCGACGACATCATGGCGCAGCCGGAATCGCTGACCGGCCAGTTCCTCAGCGGCAAGCGCGAGATCGCCATTCCCGCGCAGCGTGTGCCGGCCGATCCGACCAAAGTGTTGAAGCTGAGCGGCGCGCGCGGCAACAACCTGAAGGACGTGACGCTGACGCTGCCGGTCGGTCTGTTTACCTGCATCACCGGCGTGTCCGGCTCCGGCAAATCGACGCTGATCAACGATACGCTGTTCCCGATCGCCCAGCGCCAGCTTAACGGCGCCACCATCGCCGAGCCGGCGCCGTTCCGCGAAGTGACCGGCCTGGAACATTTCGACAAGGTGATCGACATCGATCAGAGCCCGATCGGCCGTACGCCACGCTCCAACCCGGCCACCTACACCGGTATCTTCACCCCGGTGCGCGAGCTGTTCGCCGGCGTGCCGGAATCGCGCAGCCGCGGTTATACGCCGGGCCGCTTCAGCTTCAACGTCAAGGGTGGGCGCTGTGAAGCCTGCCAGGGCGACGGGGTGATCAAGGTCGAAATGCACTTCCTGCCGGACATCTACGTGCCGTGCGACCAGTGCAAGGGCAAACGCTATAACCGCGAAACGCTGGAAGTGAAGTACAAGGGCAAGAGCATCCACGAAGTGCTGGAGATGACCATCGAAGAAGCGCGTGAGTTCTTCGACGCGGTGCCGGCGCTGGCGCGCAAGCTGCAGACCCTGATGGATGTCGGCCTGTCCTACATCCGCCTCGGCCAGTCGGCCACCACGCTCTCCGGCGGGGAGGCGCAGCGCGTCAAGCTGGCGCGCGAGCTGTCGAAACGCGGCACCGGCCAGACCCTGTATATTCTCGACGAACCGACTACCGGCCTGCACTTCGCCGATATCCAACAGCTGTTGGCGGTGCTGCATCAGTTGCGCGATCAGGGCAATACCATCGTGGTCATCGAGCATAACCTGGACGTGATCAAGACCGCCGACTGGATCGTCGATCTGGGGCCGGAAGGCGGCAGCGGCGGCGGCGAGATCCTGGTCGCCGGCACGCCGGAAACCGTGGCCGAGTGTGAAAAATCGCACACCGCGCGCTTCCTGAAACCGCTGTTGAACAAGTAATATCGCCAACGTGCGGGCCGTCGTTCAGGCGACCCGCACGCTGACCCGTTTCATTGCAATCAAACAGAAACGGGCAAGATTTCGACATTTTCAGGCATTTCCCTCCGCACTCACCGCTTTTATCATCAATGTTCCCTCGGCGGCCGCCCTGTCTGATTCAGGCCGCATCTTACCGGCACTCCGCTGCCGGCCAAGCGTTGTCCCCCCTACATTGATAACTGGAGCGACCATGAACATTACCCATGCCTATGCCGCGCATGATGCGAAGTCTGCGCTGGTGCCTTTCGATTACCCACCCCGCGCCCTGCGCGACCACGATGTGCAAATTCAGGTGTTGTTCTGCGGTGTCTGCCATTCGGACCTGCATCAGGCTCGCAACGAATGGAGCAATACGATTTACCCGGTAGTGCCGGGCCATGAAATTGTCGGGCGCGTCAGCGCCGTCGGCGGCCATGTCTCGCGTTACCGGGTCGGCGATCTGGTCGGCGTCGGTTGCATGGTGGATTCCTGCCGCAGCTGTCCGAGCTGCGATGAGGGGTTGGAACAGTATTGCGAGAACGGCTTTACCGGCACCTATAACGGCCAGGATCGCCAGACCGGCGCCGTCACCTATGGCGGCTACTCCACCAATCTGGTGGTAGATCAGGACTTCGTGCTGCGCGTGCCGGAAAACCTCGATCCGGCCGGGGTCGCGCCGCTGCTGTGCGCCGGCATCACCACCTATTCGCCGCTGCGCCAGTGGGGCGCGGGGCCAGGCAAAAAGGTCGGCATCGTCGGCCTCGGCGGGCTGGGGCACATGGGCGTCAAACTGGCGCGGGCGATGGGCGCGCACGTGGTGCTGTTCACCACCTCGCCGTCGAAAATAGAAGACGCCAAGCGCCTCGGCGCCCATGAAGTGGTGATTTCGCGCAACCCGGATGAAATGGCGCAGCACGTTAATAGCTTCGACTTCATCCTCAACACGGTAGCGGCTCAGCACGATCTGAACCCGTTCCTCAACTTACTGCGCCGCGACGGCACCCTCACGCTGGTCGGCGCGCCGGAGCACGATCATCCGTCGCCGCAGGTGTTCAACCTGATCATGAAGCGCCGCCGCATCGCCGGTTCGCTGATCGGCGGCATCGCGGAAACGCAAGAGATGCTGGACTTCTGCGGCCAACACGGCATCACGTCCGATATCGAGCTGATCCCGATGCAGCAAATTAATGAGGCCTATGAGCGCATGCTGAAAAGCGACGTGAAGTACCGCTTCGTGGTGGATATCGACTCGCTGCGAGCCTGATGACAGCGGGCGCCCGGCGGCGCCCGTTTTTTTATAGCTGCTTGATGACCCTGGCCGGGTTGCCGCCCACCACGCAGTTGGCCGGCACGTCTTTGGTCACTACCGCGCCGGAGGCCACGACCGCATTATCGCCGATGGTCACGCCCGGATTGATCACCGCGCGCCCGCCGATCCACACGTTGTCGCCAATCTTGACCGGCTTGCCGAACTCCGCGCCGCCGACGCGGGTCTCGGCGTCCAGCGGATGGGTGGCGGTGTAGATATGCACGCCCGGCGCCAGCAGGCAGTTATCGCCAATATGCACCTCGCACACGTCGAGGATCACGCAGTCGAAATTGGCGTAGAAGCTCTTGCCGAGATAGATGTTATAGCCGTAGTCGCAGCGGAACGTCGGCTCAATGGTGCCGCCCTGATAGCCGCCCAGCAGCTCGTCCAGCCATTGTTTGCGCAGCTCGCCCTCTTCCGGCGAGGAGTGGTTATAGCGATGCGTCAACTGGCGCGCGCGCCGACGTTCGCTGCGCAGCAGGTCATCACCGGCGTCGTACAGCTCCCCGGCGATCATCTTGCGCTTTTCTTCGCTGATGGCCATGTCGGCCTCCTTAATCTTATCCGCGTTTCTTGAATGCCCAAGCGTAGCCGTTTTTTCCTGACGACAAAAAGGGAACGTTCCCAATTTAAAGCCGCGATCACGATTTAACACGAAAAAGCAGGAGAAAAACGGGCGGTGCCGCCGCCCGGCAATCAGGCGCGCAGTTCCTGGCGCACGTGTTCGGGCAGGCCTTCCACCACCAGCTGATAGGAGCTGTCGATCAGCGTATAAAACTGCGAGTTCGGCAGGTTGCCGTCGAGAAACACCGTATTCCAGTGCGCCTTGTTCAGGCCGTCGCAGGCGACGATCTCCGGGTGGTGCTCGCGCAGGCTTTCCGCCAGCTCCGGGCTGGACTTGATTGCCAGCGCCGGCCGCCCTTCGACCTCGCACACCATCGCGAACATCACGTCGCCCACCTTGATCTGGCTGGCCTGCCACTGGTTCTGGTCGCTCTGCTCCGCGCCCGGCTTCGCCATGCAGTACTCCAGCAATGCGCTGTTATTCATTGGGTTATTCCCCCTGTAATGTGGCCACAATACGGCGTGCTCCGCCGTGGATGCGGTGCTCCCCCAGCCAGATGCCCTGCCATGTGCCCAACATCAGCCGCCCGTGCCTGACGGGCAGCGTCAAGGAAGCGCCCAGCAGCGAGGATTTGATGTGCGCCGGCATGTCGTCCGGCCCTTCGTAGTCATGTTGATAGGGTGCGTTTTCCGGCACCTGGCGCAGGAAATGCTGCTCCATATCGGCTCGCACCGTGGGATCGCAGTTCTCGTTGAGCGTCAGCGAGGCCGAGGTATGCTGCAGCAACAGATGCAGCAGGCCGGTTTGCAGGCGGTGTAAGTGGGTTAACTGGTTGACGATCTCGTCGGTAACCAGATGAAAGCCACGCGCTTTTGCGCTGAGGATTAGCGTTTGCTGATGCCACATGAGTGAGCGCCCCTCAATCAGTATATTCTCTCTCCGGTTTGCGGCAACTTCGGCGGCGCACCGGCAATAAAAAAGGAGCGATATCGCTATCGCTCCCCGATGAACGTCCGTTCAGACTAACAGGCGTTACTGCACCGCGGCAAACGCCTCGGCCACCTGACGCACATTGTTGTGGTTCAGGCCGGCCACGCACATGCGGCCGCTGTGGATCAGGTAGACGCCAAACTCTTCACGCAGGCGATCGACCTGCGCCGCGCTGAAGCCGGTATAGCTGAACATGCCGCGCTGAGCCAGCAGGTAATCGAAATTGCGCTGCGGCAGCGCGCTCTTCAGGGTGTCCACCAGCGCGTGACGCATCTCGAGAATGCGGGTGCGCATGCTCTCCACTTCGTCCAGCCACTGGGTTTTCAGCTGGGCGTCGTTCAGCACCTTGGCCACCAGCTGCGCGCCGAAGTTCGGCGGGCTCGAGTAGTTGCGGCGCACGGTGGCCTTCAGCTGGCCCAGCACGCGCCCGGCCGCCTCTTCGCTTTCGCACACCACCGACAGGCCGCCGACGCGCTCGCCGTACAGCGAGAAGATCTTCGAGAACGAGTTGCTCACCAGGCACGGCAGGCCGGCCGCCGCGATGGCGCGAATGGCGTAGGCGTCTTGCTCCATGCCGCCGCCGAAGCCCTGATAGGCGATATCAAGGAACGGAATGATTTCACGATCGGCGATCACCTTGACCACCTCATCCCACTGGGCGGGGGTCAGGTCGGAACCGGTCGGGTTGTGGCAGCACGGATGCAGCAGCGCGATGCTGTGCTTCGGCAGCTGTTTCAGCGCAGCCAGCATGGCGTCGAACTTCACGCCCAGGCTTTCGCTGTCGAAATACGGATAGGTATTCACTTTGAAACCGGCGCCGCTGAAGATGGCGACGTGGTTTTCCCAGGTCGGATCGCTGACCCACACCTGCGAATCTGGGAAGTAGCTTTTCAGGAAGTCGGCGCCCACTTTCAACGCGCCGGAACCACCAACGGTCTGAATGGTGGCGATGCGCCCCTGCTGCAGCATCGGATGCTGCGCGCCGAACAGCAGCTGCTGGATGGCGGAGCGATAGGGTTGCAGCCCTTCCATCGGCAGGTATACCGAGGCGCCGTGCTCGACGCTGTTCAACTGCGCTTCCGCCGCGGCGACCGCCCGCATCTGGGGGATGATGCCCTGCGCATCGTAGTACAGGCCGATACTCAGGTTCACCTTGTGCGCGCGCGGGTCTTGTTTGAATTTTTCCATCAGCGACAGAATGGGATCGCCGGCATAGGCGTCAACGTTCTGGAACACGGGGTTTTTCTCCTGGTTTATTTATTGTGGTTTAGGCACAGCGTTACGTTCCTAATATAGACGGAAAAGCGCATTCGGTTTCAGCTTTCTCGCGTCACCGGCAACAAACCGTTTTCCTTGATGCGATTGAGCACCACCGCCGTTTTGATATGCGCCACGCTTTTGTGCGGCGACAGCGTCTGGCTGATGAATTCGCTCAGCGCCGGCAGGTCAGCCACCGCCACTTTCAGCAGGTAATCGGCGTCGCCGGTGGTCTTGTAAGCGTCAAGGATCGCGTCCACGTCCTCCAGCATCTGATGAAAGCTGTCGATCTGCTCCTGCGCGTGCGTGATCAGGCTGACTTCAATCAGCCCCACCAGCCCCAGGCCGACCGCCTCCGGCGCCAGCCGCGCGTGGTAGCCGCGGATCAGCTGCGCCTGCTCCAGGCTGATGCGCCGCCGCGAACATTGGGAGGCCGAGAGCCCGACCAGCTCGCTCAGCTCCTGATTGGTCAAACGGCCGTTGGCCTGTAACAGCGTCAGGATTTTCATATCAAAATCGTCAATGTTGTACATAGCCACCTGTAAACTGTGTTAATAAATGTTGACGTTACAGCCTACCAGTTTTTTTACCGTTGCCGACGTCACACCCTGGCGCTTAAATCGCGTACAGCAGCAACGCCCGGCGTTTTCGCCGGTAAGCGGCATAAAAAACGGCTAACTCATGCAGACAAACGACAATTAACGGCGAAGTAACGCATAAAACCACGAATGTATAAAAAGGACGCCAGATGAAAAAGCTACTCCCCCTCGCGCTGCTGCTCGCCGCCGGCAGCGCCAGCGCGCAATCCCACCTGGACAAAGTGCTGCAGCAAAAGACCCTGGAGGTCTGCACCACCGGCGACTACAAGCCCTATACCTTCCTCAAGGAAGACGGCAGCTATGAAGGCATCGACATCGACATGGCGCAATCGCTGGCCAAGAGCCTGGGCGCCAACGTGAAGTGGGTGAAAACCAGCTGGAAAACCCTGACGCCGGACTTCGCCTCCGGCAAGTGCGACATCGCGATGGGCGGCATCTCCGTCACGCTGGAGCGGCAAAAACAGGTGTTCTTCGCTGACAAGCTGGATACCGACGGCAAAATCCCGCTGGTGCGCTGCACCGACGTGAAGAAATACCGCACTATCGAACAGATCAACAAGCCGTCGGTGCGTCTGTTGGAACCGGCGGGCGGCACCAACGAAGCCTTCGTGCACGCCTATCTGCCGAAGGCCAAACTCACGCTGACGCACGACAACATGAGCATTTTCCAGCAGCTGGTGGATCGCAAGGCGGACGTGATGATCACCGACGCCTCCGAGGCGCTGTACCAGCAGAAGCGCTATCCGAAGCTGTGCGCGGTGAATCCGACCAAACCGATGCAGTACGGCGAGAAGGCTTACATGCTGCCGCGCGACGATCTGAGCTGGAAACTGTATGTGGATCAGTGGCTGCACCTGGCCAAGGCGACCGGCGAGTATCAGAAGGTTATCGACAAGTGGTTGGCGGTAAAGAAGTAACCCGCTGAGAAACGGGGCCGACGCGCGTCGGCCCCTGCGGCGCATCAGTCGCCGATGTATTCCATCGCCACACGCTGCGTGAGCTTGGTGATCAGTTCGTAAGCGCTGATGCCGGTGCAGGCGGCGATGCGTTCGACCGGCAGCGCCTGGCCCCACAGCACCGCTTCATCCCCCACCTTATCGGCGGCGTCCGGCCCGAGATCGACCGAAATCATGTCCATCGACACCCGGCCGACGATCGGCACTTCGCGGCCGTTGATCAGGATTGGCGTACCGGTCGGCGCGCTGCGCGGGTAACCGTCGCCGTATCCCATCGCCACCACGCCCAGCCGGGTATCGCGCGGGCTGACCCAGGTGCCGCCGTAGCCGACCGCTTCGCCGGCCTTGTGCTCGCGCACCGCGATCAGGCTGGATTTCAGGGTCATCGCCGGCTGCAGACCATGCTCGGCGCCGCTGCCGTTATCCAGCGGCGACACGCCGTACAGAATGATGCCGGGGCGCACCCACTCATTGTGGGCATCCGGCCACAGCAGCGTGCCACCGGAGGCGGCGACCGAGCGCTGGCCCGGTTTACCGCGCGCGAACTGCTCAAAGCAGGCGATCTGTTTCAACGTGGTGTCGGACTCCGGTTCATCGGCGCGGCTGAAGTGGCTCATGATATTGACCGGCTGCGCCACGTTGCGGCAGGCGCACAGGCGCTGATAAAACGCCTCCGCGTGTTCGGGGCGCACCCCCAGCCGATGCATGCCGGTATCGAGCTTCATCCACACCGGCACCGGGCGCGCCAGCTCGGCCTGCTCCAGCGCTTCGAGCTGTTCGATGCAGTGCACCGCGGTTTCGATGTTGTTCGCCACCAGCACCGGCAGATCTTCGGCACTGAAGAAGCCTTCCAGCAGCAGGATCGGTTTGACGATGCCGCCGGAACGCAGCATCAGCGCCTCGTCGATGCGCGCCACGCCGTAGCAGTCGGCGTCTTGCAGGGTGTGTGCTGTTTCCAGCAGGCCATGTCCATAAGCGTTTGCTTTCACAACGGCAATCAGGCGGCTTTGCGGCGCCTGGCGGCGCACCTGTTGCAGATTATGTCGCAGAGCGCGGCGGTCGATTACAGCGGTTGCCGCTTTCATTTCAGTTCCTTAGCTGATTATTCGTCATCGTATTGTGGCCCCGCGTAGTTGTCGAAACGCGACCACTGGCCGTTAAAGGTAAGGCGCACGGTACCGATCGGGCCGTTACGCTGCTTACCGATAATAATTTCCGCGATCCCTTTCAGATCGCTGTTCTCGTGATACACCTCATCACGATAGATGAACATAATCAGGTCGGCGTCCTGCTCGATAGAGCCGGATTCACGCAGGTCGGAGTTAACCGGGCGTTTGTCGGCGCGCTGCTCCAGGCTACGGTTCAGCTGCGACAGCGCCACCACCGGCACCTGCAGCTCTTTCGCCAGCGCCTTCAGCGAGCGCGAAATCTCGGCGATCTCCAGCGTACGGTTGTCGGACAGGGCCGGCACGCGCATCAGCTGCAGGTAGTCAATCATGATGAGGCTAAGCCCGTCGTGCTCGCGGAAAATGCGCCGCGCGCGCGAGCGCACTTCGGTCGGCGTCAGGCCGGAGGAATCGTCGATGTACATGTTGCGCTTCTCCAGCAGGATACCCATGGTGCTGGAAATGCGCGCCCAGTCCTCGTCGTCGAGCTGGCCGGTACGGATGCGCGTCTGATCCACGCGCGACAGCGACGCCAGCATACGCATCATGATCTGCTCGCCGGGCATCTCCAGGCTGAAGATCAGCACCGGTTTTTCCTGGGTCATCGCGGCGTTTTCGCACAGGTTCATGGCGAAGGTGGTTTTCCCCATCGATGGACGGGCGGCGACGATGATCAGATCGGACTTTTGCATGCCCGCGGTTTTCTTGTTGAGGTCCTGATAGCCGGTATCGACCCCGGTCACGCCGTCGTGCGGCTGCTGATACAGCTGTTCGATGCGCGACACGGTGTCTTCCAGGATGCGTTCGATGCCCTTCGGGCCTTCGTCTTTGCTGGCGCGGTTCTCGGCGATTTGGAATACGCGGGATTCCGCCAGATCGAGCAGGTCTTCGCTGCTGCGCCCCTGCGGATCGTAGCCGGCGTCGGCGATTTCGTTAGCCACCGAGATCATTTCGCGCACCACCGCGCGCTCGCGCACGATGTCGGCGTAGGCGCCGATGTTGGCGGCGCTCGGGGTGTTTTTCGACAGCTCGGCCAGGTAGGCGAAGCCGCCGACCGAGTCCAGTTCACCCTTCTGCTCGAGCGATTCGGACAGGGTGATGAGGTCGATAGGCTTGCTCATCTCCAGCAGACGCTGCATCTCGGTAAAGATCAGGCGATGTGGGCGGCTGAAGAAGTCGTTGGCGACCACGCGCTCCGCCACGTTGTCCCAGCGCTCGTTATCCAGCATCAAACCGCCCAACACCGACTGCTCGGCCTCCAGCGAGTGCGGCGGCATCTTCAGCCCTTCCATCTGACGATCTCTGGAACGCTCTCTGGTTTCGTCCGCGTTTGTTTTGTTGGTTGGTTTTTTTCCTGCCATGAAACGTAGTCTTTATCCGGTTGCGAATGAGGGTGAGGCTGCTGACGCAAGAGTATACGTGATTTTTCCGCACGATTCCGCCGCATAATTGCCACAGGCTGGCGCACGGGCAGGCTAGATCTCCGCAGCCAAAAGGCATAGGGTGAATTCAGATAACCAAATGAGGGTAGAACATGGCCAAGCGCATTCAATTCTCCGCCACCGGCGGGCCGGAAGTCTTGCAATACGTTGATTTTACACCGCTCGATCCGGCTGCCGGCGAAGTGCAGATCGAGAACAAGGCGATCGGCATCAACTACATCGACACCTATGTGCGCAGCGGACTGTACGCGCCGGCCAGCCTGCCGAGCGGCCTCGGCACCGAAGCGGCCGGCGTGGTGACCAAGGTCGGCGCCGGGGTCAGCGTCCTCAAACCGGGCGACCGGGTGGTGTATGCGCAATCGGCGCTCGGCGCCTACAGCGAGATCCACAACGTCTCGGCAGAACGCGTGGCGCTGCTGCCGGGCAACCTTAGCTTTGAACAGGGTGCAGCCTCTTTCCTCAAAGGGCTGACGGTATACTACCTGCTGCGCCAGACCTATGACGTGCAACCGGGTGAAGTGTTCCTGTTCCATGCCGCGTCCGGCGGCGTCGGGCTGATCGCCTGCCAGTGGGCGAAAGCGCTGGGTGCGCGCCTGATCGGCAGCGTCGGTTCCGACGAGAAGGCCGCGCTGGCGAAACAGGCCGGCGCCTGGGCCACCATCAACTACCACAAAGAGGATATCGCCCAGCGGGTGGCCGAGCTGACGCAGGGCGAGAAGGTCGGCGTGGTGTACGATTCGGTGGGTAAAAGCACCTGGCTGGCCTCGCTCGACAGCCTGAAGCGTCGCGGCCTGATGGTGAGCTTCGGCAACGCCTCAGGCCCGGTGACCGGCGTCGATCTGGCGCTGCTGAATCAGAAGGGCTCGCTGTACGTCACCCGCCCTTCCCTCAACGGCTATATCACCAACCGCGCCGAGCTGCAGTACGCCAGCAACGAGCTGTTCTCCCTGATCGGCAGCGGCGCCATTCGGGTAGAAGTGAAAGACGAGCAGAAATTCGCGCTGGCCGACGCCCAGCGGGCACACCAAGTATTGGAAAGCCGCAGCACCAGTGGCTCCAGCCTGCTGATCCCCTGATCGCGGCCAAAGAAAAGGGCTCCTTACGGAGCCCTTTCTGTTACTGCGTTTTGTAGGGGTAGAGCAGAGTCCGCCAGAGACAGGGGGTTGCTTCAGCAACACGAATTTTGGTTGTCTCTCACGGTGATGAAATCGGTCGCATCACTGCATCGACCCACATCCTAACAGCCCCGTGCGGCAAAAAACACGCTTTATGTGCCACATCGCCGGGTAAAACTGCCAAGCTGTGATCGCTGCCGCATTAGCGTGGCGGGCAGTTATGCAAGTTTCATCGCGACTGACTGATTATTCAGCAAAAAATCAGTAACGCCTGGCCTGCGGTTTCTGCATCGAACGGTAAATCCATACCCCGACCACCGCCAAAATCAGCCACGGCAGCAGCTTAATCACCACCGCGAACAACCCGCCCAACAGCATGAACGCCGCCGCCACCAACAACGCGGCGAAGATCCCCAGCAGCGAGATGCCGGTCACCATCAGCATCACCACAAAGCCAATGAGAAAGAAGATTTCCAACATGATTGCTCCTTTGCAATACAACGTATCTGCAGAGTGGATTACAAGAAGCGTGCCAGAATGGCGGAAGGGCTAACCTATTGAAAAAATAGGACAGGCATCCGGTAACGTACCGAATGCCTGGCGAAAAACACTAACTATTGGTCAAATTTTTTGCGGGTTACGCCATTTCGACGCGCGGCTGACGCACCAGCGCCAGCGCCTGCTCCACCACCCGCGCATCGGCGCCCGGCTTGTGGGCGTTCTCGCTCAGGTGGCGACGCCACTGGCGCGCGCCCGGCACGCCCTGGAACAAACCGAGGATGTGACGGGTGATGTGGCCGAGATAGGTGCCGTTGGACAGCTCGCGCTCGATATACGGATACAGCGCTTCGACGATCGCCACGCTGTCCGGCACCGCGGTCTGCGCGCCGAACAGTTCGCTGTCGACCCGCGCCAGGATACCCGGATTCTGATACGCCTCGCGCCCCATCATCACACCGTCCAGATGCTGCAGATGCTGCCGCGCCTCTTCCAGCGTTTTCACCCCGCCGTTAATGGCGATGGTCAGCGCCGGGAAATCCCGCTTCAGCTGATAAACGCGCGGGTAGTCCAGCGGCGGCACTTCGCGGTTCTCTTTCGGGCTGAGGCCGGAGAGCCAGGCTTTGCGAGCGTGGATAGTGAACATGTCGCACTCGCCGCGCCCGGCGACGGTCTGGATAAAGTCGCACAGGAAGGCGTAGCTGTCCTGATCGTCGATGCCGATGCGGGTCTTCACCGTCACCGGTATCGACACCACGTCGCGCATTGCCTTGATGCAGTCGGCGACCAGCGTCGCCTGGCCCATCAGGCAGGCGCCGAACATGCCGTTTTGCACGCGATCGGACGGGCAGCCGACGTTGAGGTTAATCTCATCGTAACCGCGCTGCTCCGCCAGCTTGGCGCAATGCGCCAGCGCGGCCGGATCGCTGCCGCCCAGCTGCAGCGCCACCGGATGCTCCTCTTCGCTGTAGGCCAGGTAATCGCCCTTGCCGTGGATGATCGCGCCGGTGGTCACCATTTCGGTGTACAGGAGCGTTTCCTTGGTCAAGAGGCGGTGGAAGTAACGGCAATGACGATCGGTCCAGTCGAGCATCGGCGCGATGGAGAAACGATTGGCGGCGTAGGTTGGGGCGTGGTTGTCTTTCGTCATGCTGAGTTACTGGCTACCTGAGTCTGTCTGGGTTCAACGAACGGCGCGCGGCCGCAAACGGCTATTATAACGACAATCAGCGCCGTTGGGAAAACCCGCTTGCCGCCGGCAAAAATAAGCGGAGACAAGGCGAATAAACCCACTCGTTCAGGTGTTATCTCATTACGGGCGCGCACGGCGCCTCTGCCTTGAGGACACAACCATGAACAGCTTCATTAAACGCCTGCTGGCATCGGCCATTGCCGGCTGCCTGCTGTTTTCCGGCGCGGCGCTGGCGATGGGCGGCGACGGCAGCAGCCAAACCCCGCCGACCTGCCCGAAAGGCCAGGTCTACGACAGCAAAACTCAGACCTGCATGGTGGATAAAAGCGGCAAGGTCGACGACGTCGACCGCACTAACTACGCCTATGCGCTGGCGAAAAGCGGCCGCTATCAGGAAGCGCTCGATATGCTCAACACGCTGAAAGATCCCAACACCGCCGTTGCGCTGAACTATCGCGGCTACGCCACGCGCAAACTTGGCCGCACCGATGAGGGTATCGGCTATTATTTAAAATCAGTAGCCCTCGATCCGAAATACCCTAAAGTGCGCGAGTACCTGGGGGAAGCCTACATGCTGAAAGGCCGACCCGATCTGGCGCGCCAGCAGCTGCAGGTGATCCAGTCGCTGTGCGGCACCAAATGCGAGGAGTACCGCGATTTGGCGGCGGCCATCGACCGCCACCCGGAATCTTGATCCGACGCGCCTGCGGAGGTGACTATCAGCGGCGATGCGATACGCGATGAACTCGGCCACTATCTCTCCCGCCTGTGGCGCTATGCGCTGGTGCTTTCGCACCGGCGGGATATCGCCGACGATCTGGTGCAGGCGACCTGCCTGCGTGCGCTGGAGCGCGCTGCGCAATTCACTCCCGGTTCGCACCTGGATCGCTGGTTGTTTTCCATCCTGCACTCCATCTGGCTCAATGAAGTTCGCGCCCAGCATCTTCGCCAGGGGCAAGGCTGCATGGCGGCGGAAGAGCTTGGCGATGCAAACAACGGTGAACAGCCGGTCTGGATCCATGAAGTGATGCGACGCGTCAGCCGGCTGCCGGCGGCCCAGCGCAACGCGCTGTTTCTGGTGTATGTCGAAGGGCTGTCTTACCGGGAAGCTGCGAAAGTGCTGGCGGTGCCGATCGGCACCGTCATGAGCCGTTTGGCGGCCGCACGCCTGGCATTGGCCGATGACCGCCCGTTGGCAAACGACGGCCCGCACCGCAAAGAGAGCCATCCCGCCCCCTTGCCTCCTGCTCGTCGATAACGCCCTATTCCAACGAGCGGATAACCCGGCATGGCTGCCCCAGCGCCAGCACGTTGGCCGGGATGTCGCCGGTGACGATGCTGCCCGCGCCGATGGTCGTGCCGTCGCCGATGGTCACTCCCGGCAGGATCACTACGTTACCGCCGATCCAGACGTTGTTGCCGATGGACACCGGCTGCGCCGAGGTGCGGAAAGGAAAATCCGGATCGCCGGTGAAGCGCTCTGCGGCCTTCAGCGGGTGGCTCGGCGTATAGATTTGCACGTTGGGGCCGATCAGCGTGTTGTCGCCGATGGTGATGGTATTGCAGTCGAGGAACACCGCGTTGACGTTGATAAAACAGTTTTTACCGATGCGGACATGCTGCCCGTAGTCACACCAGAACGGTGTTTCAATCCAGCTCGCCTCACCCCAAGCACCGAACAGCTCACCGAGTAGGCGGTTTTTCTCGTCCGCCTGATGCGAGTCCAGCGCCCCCAGGCTTTTGGTCAACGCCCTCGCTCGATGGTACAGGGCGATCAGTTCTTCATCGCGGCTGTTGTACTCCAGGCCGCCTAACAGCTTCTCTCTTTCCGTCATCACACAGGGCTCCTGCTCATCACGCGGGTGAAAGGCGTTATACCGCTCTCGTCCCCCGCTCTCCAGCGCTAAAACCGGCAACGTTGATTTGCCGCCCGACGGCGGGGAAAAGTTGTGATGCAACTCTCTTTTCGCGCGACCGGCGCGCTTTTCCTTGCGCTATCCTCAGGGGAAAAGGGGGCAACTCTCGGCGATTCGCCGTAATCATGGTAAAATCGGCTTTTTTACGTACCGGGATATTTGCGATGAACTCAACCACCCAGGAAAAGCTGCTGGCGCAGGCTGAACGCCTCTGCCAGCAACGCAATGTGCGATTGACGCCGCAACGGCTGGAAGTGCTGCGTCTGATGACTCAGCAACCCGGTGCAATCAGCGCATATGACCTGCTCGATCTGCTGCGCGTCGCCGAACCGCAGGCCAAGCCGCCGACGGTATACCGCGCGCTGGATTTTCTGCTGGAGCAAGGGTTTATCCATAGAGTGGAATCGGCCAACAGCTACGTGCTGTGCCACCATTTCGAACAGCCGATGCATACGTCCGCGCTGTTTATCTGCGACCGCTGCGGCCAGGTGACCGAACGCACCACCGAAGGCGTGGAAGAAACGCTGCAGAAGCTGGCGCAGGAAGCCGGATTTGCGCTGCGGCACAGCGTGGTGGAAGCGCACGGTCTGTGCGCCGGTTGCGTTGAAGTTGAGGCTTGTGACAGCAAGCATGATTGCGCCGAACACGATCACAGCATCGCCATCAAGAAGAAGTAAGACGAAGTCAGGTACTTCCCTGTACCTGCAGCCGGGGCGCCAGAGGATGGAGCGACGCCGGCCTGCGCTGTTGCCGGCCGCCGTCAGTGGCGGCCCTGCGTGTTACCAGCGGTGTTTGGTGTGATCTTCCCAGGCTTTCACCTCTTTCTCGGCCGCCTCTTTCTGGTAACCGTAGCGCTCCTGGATTTTACCGACTAGCTGTTCGCGTTTCCCTTCGATGACCGTCAGATCGTCATCGGTCAGCTTGCCCCATTTTTCCTTCACTTTGCCTTTCAGCTGCTTCCAGTTACCGTCGGCTTGATCTTTATTCATAGTCTCTCCGTTAACCTGTGGTGAATCAGTGATCCCTGTCGCCGGCCGGGGTTAAACAGAAGTTTTTGTGGTTGATACTCCCTTCACCTTAAGAAGCACCGCTCCCCTTCATTCACCAGCCACATGATTCATTCTAGTTAAACATGGAAATAAAAAAGCCAAATATCAGAATAAAAAACCATTAAAAAGAAAAATAAACACAAAAAACGCTAACAAACAACGAACTAAACCGGAAATATTCAGGCTGAAAACATGTAAGCAAACATGAATAAAAACATAAGATAAATTAATAATTAACCCAACAAAGCGTCCGGTCTAACGTGCAGCAAACCAGCTGCCGCGCACCTGATGACGGTGCCAAATCCAACCCAGCGCCACGCCACGCAACGTCAGAAACACCGCCAGCGCCAGCCAGAGCCCGTGGTTGCCTAGCAGCGGCACGCTGAACAGCGTCAGACCATATCCTGCCGCGGCCACCGCCATACTGTTACGCATCTCGGCGCCGCGCGTGGCACCGATAAACATGCCGTCCAGCAAATAGCACCACACCCCGACCAGCGGCAGAATGACCTGCCACGGTAAATAGTGGGCGGCCAACGCACGCAGCTCCGGCAAGGAGGTCAACGCCGCCACGATCTGCTGGCCGGTAACGGCATACGCCAGGCCGAAAGCCAACGCGACCAGCCCAGCCTGCCTGCAGGCCGCGTGCCACACCTTACGCAGTTGGCTGCCGTCCCGGGCACCGTAGGCGTGGCCGGAATGGGCCTCCACCGCATAAGCGAAGCCGTCGAGCGCATAGGCGGTAAACGTCAGCAGGTTCATCAACACCGCGTTAACCGCCACCACATCGCTCCCCAGGCGAGCGCCGAAAATGGTCAGCGACGCAAAACACAGCTGCAGCAGCAATGAGCGCAACATGATGTCGCGATTGAGCGCCAGCAGGCGGCGCAGATCGCCACGCCAGGCCTGACGCAGCATCGCCAGGGTAATACCGCGCAGACGCATCACTCGCCACGCCAGCCACAGGCCGAGCAATAGCGTGGCATATTCGGCGATGGCGGTGGCCGCCGCCGCCCCTCGTACGTTCCAGCCCAGGCCCATCACCAGCCAGATATCCAGCACGATGTTCAGCAGGTTGCCGACGATCAGCAGGATCACCGGCGCACGCACGTACTGCACGCCGAGCAGCCAGCCCAGCAGCACCAGGTTGGCCAGCGCCGCCGGTGCGCTCAACCAGCGGATCTCAAGAAAACGCCGCGCCTGCTCCAGCACCTCGCCATCGCCGCCGACGATCCGCAGCGCCAGTTCGATCAGCGGGTAGCGCAACAGGACGATCGCCCCCCCGGCCAACAGCGCCAGCAGCAGCGGTTGCATAAAGGCGCGCGCCAGCGCCTGCGGGTTTTTCGCTCCCAGCGCCTGCGCCGCGAGGCCGGTGGTGCTCATGCGCAGGAACAGCAGCAGCATGAACAGGAAGCTGGTCGCCACCGCGCCGATCGCCACGCCTCCCAAATAGATCGGGCTGTCGAGGTGGCCGATCACCGCGGTGTCCACCAGCCCGAGCAGCGGCACGGTGATATTGGAGAAAATCATCGGCAGGGCGAGGCGCCACAGGGCTTTATCGGTGTCGCTGGTGAAGGCGGAAATCAGGCGCATGATGGGATGTTCCTGTGACAGAGTGACGAAGGGCGAGGTCAGAAACAAAAACGCCCCAAAACAGGGGCGATTGATACAGGGAGCGGCGGTGATGGCGCGGCGATTAAATCCAGTCGCCGTTGCGGATCACGCCGACCGCCAGCCCTTCGATCGTGAAATTCTGCTGGCGCAGATCGACCACGATCGGTTGGAATTCATTGTTCTCCGGCAGCAGCTCAACCACGTTACCGTGCTTTTTCAAGCGCTTGACCGTCACTTCGTCTTCGATGCGCGCGACCACGACCTGGCCGTTGCGCACGTCTTGCGTTTTGTGCACCGCCAGCAGATCGCCGTCCAGAATGCCGATGTCGCGCATCGACATGCCGTTCACCCGCAACAGGAAATCGGCGCTCGGTTTAAACAGGGAAGGATCCACCTGGTAGTGCCCTTCGATGTGCTGCTGCGCCAGCAGCGGCTCGCCGGCGGCGACGCGGCCGATCAGCGGCAGCCCTTCTTCTTCTTCCATCAGCAGGCGGATACCGCGCGACGCACCGGAGACGATTTCGATCACGCCTTTGCGTGCCAGCGCCTTCAGGTGCTCTTCGGCGGCGTTAGGCGAACGGAACCCCAGACGCATCGCGATCTCGGCACGCGTTGGCGGCATGCCCGTTTGCGAAATATGATCGCGAATCAGATCGTAGACCTCTTGCTGTCTGGTAGTTAGTGCTTTCATTCCGCCCCCTGTTTGTTTATACAGTCTTGCTGTGAGTATATACAGGTAAGCGCGGATTGGGAACCGAAGAATAAATAAAAATCAGTCAGTAGGCGACTTTCGTCAGCCAAAATGCTGCCACAAGACCGTACCCCAAACGAACAGCGCCAGCACGATCGCCAGCGACACCGCCGCCGATCCCATGTCCTTGGCCCGCCCGGACAGCTCATGGTGTTCGCTGCCGATGCGATCCACCACCGCCTCGATCGCGCTGTTCAGGATCTCGACGATCATCACCAGCGCCACCGATCCGATCAATAAAATGCGCGCTATCGCACCCACGTCCAGCCAGACAGCCAGTATGATAGCCAGGAGGGTCACCACCAGTTCCTGGCGGAACGCCGCCTCGTGTTGCCAGGCGGCGGAAAGCCCTTTATAAGAATAGCCGGCGGCCTTGATGATGCGGGTCAATCCGGTTGCTTGGTTTGCCATGTTTTCGTGCCTTTCTCAGAGGTCGGTCATAATAAAAAGAGTCTAGAACAGTCCGCGCTGACGGCTCTCGGTTTTCGAACACCACAGATCTGCTACCCGGTTTCTGGTATGCTTGCGGCGCATTGCTAACAAGAGGCTTCACGTTGTTATGTCAGGTTGGCGTAAAATTTATTATAAAATATTGAATTTACCACTTAAATTGTTGGTAAGAAGTAAGGTCATCCCTTCAGATCCGGTTACCGAGCTAGGGTTGGATCCCTCACGGCCGATTTTGTATGTTTTACCTTACAATTCCAAGGCGGATTTGCTGACGCTGCGCACCCAGTGCCTGGCGCAGGATCTGCCCGATCCGCTCAACGCGCTGGAGATCGACGGCACCGTGCTGCCGAGCTACGTGTTCATTCACGACGGCCCGCGCGTGTTCCGCTACTACACCCCGAAAGAAGAGTCGGTAAAGCTGTTCCACGACTATCTGGATCTGCATCGCAGCAATCCGGATCTCGACATTCAGATGCTGCCGGTTTCGGTCATGTTCGGCCGTTCGCCGGGCCGCGAAGGTCACGGCACGCCACACCTGCGTCTGTTGAACGGCGTGCAGAAATTCTTCGCCGTACTGTGGCTCGGCCGCGACAGCTTCGTGCGTTTCTCCAACACCGTTTCGCTGCGCCGCATGGCCACCGAGCACGGCACGGATAAAACCATCGCGCAGAAACTGGCGCGCGTGGCGCGCATGCACTTCTCGCGTCAGCGCCTGGCCGCGGTAGGCCCGAGCCTGCCGGCCCGTCAGGACCTGTTCAACAAGCTGTTGGCGTCCAAAGCGATCGAAAAAGCGGTCGAGGACGAAGCGCGCAGCAAGAAGATCTCGCACGAGAAGGCCCAGCAGAACGCCATCGCGCTGATGGAAGAGATCGCCGCCGATTTCTCCTACGAAACCGTGCGTCTGTCCGACCGCGTGCTGAGCTGGACCTGGAACCGGCTGTATCAGGGCATCAACGTCACCAACGCCGAGCGCGTGCGCCAGCTGGCGCAGGACGGCCACGAGATCGTCTACGTGCCCTGCCACCGCAGCCACATGGACTATCTGCTGCTGTCCTACGTGCTGTATCACCAGGGCCTGGTGCCGCCGCACATCGCTGCGGGCATCAACCTCAACTTCTGGCCGGCCGGCCCGATCTTCCGTCGCCTGGGCGCGTTCTTCATCCGCCGCACCTTTAAAGGCAACAAGCTGTACTCGACGGTGTTCCGCGAATACCTCGGCGAGCTGTTCACTCGCGGTTACTCGGTGGAATATTTCGTGGAAGGCGGCCGTTCCCGCACCGGGCGTCTGCTGGAACCGAAAACCGGCACCCTGTCGATGACCATCCAGGCGATGCTGCGCGGCGGCGCCCGTCCGATCACGCTGGTGCCGATCTACATCGGCTACGAGCATGTGATGGAAGTGGGCACCTACGCCAAAGAGCTGCGCGGCGCCACCAAGGAAAAAGAGAGCCTGCTGCAGATGCTGCGCGGCCTGCGCAAGCTGCGCAATCTGGGCCAGGGTTACGTCAACTTCGGCGAACCGCTGCCGTTGACCGCTTACCTCAACCAGCACGTGCCGCAGTGGCGCGAGTCGATCGATCCGATCGAAGCTCAACGCCCAAGCTGGCTGACGCCGACGGTAAACGATCTGGCCGGCCAGATCATGGTACGCATCAACAACGCCGCCGCGGCCAACGCCATGAACCTGTGTTCCACCGCGCTGCTGGCCTCGCGCCAGCGTTCGCTGACCCGCGAACAGCTGCTCGAGCAGCTCGAGTGTTACCTGCAGCTGATGCGCAACGCGCCTTACGCCCATGATGTTACCGTACCGACGCAGACGCCGGACGAGCTGCTGGATCACGCGCTGAACATGAACAAGTTCGAGGTGGAAAAGGACAACATCGGCGACATCATCATCCTGCCGCGCGAGCAGGCGGTGCTGATGACCTATTACCGCAACAACATCCACCACCTGCTGGTGTTGCCGTCGCTGATCGCCAGCATCGTCATGCATCATCGTCGGGTATCGCGCGCCGAACTGCTGCGCCAGATCGGCATGATCTACCCGATGCTGAAAGCCGAGCTGTTCCTGCATAACGACAAGGAACAGCTGCCGGACGTGCTGCGGCCGATGATCGACGAGCTGATCCGCCAACAGCTTATCTGCGACAAAGGCGACGAGCTGGTGCTGAACCCGGCGCGCATTCGCCCGCTGCAGCTGCTGGCCGCCGGGGTGCGCGAAACCCTGCAACGCTACGCCATCACTATGTCGATCCTCAGCGCTAACCCGAGCATCAACCGCGGTGCGCTGGAGAAAGAAAGCCGCATCATGGCGCAGCGTCTGTCGGTGCTGCACGGCATCAACGCGCCGGAGTTCTTCGACAAGGCGGTATTCTCCACCCTGGTGGCAACGCTGCGCGAAGAAGGCTATATCAACGACAGCGGCGATGCGATCCGCGAGCACACCCTCGAGGTGTACAACATGCTGAGCGATCTGATCACGCCGGAAATCAAGCTGACCATCGAAAGCGTCAACATGCCGGAAGAGACCACCATCCTGCCGCAAACCGATGCGGGAGAAGAGCAAGACGAGTGATTTCGCCCGGCGCAGAAACACAAAAGGCACCCCGAGAGGTGCCTTTTTTCTTGCTGCAGGAAACCGTTACGCCGGCAGATAGCTCAGCGCGATGCCGATAAATACCACCAGCCCGACATAATTGTTCTGCAGGAAGGCCTTGAAGCAGGCTTCGCGCTCACGCCCGGCAATCTGCTTCTGCTGGTGAATGAACAGCGCGCCCGCCAGCAACAGCGACCAGTAAAACGCGCCGCCGAGCTGCGCCAGATAACCGACCCACACCAGCAGCAACAGCGTCGCGAACTGCAACAGCCCGACGATCAGCTTGTCATAACGCCCGAACAGGATAGCGGTGGACTTGATGCCTATTTTCAGATCATCGTCGCGATCGACCATCGCATACAGCGTGTCATAGGCCACCGTCCAGCAGATGTTCGCCAGCAGCAGCAGCCAGCAGCTGAGCGGCAGCGATTCGCTGACCGCCGCATAGCCCATCGGAATGCCCCAGCCGAACGCGGCGCCCAGCACGAACTGCGGCAGGTTGGTCACCCGCTTCATAAACGGATACACCCAGGCTAGCGCCAGCGCCGCCAGCGACAGCCAGATGGTCATAGCGTTCAGCGTCAATACCAGGCAGAAGGAGATCAGCACCAGCACCACGAACAGCACCTTGGCCTCTTTCGCGCTCACCCGACCGCTCGGCATCGGCCGCCCGGCGGTGCGCTTTACGTAGCCGTCCACCGCGCGATCGGCGTAGTCATTCACCACGCAGCCGGCGGCGCGCATCAGGAACACGCCGAGCACGAACACCACCAGAATCGAGAGCGGCGGCACGCCTTTCCCGGCCAGCCACAGCGCCCACAGCGTCGGCCACAACAGCAACAGCGTGCCGATCGGTTTATCAATGCGCATCAAATGGCTGTAAGCCCGCCATTTACTTTGAGTCACGCTTCCCTCCAACGTCTTGCTCTCCTCTCTTTATGCGGGGACCGCTGAATACAGCGGCGAAGCCGGTAAAAATAGTTCGGTCAGCAACAGCGGCTTGCCCGCCAGCCGCAGCCGTGAACGACGCGCCCACAGCGCGTCCTGCCGGCCGATATGGATATAGTCGCGGGTCAGATCGCCGCTGCTGAACAGATAGCGCCCGAGCGGCAGCGTGCCCAGATCCACCAACGCCTGATCGGGGCCGGTCAGCGTATGTTCCGGGATCACCGTGCGCCCAAGCAGCCAGGGCTGGTCGTCGCCCAGCAGCACCACTTCGCGCAGCCAGTAGCGCGGGCTGTCGGGCAGGTGGTTCGCCTCGTCGCCCAGCGCCTCGCGCGTGACGAAGCATTCGCGCTGCGGTTCGACGCGCACCTGGGCGCAATGGCGTTCAAATCGGCGGGTCATGGAGCCTAACTCCATCAGCCAGTCGCTGACGGCGGCGGGCGCCGGAGGATCCTGTTCGGACAACCACTCCAGCGGCGGCAGGATGGAATCCCTGATGCCAGACATTGCTTTACTCCTCGCCTGAACCGCGGCCGGTGTGGCGCGCCAGGCGATACAAACTGTTAACAGGCCCCCATTGTAGCGCAGAAATGCGAAAGCGGCAGGCTGATTCGTGGCGAAAACGGCAGGCCTATCGGCCGGAAAAACCGGGGTTCTGTCATCTTTTTGCCATCCGCCTTCTCTATCTTCATTTCCCGGCGCGCTGACGATTCTGTGATCGCCCGCAAAGTTTCAGCTTCCTCGCGTTGTGTTATCTACGCGCGTAGACACCCTGATACAGCAGCGTTGAATCGCCATGCGTCCGACATGATTTGTCGGCACACCTTTGTTGCCGGCACCAGGGAAACCATCTTTAACCGCGCCCCTCCAGGCGCAGAACAAAAGAGGATAGCACTGCCATGAGCGAAACAACGCTTGCCCCTTCACAGACCGCCGACGCCGCGCTGGCGGCCGATGAACGCCTGGCGACCAAAGAGGGGCGCAGCCAATTTTGGCGCGCCACCTTCTCTTGCTGGCTCGGTACCGCCATGGAATACGTCGACTTCGCGCTGTACGGCCTGGCGGCCGGCATGGTGTTCGGCGACGTGTTCTTCCCGGAAGCCACGCCGCTGGTGGCGCTGCTGGCCAGTTTCGCCACCTACTCCGTCGGCTTCGTCGCGCGGCCGATCGGCGCGCTGGTGTTCGGCTGGATCGGCGACCGCAAAGGCCGCCGCGTGGTGCTGATCACCACCGTGGCGCTGATGGGCCTCTCCACCACGCTGATCGGCCTGATCCCGTCCTATGCGCAAATCGGCGTCTGGGCGCCCGCCTGCCTGGTGATCCTGCGCTTCGCGCAGGGGTTCGGCGCCGGTGCGGAACTGTCCGGCGGCGCGGTGATGCTGGCGGAATACGCGCCGGCCAAGCGGCGCGGGCTGGTAGCGTCGATCATCGCCATCGGCTCCAACAGCGGCACCCTGCTGGCGTCGCTGGTATGGCTGCTGGTACTACAGCTGGACAAGGAAGACCTGATGAGCTGGGGCTGGCGCATTCCGTTCCTCGCCAGCATTCTGATCGCCGGGGTGGCGCTGTACCTGCGCCGCCACGTGCGGGAAACGCCGGTGTTCGAACGCGAGCTGCAGCAAAACCACCAGCGCATGCTGGACGCCGCCCAGGCCGCGCCGGATACGCGCAGCTACCTGCAGCGCACCAAAGCGTTCTGGGTGATGCTCGGCCTGCGCATCGGCGAAAACGGCCCTTCCTACCTGTGCCAGGGCTTTATCGTCGGCTATGTCGCTAAGGTGCTGATGGTCGATAAATCGGTGCCGGCGCTGGCGGTGTTGATCGCCTCGCTGTGCGGTTTTCTGGTGATCCCGCTGGCCGGCTGGCTGTCCGATCGCTTCGGCCGCCGCATCACCTACCGCTGGTTCTGCCTGCTGCTGGTGCTGTACGCCTTCCCGGCGTTCTGGCTGCTCGACAGCCGTGAACCAGCGATCGTCATCTCGGTGATCGTGGTCGGCATGTGCATCGCATCGCTGGGGATCTTCGGCGTGCAGGCGGCCTACGGCGTCGAACTGTTCGGCGTGAAGAATCGCTACTCCAAGATGGCGTTCGCCAAAGAGCTCGGTTCGATCCTCTCCGGCGGCACCGCGCCGCTGATCGCCACCGCGCTGCTGTCCGGTTTCGGTCACTGGTGGCCTGTCGCCTGCTATTTTGTTGTAATGGCGGCCATCGGCTTAATCACCACCTTCTTTGCTCCCGAAACCCGCGGCCGCGATCTCAACCTGCCGCAGGATGCCGCGTAGCGAGAAGGCGAACAGGAACCCAATTTGGATAATCACTCCGCGCGACGCGTTACCCGCGCCGACGTGGCCCGCGTAGCGGGCACCTCCGTCGCCGTGGTCAGCTATGTGATCAACAACGGCCCACGCCCGGTGGCGGAAGCCACCCGGCTGCGCGTGCTGGCGGCGATCGAGCAGACCGGCTACCGGCCTAACGACATCGCGCGGGCATTGGCCTCCGGCAGCACGCAAACCTACGGGCTGGTGGTGCCGGATATTTCCAACCCTTTCTTCGCCACGCTGGCGCGGGCACTGCAGCAAGAGGCCTTCAGCCGCGGCCGCGTGCTGCTGCTGGGTGACGCCGGCGATGACCGGCAGCGTGAGTATGAGCTAATCAACAACCTGCTGCGCCGCCAGGTCGACGGCCTGCTGTACACCAGCGTCGATCGCCATCCGTGGTTCGAGCTGATCCGCGCCTCCGGCACGCCCTGCGTGATGATAGACACCATCGACAGCCAGGCCGGCGTCTGCGCCATCCGCGTCGACGAGCGCGACGCCGCCTGCCAGGCGACCCGCCATCTGCTGCAGCACGGCTATCGCGACATCGGCATTTTTATCGGCCCGCTGACCATGCTCAACGCGCAGGATCGCCTGAACGGCTGGCGCGATGCGCTGCTGGAGGCGGGCATTGTGCCGCGCGACGAGTGGATTTTCGAGGTGCCCTACACCCGCCAAGGCGGCTACCAGGCCACCCAGTGCCTGGTGCAAGGCCCACGCCCACGCGCCGTTTTCACCTCTAATGAACAGCAGGCGCTCGGCTGCCTGTCGGCGCTGGCAGAGCATGGGTTGCGCGCACCGGACGATCTGGCGCTGATTTGTTTTAACGGCACGCAGCAATCCGAATTCAGCGTGCCGCCGCTCAGCGCGGTCGAGCAGCCGATCGACGCCATGGCCAAGCGGGCCATCGCCATGCTGGCCGCCGGTGCCGCGCCCGCCGAGCTGCATGAATTCGCTTTTCAACTGCGCATCCGCCATTCATGCGGCTGTTAGCGGGTTTTCAGGACACCTTATATGCGTTTAATCATTGATTGCGATCCCGGCAATGGCGTCCCCGGCGCCAACGTCGACGACGGGCTGGCGCTGGCCCTGGCGCTGGCGGCCAAACCGCAGCTGCAGCTGGAGCTGATCAGCATCGTGGCCGGCAACACCCCGCGCGAAGTGGGCTTCGCCGTCGCCACCGATCTGCTGGCGCAGAGCGGCTATCAGGTTCCTGTCGCCCTCGGCGCGGCGCGCGCCCTGAGTGAGCCGCCGGAGCCGTGGCGCGCGCATCTGGACCGCCCGATCGCCGATCCCAAGCTGGCAGCGCTGTGGCGCGACTTGCCCGCGCCCTCACTCGCCAACGCGCCCGCACCGGACGCCGCCATCGCCATCGGCGAGCTGATCTGCCGCCATCCCGGCGAGATCACGCTGGCGGCGATCGGCCCGCTGACCAACGTTGCGCACGCCATGCAGCTTTACCCGCAGATGGCGCAGGCGGTGAAAGAGATCGTAATCATGGGTGGCGTATTCAACGTCGACGGGTACATCAAGGACACCAATTTCGGCCTGGATCCGGAAGCGGCACGGCTGGTGCTGAACAGCGGCGCCGCTATCACGCTGGCGCCGCTGGATGTCACCACCCAGACCATGCTGACCCAGGCGGATCTGGCCGCACTGACGCAGCCGGATACGCCGCTGTGCCGCTATTTGCGCGCCACCACGCAGCCGTGGATCGACTATTCGCGCCATACGCGGCGCCTGCCAGGCTGCTGGATCCATGATGCGCTGGTGATCGCCTGGCTGCTGGAACCGCAGCTGGTCACGACCGAAATGTTCCATGTGGATGTGGCGCTGGAAGGGGCGTTGACGCGCGGCAGCTCACGCCGTTGGCGGCCGGACAGCCTACGCCTGACGGTCGGCATGCCGCCGCCGCAGGGCAAGCCGGTGCGCATCATGCAGCAGGTGGACAACGCCCGTCTACTGGCGTTGATCGGCGCAACGCTGGCGCGCGGATGAAAAAAGGTGCGCCAAGGCGCACCAATCATCGAGCCAGCATCGGCAGCGCTGGGTGTTACCCCTTGCCTTTAACGCTGCTGATAAACGTTTTACGCGCAGTGGTCGAGCCCAACTTCTCGGCCTCATTCATCAGTTTCAGCGCCTTGTCGATATCGCCCGCCTTCACCGCCTGCTTGATGCCATTATTGAAGTAGCTTTCGGTATCGTTGAGCATCGGCTCCGCCGGTTTCTCTGGGGTCGGTGCCGGCGCCGCCACAGCGGCCGGTGCGGTTGATCCTACCACCACCGGCGCCACGGTCGGCGCAGGCTGCAGCATACCGATCATCACGTTGCCGGTGCCCTGTTCCGCGGTCACCTTGAGCTTCAGCGTGCCGCTCGTCGCGTGGCCGGCGATTGGATCCGGGATATCCGGCACCGCGTTGCCCACGCCCTGCGCATAGGCCTTGGCCGGATTGGTCAACTGCGTGGTTTTCGCCAAGTCCTGCCGAGTGGTGTACACCAGCAGGTAAATCTGTTTTTGACCAAGCGCCGGCGTCAGTTTCAACGTGCCTTCGAGGCGATCGGAGGACATTGCTCCCGGCGGCTGGTAAGGGAAATAGCTGCTCGGGTAATACGCCGCCGGGCGCAGATGCTCGTCCAGCACCAGCACGCTCGGCGCGTACAGCGAATTGTTTTTAGCGAGGCTGCTCAGCGTCACTTCCAGCGAGCCGCGATCGGCCGGCAGCGTATAGGCGGCGATCGCCCCCTGGATCTCGCCCTGATTGAGCTGCGGGCTGACGGCGTCGAGCTTCACTTCTTGCGACACCGGCGGCTGCAGCGGCTGCCACGGCAGGCTTTGCAGCGTGGCGGCGCTGATGGCCGGCGCGACGGAAACGTTAGCCGGCGTCTCGGCGTTGGCCGCCAGAGGCGCGCCGACGGTCAGCGCCAGCGACAGGCAGAGTGACAGCAGATTCTTTTTCATCGTTATATCCTCTTTCAGCGCCGCGGCGGATCAGGCAAGAGATCCGGCCGCGGCGAATGCGGTTGGGAGAGAGCCGGCGGCCCTCCCCGTCCTGTCGTCGTTACCACCAAATTTCCATCTGGGCGCCGAAGGTGACTTCGTCATCCTTGCCGCGGCTGAAGGTATGCATGCTGGTGTCGTTGTAAGCGGTGCCGGCGTTATACCCGGTGTCATCGCCGGTGGCGTAGCCCCACTTCTCATCCCACTTGGCGTAGGTGGCGAACAGGCGGATGGCCGGACGCGACCAGATGCTGTTGCCCGCCTGCCATTGCTGCGCCAGGGTCACTTTATACTGGCCGTTGCGATCGCCGGTGCGCTGGGATTTGACGTTGTCATAGCCCGCCTCCAGCAAGGTGCTCATGATCGGCGTCCATTTGTACATCGGGCGCACGCCCACGGTGTACCAGGTGGTGCCGTTGTTGTTGTCGCGGTCGATGTCCTGGAACATGGCGACGTACATCAGTGCCCACTGATCGTTGAAGTCGATGGCGCCGTGATCCAACACGCGGATCATCTTGCCGTTGTTATCAATGGTGGCGCCTTCGTTGCGGCCGTTGTTCTGCGAGGTCATCGAGTCGGTGGCGTACTGCAGCACGAACTTGTTGTAACCGTTCAGGATACTCTGCGTGTGTTCGGCGGTGAACATCCAGCCGTCTTTGCTGGCGCCGTCGGCCAGGCGGTAGTTATCCTGCGCATTGGCGCGGCCGTAGTCCACGCCCAGCTCCAGGGTGCCGCCCGGGTTCAGCTCCAGCCCGGCCAAGCGCACGTCGAAGGTGTCGTTGACGGTTGGACGCTGTTTCCATTCGTTATCCAGGTAGCCGTAAGAGCCGCCGGACTCCGAGTTGCGGGTCACGGCAGCGGACAGCTTGCCGAAGCCCAGATCGATGTTTTCCAGACCCGCGCCCGGGCCGGAGATATCCCAGTAGTAGAAGTCGATCATGTGAACGTCATGACGCTGATAGAAGCGCTTACCGGCCCACAGCGTGGAGCCCGGCAGCCACTCGATCAGGTTTTTACCCTGCACGTTGACTTCGCGGAAGCCCGGGGTCACATCTTCCCAGTCGGAACGCTGCGAGACCGAATAGGCCAGGTTAGTGTCGAAATAGAAGCTCTTGTCGCCTTCTTTCCACACTTCCTGCCCCAGTTTCAGTTCGGCGTAGGTTTCGCATTCGTTGCCGAGACGGTATTTACTCGCGGCGCCGGTGGCCTTGAAGCACTGTTGCTCACCGCCGCTGCCGGTCCAGCCGATGCCGGAACGGGCATAACCGTGGAAATCTACGGCCAGCGCCTGAGTAGAGAGAACACCGGCGGCGACAGCCAGTGCCAGAGGAAGTTTGCGCAGAGTAGTCATCATTATTCTCCTGTTATACCGACTTTGATGCTTTAAACGCCCGGCTCCTGGTGCAGCCGTTTACATGCCGTACCGTCTTCACGGAACAGGTGGCAGCGGTGAGGCGGCAGGCCGATGGCGAATGTGGCACCTTCTTCTACCAGCACCACGTCATTCTGGCGGTACACCAGGTTTTGACGGATGGCCGGGATTTGGATGTGGATTTGCGTCTCGTTGCCGAGCTGCTCCACCACCTGTACGTCGCCGGTAAGCCGCACTTCTGAGGCTTCGCCGGGCAGCAGATGTTCAGGGCGAATGCCCAGTGACAGGTTGGCGCCGGGTTGAACGCCCGCGCCTTCCACCGGCAGCCAGACCAGCTGGCGGTTGGGCAGTTCGACCTGCACCTGTTGCGGCTCCGCCGCGGTCACCTTGACCGGCAGGAAGTTCATCTTCGGCGAGCCGATAAACCCGGCGACGAAGCGGTTGGCCGGGTAGTGATACAGTTCCAGCGGCTTGCCGACCTGCGCCACGCGACCGGCATCGAGCACCACGATCTTGTCGGCCAGCGTCATCGCTTCGACCTGATCGTGGGTGACGTAAATCATGGTGCGCTGCAGGCGCTTGTGCAGACGGGAGATCTCGATGCGCATCTGCACCCGCAGCGCGGCGTCGAGGTTGGACAGCGGTTCGTCAAGCAGGAATACGTCCGGCTCGGCCACCAGCGTGCGGCCGATCGCCACGCGCTGACGCTGCCCGCCGGACAGCGCCTTCGGCCGCCGGTCGAGCAGGTGCGCCAGTTGCAGCACCTCGGAGACCTGGTTCACCCGTTGATTGATTTCCGCTTTCTTGGCGCCGGCCAGCTTCAGGCCGAACGACATGTTGTCCGCCACCGACAGGTGCGGATACAGCGCATAGGATTGGAACACCATGCCGATGCCGCGCTCGGAAGGCGGCACCTCATTCATACGTTTCTCGCCGATCAGCAGCTCGCCGGAGGTGATGTCCTCCAGCCCGGCGATCATGCGCAGCAGCGTCGATTTACCGCAGCCCGAAGGCCCGACAAACACCACAAACTCGCCGTCTTCGATGGTCAGATTGACGTCTTTGGAAATCACGGCCTCACCGAAGGCCTTATAAACGCTGCGCAGTGTCACGCTAGCCATGCGTTACTCCCCTGCTTTCGCAGTTAACATGTCGTGTGAAAATGGCGGAGGCAAAGCCCGCCAAAACCCATTGATGACCCTCTTGCTGCGCGCCGTGCTGCCATGCCAACGGCAAGGTCGCCTCAGACGGCGCGGCCGCCTGAGTATAAGGCTGCAGGTTTATCAGCGCTTCAAGGCATTGATCCTGATGGGTAATAAGTAAGCGCACCACGCCATCGCGCTGGCTGACTTCGTTCAGTTCGCCATGCTGGATGAGCGGCGAACGACGCAGGGCCAACAGCGCCTGGCAGTAACGTAAGGTGGAGTGGCTGTCGTGCTGTTGGCGGCTGATGGCCAATGCGCGGTGTTCGATCGCCACCTGTTGATACCAGCTGATTTCGCCGGCGGTGACCTGTTCGGGGGCTTCGTGCCACGGCATCGGCGTTTGCGCGCCGCGCGGATCTTGCAGGCCGGCGGCATGCGGCAGCCCCAGCTCCTCGCCCTGATACAGGCAGATTGGCGCCGGTAGCATCGCCAGCAGCGTCAGAAAGGCGGCGGCGGAACGCAGGTCGCCCTGCCCCCAGCGGCTGACCACCCGGGGCTGATCGGCGTCGCCGGTGCTCCACAGGCTGTCCGCCAATGTGGTACGACGGGCGTGCAGCACCGCCACCAGCTTCTCCGCGCTGAACGGCATCACGTCCAGCGCCAGCGCACCGTGGGCGAACCGCCGCGGCGCGACGGCATTGCGAACGCGGTTGGCTTCATCGCCGTACCACAGCGTCAGCCCTTCGCCCGTCACCGTCGCCTCGGCCCCCGGCGCCAGCGTCTGCGGCAGCAACAGGCCGTCGATCGACAGCGCTTTCAGATACGGCAGCGCCGCCAGCATGCCGTGCGCGTCGCCCACGCCGTCCCCGTTTCCGTCACGGAAACTGGCCGGATGGATCCGGTACAGGGTGGGCTGAGTAGCGATAGGCATTGACGACATAAATCCGGTATCCCTGCTGCGCGTGGCGTTGAAAATCAATGGGCCGATAGTGCGGGAGTCGCCGGAAAGGGTAATCATCCGTAACAAGATTTTTCATGGGGGAGGAGACGGGAGGATGAGAGAACGACCGCAGCGATGAGAAGTTCCGCGCTTAAGGCAAATCTGTGATCCGGCTGGCAAAAATTGCCCCCCTATTTTGTGCCTGACGCCACAGAATAGAGCGCAACGTTAACTGGATCACACTCCTCATCTCAGGGGCGTAGAGGGGGGGAGGATGAGAATATGTCGCGTTGTGACCCACTATTACCGCGAAACGTCTCTCCTTGATTTATGTGCCCACAAAAAGAAGGACTGGATTATGACTCGCAGCATTACCCTCGCCCGCACGCTGGCACTCTCGGCACTGGCCACCCTGGTGCTCTCTTCTTCCGCCTTCGCCAAGATCGAGGAAGGCAAACTGGTTATCTGGATCAACGGCGACAAGGGCTATAACGGCCTGGCCGAAGTCGGCAAGAAATTCGAAAAAGACACCGGCATCAAAGTCACCGTCGAGCACCCGGACAAGCTGGAAGAGAAATACCCGCAGGTGGCCGCCACCGGCGACGGCCCTGACATCATCTTCTGGGCCCACGACCGCTTCGGCGGCTATGCGCAGTCCGGCCTGCTGGCCGAAATCCACCCGTCCAAAGCCTTCCAGGACAAGCTGTTCCCGTTCACCTGGGACGCCGTGCGCTATGACGGCAAGCTGATCGGCTACCCGATCGCCGTCGAAGCGCTGTCGCTGATTTATAACAAAGACCTGGTCAAACAGCCGCCGAAGACCTGGGAAGAAATCCCGGCGCTGGACAAACAGCTGCGCGCCAACGGCAAGAGCGCCATCATGTGGAACCTGCAGGAACCCTACTTCACCTGGCCTATCATCGCCGCCGACGGCGGTTATGCCTTCAAGTATGAAAACGGCAAATACAACATCAAGGATGTCGGCGTCGCCAACGCCGGTTCGCAGGCCGGTCTGCAGTTCATCGTCGATCTGGTGAAAAACAAACACATCAACGCCGATACCGACTACTCGATCGCCGAAGCCGCGTTCAACAAAGGCCAGACCGCGATGACCATCAACGGGCCGTGGGCCTGGAACAACATCGAGCAGAGCAAAATCAACTACGGCGTGACGCTGCTGCCGACCTTCAAAGGCAAGCCGTCCAAGCCGTTCGTCGGCGTGCTGACCGCCGGCATCAACGCCGCCAGCCCGAATAAAGAGCTGGCGACCGAGTTCCTCGAGAACTACCTGCTGACCAACGAAGGGCTGGCGGACGTCAACAAAGACAAGCCGCTGGGCGCGGTGGCGCTGAAGTCCTATCAGGAAGCGCTGGCCAAAGATCCGAAGATCGCCGCCACCATGCAGAACTCGCAAAACGGGGAAATCATGCCGAACATCCCGCAGATGAGCGCCTTCTGGTACGCCGAACGCAGCGCGGTGATCAACGCCGTCAGCGGCCGTCAGACGGTGAAAGCCGCGCTGGACGACGTGCAGACCCGTATCACCAAGTAACGACGTCGTGCGGGGTGCCACGGTGCCCCGCCGTTGCTTCACAGAAAGGAACGCCCTATGCAATTCGCTCACGCCGGGACGCCCGCGCGTAAAAAATCGAAGTGGTGGCAAAGCGACGCGCTGAAATGGCTGGTGGTCGGCCTGTTCAGCCTGGTGACCTGCTACCTGATTGTGTTGATGTATGCACAGGGTGAATACCTGTTCGCCATCCTGACGCTGATCCTGGTCAGCGCCGGGCTTTACGTCTTCGCCAACCGCCGCGCCTACGCCTGGCGCTATGTGTATCCCGGCGTCGCCGGCATGGGGCTGTTCGTCCTGTTCCCGCTGATTTGCACCATCGCCATCGCTTTCACCAACTACAGCAGCACCAACCAGCTGACTTTTGAACGCGCGCAATCGGTGCTGATGCAGCGCCAGTTCCAGAGCGGCCAAACCTTTACCTTTGGCCTCTACCCGGCGGAAAACCAGCAGTGGCGCCTGCAGCTGACGCCACCGGACAGTGAACAGCCGCTGATCTCCGAGCCTTTCCGCCTCGACGCCGCCGCGCCGCAAACCCTGAAACTGACGGCGCAGAACGCCGCGCCGCAGGGCGAACGCGCCACGCTGCGGGTGATTACCCAGAACCGGCAGGCGCTGAGCCAGCTGGTGGCGCAACTGCCCGACGGCGGGGAATTGCGCATGAGCTCCCTGCGCCAGTTCTCCGGCACCCGCCCGCTGTATGCGCTGGACAAAGACGGCAGCACGCTGACCAACAATCAGACCCAGGTACGCTACCGGCCAAACGGCGACATCGGCTTCTATCAGGCGATCAACGCCGACGGCGGCTGGGCGCAGGAAACCCTGAGCCCGGGTTATACCGTCACCACCGGCTGGAAAAACTTCCTGCGGGTGCTACAGGACGAGGGCATCAAGAAACCGTTCGTGTCGATCTTCATCTGGACCATCGTGTTCTCGGTGATGACGGTGATCCTCACCGTGGCAGTCGGCATGGTGCTGGCCTGCGTGGTGCAGTGGGAGGCGCTGAAAGGCAAGGCGATCTACCGCGTGCTGCTGATCCTGCCCTATGCGGTGCCATCGTTCATCTCGATCCTGATCTTCAAAGGTTTGTTCAACCAGAGCTTCGGCGAGATCAACATGATGCTCAGCCATCTGTTCGGCATCAAACCGGCCTGGTTCAGCGATCCGCTCACCGCCAAGAGCATGATCCTGATCGTCAACACCTGGCTCGGCTACCCCTACATGATGATCCTGTGCATGGGGCTGCTGAAGGCGATCCCGGACGATCTGTACGAAGCCTCGGCGATGGACGGCGCTAACCCGTGGCAAAACTTCTTCCGCATCACCTTCCCGCTGCTGATCAAGCCGCTGACGCCGCTGATGATCGCCAGCTTCGCTTTCAACTTTAACAACTTCGTGCTGATCCAGCTGCTGACCAACGGCGGCCCGGACATGATCGGCACCACCACGCCGGCCGGCTATACCGATCTTCTGGTCAGCTACACCTACCGCATCGCCTTCGAAGGCGGCGGCGGGCAAGACTTCGGGCTGGCGGCCGCCATCGCCACGCTGATCTTCCTGTTGGTGGGCGCGCTGGCGATCCTGAATTTGAAAGCCAGCAAGATGAACTTCGATTAGGGAGAATAACGATGGCCATGGTTCAACCCAAGTCCCAGCGCCTGCGCCTGTGGATCACCCATATATTGATGCTGTGCTTTATCGCCCTGATCATGTTCCCGCTGCTGATGGTGGTCGCCATCTCGCTGCGCGCCGGCAACTTCGCCACCGGCAGCCTGATACCGGAAACCCTCTCCTGGGATCACTGGCGGCTGGCGCTCGGCTTCAGCGTCACCCACGCCGACGGCAGCGTGACGCCGCCGCCGTTCCCGGTGCTGCTGTGGCTGTGGAACTCCATCAAGATCGCGGCGATCACCGCCATCGGCATCGTGACGCTGTCCACCACCTGCGCCTACGCCTTCGCCCGTATGCGCTTTCGCGGCAAGAGCACGTTGTTGAAAAGCATGCTGATCTTCCAGATGTTCCCGGCAGTGTTGTCGCTGGTGGCGCTGTACGCCCTGTTCGATCGCCTGGGCCAGTACATTCCGTTTATCGGCCTGAACACCCACGGTGGCGTGATCTTCGCCTACATGGGCGGCATCGCGCTGCACGTCTGGACCATCAAGGGCTATTTCGAAACCATCGACAACTCGCTGGAAGAAGCGGCAGCGCTGGACGGCGCCACGCCGTGGCAGGCATTCCGTCTGGTGCTGCTGCCGCTGTCGGTACCGATTCTGGCGGTGGTGTTCATTCTGTCGTTTATCGCCGCCATCACCGAAGTGCCGGTCGCGTCGCTGCTGCTGCGCGATGTGAACAGCTACACGCTGGCGGTGGGGATGCAGCAATATCTCAACCCGCAGAACTATCTGTGGGGCGACTTCGCCGCCGCCGCGGTGCTGTCGGCGATACCGATTACCGCCGTGTTCCTGCTGGCGCAGCGTTGGCTGGTGGGCGGCCTGACGGCCGGCGGCGTGAAGGGGTAATTTGTGCCACTGCAGTGCGTTTGATGTTTTTCCTTATCTTTTACCCTATGGATTTCAAGTTACAGCTAGGCGACCAGCTCGCTAAGCCCAGGCGCTTACTTCAGTAAGTAACTGGGGTTAGCGAGTGCAGTCAACAACGCTGTCGCTTGAAAGACGACGGGTAATTATATCCTGTGTCTTTGGCGGCCTTTGGCCGCCATTTTTATCGCTACTCCCGTTTCAGCCGGTCGGTATTGGCCAGATAGAGCGTCACCACCAGCACCAATATCGCCGCGGCGTAGATCAGGGTATCGATGGGGTTGTTGTGGTCCACGATAATCAAACGAATAATCGCGGTAATGCCAATGTAAATAAAATAGCGCAACGGGAAATGATAACCCGACTCAAAATACTTGACGATCAAGGCGATAAATTCAAAGTACAGGAAATAAATCACGATACCTTCAATCAACAGGTAAGAAGACGACTCTTCGCTGTTGATAAATAACACCTTCGCCAGATGGATGGTTTCCTTGACCAGAAACACCACCAGAATTGCCGCCAGCAGCAACAAACCTACGTTCAGTACTCGCTGCAGTCCTTTCGCTATCATTATCGAACGCGACGTTTTTGCCATAAAACCTCTCTCTGAATACCGCTTATATGATTCAACCGTGCCAATATAGGCATTGTCTTAAAAATTATGCCCCGCGCGAAAGCACTTTAAACCCCATTTAATTCATAAAGTTATAATAAGATGTTTCTGGCTTATAGATTTGTAGCAAATCGAAATGTCAACTATCATGGGTCACAGAGATCTTTACATAAAACCAATAACCTCGAATTAACAAGGGAATTCTTTATGCGCGCTAAACTTAACGGACTGGTCGCTGCGGGCCTGTTTACCTGTGCATTGTCCGGCCACGCCGCCGGCCTGGTAGCCCCTGACAACGATCTGCGTAACGATCTCGCCTGGTTGTCTGACCGCGGCGTTATCAACGTCAGCCTGTCCACCTGGCCGCTGAGTCAAGAAGAGATCAGTTCCGTTATCGCGCAGGCCAAGCCGGTGACCAACACCGAGAAAAACGTCATTGACCGCGTACAACGTCGTGTCGATGCCCTGAAAGCCAACATCCGCGTCAGCGGTTACGCGTCGACCGATAAACCCGGCACCCCGCAGGGCTTCGGCCAAAACGAGTACGCCGACGATCGCCTGACCATCGGCGCCGGCGCCAACGGCGAGTTCTGGGACGTGCGTCTGCAGGGCTCGGTGGAAGGCGATCAGCGCGTCAGCGACGGTTCCAAATTCAATATGAACGGCTCCTACGGCGCGGTGAAAATCTGGAATCAGTGGCTCTCCTTCGGCGAGGTTTCCCAGTGGTGGGGCCCGGGTTACGACGGCAGCCTGATCCGCTCCGACGCCGCGCGCCCGGTGGCCGGCTTTATGCTGCAGCGCGCCGACCAATCACCGTTTGAAACCCCGTGGCTGTCGTGGATCGGCCGCTGGCAATATCAATTGTCCGCCGGCCAGCTGTCGCAGTACAGTTCTGTACCGCACACCAAACTGATCGGCGGCCGTTTCACCATGATGCCGACCGACTTCCTGGAATTGGGGGCGTCGCGTATCATGATGTGGGGTGGTGAAGGCCGTCCGCAGTCATGGAGCTCGTTCTGGGATGGATTTACCGGCAAAGATAACGATGATTCAGGTAAAGGCAACGATCCGGGCAACCAGCTCGCCGGTTTCGACTTCAAGCTGAAAATGCAGCCGCTGATCGGCCTGCCGGTTAGCCTGTACGGTCAGTTGGTGGGTGAAGATGAGGCGGGCTATCTGCCGTCGCAAAATACCTATCTGCTCGGTCTGGAAGGCCACCCGGAATGGGGCCCGACCACCATCAACTGGTATATCGAAGGGTCAGACACCCGTTCGGATATGAGCCGTAAAAACTATGTGTACACTCACTACACTTACAAAGGCGGCTACTACCAACAGGGTTACCCGCTGGGGCATGCGATGGGCGGCGACGGCCAGATGTTGTCCGGCCGCGTCGAGCTAGTGCTGGACGACAGCCAGCGTTGGAGCACCCGCGTAGTTTACGCCAAGGTGAACCCGCTGAGCCAAAGCATTAACCAGGCCTTCCCGAAATCCGATACGCTGAAAGGCATTCAGGTCGGCTGGGGTTACACCTTCCCGTCTCAGGTTAAGTTTGATACTAGCCTGTGGTACACCGACAACGATCACAGCACCACCGATGACGTGGGTGCAGGCGTCAGCTTCGAAGTGCCGATCAACCTGTAATTTTTTGCAGACGTAAAAAAACCCGCCGCGGCGGGTTTTTTATTGGCTTCAGCTCAGGCGCTTAGCGCCATTCCTTGAAGCGGTTGATCAGCGCATTGGTCGAGCTGTCGTGACTGCTGATTTTCTCGCTGCCCGCCAGCTCCGGCAGGATGCGGTTAGCCAGCTGTTTGCCCAGCTCCACGCCCCACTGATCGAAGGTGAAGATGTTCAGGATCGCGCCCTGGGTGAAGATTTTGTGCTCGTACAGCGCGATCAGGCTACCCAGGCTGAACGGGGTGATTTCACGCAGCAGGATCGAGTTGGTCGGACGGTTGCCTTCAAACACTTTGAACGGCGCCACGTGTTTAACCTGCTCAGGGGTTTTACCCTGCGCCGCGAACTCCGCCTCCACCACTTCCAGCGACTTGCCGAACGCCAGGGCTTCGGTCTGCGCGAAGAAGTTGGACAGCAGTTTGGCGTGGTGATCGCCCAGCGGGTTATGGCTGATGGCCGGCGCGATGAAATCGCACGGCACCAGCTTGGTGCCCTGGTGGATCAACTGGTAGAACGCATGCTGGCCGTTGGTGCCCGGCTCGCCCCAGATGATAGGGCCGGTCTGGTAATCCACCGGATTGCCGTTGCGGTCGACGTACTTGCCGTTGGATTCCATGTTGCCCTGCTGGAAGTAAGCGGCAAAACGGTGCATGTACTGATCGTACGGCAGAATGGCTTCGGTTTCGGCGCCGAAGAAGTTGTTGTACCAGATACCGATCAGCGCCAACAGCACCGGCAGGTTTTTCTCCGCCGGCGTTTCGGCGAAGTGCTTGTCCATGGCGTGCGCGCCGCTCAGCAGCTGCTCGAAGTTGTCGTAACCGATGGACAGCGCAATCGACAGACCGATCGCCGACCACAGGGAGTAACGGCCCCCTACCCAGTCCCAGAACTCGAACATGTTGTCGGTATCGATGCCGAACTCGGCCACCGCTTTGCCGTTGGTGGACAACGCAGCGAAGTGCTTGGCCACGTGCTGTTGATCGGCGGCGCTGCTCAGGAACCAGTCGCGCGCGCTGTGGGCGTTGGTCATGGTTTCCTGAGTAGTGAAGGTTTTGGAAGCCACCAGGAACAGCGTAGTTTCCGGATTCAGCGGCTGCAGCGTTTCGGCGATGTGGGTACCGTCAACGTTGGAGACGAAGTGCATGTTCAGGTGGTTTTTATACGGGCGCAGCGCTTCGGTCACCATGTAAGGGCCGAGATCCGAACCGCCGATGCCGATGTTCACCACGTCGGTAATCGGCTTGCCGGTGTAGCCTTTCCACTCGCCGCCGATGACGCGCGCGCAGAACTGTTTGATCTTGGCCAGCACCGCGTTCACTTCCGGCATCACGTCTTTGCCGTCGACCAGGATCGGGCTGTTGCTGCGATTGCGCAGGGCAATATGCAGCACCGCGCGATCTTCGGTGCGGTTGATCTTCTCACCGGCGAACATCGATTTGATGGCGCCTTGCAGATCGGTTTCTTTCGCCAGCGCCTGCAGCTTCTCCAGGGTTTCCTGCGTGATGCGATTCTTGGAATAGTCCACCAACATTTGATCGTTGAAGGTCGCGGAGAACCTGGAGAAACGATCGCTGTCCTCGGCGAACAGGTCGGCGATCCGTACGTCTTTCATCTGTGCATAATGTTGCTGCAGGGCTTGCCAAGCAGCGGTTTGACTAGGATTGATATTTTTCATAGCAACACTCTTAGGCTTGAGAATAAAAATGACGCGTTTGTCCGATTGTAGCCTGTTCGACTGTGATTATGATCGCTTTTCTTGCGATAGGCGCTAACTGTCAACGCATTGCCGCCTCGTTTCAGCTTTCACTCTATACTTTTGGCTAACGGCCTGTTATCGGGGTTGCCGAATTGTCATCAGGCTGTGTCATCGTTACTTATTTCGTCATTTGAAAGGGATCTCGCTTATGGAATTATCCGCCCCGCTTATGTTGGTGCTTATCGGCCTGGCGTCGCTGCTGGCGCAGTGGCTGGCCTGGCTGCTGCGTCTGCCGGCCATTTTGCCGTTGCTGCTGTTCGGCATCGTGCTCGGCCCGACGGTGCATCTGGTGCAGCCGGATCTGCTGTTCGGCGATCTGCTGTTTCCACTGGTGTCGCTGTCGGTGGCGATCATCCTGTTCGAGGGGGCGCTGACGCTGCGCTTCGAGGAGATACGCGGCCTCGGCGGCGTGGTGCGTAATCTGGTCACCGTCGGCATGCTGGTCACCTTTCTGGTCATCAGCCTCGCCAGCTGGTGGTTGCTGGATTTCCCGCCGGAGCTGGCGGCGCTGATCGGCGCGGTGACGGTGGTGACCGGGCCGACGGTGATCGCTCCGCTGATGCGCGTGGTGCGACCGAACGCCAACATTAACCAGGTGTTGCGTTGGGAAGGGATCGTCATCGATCCGGTTGGCGCCATCTTCACCCTGCTGGTGTTCGAGTTCATCGTACTGAAGCAGAATGCGGAGTCCTATACCCACCTGTTTTGGACGCTGGGCGTGACTGCCGCCGTCGGCCTTATCGCCGGCGCGCTGTTCGGCTACCTGCTCGGCCTGGCGCTGCGCCGCGTCTGGCTGCCACGCTACCTGCAGAACCTGGCGGTGCTGGCGATCATGCTGACCGCCTTCGGCGTTTCCAACGCCATCGCCGACGAATCCGGCCTGTTGACCGTCACGGTGATGGGCATCTGGCTGGCCAACATGCGCGACGTCGATACCAGCGATATTCTGGCGTTCAAAGAAGAACTGTCGGCGATCCTGATCTCGGCGCTGTTCATCATTCTGGCGGCGCGGCTCGACATCCAGGCGCTGTGGAACATGGGCTGGCCGCTGCTGCTGCTGCTGCTGGCGGTGCAGTTTATCGCCCGGCCGCTGTGCATCGCGGTCTCGACCTGGCGCTCTTCCCTGCATTGGCGCGATCGGCTGCTGCTGTGCTGGATCGCCCCGCGCGGCATCGTGGCCGCGGCGGTCAGCTCGCTGTTCGCGCTGACGCTGCAGCGCAGCGGCTATCAGGGCGCCGACCGGCTGGTGACCGTGGTGTTCGCCATCATCATCGGTACCGTGGTGTTGCAAAGCCTGACCAGCGGCATGATGGCGCGCTGGCTGCGGGTGCAGCAGCAAAAGCCGCGCGGCGTACTGATCGTCGGCGCCAACAGCGTGGCGCGCATGCTGGCGCAGGCGCTGATCAAGCTGAACGTGCCGGTGATCGTCACCGACAGCAGTTGGGAATACTACCGTCAGGCGCGTATGGACGGCATTCCGGCCTATTATGGCCACGCCTACTCCGAACACGCCGAGAACTACCTCGATCTGAGCAATATCGCCCAGGTGTTGGCGCTGTCGCCCAATCGCCACCAGAACGCGCTGGCGGTCTACCACTTCGGCCATCTCTTCGGCGAGGATCACGTGTTTGCCATCCGTTCGGGGGCGCCGCTGAAAGGGCGCGGCGCCAGCGCGGAAAGTTCGCGTTTCCGCCGGCATGAAATTTTATTTAATCAGGAAGCCACCTACGGCCGCCTGAGCAGCCTGCTCGCCAGGGGGGCCACCATCAAAGCGACCAAATTGAACGAAAATTTCGGTTGGCTGGAGTATTTGGAGAAACATCAGGGCGTTATCCCGCTATTCAGCCAAAAGGAAGACGGTTCTCTGCAACCGATTGGCGCCGGTTCCACGCCCGCGATGCCCTGTACGCTTATCGCGCTGGTACAAGATGAAAATCCCTCACCGTCCGTACGTTGACAGAATGGCAATAACCGGCTATTCCTAACAGCCTACTTGCGCACCCGGTGCGCAAGCCAGAAGAGGCGCGTCGCCCAGGTAGAGTGTCAGAGGAGCCGTTTCTCCGTTGACGGCACCCGAGGGGGAGCGACGCCGAGGTACGATAATGGCCGGCCATTATCGTATCGACTACAGGGGCTGAATCCCCTGGGTTGTCACCAGGGGATCGCCCACAGGGCGATCGACAAGGTGGGGCGCTTCTGGGTGTATCGTAGCCTGACCTCTACGCCTGCCCCCTGTTTACCGCTCTCCCCTTGTGCCAAGGCTATGGAATTACAGTGCCCCCAAACGGGCATCCCTGACACGAGGTTTCTACATGAACCAAGCAGTACCCCAGAATTCCACCGTGGTAGCCAAGTTCGGCGGCACCAGCGTCGCCGACTTTGAAGCCATGAACCGCAGCGCCGACGTCGTGCTGGCCAACCCGCAGGTCCGCCTGGTGGTGTTGTCCGCCTCGGCAGGCGTCACCAACCTGTTGGTCGCCCTGGCCGAAGGCTGCGAGGCCGACAAGCGCAACTACCAGCTTGATGAAATTCGTCGCATCCAGTACGCCATCCTCGATCGCCTCGCGGCGCCTGCGGTGATCCGCGACGAGATAGACCGCCTGCTGGAAAACATCGCCATGCTGTCGGAGGCCGCGTCGCTGGCCACCTCGACGGCGTTGACCGACGAGCTGGTCAGCCATGGGGAGCTGATGTCCACCCTGCTGTTCGTGGAAATCCTGCGCGCCCGCAACGTGCAGGCCGAATGGTTCGACGTGCGTAAAGTGATGCGCACCGACGATCACTTTGGCCGCGCCGTGCCGGACAGCGCCGCGCTCAGCGAACTGGCCCGGACGCAGTTGCAGCCGCGCCTGCAGGAAGCGCTGGTGGTCACCCAGGGCTTTATCGGCAGCGAGCCGAAAGGCCGTACTACCACGCTCGGCCGCGGCGGCAGCGACTATACCGCCGCGCTGCTCGGCGAGGCGCTCGGCGCTGGCCGGGTAGATATCTGGACCGACGTGCCGGGCATCTACACCACCGATCCGCGGGTGGTGCCGGCGGCCAAGCGCATCGACAAAATCGGTTTCGAAGAGGCGGCGGAAATGGCCACCTTCGGCGCCAAAGTGCTGCATCCGGCCACCCTGCTGCCGGCGGTGCGCAGCGACATTCCGGTGTTCGTCGGCTCCAGCAAGGATCCGGCGGCCGGCGGCACGCTGGTGTGCAACACCACCGAGAATCCGCCGCTGTTCCGCGCGCTGGCGCTGCGCCGCAAGCAAACGCTGCTGACGCTGCACAGCCTGAACATGCTGCACGCGCGCGGTTTCCTGGCCGAGGTGTTCAACATCCTGGCGCGCCACAACATCTCCGTCGATCTGATCACCACTTCGGAAGTCAGCATCGCGCTGACCATGGACACCACCGGCGCCACCTCCGTCGGCGGCAGCCTGCTGACCACCTCACTGCTGACCGAACTGTCGTCGCTGTGCCGGGTGGAAGTGGAAGAAAACCTGGCGCTGGTGGCGATCATCGGTAACCAGCTGTCGCGCGCCTGCGGCGTGGGCAAAGAGGTGTTCGGCGTGCTCGATCCGTTCAATATCCGCCTGATCTGCTACGGTGCCAGCAGCTATAACCTGTGCTTCCTGGTGCCGGGCGAAGAAGCCGAACAGGTGGTGCGTACCCTGCATCACAACCTGTTCGAATAAGTCATTATCCCTGATTGCGGGCGCAGCATGCTGCGCCCCTGCGTCTAAAAAATCCGTTCAAAACCTGCAGGGGTTCAGCCTGTTGAACCCGCAAAAAACACAACCACACCCATCGTTCTCAATCTGGCTAAGGAAAACCTGCATGTTGGCTCTACTCACGCGTCTCTTCCCCCTGTGGGCGATACTGCTGTCCGTCGCCGCCTATTACACGCCGACCACCTTTACCGGCATCGGCCCCTACGTCAGCCCGCTGCTGATGCTGATCATGTTCGCCATGGGCGTCACGCTGCGACTGGACGACTTCAAACGCGTGCTGGCGCGCCCCGGCCCGGTGGCGGCAGGCATCTTCCTGCACTATCTGATCATGCCGCTGGCGGCCTGGATCCTGGCGATGCTGTTCCGCATGCCGCCGGATCTGTCCGCCGGCATGGTGCTGGTGGGCAGCGTGGCCAGCGGCACCGCCTCCAACGTGATGATCTATCTGGCCAAGGGCGACGTGGCGCTGTCGGTAACCATCTCGGCGGTCTCAACGCTGGTGGGGGTGTTCGCCACGCCGCTGCTGACCCGTCTGTACGTCGACGCCAAAATCAGCGTCGATATCATGGGCATGCTGTTGAGCATTCTGCAGATCGTGGTGATACCGATCGGCCTGGGTCTGATCGTCCACCATACCCTGACCAAAACGGTGAAGCGCATCGAGCCGCTGCTGCCGGCGCTGTCGATGGTGTGCATTCTGGCCATCATCAGCGCGGTGGTGGCGGGCAGCCAAAGCCATATCGCCTCGGTCGGTCTGGTGGTGATCGTCGCGGTGATCCTGCACAACGGCATCGGTCTGCTGAGCGGCTACTGGGGCGGCAAACTGTTCGGCTTCGACGAGTCCACCTGCCGCACGCTGGCGATCGAAGTCGGGATGCAGAACTCCGGGCTGGCGGCCACGCTGGGCAAAATCTACTTCTCGCCGCTGGCCGCGCTGCCGGGCGCACTGTTCTCGGTCTGGCACAACCTCTCCGGTTCACTGCTGGCAGGGTATTGGTCCGGCCGCCCTATCAAGAAAAAATAAACCCCTGGAGGGACGCAAACAATTGCGTCCCGTTTCTTCCCTGCGAAATTTCGTATTTCCCACTGGTCGGATTGTCATAATTCCCCTCATCCCCTATCATCCGTGAAAAATAAAAATTCAGATTCTTCCTATCCATGCCGATAATGTTGGCAAGAGGAAGAGACGTTCTACTTTTTTTAATTAATTAAGTCACCAGGGTTGCCCGCCATAAAAGAAGCAGCCTAATTATTATTTAGATATATACCCACCGTCTTATTTGCTGCGGCAAATCAAGATACCTCGCAATGTGCATGTCGCTCATTATTTCGGGCCGGCCCTCGGCCGCCCGTGGTTAACCTCATGGATTGGGCTGGCTGCCCCGGCGGCCTCTCATAATGGATTACAATGATAAAAAAAATCACCGCCTTGACGCTGTTGGTCAGCACGGCCCTTTCCGCCGAAACCCTGCCGGATGCCCACATGATGCGGGATATGTCGATGGGCGAGTCGCGCCGCGCGCTGCAAGACAGCACGCGTGAAGTCAACCAGTTGATTGAGCAACGCCGTTACCAGCAGCTGAAGCAGCAACGCCTGCTGGCGGAGCCGGAGCCGGCCGCGCCCGCCCTGCCGCAGTCCGCGCAGTGCCTGCCGATCGCCGGCGTTTATCTGCAGGGCGTCACCCTGCTCTCGCCGAGCGATTTATCCGCCCTGAGCGCGTTGCCGGAACAGTGCATCAGCAGCAACGATATCAATCGCCTGACCCGTGAATTAACGCGTCTTTATGTGCAAAAGGGCTATATCACCGCGCGCGTGCAAATTGTTCGCCCTAATTCACAAGGAGAATTGGGGTTAAGCGTCACCGAAGGATTTATCGAGAAAATAGAAGGCGGCGATCGCTGGGTCAACAGTCGTTTATTATTTCCGGGGCTGGAAGGCAAGCCGTTGAAATTAACCGAACTCGACCAGGGATTGGATCAGGCCAACCGTTTGCAATCGAATACCACCAAGCTGGATATATTGCCCGGCCATCAGGTTGGCGGTTCGGTTATTCGTTTGCGCAACCAGCATGCCAAGCCCTGGCTGATTACCGCCGGCACGGATAATTACGGCCAAAAAAGCACCGGCCAGTGGCTGGCACGTGCCACCGCCACGCTGGACAGCCCGTTCGGCCTGTCGGACTTCGTCAGCCTGAACGCCAACAGCACGCTGGAAAACCCGGCCCACCGCTATAATCGCGCCTATACCCTGCTCTATTCGCTGCCGTACGGCGCGTTCACCTTCAGCGGGTTCGCCAGCTTCTCGTCCTATGAGAACCACCAGCAGCTGCCGCACAACGTGGTCAAACTGCACGGCCAGACCCAACAGTACGGTCTGCGCAGCGACTACGTGTTTTACCGCGATCACGATCAGATAGACAGCCTGAGCGGACAGCTGACCTACAAGCGCATCGATAACTACTTCGAAAGCGTGCGCCTCGAGGTCAGCAGCCCCACGCTGACCCTGGCCGAGCTGAGCGCCAGCCACCTGCAGATTCTGCCCAACGGGGTGTTCAGCGCCAACCTCAGCGTCGAACAGGGCCTGCCATGGCTGGGCGCCGATCGCCACCCGAGCTCGGTGCACCTCGACAGCCAGTTCACCAAAGGCAAGCTGTTCGCCAACCTCAGCCAGCGTCTCAAGCTGGGTGACGCCACCTATCAGCTCAACAACCTGTTCTATGGCCAGTACAGCCGCGACCCGCTGCCCGGCGTGGAGTGGCTGAGCCTCACCGATCGCAGCGCCGTACGCGGCTTCAGCCGCAGTACCCAGTCCGGCGACAACGGCTGGTATCTGCAGAATACGCTGTCGCGCAGCTTCAATTTAGGCGCCGCCACGCTGACGCCGCGCCTTGGCGCCGACGTCGGCCGCATTTTGCCGCGTCAGGATAACTCGGGCTGGCGCAGCAGCGCCGGGCTGAGCAGCGGCGCCACGTTACGCTACCGCCAGGCGCTGGTCGATCTGGAGGTCAGCCGCGGCTGGATTTTGTCGAACCACGCCACGCCCGAGGATCCGGTTCAGGTACTGGCGCGCTTTTCTTACACCTTTTAATCAGCAGTTTTGCAGGACCCCACGGCAATATACGGAGATACATGGATGAAAAATAATAACTTCAGACTTTCGGCGGCAGGCAAACTGGCCGCCGCGCTGGCGATAATTCTCGCCGCTTCCGCCGGCGCCTACGCCGGAGAGATCGTCGCGGCCAACGGCGCCAACGGCCCCGGCGTTTCCACCGCCGCCACCGGCGCCCAGGTGGTCGACATCGTCGCGCCGAACGGCAGCGGGCTGTCGCATAACCAATACCAGGACTTCAACGTCAACCAACCCGGCGCGGTGCTGAACAACTCCCGCGAGGCGGGGCTGTCGCAGCTGGCCGGGCAACTGGGTGCCAACCCGAATCTGGGCGGACGCGAAGCCAGTGTGATCCTTAATGAAGTGATCGGCCGCAACCCGTCGCTGCTGCACGGCCAGCAAGAGATCTTCGGCATGGCGGCCGACTACGTGCTGGCCAACCCGAACGGCATCAGCTGCCAGGGCTGCGGGTTCATCAACACCAGCCGCTCCTCGCTGGTGGTCGGCAACCCGCTGGTGGAAAACGGCCTGTTGCAGGGCTACAGCACCCTGGGCAACCGCAATACCCTGAGCCTCAGCGGCACCCTGAACGCCAGCGGCGTGCTGGATCTGATCGCACCGAAGATAGACAGCCGCGGCGACGTGATCGTACAAGACTTCACCCACCGCAACGGCAAAGTGACGCCGGCGGCGATCAACGCCATCAGCGGCCTTAACCGCGTGGCGCGCGACGGCAAGGTGCTGGCCAGCGAACAGCCGACGACCGCGCTGGACAGCTACTACCTCGGCAGCATGCAGGCCGGGCGCATCAACATCATCAACACCGCGCAAGGCAGCGGCGTGAAGCTGGCCGGCACGCTGGCTGCCGGCGACGAACTCAAGGTGAAAGCCTACGATATTCGCAGCGAAAGCCGCATTGAAGATGCCAGCAGCAACAAAAACGGCGGCGATAACTATCAAAATTACCGTGGCGGCATCTACGTCAACGATCGCAGCAGCAGCCAGAAGCTGACCCGCACCGAGCTGAAAGGCAAGAACATCAGCCTGGTGGCGGATAACCACGCGCACCTCACCGCCACCGATATTCGCGGCGAAGACATCACCCTGCAGGGCGGCAAGCTGACGCTCGACGGCCAGCAGTTGAAGCAAACTCAAGGTCACACCGACGACCGCTGGTTCTATTCCTGGCAATACGACGTCACCCGCGAACGCGAGCAACTGCAGCAGGCGGGCAGCACCGTCGCCGCCAGCGGCAACGCCAAACTCGTCAGTACTCGGGAAGACGTGAACCTGTTGGGCGCCAGCGTCAGCGCCGACCGGGCGTTGAGCGTCAAAGCGGCTCGCGATGTGCACCTCGCCGGGCTGGTGGAGAAAGATAAGTCCAGCGAACGCGGCTATCAGCGCAACCACACCTCCAGCCTGCGCACCGGCAGTTGGAGCAGCAGCGACGAAAGCGAAAGCCTGAAGGCCAGTGAACTGCGCAGCCAGGGCGAACTGACGGTGAAAGCTGGCCGCAATGTCTCGACTCAGGGTGCCAAGGTCCACGCCCAGCGCGATCTGACGATCGACGCAGATAACCAAATCCAGGTCGGGGTGCAGAAAACCGCCAACGCCAAAGCGGTGCGCGATGACAAAACCTCCTGGGGCGGCATCGGCGGCGGCGACAACAAGAACAACAGCAATCGCCGCGAAGTCAGCCACGCTTCCGAATTGACCAGCGGCGGCACCCTGCGCCTGAACGGTCAGCAAGGCGTCACCATTACCGGCAGCAAGGCGCGCGGCCAGAAAGGCGGCGAAGTCACCGCCACCCACGGCGGCCTGCGCATCGACAACGCGCTGAGCACCACCGTGGACAAAATCGACGCGCGTACCGGCACCGCCTTCAACATCACCAGCAGTTCGCACAAGGCCGATAACAGTTATCAGAGCAGCACCGCCAGCGAGCTGAAGTCCGACACCAACCTGAAGCTGGTCAGCCGTAAGGACACCGACGTGATCGGCAGCCAGGTCGCCAGCGGCGGCGAGCTGAGCGTCACGTCGCAGACCGGCAATATCAACGTCAAGGCCGCCGAGCAGCAGCAGAACATCGACGAGCAGAGAACCGCGCTCACCGTCAACGGCTACGCCAAAGAAGCCGGCGACAAGCAATACCGCGCCGGTTTACGCATCGAACACACCCGCGACAGCGAGAAAACCACCCGCACCGAGAACCGCGGCGCCACCCTCAGCGGCGGCAGCGTGAAACTCGACGCGGATAAGGACGTGACCTTCAGCGGATCCAAATTGGTCGCCGACAAAGGCGACGCCAGCGTCAGCGGCAATAAGGTTTCGTTCCTGGCGGCGGACGACAAAACCACCTCGAATACCGAGCAGACCAAGGTCGGCGGTGGTTTCTACTACACCGGCGGCATCGACAAGCTCGGCAGCGGTGTGGAGGCCGGCTACGAGAACAGCAAAACACAGGCGCAGAGCAGCAAGGCCGTCACCTCCGGCAGCGACGTCAAAGGCAACCTGACTGTCAACGCCCGTGACAAGCTGACCCAGCAAGGTGCGCAGCACAGCGTCGGCGGCACCTATCAAGAAAACGCCGCGGACGTCGATCACCTGGCCGCTGCCGACACCACCAGCAGCAACACCACCAAAACCGACGTCGGCGTGAACATCGGTGCCAACGTCGATTACAGCGCCGTGACCCGTCCGGTCGAGCGTGCGGTCGGCAAGGCGGCCAAGCTGGACGCCACCGGCGTCATCAACGACATCGGCGGCATCGGCGCGCCTAACGTCGGCCTGGATATCGGCGCACAGGGCGGCAGCAGCGAAAAACGCAGCAGCAGCTCGCAGGCGGTCGTCAGCTCGGTGAAAGCCGGCAGCATCGACATCAACGCCAAAGGCAAAGTGCGCGATCAGGGCACGCAATATCAAGCCAACAAAGGCGCGGTCACGCTGACGGCGGACAGCCACCGCAGCGAAGCTGCGACAAATCGTCAGGAAGAGCAGAGCCGCGATACCCGCGGCAGCGCCGGCGTGCGCGTCTACACCTCCACCGGCAGCGATCTGACCGTGGACGCCAAGGGCGAAGGCGGCACCCAGCGCAGCAACAGCAGCGCCAGCCAGGCGGTGACCGGCTCGATCGACGCGGCCAACGGCATCAACGTCAACGTGAAAAAAGACGCGGTCTATCAGGGCACCGCGCTGAACGGCGGCAGCGGTAAAACCGCCGTCAACGCCGGCGGCGATATCCGCCTTGATCAGGCCAGCGACAAGCAGAGCGAAAGCCACAGCGGCTTTAACGTCAAAGCCTCCGCCAAGGGCGGTTTCACCGCCGACAGTAAAAACTTCGGCGCCGGGTTCGGCGGCGGCACCCACAACGGCGAAAGCAGCAGCAGCACCGCGCAGGTCGGCAACGTCAGTGGCCAACAGGGCGTTGAGCTGAAGGCGGGCCGCGATCTGACGCTGCAGGGCACCAACGTCAAGAGCCAGGGCGACGTCAGCCTGAGCGCGGGTAACAAGGTCGCACTGCAGGCGGCGGAATCGACCCAAACGCGTAAGGAAAGCAAGCTGTCCGGCAATATCGATCTGGGCGCCGGCAGCAGCGACAGCAAGGAAAAAACCGGCGGCAACCTCTCCGCCGGCGGCGCCTTCGACATCGCCAAGGTGAATGAGTCCACAACCGAGCGTCAGGGCGCCACTATCGCCTCAGACGGCAAGGTCACCCTGTCCGCCAACGGCAAAGGCGATGACGCACTGCATCTGCAGGGGGCCAAAGTCAGCGGCGGCAGCGCCGCGCTCGAGGCGAAAAACGGCGGCATCCTGCTGGAGTCCGCCAAAAACGAGCAGCATAAGGACAACTGGAGCCTGGGCATCAAAGCCAACGCCAAAGGCGGCCAAACCTTCAACAAGGACGCCGGCGGCAAGGTCGACCCGAACACCGGCAAAGATACCCACACGCTGGGTGCCGGTCTGAAGGTCGGCGTGGAACAACAGGATAAAACCACCCACGCCAACACCGGCATCACCGCGGGCGACGTGGCGATCAACAGCGGCAAAGACACCCGTCTCGCCGGCGCGCGTGTCGATGCCGACAGCGTACAAGGCAAGGTGGGCGGCAATCTGCACGTTGAAAGCCGCAAAGACGTTGAGAACGGTGTGAAGGTCGATGTGGATGCCGGCCTGAGCCACAGCAACGATCCGGGCAGCAGCATCACCTCCAAGCTGTCGAAGGTCGGCACACCACGTTACGCCGGTAAGGTGAAAGAGAAACTGGAGGCCGGAGTGAACAAAGTGGCCGACGCCACCACCGACAAGTACAACAGCGTGGCGCGTCGCCTCGATCCGCAGCAGGACACCACCGGCGCGGTCAGCTTCAGCAAGGCCGAAGGCAAAGTCACGCTGCCGGCAACGCCGACCGGCGAAAAACCGCAAGGCCCGCTGTGGGATCGCGGCGCACGCACCGTCGGCGTCGCGGTGAAAGACAGCATCACCGGTCCGGCCGGTCGCCAGGGGCACCTCAAGGTCAATGCCGACGTGGTGAACAACAACGCGGTCGGCGAGCAATCGGCGATCACCGGTAAGAACGGCGTGGCGCTGCAGGTCGGCGGCCAAACCCAACTGACCGGCGGCGAGATCCGCAGCCAGCAAGGCAAGGTGGAACTGGGCGGTAGCCAGGTCAGCCAGCAGGACGTCAACGGCCAACGCTATCAGGGCGGCGGCCGCGTCGATGCGGCGGCCACGGTTGGCGGCCTGGCCGCCGGTGCGGCGAAACAGGGCGTTGACGGCAACGTGCCGTTCGTCAGCGGCCATGCCTCAACAAAACAGGCGGATGCCAAAGCCGGCGTGTTCAGCGGCAAATAACGCGCCTTTCCTGCACAACGCCCCCGGTTAAAACCGGGGGCGTTTTTTTACAGCGTGCTCGGGGTGTCTTCCCAGTCGCGATCGTCGTCCTTGGCATCCTGATCCAACACGTTGTAAGCCACCGCGCAGAACAGCGAGTTCAGGCGCTTCATGTCCCCCAACAATCCCAAATGCAACGAACTGGTCTCGATGCTCTGCACGTTTTGCTGGTGCAAACGATCGACGTGCGCGTGCGCGTAGCGGCGATCCAGAATGCGGAAGCGGTGCTTGGAACGGCGCAGGCGTTTGGCGCTGGTGACGTCGCCGGACAGGAACACCGACAGCCCCAGGCGCAGGTTGCCGATCAGCCGTTCGTGCAGCCCGTCCAGCTCCGCCAACCCTTCCGCCGAGAAGGCGCGGCGCGCGGCGTGCGACTTGGCGCCCACGTCGCCGGCCATGCGCTCGATGATGTCGCCCGCCTGTTCCAGGTTGAGCGCCATTTCGATGATCTCCGCCCAGCGGCGCGAGTCTTCCTCGCCCAGATCTTCCTTCTGGATCTGCGCCAGATACAGCTTGATGGCGGTGTACAGCACGTCGACGTCATCGTCGAGGCGCCGCACCTCTTTATCGACCCCCTGCTTACCGTGCAGCACTTCACGTTGCAGGATCATCATGTGTTCCACCACGTCGCCCATGCGCAGCGTTTCGCGCGCCGCATTGGCCAGCGCCAGCGTCGGCGTGTCCAGCGCGCTGGCGTCCAGATGGCGCGGCCGCATGCGCGGATCGTCGGCCGCTTCGTCGACGATCAGCCGCTCGCACAGCGTCGCCATCGGCCCGGCCAGTGGGATCATCACCAGGCAGCGGATCAGGTTGTAGAACACGTGGAAATAGATCACCAGCTCTTCGCTGCCGCCCGGCAGCTGAGCCATCAAATCCGCCAGATAGGAGACGAACGGCAGCACCAGTATGCAGCCCACCAGCTTGAACAGCAGGCTGCCGAGCGCTACGCGCCGCCCGGCGGCGTTCTGCCCGCTGGCGTTGATCATCGCCAGCAGGCCGCTGCCGAGGTTGGCGCCGATCACCAGACAGAGCGCCACCTTCAGAGAAATCACGCCGGTGGCGGTCAGGGTGGCGGTCAGCAGCACCGCCGCCAGGCTGGAATAGCTGACGATGGCGAACAGCGCGCCGGTCAGGGCGTCCAGCATCACGTCGCCGGTCAGCGACGAGAACAGCACTTTCACCCCGGCCGCCTGGGTGATCGGCGTGGCGGCGGCGACGATCAGCTCCAGCGCCAGCACGATCAGCCCAAGGCCGATCAGGACGCGTCCGATCTGGCCGATCCGCATTTGCTTGCGGCTGAGGAACAGGAAGACGCCGACCAGGATCAGCAGCGGCGACAGCCAGGAAAGATCGAAGGTCAGCACGCGCGCCATCAGCGCGGTGCCGACGTCGGCGCCCAGCATGATCACCAGCGCAGGCGCCAGCCCCACCAGCCCCTGCGCGACGAAAGAGGTCACCAGCAGCGCGGTGGCGTTGCTGCTTTGCACCAGCGCGGTCACGCCGATGCCGGAAACGAACGCCAGCGGCTTTTTCTCAACGCTGTCGCTCAACACGCGCCGCAGATTGGCGCCGTAAACCCGCATGATCCCGGTGCGCACGATGTGGGTACCCCACACCAACAGCGCCACGGACGAAAGCAGGTGAAGAAGGGTCAGCACGGAAGATACGCTCCATTAACGCCCGGCCAAAGGAGGCTGATACCCGATGCTTGTCACGCGACGCAGAGAGGCGAGCCAAAGGATGACGGGTACAGCGCGCGGTCCCGCCTGCCGGGCGTGGGTCTGGCAGGACAGCGGGCGGGCGGCAGACCGCAGAAGAGAAGGGTTAATGCGGCGGCGGGAAGGCCCCGGCGCCGCGCTGCGAAGTCATGCAACTTCCCGCAATACAACAGGTTCCAAGTGTAGCCCAATTTCCGCGCCGTCGGGCCGCAGGTCGGCCACCGAACGGTTGAGCACGTCAACCAGCAATTCTATCTCGCAAACCTGAATCCGATACCGTACCACATTCCCGAGCAAACTGTGACCCAGGATCACCCCACCGATCCCCTGCCCGGCCGGTAACAGGCCGATAGACTCGGGGCGGATCGCCACCTTGCCGACATAGCTGCGCCCGGTCAGTTGGGCGGCCTGTTCGGCGGTCAACAGGTTATAGTTGCCGATAAATCCGGCGGCGAAGGCGTCCGCCGGCTGGGTATACAGGGTTTCCGCGTCGCCGCTCTGCACGATCTGCCCCTTGTTCATCAGCACGATGCGATCCGACAGGGTCAGCGCCTCTTCCTGATCGTGGGTGACGAAGATCGCCGTCAGGTTCAGCTCGCGCTGAATGCGCCGGATCTGCTCGCGCAGGTGTTTGCGAATACGCGCATCCAGCGCCGACAGCGGTTCGTCGAGCAGCAGCAGACGCGGGCGAGTGACCAGCGATCGCGCCAGCGCCACGCGCTGACACTGGCCGCCCGACAGCTGATGCGGATAGCGCTTTGCCAGATCGCTCAGCTCCACCAGCGCCAGTACCTCCTGCACCCGCTGGCCGATCTGCCCGGCCGCCAGCTTCTGCATTTTCAGGCCGAATGCCACGTTGCCTTCCACCGTCATATTGGGGAACAGCGCATAACTTTGGAACACCATGCCGATGCCGCGCTTTTGCGGCGCCAGCGGTACCAGATCCTGGCCCTGCAATAAAATTTGCCCGCTGTCGACCGGTGTCAGGCCGGCCAGGCAGCGCAGCAGCGTCGATTTGCCGCAGCCGCTCGGCCCCAGCAGGGTGACGAACTCCCCCTCTTCGGCGGTGAAATCGATATCCTGAAACACCTGGGTCTGGCCATAGTGTTTGTTCAGGCGGGTGACGTTGAGATAAGCCATCGGGTTAGCCCTTGTTTTTATTCAGCAGGTTCGCCAGCCAGGTGACGAGCAGCACCACGGCGAAATAGGAGATGACCAGCGCGCTGGTGAAATGCCCGCTGCCGTTGCGCATATTAAACAGGTAGACCTGCAGCGTTTCATACTGGCTGCCTACCAGCAGGTTGGCGAACACGAACTCGCCGATCAGGAACGAGAACGACAGCAGCACGGCAATTGTTCCGCCCTTGCGCAGGTTCGGCAGCACCACCCACAGCGCCGCCTGCCAGGTGCTGGCGCCGAGCAGGTGCGCGGCGTCCATCAGATCGCGCAGGTTGATCGCCTGCATGTTGTTGCTGATGGCGCGGTAGATAAACGGCAGCGCGATGGTGAAATAGCAGCCCACCAAAATCCAGGGGGTGCCGAGCAGCGGCAGCGGATCGGCGGCGAACAGCTGCATCAGCCCCACCGCCGACACCACCGGCGGCACGGCGAACGGCAGCAGGATCAGCACGTTCATCACCGCGTCCAGTTTGGGAAAGTAGTAAGCGATCACAAACATCGCCGGCAGGATCACCACCACCGACAGCAGCAGCGTGCCGAAGCAGATCAGCAGCGAGTGCCACAGCGCCTGCAAAAAGCGCGGGTCGCTCCACAGCGCCGTCAGCCACTTCAGGGTAAAACCGTCCGGTAAAATGGTGGCGCCCCACTGGGTGGCCAGCGCATAAATCAGCGTCGCCGCCAGCGGCAGCAGCAGGATCAGCAGCAGCAGGCCGGTCACCGTGCGGTGATAGAGGCGTTCAGCACGCGACATGAGCATTCTCCATCCGATTATGAGCGCGCATTGAGGTAGCTCCTGCGCAGCATCCATTGGTGGATTACCGTGATAAACGCCATCATCACCACCAGCAGCATCGCCAGCGCGCTGGCCAGGTTCGGATCGAGGGAGATGTCCCCCGCCACCAACGCCGAGATGCGGATCGGGATCACGTTGAAGTTGCCGGTGGTCAGCGCGTACACCGTGGCGTAGGCGCCCAGCGCGTTGGCCAGCAGGATGACGAAGGTGCCCATCAGCGCCGGCGCCAGCACCGGCAGGCCGATATGCCGCCAGTAGCGCCAGGGGCCGGCGCCGAGCAGCGCCGCCGACTCACGCCAATCGGCGCGCAGCGCATCGAACGCCGGATACAGCAACAGCACGCCCAACGGGATCTGGAAGTAGGTATACAGCACGATCAGGCCGCTCTTCGAATAGAGGTTGAAGCTCTCCATCAAACCGTATTTGCGCAGCAGCAGCGTCAGGCAGCCGTTCAACCCCAACAGAATGACGAAGGCGAACGCCAGCGGCACCCCGGCGAAGTTGCTGGTCATGTTGGTGAACGACATCACGAAGTCATGAAAGCGGGTCTGGCCGAGCTGGCGAAGTGAGTAACTGCCCACTAATGCAATCAGCAAGCCGTAGACGCTCGACCACAGCGAGATCTCCAGCGAGAACTGAAAGGCCTGCAGGTAGAACGGCGACGTGAGGATATCGACATAGTTGCCCCATCCCCAGCCGCTGCTCTCGCTGAAAAAGCTGTGAACCGCGATCCACACCAGCGGGGCGATCTGAAACGCGCCGAACAGCACGATAAACGGCAGCAGGCACAGTGCGGCGATCCATTTGGTTTTGCTGTTCATCGCGCATCCTGCGCCAGCAGCGCCCGGCAGCGCGGCTTGTCATGCGCCGCCTGCAGCAGATCGCAGATCGTGCCGCACAGCTCGGTTTGCTGCGGATCGGCGTCGTCCAGGCTGAAGCCCGCGCCGAACACGAACAGCGGCACCTGGCGCTCTTCCGGCAACACCCCGCCGTGGCTGCGATCGTCGTTCATGCCGTGGTCGGCGGTGACCAGCACCTGATAACCGGCCGCCAGCCACTCGGGCAGGTAGCGCGACAGCGAGCCGTCGGCGCGCCGCGCCGCGTTGCGATACTGCGGCGAAGAGAGGCCGAAGCGGTGCCCGGCGTCGTCGATGTTCATCGGGTGGATCAGCAGGAAATCCGGCTGATGACGCTGGCGCAGGCTTTCGGCGTCGTCGAACAGATGGCTGTCGGGATAGCCGTCGTCGTAATAGAAATGGCCGTGCTGAATCGGCAGCTCGGGAGCGTCGGTGTGGCGGTCGCGCGCGGCGTCGAACGGCGTGCGGTTATACAACTCGCTGAACCAATGATACGCGGCAGCGGCGGTGGTCAGCCCGGCGGCGCGCGCGTAATGAAACACGCTTTGTTGATGAGAAAGGCGCGAGACGTGGTTGTGCACCACGCCGCTCTCCACCGGCGTGACGCCGGTGAGGATGCATTCATACAGCGGCCGGGAGAGCGAGGGCAACTCGCTCTCCAGCAGGTACAACCGCCCGCGTCCCGCCGCACATTCGGCCTGCAGATACCCCATGGCGTCATGCGCCACCCGGTAGTTGAGGCCGTCCAGCAGCACGAGGATCGTTTTCATGGTGCGTTAACTCACTGCTGCATAAACATAATGACGTTTTCCTGCCACAGGCGCGGCAGCGCTTTGGCGCTCTGTTCCCAGGCCGCCGGATCGGCGATCGGGTGCGCATTCTTGTACTGCTCGGCCGGCAGCAGCTTGGCCTTGACGTCGTCCGGCAGCGTCAGATGTTCGGCGCGGATCGGGCGGGCATAGCCGCGCGCCAGGTTGATCTGGCCGGCGTCGGAGAAGATGTATTCGCGCGCCAGCTTGGCGGCGTTCGGGTGCTTGGCGTATTTATTGATGATGGTGGTGTAGCCGGAGGTGATCGAGCCGTCCGACGGGATCAGCACTTCAAAACGGGTTTTGTCGATCTGATCGCGGTAGTTCAGGCCGTTGAAGTCCCACACCACGCCAACCTGCACTTCCCCTTTCTCCAGCGATGCGATCACCGGGTTACTCAGGCTCAGGCGGCCGGCCTTGGCCAGCTTGCCGAAGAATTCCAGGCCCGGCTTGAGGTTTTTCTCGTTGCCGCCCATGGCGTAGGTGGCGGCCAGCACGCCGCTGGCCGCCTGCGACGCGGTGCCGACGTCGCCGATGGTGACCTGATAGCTGCCCTTGAGCAGATCGGCCCAGCTGTGCGGGATGTCTTTCACCTGCTGTTTATTGATGATAAAGGCGATGGTGCCGGTGTAAGCCAGCGCCCAGTGCCCGTCTTTGTCTTTCGCCCAGTCCGGCACCTGATCCCAGGTAGAGGGTTTGTACGGCTGCGTTACGCCCTTCTGCACCGCCACCGGGCCAAAGGCCGCGCCGACGTCACCGATGTCCGCCGTAGCGTTGTTCTTTTCCGCATCGAATTTGGCGATCTCCTGCGCGGAGCTCATGTCGGTATCGACATGCTTCAGGCCGTACTTGCTCAACAGATCTTGCCAGGTGCCTTTCCAGTTGGCCCAGCTGTCCGGCATGCCGACGCTGTTGACTTCGCCTTCTTTCTTCGCGGCCTGCTCCAGCGCCGCCAGATCGGTATCCGCGGCCCAGCTCATCTGGCTGGATAACACGATGGCACTGGTTAACACAGAAGCGCACAAACGTTTCATAACTGATGCTCCAGGTGGTAGTGTGGGGATGGCTGGACTAGTCCAGCAAGGACCAAACCAATCTAACGGACGAATGTGATAATTATATGTCAGCTTAAAAAAGCGACAGTTTTATCACCCGTTGCAACGGCGAAAACGCGACGCTGGTCTACCTTAAGGAAGGCCAAACGCACTGAAACGGGACACCCGCTGTATGAGTGAAGCACCGACGACCGTCGCCACCATCTGCCAAACGCTGAGCGCCCGCATCACCGCCGGCGAGTTCGCCGCGGGCGGCAAGCTGCCCTCCGAACGCGCCCTGAGCGAACAGTTCGCCACCACCCGCATTACCTTGCAGGAGGCGCTCGGCCAGTTGGAGGCGCAGGGCGTCATCTACCGCCAAGTGCGGCGCGGCTGGTTCATCTCGCCTCCACGTCTTATCTACAACCCGCTGCAGCGCAGCCATTTTCACGCCATGGCGCAGCAGCAGGGGCGCGCCGCCCATACCGAAGCGATCGACAGCGCGGTCGTCACGCTCGACGCGCCGCTGGCCGGCCGCCTGGCGCTGCCCCCCGGCGCCGAGGCCTATCGCATTCGCCGGCTGCGCTACATCGACGGACGTGCGGTGCTGTACTGCGAGCACTACCTCAATCCGGCCTATTTCCCCGGCATTCTGGACGAAGATCTGACCCAGTCGCTGACCGCGCTGTACGCCGCGCGCTACGGCATTCACTACGGGCGGGTGCGTTTCGACATGCTGCCCACCCTGCTGCCGCAGCAGGCCGCCGCCATGCTGAAGGTGACCTACGGCAGCCCGGCGCTGTTCATTACGCGGGTGAATCGCGATCAGCACGACAGAGTGATCGATTGCGACCTGGAGTATTGGCGTTACGACGCGCTGCATATCGATGTGGAAGCGCTGTAAATGACAAGGGCGCATCGCTGCGCCCTTGAAGAGGAAAGTCAGTCGGCGTCGTAGCCGAGGTTTGGCGCCAGCCAGCGCTCGACCTCGCTCACGCTCATCCCTTTACGCGCCGCGTAGTCTTCCACCTGATCGCGCTGGATCTGCGCCACCGCGAAGTACTTGCTCTCAGGATGGCTGAAGTACCAGCCGGATACCGCCGCTCCCGGCCACATAGCGAAGGACTCCGTCAGTTCCATGCCGGTGTGGCGGTTGACGTCCAGCAGCTGCCAGATGGTCGCTTTTTCGGTGTGCTCCGGGCAGGCCGGGTAGCCCGGCGCCGGCCGGATGCCCTGATAGTTCTCGCGGATCAGTTCCTCGTTGCTCAGGCTCTCGTCGGCGGCATAGCCCCAGTGCAACTTGCGCACCTGCTCATGCAGGTATTCGGCGAAGGCCTCCGCCAAACGATCCGCCAACGCCTTGACCATGATTTTGTTATAATCGTCGTGCTGCGCGTCGTACGCCGCCGCCAGCGCGTCTTCCTCCAGCCCGCCGGTCACCGCGAAGGCGCCGAAGTAGTCGGCCTTGCCGCTGCTTTTCGGCGCCACGAAGTCCGCCAGGCAGTAGTTCGGGAAGTCGGTTTTTTCCGTCTGCTGACGCAGATGGCGGCTCACCGCCAGCACCTCGCCGCGCCGTTCGTCGCGGTACACTTCCACGTCGTCGCCGACGCGGTTGGCCGGGAACAGGCCGTAAACGCCACGCGGGTTGAGGCTGCGCTCGGCGGCCAGCCGATCCAGCATCTGATTGGCGTCGTGGAACAGGCGCTTGGCCTCTTCCCCCACCACCTCATCCTCCAGGATGCGCGGGTATTTGCCCGCCAGCGACCAGGTCATGAAGAACGGCGTCCAGTCGATGTAGTGGCGCAGCGTCTCGATGCCGGCCGCCACCGGAAACACGCCGAGCTGCCGCGGCGCCGGCGGCTGATAATCGGCCCAGTCCAGCGCCATGGCGTTGGCGCGCGCCTTCTGCAAATCGACCGGCGGCGTGCGCGGTTTTTTGCGCGCGTGCTGAATGCGCACCGTTTCATATTCTTTGCGGGTGCGCGCCACAAACTCGTCGCGCTGGGTGGCGGACAGCAGTGCCGACACCACGCCCACGGTGCGCGAGGCGTTCTGCACGTAGGTGGTTGGGCCGCTGTAGTTCTGCTCGATTTTCACCGCGGTGTGCGCCTTGGAGGTGGTGGCGCCGCCGATCAGCAGCGGCAGCGTAAAGCCCTGGCGCTCCATCTCTTTGGCCACGTTGACCATCTCGTCGAGCGACGGCGTGATCAGCCCCGACAGGCCGATGATGTCGACGTTCTCCTCGCGCGCGGTGCGCAGGATTTTCTCCGTCGGTACCATCACGCCAAGATCGACGATTTCATAATTGTTGCACTGCAGCACCACGCCGACGATATTCTTGCCGATGTCGTGCACGTCGCCTTTCACCGTCGCCAACAGGATTTTGCCCGCGGAGGTGCCTTGCTGCTTGCTGGCCTCGATGTACGGTTCCAGGTAGGCCACCGCCTGCTTCATCACGCGGGCGGATTTCACCACCTGCGGCAGGAACATCTTGCCCTCGCCGAACAGATCGCCGACCACGTTCATCCCGGCCATCAGCGGCCCTTCGATCACTTCGATCGGGCGTTCGGCCTGTTGCCGCGCTTCTTCGGTGTCCAGTTCGATAAACTCGGTGATGCCCTTCACCAGCGAGTATTCCAGCCGCTTCTCCACCGGCCAGCCGCGCCATTCCGCCTGCTGCACCGCCGCTTCGCCGTCTTTGCTGCCGCGGTACTTTTCCGCCAGTTCCAGCAGGCGTTCGGTGCCGTCCTCGCGACGGTTGAGGATCACGTCTTCTACCGCCTCGCGCAGCTCAGTAGGCAGATCGTCGTAAATCGCCAGCTGCCCGGCGTTGACGATGCCCATGTCCATGCCGTTGCGAATGGCGTGATACAGGAATACCGCGTGGATTGCTTCACGCACCGGATCGTTGCCGCGGAACGAGAACGACACGTTGGACACCCCGCCGGAGATCATCGCGTGCAGCAGGTGGGTTTTGATGTCGGCGCAGGCTTCGATAAAGTCGACGGCGTAGTTGTTGTGCTCTTCGATGCCGGTGGCGACGGCGAAGATGTTCGGGTCGAAAATGATGTCTTCCGGCGGGAAACCGACGCGTTCGGTCAAAATTTTATAGGCGCGGCGACAGATCTCGAACTTGCGCTCGCGGGTGTCCGCCTGGCCCACTTCGTCGAACGCCATCACCACCACCGCAGCGCCATAGCGGCGCACCAGCCTGGCGTGGTGGATAAAGGCCTCTTCGCCCTCCTTCATCGAGATCGAGTTGACGATACCCTTGCCCTGAATGCACTTCAGGCCTTTCTCGATAACGGACCACTTGGAGGAGTCGATCATGATCGGCACCCGGGCGATATCCGGCTCGCCGGCGATCAGGTTGAGGAAGCGCACCATCGCCGCTTCGGCGTCGAGCATCCCCTCATCCATGTTGATGTCGATGATCTGCGCGCCGCTCTCGACCTGCTGGCGCGCCACGTCGAGCGCCTCGTTGTATTTCTCTTCTTTGATCAAGCGTTTGAAACGCGCCGAGCCGGTGACGTTGGTGCGCTCGCCGACGTTGACGAACAGGGTGTTGGCGTCGATGGTCAGCGGTTCCAGACCGGCCAGGCGGCAGGCGACCGGGAGCTCCGGCAGCCGGCGCGGCGGCACGCCCTCGACCGCCTTGACCATCGCGGCGATATGTTCCGGCGTGGTGCCGCAGCAGCCGCCGATAATATTGAGGAAGCCGGCCTGCGCCCACTCCCCGACCTGGCGCGCCATCTCGGCCGCATCCAGATCGTACTCGCCGAAGGCGTTCGGCAAACCGGCGTTCGGGTGTGCGGTGACGTAGGTCTCCGAGATGCGCGCCAGCTCGGCGACGTACTGACGCAGCTCATCCGGCCCCAGGGCGCAGTTCAGGCCGAAGGTCAGCGGCTTGACGTGGCGCAGCGAATTGTAAAACGCTTCGGTGGTCTGGCCGGATAAGGTGCGGCCGGAGGCGTCGGTGATGGTGCCGGAAATCATGATCGGCAGTTCCACCCCCAGCGCTTCGAATTCGGTTTCCACCGCAAAAGCGGCGGCCTTGGCGTTCAGGGTGTCGAAGATGGTTTCGATCATGATCAGATCGACGCCGCCTTCCACCAGCGCGCGGGTCGATTCGCGGTAAGCCGCCACCAGTTCATCGAACGAGATGTTGCGGAACGCCGGATCGTTGACGTTCGGCGAGATGGACGCAGTGCGGTTGGTCGGCCCCAACACCCCGGCGACGTAGCGCGGTTTTTCCGGCGTGCGCGCCGTCCATTCGTCGGCGCAGGCGCGCGCCAGACAGGCGGCCTGATAGTTAATCTCGGCGGACAGCGACTCCATGTGGTAGTCGGCCATGGCGATGGAGGTGGAGTTGAAGGTATTGGTCTCAAGGATATCGGCGCCCGCCTCAAGATAGGCGTAATGAATGGCGGTGATCACTTCCGGCTTGGTCAGCACCAGCAGATCGTTATTGCCTTTCAGATCGCTGCGCCAGTCGGCGAAACGCTCACCGCGAAAATCGCGCTCGTCCAGGCGATAGCTCTGGATCATGGTGCCCATGCCGCCGTCCAACACTAAAATGCGCTGCGCTAACTGGCGGCGCAGTTGTTCTACTCGATTCGTCACTGTAACCCCTTCCATTGCCATCCAGCCCATTGCTCAACTGCCGCAAAAACCAACGAGTCATCCTAGCACAGCTTGTAAGGACAAAGGGCCAGGCGACAATTGAGAGTTTTTCAGGTTGTGCGTCAACACCTCCGATGAGCTGACGGCGGCTTGCAATTCATCGACAAAAAACGAAAATGAATTCCATCATACGGAAAAAGGAATCTCACCCATGGCCACCCCTGCTCCCGCCAAGCGCGGCAAGAAGCCCCGCGCAGCAGCCCCCGCCGCCAGTGCGGCGACCGGTCAGGTACAATCGTTGACCCGTGGCCTGAAACTGTTGGAATACATTTCGGAAGCCCAGGGCAACGTGGCGCTGACCGATCTGGCCCAGCAGGCCGGCCTGCCGAACTCCACCACTCACCGCCTGCTCACCACCATGCAGCAGCAGGGATTCGTGCGCCAGGTCGGCGATCTCGGCCTGTGGACCATCGGCTCGCACGCCTTTGTGGTCGGCAGCAGCTTCCTGCAAAGCCGCAACCTGCTGGCGATGGTGCATCCGACGCTGCGCCGCCTGATGGAGGAGTCCGGCGAAACCGTCAACCTGGCGGTGCTGGATACCAGCGAGTACCAGGCGATCATCATCGATCAGGTGCAGTGCACGGCGCTGATGCGCATGTCGGCGCCGATCGGCGGCAAACTGCCGATGCACGCCTCCGGTGCCGGCAAAGCGTTCCTCGCCACCCTGCCGGACGATCAGGTGACCAAACTGCTGCACAAGAAAGGCATGCACACCTACACGCCGCATACCCTGACGCCGCACAACCTGAAAGAGGGGCTGGCGCAGATCCGCAAACAGGGCTTCTCCTTTGACGACGAAGAGCACGCGCTCGGCCTGCGCTGCGTGGCGGCCTGCATCTTCGACGAGCACCGCGAAGCCTTCGCCGCCATTTCCATCTCCGGCCCGGTGTCGCGCATCACCGACGATCGCGTGATCGAGCTGGGCGCGCTGGTGATCCACGCGGCGAAAGAGATCAGCCTGGCCTACGGCGGCGTGCGCTAATCCCGCTCATCCGAGGGGCGCCCCAGCGCGCCCCTGCTCCCCTGCCATGCTCTGTTGTCAGCATGTAACAGGCTGTCGGCATCCTGTTTAGCGCACAGGCAAAAAGCTTGAAGCCGATCACAGTTAACGATCCTCACGGCGAAAGCCCATTGCAACCGCTCACACTTCCTTCGACAATGTTACCGATAACATGTTACCGGTAACAATCAGACTGAACGAAGGTAACGTCACCCGGTGTTTTGGAGCCAAACCATGACCAACAATCAAAATCGCATTTATGTCGTTATGGGCGTTTCCGGCAGCGGCAAGTCCGCCGTCGCCGCCGCCGCGGCCCGCCAACTCTCCGCCGGCTTCCTCGACGGCGACTTCCTGCACCCGCGCAGCAATATCCTGAAGATGGCCGCCGGCGAAGCGTTGAACGACGACGATCGCGCGCCGTGGCTGGCCGCGCTCAACGACGCCGCCTTCGCCATGCAGCGCACCAACAACGTGTCGATCATCGTCTGTTCGGCGTTGAAAAAGCAGTATCGCGACCGCCTGCGCGCCGGCAACGGCAACCTGTCATTCATCTATCTGCACGGCGAGTTCCCGGTGATCGAATCCCGCCTGGCGGCGCGCAACGGCCACTTCTTCAAGCCGCAGATGCTGGTCACCCAGTTCGCCGCGCTGGAGCAACCGGGCGCCGACGAGAACGACGTGATGGCGATCGACATCAATCAGCCGCTGGACGCGGTGATCGCCGATACCGTGCGCCATATCCAGAGCTTCCTGCCGCAGGACGTGTGCGCGTGAGTACCGTAACGCTGGTCGGTACCGCAGTCGGCTCGGTTTTACTGCTGTTATTCCTGGTGATGAAGGCACGCATGCACGCCTTCGTCGCGCTGATGCTGGTGTCCATCGCCGCCGGCATCTTCTCCGGCATGCCGCTGGAACACATCGCCGACACCATGCAAAAAGGCATGGGCGACACGCTGGGCTTCCTGGCGATCGTGGTGGCGCTCGGGGCGATGTTCGGCAAGATCCTGCATGAGGTCGGCGCGCTCGATCAAATTGCGGCGCAATTGCTGAAACGATTCGGACAAAGCAAGGCGCACTACGCGCTCGGCATCGCCGGCCTGATCTGCGCGCTGCCGCTGTTCTTCGACGTGGCGGTGGTGCTGCTGATCGGCATCGTGTTCGCCGTGGCGCGCCGCACCGACGGCAATATCGTCAAGCTGGCCATCCCGCTGTTCGCCGGTGTGGCCGCTGCCGCCTCCTTCCTGCTGCCGGGGCCGGTGCCGATGCTGCTGGCATCGCAGATGAAGGCCGATTTCGGCTGGATGATCGCCATCGGCCTGGTGGCGGCAGTGATCGGCATGCTGATCGCCGGCCCGCTGTACGGCAGCTTTATCAGCCGCTTCGTCAACTGGCCAATGCCGCCGGAAGAGAACGAGCCGACGCTGACCAAGGGCAATCTGCCGTCGTTCGGCTTCAGCCTGGCGCTGGTGCTGTGCCCGCTGGTACTGGTCGGCATGAAGACTATCGGCGCGCGGCTGGTCACCCCGGGTTCGCAGCTGCAGCAGTGGCTGGAGTTTATCGGCCACCCGTTCACCGCCATTCTGCTGGCCTGCCTGATCGTGATTTACGGTCTGGCGAAACCGCGCGGCATGAGCAACGAACAGACCCTGGCCATCTGCTCCGCCGCCGTGCAGCCGGCCGGAATCATCCTGCTGATGACCGGCGCCGGCGGGGTGTTCAAGCAGATCCTGGTGGATTCCGGTGTAGGGCCGGCGCTGGGTGACGCCATGATCGGCGCCGGCCTGCCGATCGCCGTGGCCGCCTTCGCGCTGTCCGCCATGGTGCGGGTGATCCAGGGCTCGGCCACCGTCGCCTGCCTGACCACCGTCGGCCTGGTGCTGCCGGTGACCAGCCAGCTCGGGCTGAACGGCGGGCAGTTGGCCGCGCTGGCCATCTGCATCGCCGGCGGCTCCATCGTGCTGAGCCACGTCAACGACGCCGGCTTCTGGCTGTTCGGCAAATTCACCGGTGCCAACGAGCTGCAAACGCTGAAAACCTGGACGGTGATGGAAACCCTTCTGGGCAGCGTCGGCGGCGCCATCGGCATGATTGCATTCACGATGTTTTAAATCCTAAATCGCCCCCGGCCTTGCACACCAGGGCTGCAAATCACCCCCGGGGGCACCGCCACAGGCGGCGACTATAACAACAGCAATGTGAGGAAGGCATGATTAATCCAACCTTGTCCCGTGTCACACAGCGCATCATCGACCGTTCCCAGGCCAGCCGCGCCGCCTATCTGGCGCGTATCGAGGCGGCCCGCGCCCAAACCGTCCACCGCGCGCAGCTCGCCTGCGGCAACCTGGCCCACGGCTTCGCCGCCTGTCAGCCTGATGACAAGGCGTCGCTGAAAAACATGGTGCGCAGCGATATCGCCATCATCACCGCCTATAACGACATGCTGTCGGCCCACCAGCCGTACGAACACTACCCGCAGCGGCTGAAGCAGGCGCTGAAAGCGGTCGGCGCCGTGGGCCAGGTGGCCGGCGGCGTGCCGGCGATGTGCGACGGCGTGACGCAGGGGCAGGACGGCATGGAGCTGTCGCTGATGAGCCGCGACGTGATCGCCATGTCGGCCGCCGTCGGCCTGTCGCACAATATGTTCGACGGCGCGCTGTTCCTCGGCATCTGCGACAAGATCGTGCCGGGGCTGGTGATGGCCGCCCTCTCCTTCGGCCACCTGCCCGCGCTGTTCGTGCCGGCCGGCCCGATGAGCAGCGGCCTGCCGAACAAGGAAAAAGTGCGCGTGCGCCAGCTGTACGCCGAGGGCAAGGCCGACCGTTTGGCGCTGTTGGAGGCCGAGGCGGCCTCTTATCACGGCATCGGCACCTGCACCTTCTACGGCACCGCCAACACCAACCAGATGGTGATGGAAGTGATGGGTCTGCATCTGCCGGGCGCCTCCTTCGTCCATCCGGACACGCCGCTGCGCGACGCGCTGAACGACGCCGCCGCGCGCCAGGTGACCCGACTGACCGATACCGCCGGCAACTACCTGCCGATCGGCCGCCTGGTGGACGAGAAAGTGGTGGTGAACGGCATCGTCTCGCTGCTGGCCACCGGCGGCTCCACCAACCTGACCATGCATCTGGTGGCGATGGCGCGGGCGGCGGGCATCATCATCACCTGGGACGATTTCTCGGAGCTGTCGGAGGCGGTGCCGCTGCTGTGCCGCATCTACCCGAACGGCCCGGCCGATATCAACCAATTCCAGGCCGCCGGCGGCGTGCCGCTGGTGGTGCGCGAGCTGCTGCAACATGGCCTGCTGCACGAAGACGTGCACACCGTGGCCGGTTTCGGCCTGCGCCGCTACACCCAGGAACCGTGGCTGGACAACGGCCAATTGGTATGGCGCGAAGGCGTGGCCGGCTCGCTCGACGCCAGCGTGATCGCCAGCGTCGCCCAGCCGTTCGAACATCATGGCGGCACCAAAGTGATGGCCGGCAATCTGGGCCGCGCGGTGATGAAAACCTCGGCGGTGCCCGCCGATAACCAGATCATCGAAGCGCCGGCGGTGGTGTTCGACAGCCAGCACGATATCGTGCCAGCGTTCGAAGCCGGCAAGCTGGATCGCGATTGCGTGGTGGTGGTGCGCTTCCAGGGGCCGCAGGCCAATGGCATGCCGGAGCTGCACAAGCTGATGCCGCCGCTGGGTGTGCTGATGGATCGCGGTTTCAAAGTGGCGCTGGTGACCGACGGCCGCCTGTCCGGCGCCTCCGGCAAGGTGCCTTCCGCCATCCACGTCACCCCGGAAGCCTATAGCGGCGGCCTGCTGGCGAAAGTGCGCGACGGCGATCCGATCCGCGTCAACGGCCGCAGCGGCGAGCTGCAGGTGCTGGTCGACGCCGACGAGCTGGCGCGGCGCACGCCATGCCAACCCGATCTGAGCGCGGAACACATCGGCTGCGGCCGCGAGCTGTTCGGCGCGCTGCGCAGCCAGCTGTCAGGCGCCGAGCAGGGCGCCTGCTGCATCAAATTTTAATCGATAGCCTGGCCGCATCGCCGCCTGGCGGCGGCCACAGAGGAGAACGTCAGCATGAACAAGTGGACAACAAGCGCCGAGCAGATCCTGACGGCGGGGCCGGTGGTGCCGGTCATCGTGATCAACAAGCTGGAACATGCGGTGCCGTTGGCGAAAGCGCTGGTCGCCGGCGGCGTGCGGGTGCTGGAGGTGACGCTGCGCACCGCCTGCGCCATGGACGCCATTCGCGCCATCGCCCAAGAGGTGCCGGAAGCGATCATCGGCGCCGGTACGGTGATCAATCCGCAGCAGCTGCGGGAAGTGACCGAGGCCGGCGCGCAGTTCGCCATCAGCCCAGGATTGACCGACGAGCTGCTCAAGGCGGCCACCGCCGGGTCCATTCCGCTGATTCCGGGCATCAGCACCGTTTCCGAACTGATGCAGGGCATGGATTACGGCCTGCGCGAATTTAAATTCTTCCCGGCGGAAGCCAACGGCGGCGTAAAAGCGCTGCAGGCGATCGGCGGCCCGTTCCCGCAGGTGCGTTTCTGCCCGACCGGCGGCATCTCGCCGGACAATTACCGCAGCTATCTGGCGCTGAAAAGCGTGCTGTGCATCGGCGGCTCCTGGCTGGTGCCGGCGGATGCGCTCGAAAGCGGCGACTACGCGCGCATTACCGAACTGGCGCGCACCGCCGTCGCGGGCGCCCAGGCCTGAGTTACATCGCAGCGGTGGCGGCCGGCAGCGCCGCCCCGCTGCGCTGGCTGAACCGCTGCTTCTTGCGATAAGCGAACACGTCTTCCACATGCCCCTCGCGGATGCGCTGCTGCAACCCGCGCCAATACTCCGCGGTAAACAGATCGCTGTGCAGCTCCTCAAACACCTGCCGAATGCGCCGATCGCCGCACAGGAAGTGGCGGAACTCTTCCGGGAACACGTCGTTGGGCGCGATGCTGTACCACGGCTCGCTGGCCAGCTCGTCCTCCGGATAACGCGGCGGCGGAATGTCGCGGAAGTTGACCTCGGTCATGTAGCAAATCTCGTCGTAGTCGTAGAACACCACCCGCCCGTGGCGCGTCACGCCGAAGTTCTTGAACAGCATATCGCCGGGGAAGATATTGGCGGCGGCCAACTGCTTGATCGCATTGCCGTACTCTTCAATCGCATCGCGCATCTGCTGGTCGTTGGCCTGCTCCAGATACAGGTTCAGCGGCGTCATGCGCCGTTCCATATACAAATGTTTGATCACGATGCGATCGCCGAGATCTTCCAGCTTGCCCGGCACTTCACGCCGCAGCTCCGCCAACAGCTCAGGGCTGAGACGCGCCTTGTCGACGACGAAATTTTCGTACTCCTGGGTATCCGCCATGCGCCCGACGCGATCGTGCTCTTTCACCAGCTGATAGCAAGCCATCACCTGCGCCTGCGTCACCTCTTTTTGCGGGGCGAACTCATCCTTGATCACTTTAAACACCCGATCGAAGGACGGCAGGGTGAACACCAGCATCACCATGCCTTTCACGCCCGGCGCGATGATGAACTGTTCCTGTGAGTGCGCCATAAAGGTCAGGTATTCGCGATAGCATTCGGTTTTACCGTGCTTCTGGCAGCCGATCGCCATGTACAGCTCGGCGGTGGTTTTGCCCGGCAGGATCTCGCGCAGCCACTCCACCATCGCCGCCGGCAGCGGCGCGTAGACCATGAAATAAGAGCGGGCGAAGCCGAAGACAATGCTGGCCTCGGCCTTTCCGGTCAGGCAGGCATCGATAAACAGCGCGCCCGACTCGCTGTGGTGGATCGGGAGCAAGAACGGATAAACACCGTCGGCCAGGCGCAGCTTGCCGACCAGCCAGGCGGCCTTGTTGCGATAGAACAGTTCGTTGGCTATCTGGAAGGTTGCGCCCGCCAGCTGCGGTGCGCTGAAGGCGCGTTGCAGCGCCTGAGTGATGTCGCGAATATCGCGCGCCAAGTCCTCCCACGGCAGCCGCAGCGGCAGATCGCTCAGCACGCTGCGCAGCATCGCCGGCAGATCGCCATTGGGGGTAAAATCGCGCGCCAGCGGACGCGGTATGTCGCGAAAGCGCCGTTCCGGCTGCGAACTGAAGACGAACAGCTTGTCCGGCGTCAGATCGCGGTGCTTGAACAGCCGGCAATAGACCGAGTTAAAGAAGCTTTCGGCGATCTCGAAACGCGGATAGTCCGGCAGCAGGTCGATATAAACCGCTTTAACCCGGCTGGGGAAGTCGGCGTCGAAATATTTCTGCCCGGTGATGCATTTAAGCTGCTCCACCACCAGGCCAACGTGATGGTCATACAGATGGATGCGCTTTTTCATCGCCTGCTGTACCGCCGGCCAGTCCGCCTGCTCGAAGCGCTGCTGCGCGCCAGCGGTCACTTCCAGAAAGCGGCCGTACTGCGCATCGAAGCCCTGCAGGATCGTCTGAGCGATCAACAACTCCAGTTTTGCCGCCATCCTTACCCCCGCCAGAAAAAGAAGCCTGCGCATGCAGGCTCCGGGTGAAACGTCTTCAAGCTTGCCGCATCAGAACTGCTGTTCTTCCGTCGAACCGGTCAGCGCGGTGACCGAAGAGGCGCCGCCCTGAATGACGGTGGTGACCTTGTCGAAGTAGCCGGTACCCACCTCCTGCTGGTGCGACGCGAAGGTGTAACCGCGATCCACCGCGGCGAACTCCGCCTGCTGCACCTTCTCGACGTAGTGTTTCATCCCCTCGCCCTGCGCATAGGCGTGCGCCAGGTCGAACATGTTGAACCACATGCTGTGGATGCCCGCCAGCGTGATGAACTGATACTTGTAGCCCATGTCCGACAGCGCCTGCTGGAAGCGGCCGATGGTCTGGTCGTCGAGGTTCTTCTTCCAGTTGAACGATGGCGAGCAGTTGTAGGCCAACAGCTTGCCTGGATATTTGGCGTGGATGGCGTCGGCGAAGCGCTGGGCGGCATCCAGATCCGGCGTTGAGGTTTCGCACCACACCATATCGGCGTAAGGGGCATAGGCCAGGCCGCGGCTGATCGCCTGTTCGACGCCGGCATGGGTGCGGAAGAAGCCTTCCGCCGTACGCTCGCCAGTGACGAAGGCGCTGTCATACGGATCGCAGTCAGAGGTCAGCAGGTCGGCCGCATCGGCGTCGGTACGGGCGATCACCAGCGTCGGCACGCCGAGCACGTCGGCCGCCAGGCGCGCGGCGACCAGTTTCTGGATCGCTTCTTGCGTCGGCACCAGCACTTTGCCGCCCATATGGCCGCATTTCTTCACCGCCGCCAGCTGATCTTCGAAGTGCACCCCGGCGGCGCCGGCGGTAATCATCGCTTTCATCAGCTCAAAGGCGTTCAACACGCCGCCGAAGCCGGCTTCCGCATCGGCGACGATCGGCAGGAAATAATCGGTGTACCCTTTGCTGCCCGGCTCAATCTGGTTCGCCCATTGGATCTGATCGGCACGGCGGAAGGTGTTGTTGATGCGCTCGACCACCTTCGGCACCGAGTCCACCGGATACAGCGATTGGTCAGGGTACATGGCCGCCGCGCTGTTGGCGTCGGCCGCCACCTGCCAACCGGACAAGTAGATGGCCTCGACGCCGGCTTTGGCCTGCTGCAGCGCCTGGCCGCCGGTCAGCGCGCCCAGGCAGTTCACGTAGCCTTTGCGCGCCTTGCCGTTCAACAATGCCCACAGTTTGGCGGCGCCGTTTTGCGCCAGGGTGCATTCCGGGTTGACCGAACCGCGCAGGTTGATCACGTCTTCGGCGCTATAGGGGCGGGTAATGCCTTCCCAACGGGCCGATTTCCATTCCTGTTCCAGCTGCTGGATCTGTTGAGAGCGAGAGGTAGACATAATTTTTATCCTTTCAGTCATGTAGGGTTGATTGGGAAAATTCAGGCCAGCAGCTCATAGCCGGGCAGCGTCAGGAAATCGATTAATTCATCTTGCGTGGTGATGCGCTCCATCAGGCTCGCCGCCTCTTCGAACCGGCCGGCGTTAAAGCGCGCTTCCCCTACTTCTTCACGCACCACCAACATCTCTTCTTGCAGCATCTGGCGGAACAGCGCCTTGGTGACCGGGCGCCCGTCGTTCAGGCTCTTCTCGTGGTGGATCCACTGCCAGATAGACGTGCGGGAGATCTCCGCCGTCGCCGCATCCTCCATCAAACCGTAAATCGGCACGCAGCCGTTGCCGGAGATCCAGGCTTCAATGTACTGCACCGCCACGCGGATATTGGCGCGCATCCCTGCTTCGGTGCGTTCGCCGTCGCACGGTTCCAGCAGCTGTGCGGCGCTGATCGGCGCATCCTGCTCACGCAGCACGTCCAGCTGGTTTTGACGATCGCCCAATGCGTTGCCGAACACCTCCATCACCGTGTCCGCCAAGCCCGGGTGCGCCACCCAGGTGCCGTCGTGGCCATTGTTGGCCTCCAGCTCTTTGTCCGCCCGTACCTTGTTCAGCACCCAGGCGTTTTTTTCGGCGTCTTTGCTCGGGATAAACGCCGCCATGCCGCCCATGGCGAACGCGCCGCGCTTATGACAGGTTTTGATCAACAGGCGCGAATAGGCGCTGAGGAAAGGTTTTTCCATGGTCACCGACTGACGATCCGGCAGCACGCGATCGCCGTGGTTCTTCAGCGTTTTGATGTAGCTGAAGATGTAATCCCAACGGCCGCAGTTCAGACCGACGATGTGATCGCGCAGGTGATACAGGATCTCGTCCATCTGGAACACCGCCGGCAAGGTTTCGATCAGCACGGTCGCCTTGATGGTGCCGCGCGGCAGATCGAAACGATCCTCGGTAAAGCTGAAGACATCGCTCCACCAGGCCGCTTCCTCCCAGGACTGGGTTTTCGGCAGGTAGAAATACGGGCCGCTGCCCTTGGCCAACAGCTGGCGATAGTTGTGGTAGAAGTACAGCGCGAAATCGAACAGGCCGCCGGGGATGGCTTCATCACGCCACAAGACGTGTTTCTCCGGCAGGTGCAAGCCGCGCACGCGAGCGATCAACACCGCCGGATTCGGTTTCAGCTGGTAGATCTTGCCGGCTTCATTGGTGTAGGAGATGGTGCCGTTAACCGCATCGTGCAGGTTGATTTGACCGTCGATGACTTTGTCCCAGCTTGGCGCCAGCGAGTCTTCGAAGTCCGCCATAAACACTTTTACGTTGGCGTTCAGCGCATTGATCACCATCTTGCGCTCGACCGGCCCGGTGATCTCGACCCTGCGGTCACGCAGGTCTTGCGGAATGCCGCGGATTTGCCAGTCACCTTCACGAATGGAAGCGGTTTCCGAAATAAATCCCGGCAGTTCACCGCGATCGATATTTTGTTGCCAGCGGACACGCGCCGCCAGCAGCTCGTTGCGCCGCGGCGTGAATTTCCCCACCAGGTCCGCCAGGAATTCAACCGCTTCGTCCGTTAACACCTGGCGCTCCGCAGCGGCGAAACCCTGCGTAAACCTTAACTCCGTGCCTGCTATCTGTTGCGTCATGACCTTGCTCCTTCCCATCGTTGCACCCGAGCGACCGGCGCATTTTCATCAGAAATCACTGTGGATCAGGGCGGATGAAACGATCCTCAACTGGTCAGATCTCATCCCGATAGCTCTAAGAATACTCAACAAAAAATAAAAATCAAAAACCATTTCCATTTTATTATTAAATATTTTATTAACACTTTATTATCAATTGGTTAGGGTAAATAACACGGTCAACAGGTAAGGAAATCGGTTCCAATAGAATTGCAAAGACGGGATAACGTGTTGTTAGGCAATGGTTTTTTGGGAAAATTGACGGGTAAAAAGAGGATCGGGCAGAGGATGAGCAATGCGGCGGCCTCGATTCAGCCGCCGGCAGGCAGAAAAGATCAGTCGAGCGTCGGATTCATATGGCGCAGATCGTAAGGCGTGATCTGGTAGACGTAATAGTTGAGCCAATTGGAAAACAGCAGGTGGCCATGGCTGCGCCAGGTGGCTTTCGGTGTCAGTGCGGGGTTGTCATCGGGGAAGTAGTTGAGCGGTACGGCAGGATCGAGGCCAGCTTCGTTGTCGCGACAATACTCTCCCGCCAGCGTCATTGTATCGTATTCCGGATGGCCGGTGACGAACGCCAGGCGCTTATCCCTGCTGGCGAACAGGTAGGCGCCGGCCTGCTCGGATTCGGCCAGGATGTCCAGGTCGGTATATTGGCGAATCACCTCGGTCGGGAAATCGGCATAGCGTGAATGCGGCGCCAGGAAGCTTTCGTCGAAGCCGCGCGTCAGCAACGCATGCTGCTGTAGCGTTTGGTGCGGATAAACCCCGGAGAGCTTCACCTCGCGCGTTATCTTGGGAATGCCGTACAGAATATTCAACGCCGCCTGTACCGCCCAGCACACGAACAGCGTGGAGGTAACGTGGTTCTTAGCCCAGTCGATCACCCGTTCGATCTGCGGCCAGTAGGCAACATCGCAGAAATCGACCAGCCCCAGCGGCGCGCCGGTGACAATCAGGCCATCGAAGTTCTCATTCTGGATATCCTCGAAGTCGCAGTAGAAGTTATTCAGATGCTCGGCCGGCGTATTCTTCGATTCGCGGCTGTCGATGCGCAGCAGCTGGATATCAATCTGCAGCGGCGAGTTGGAAAGCAGGCGCAGAAACTGGTTTTCCGTTTCGATCTTCTTTGGCATCAGGTTAAGGATCAGCACTTTCAGCGGCCTGATTTCCTGTGTTTTTGCCCGCGAGGATGTCATCACGAAGACATTCTCACCACGCAAGAAATTGACCGCAGGTAACTCATCAGGAACACGAATCGGCATTGCTTAACCCTCACACATCCATTTATACGTTTAGACTTCTAGATGCCCGAAGATAGCGTTTTTTTCCGTCGCTGTCGAGCATTCAGCGGAAAGGTGAAAATGTTTCATTGCGCGAACTGCGTCAGGATCTTTGGCAGGGAGGATGAGAGGTACTGAAAGCAAAAAGGCCATCCTTTCGGATGGCCTCTTGGCTTATTTGGTGCTTGGCAGTGTCCTACAGTATTCGTCTCATCCTGAGACTCTCCCCTGCGGGGCCGCCGCAAGCGGCGTTAAGGCCCGTTCCCGACGGGCCTTTCGCATGCCCATGCTCGAGCAGAACACCAAATAACAGACAAAACAAAAAGCCCCATGCTTTTGCATGAGGCTTGTTGTTTTATTTGATGCTTGGCAGTGTCCTACTCTCGCATGGGGAGACCCCACACTACCATCGGCGCTACGGCGTTTCACTTCTGAGTTCGGCATGGGGTCAGGTGGGACCACCGCGCTATTGCCGCCAAGCAAATTCTTTTTTTCTGCCGAACTTCTAAACCCACTTTAAATAAAGTGGTGCTGATACCCAGAGTCGAACTGGGGACCTCACCCTTACCAAGGGTGCGCTCTACCAACTGAGCCATATCAGCACGCTTAATTTGATGCCTGGCAGTGTCCTACTCTCGCATGGGGAGACCCCACACTACCATCGGCGCTACGGCGTTTCACTTCTGAGTTCGGCATGGGGTCAGGTGGGACCACCGCGCTATTGCCGCCAGGCAAA
>NZ_JAXCHC010000035.1:0-202 GCF_037027545.1 Serratia sp. 201 | reverse complement strand
ACTTTGACAAGTCGATTCCGTATTAACCACCCGTTAAAGTTCTCATCCTTTAACCAGTGTGCATTGATGCAGAATTAGTGGTGCCCGGACTCGGAATCGAACCAAGGACACGGGGATTTTCAATCCCTGTGCTTGTTGCAAAATTGTTAAAGGATATATGATTTAACCGTTTACACGCGAATTGATAAATTCGAGTGTAAAA
>NZ_JAXCHC010000034.1:0-216 GCF_037027545.1 Serratia sp. 201 | reverse complement strand
AGAAAGCCGCGCAACAGGCGGCTGCGCCTGCAGCGGCGGAACCGGCTCCGGCTGCCGTCGAGGAAGACCCGCGCAAAGCCGCGGTTGCCGCGGCACTGGCACGTGTAAAAGCCAAGAAAGCCGCGCAACAGGCGGATGCTCCTGCAGCGGCGGAACCGGCTCCGGCTGCCGTCGAGGAAGACCCGCGCAAAGCCGCGGTTGCCGCGGCACTGGCAC
>NZ_JAXCHC010000033.1:0-222 GCF_037027545.1 Serratia sp. 201 | reverse complement strand
GAGTGGACTTGAACCACCGACCTCACCCTTATCAGGGGTGCGCTCTAACCACCTGAGCTACAAGCCTATAAAGGTATTTCTGCTCGTTACTTTCTATCAGACAATCTGTGTGAGCACGCCACTCGAAGCAATATCTTTAGGTAAGGAGGTGATCCAACCGCAGGTTCCCCTACGGTTACCTTGTTACGACTTCACCCCAGTCATGAATCACAAAGTGGTAAG
>NZ_JAXCHC010000032.1:0-222 GCF_037027545.1 Serratia sp. 201 | reverse complement strand
CTTACCACTTTGTGATTCATGACTGGGGTGAAGTCGTAACAAGGTAACCGTAGGGGAACCTGCGGTTGGATCACCTCCTTACCTAAAGATATTGATTCGAGTGGCGTGCTCACACAGATTGTCTGATAGAAAGTAACGAGCAGAAATACCTTTATAGGCTTGTAGCTCAGGTGGTTAGAGCGCACCCCTGATAAGGGTGAGGTCGGTGGTTCAAGTCCACTC
>NZ_JAXCHC010000031.1:0-238 GCF_037027545.1 Serratia sp. 201 | reverse complement strand
GCGGCCCGCCGAGAACTCCCTATAATGCGCCTCCACTGACCGGGAACAACGACTGACAAGCCGCCGGGTCAGCGAGAGAAAAGCGAAATAAACGCTTGACTCTCCGGGTGAAAAGCGTAATATACGCCACCTCGAGTTAGCAAGCGAAAGCGCCTAACTCACTGCTCTTTAACAATTTATCAGACAATCTGTGTGGGCACTCCACAAGACGATATCCAGCATCTTCGGATGCAAAAAA
>NZ_JAXCHC010000030.1:0-252 GCF_037027545.1 Serratia sp. 201 | reverse complement strand
CATGGGGAGACCCCACACTACCATCGGCGCTACGGCGTTTCACTTCTGAGTTCGGCATGGGGTCAGGTGGGACCACCGCGCTATTGCCGCCAGGCAAATTCTGTTTCATTCCAACCGCCTCACTTCCGTGAAGCCATCAGAACCAATCTCGGAACTTCGCTGAAAATCTCTCTAAAAACACCTTCGGTGTTGTAAGGTTAAGCCTCACGGATCATTAGTACTGGTTAGCTCAATGCATCGCTGCACTTACAC